>JACPCK010000055.1 GCA_016179845.1 Chloroflexota bacterium | reverse complement strand
AGGAGGGCCGCTCCATAACCCGCCAGGTCCCCAGGGTAGCGCGGGCCGCCTTCACACCCCAGGTAGACCCCAACCTGATATGCACCCTGGACTACGCCAGGTCGTGCGTCGGCAAGAAGGACGCCATCTTCCTGGATGTCCGCTCCGACGGCGAGTGGACGGGCGAGAACAGGCGCAGCAACAAGCGAGGCGGCCACGTACCGGGAGCCGTTCATCTGGAGTGGCTCAACTTCGTCACCGACGATGACGTGAGAGTCTTCAAGCCGGCCAGCGCGCTCCGGGCCATGCTGGAAGGGGCCGGGGCAAGCCCTGAACGAGAGGTCATCACCTACTGACAGGGAGGCATCCGTGCGGCGCACGGCCTCTTCGTCCTCACCCTGCTGGGCTACCAGCGCGTGCGGAACTACGACGCCTCCTTCGGCGAGTGGGCCAACCGCGACGATACCCTAATGGCGCAGGAGCCCCATGTCGTCAGGTGACCACCGGCGAAGGGGAGTCGCTTCCAGTGTTGGAGAAGGGCCGTTGAGTAGGGATGCAGACTGGGGCCAGAGGGCAGGGGCTTACTCCGTAAGCGCGGCCCACCGCAGCGGCGAAAGCCTGGCGGTCCTTGCCGAGTTCGCCTCAGGCCGACACTACCGGTGGGCCGTGGACGTGGGCACCGGCGTCGGCTTTACAGCCTTTGCCGTGGCTCCCTACTGCGACCTCGTCCTCGCCACCGACTCTGCGCCCGGCATGCTGGAGGAGGCCCGGCGTGAGGCAGCTAGACGCAAGGTCGGCAACGTGGGGCTGGCGGTGGCCGTAGCTGAGGCGCTACCCTTTGCCCCGGGCTCTCTGCCCCTGGTCACCTGCCGGACGGCGGCCCATCACTTCCGTGACCTGGAGGCTGCCGTACGGGAATGGTATCGGGCCCTGGAGCCGGGCGGCACCCTGCTCCTCGCCGACACGGTGACGCCTGAAGACCCGGAGACGGCCCGCTGGATGAACGATGTGGAGCTACGGCGGGACCCAACCCACGTGTACGACCTGAGGCCCTCCGAGTGGCTGGCCCTCCTGGAGAGGCACGGGTTCCAGGTGGCGAGCACGGCCCTCACTGATAGCTGGGTGGCCCGCACCGGCGTGGCGCCTGAGGAGGCGGCGAAACTGCGCAAGGACTTCCTGGAGGCTCCTGCCCCGATAAGGGGGGCCTTCGCTATACGGCAGGAGCAGGGCCAGCTACGGTTCCGCTGGGACTGCCTGGTGGTGAGGGCAGAGAAATGGTAAGCAGTGATAAACGTCTGCTACACAGCGATGAAGTGGTTTCAACACTGGGTCAATCAATTATTCGGGGCTTATATACCACAAGCCAGAAGTCTTTGGTAGACTGTTCATATGCTAGAGGCTTTGCGTAATTGGCGAGTGTGTATTTGGGACAAGCGTTGGTGGCTGGTTTACCTGGCGGTATATAAAATCGTGCTTATCCTCTAGCGTACTGTACGGACGGGTGGTAGACTCAGGGGCATGGGCAAATGGGTGAAAAGCCAAATCGAAGGCATCATGCAAAACCTCATTGCCGCTGGGGTGGTTGTCGTGTTAGGCGCCCTCTCCATCGGTGCTGTTGTGTGGGGTTGGATTACCTACGCTGGCCCTTGGTTGTTGGTACTGGTACTATTTGTCATTGGCGGTGCTTTATGGGCTATGAGACAGGTTGCGCACTGGAGAAAGGAACGCCAGCCATCGCGATTAAGAAATCAGCCAGTGGTAAAGTATCCCGATTGGCTAACCAATTATCTCCAAGATTGCCTTAGTAATCCGTCGAAGCGGATAAAAGTAACTGCCCCTTACCACGAAGATTGGATATGGGGTGGAGTTGGGAAGAGTGAACCCTATATTGAGGTCATAGTTACAATCTACAATATGCTCCCATTCTCGATCATTGTGCGCCGAGTACAAGGCAGATTCACGCTTTGGGGGACTCCATGCAATCAAGATGCCCGAAAGGACGGGAGCACAAGGATTCCAGCAGGTGAAGAAGGGAGATTAAGGGTTACTCAGCCAATTACAAGTCACACTTCTGACCAAATAGCATTGTCTGGAAATGAGGGTCGGGCGGTGGACGTTACGCTCAGCACATGTCAATTTGTAATAGAGTTCGAAGCCCCTGGAATGCCGATTGAAGCTATCGAATATCCTATTGGCAACCGTCACCAGGTTGTGCCTAAGCAGTAAGGTGTTCTAAGTGCCCTGTCCCAATTTTAGGTCCACGGATTTTGAGAGTCCAGCGGTCATCGCAGCCTATCGAGCATCTTCCAACGCCGCGGAGAATGCTGAACATAAAGGTTGGCTCACGTTGTCCACTATAGCGGAGAACTATCACTCCCACCTGAACGCTCTCGCCGCCAGGATGAAGCATACGACTAGCCACACCCCCAGGCCCAGGAAGTCCCCCCACACCTGAACAAAGCCCGCTCCCTCCAGGGCCACCTCGCGGATGCCATCGGCCAGGTAGGTAAGGGGAAGGTAGTCCGTCAGGGTCCGCAGGAAGGCCGGAAGGGTATCCCGCGGGAAGAAGACCCCTGAGAGGAACATCATCGGCATAGCCACGACGTTGGCGACCGGCGCTGCCACCTCCTCCGTCCTGATGTAGCCGGAGATCACGAAGCCGATGGTTATAAACAGGGCGCCGCCCACCAGGGCCAGCGTCATAAGCGTCACGTAGCTGCCCTCCACGTGGACGCCGAAGAAGACCACCCCCATGCCGATGAGGGCCGCCGTTTGTAGGATGGAGATCAGGAGCCGCGTGATCACTTGGCCGACCAGGAAATCCCCGGGGCGGATAGGTGCAGCCTTCAGCCGTCTGAGGACCCCCTGCTGGCGGAACTGGATGAGGGCGAAAGCCACGCTGAAGATGCCCATCTGCATGATGGCCATGGCTATCACGCCTGGCACCAGAAAGTCGATGTAGCGCAGGTTCCTCGCCTCTACCGGCCTGGTCTCTAACTTAAAGGGCCTCTCCACGCCCGCCGCCTGGAAGGCCATCTCATCCAGCACCCGGTTGACAACGGTCTCCCCCGTGCGGGCCGACTGGGGTCGGCCACTGTGGTACAGCGCCTCGACGGCAGGCTGCTGGCCCGCGGCGCCAAAGCCGGGAGGCAGCACCACGACCATGTCGATCCCGCCCTTCTTCAGCTCCTCTAGGGCAGCCTCGCGGTCGCCTTGGGTCAGCTCGACGATCCCTGATTGGCCGAGGGCCCCGACGAAGGCCTCCGAAGCGGGGGTGCGGGCCTGGTCCGCTACCCTGATCTTAACCTTGGGCGCCGAGTCGAAGTTGAAGAGGCCAAAGATGACCATGATGATGATGGGCAGGAACAGGGCCCAGAAGAGGGCCTGCCGGTTGCGGAGGTACATCTTCAGGGCGGCGATGGTTAGTGATACGGCGGGGCTCGTCTCAGTCCTCCCTCAAAGACTTTCCAGTTAGGTCCAGGAAGACATCGTCCAGGTTGGCCAGCCGAGGAGGTCGCTCGTTGCGGAACCCCTTGGCCAGTAGCTGGTCGATCAGGGCCGCAGGTGTATCCAGAGCGATGACGCGCCCCATGTCCATGATGGCCACCCGGTTGCACAGCTCCTCCGCCTCTTCCATGTAGTGGGTGGTCAGGAGGATGGTCTTGCCCTCCTGCTGAAGGGACCTGATGAGCCCCCACATGTGCCGGCGGGCCTGGGGGTCCAGACCCGTAGTAGGCTCGTCCAGGAAGAGGACCCTGGGGTTGTTCACCAGGGCGGCAGCAATGGCGAGCCTCTGCTTCTGGCCGCCGGAGAGATGCTTGTAGCTGGCTTTGGCCTTGTCGGCCAGCTCCACCTGCTCCAGGAGCTGTCGGCCCACCACCTTGCGGCGGTAGAGGGTGCCGAATAGCTCCAGCAGCTCCACCAGGTTTAGGCCGTCGAAGAAGGCCGAGGTCTGAAGCTGAACGCCGATGATCCCCTTGACCTTCGCCGCCTCCCGCACCACATCGATGCCAGCTACCGTCGCCGTACCGGAGTCCGGCGTGCGCATTCCCTCGAGAATCTCCACGGTGGTGGTCTTGCCCGCCCCGTTGGGCCCCAGAACGCCGAACACCTCCCCCTCCCCGACAGAGAAGGACACGGAGTTTACTGCCACAAGTGGGCCGTAGCGCTTGGTCAGGCCCTTGACGACGATGATCTCTTCCCGGTCCCTCATCTTATCGAATCTACACAGGCCAGTTTTCCAGATTCCACGCCGCCTCCCAGAACTGGTACTCGTACCGACTGGAGGTGAGGAAGGCCTGCGCCATCCTCTCCTGCTCGGAAGGTGAGGCTTCATCGCCGAGGCGGTCCACCATCTGCCGAAGCTGGCGGGCCAGGGCGGCAAACTCCTCCGAGGCGTACATGCGTATCCACTGGCCGTAGAGGGGTTGCTGGGAAGGCTCCCCTTTCCTCGCCAGGGCCTGGCCTATCTCACAGTAGCCCCACTGACAGGGTAGGAGCGCAGCGGCCGCCTCACCCATAGAGCCTGTATAGCAGGCGTGGAGGAGGTGCCGGGTGTAGGCGTGTGTCGACGGGGATGGGCCAGTTGCTTCCAGCTCCCGCTCCGTTATACCAAACATTCCAGCGAAGCCCCGGTGGAGGCCCATCTCCACGTTGAGGGTCGAGTCCAGCAGCCGGGCAAACCAGGCCATCTCCTCCAGGCTGTGCGCCCTGGCGCTGGCCAGTGCCAGGACTCGGCTGTATTCTATCAGGAACAGGTAGTCCTGCGCCATGTAATAGCGGAACTTCTCCAGAGGCAAGGAGCCGTCGCCGATGCCCCTCACGAAGGGGTGGGCCAGAGTCCTCTGCCAGATATGGCCCCCCTTGGCTCGCAGCTTCTTCGAGAAGTCTGTCATGGCCCTTTCCGGAACCCCTATCATCCTATTTTACAATCGGATGGCCCTGGGCGGCTAGCTCTGAAGGTCGAGAAGCCCAAGAGCAGGCGGAATACAGCGACCGCAACAAACTTAACTAAGGTCAGCCAAATCCTCTTTGCTGAGGCTTGTTAACTCGCCTCCTTTTCCGTAGAATCCCCCCCATGAGCTCCAAGGCTCCCCTATTGACTGCGAGGCTGCCCCTGGGAAGTCGCCTCCTGCTTGCCCTGAAAAACCCCGACTTCCGACCGCTCTGGGGCTCCGCCCTGATGAACTACCTCGGCTCCACAATGAGCGCTCTGGTCCTGGGATGGTATGTCCTGGAGACAACGGGGAGCCCCTGGAACCTGGCCCAGTTCGTCTTCTACCAGGGGGTGGCCCAGCTCTTTCTCAGCCCATTCGCCGGGGCCCTCTCGGACCGCTTCCCCCGCAAGTCTCTCCTGGTAGTGGGAGGCACCATAAAGTTCCTTCCCCTGCTGTTCCTGACATCCCTTATGTACTCGGGGCAGATCCAGCTATGGCATATCTATGTAGCCTCCGGCATTGCAAGCCTGGGCCGGATGGTGGACCTCACTACCTATCGAGTAGCCACCCACGACATTGTGGGCGATGAGGGGATCATCAACGCCATGTCCCTGGACTCCTTCGGGCGCCACGCCAGCCGGGGCCTGGGCCCTCTCATGGGAGGGGTGCTGTACGATGTGGCAGGTCCTCATATAGCCGTGACTGCAGTAACGGCTGCCCAATTGGGCTCCCTCTTGCTCCTGATCCCTGTAAGACTTCAGAGGCGGACCTCGGGGCCACAAAAGGCCACCTCCATTTTCGGCGACACTCTACGAGGGCTGGCCTATGTGTCCCGGAACAAGATGATCCTGGGCATCGTCATGGGGGCCATGGTAACTAACTTCTTCCTCCTTCCCATGCTCTCCATGATGCCTACCTTTGCCAGAGATGTCCTCCACATCAGCGCCACCAAGCTGGGGGTCATGACGGCGGTGGGCACTCTGGGTTCCGTTAGCGGGGCCCTGTTCATGGTCAGCCGCGGCACCATCTCGCGCCCAGCCCTGTTCTGGCTTGGGTTCGCCTACTCCCTGGCCGTCGCTACTATACTATTTTCCTTATCTCGGTGGTTCACCCTTTCGACATTCATACTTGTCGTCCACGGCTTTATCTTTGCCCCTATGGGCGTGATCCAACCCAGCCTGGTGGCCTCAGGCGCCATGTCTTTCTCCATGAGCCTGGGACCCATGGGCGCCCTGGTCATGGGCAGCCTGATAACTTCCCTGGGCCCTTCCGCGGGCCTGGCCGTAAGTGCAGGCATCGCCATTCTCCTCCTCACTCTTGTCGCTAGCCTGAGTCCTGGCTTCCTGCGGGGCTCCTTCAAGCCCACCTCTGTCGCCACTACCTGAGGGGATGGCCTGTGGAGGTGCTCTTCGAGCGGGGGATCTACCTGCCAGCGGCAGGCCTCTGGATGGACAGCCGCGCCCGCCGGGGCAGCGCCTTCATCTCCCACGCCCACAAGGACCACGTGGGCCCTCACGCCCAGCCGATTTCGACACCGGCAACGGCGCGACTTGTTGGCCAGCCCCTCAAGAAGGGAGCTATCCAGCTAGAGTACGGCGAGCCTATGAGCACGCCTCAGGGCACCATCACCCTCTACCCCGCGGGCCACTGCCTCGGCTCGGCCCAGTTGCTCTTCACGTCCAAGGCCACCGGCGAGCGGGTCGTCTACACCGGCGACTTCAAGGTGAAGCCCAATCCCACGGCAGCGCCCTTGCAGACAGTCCCGTGCGACACCCTCATCATGGAGTCCACCTTCGGAGCGCCGCGGTTTCAACTGCCTTCTGAGGAGCAGGTGCTGTCGAAGCTGGAGACCTCCCTGAAGCAGGCCCAGGAGGCGGGGAAGGTGCCCGTGGTCCTGGCATACCGCGTGGGGAAGAGCCAGGAGGTCCTGTGGCACCTCCTGAAGCAGGGGTTCTCGGCGGCCCTTGCCCCAGAGATTTACGAGGCCACCATGGCCTACCAGGAGCTTGGCGTACCCTTCCCGAAGGGAGGCTCCCTTCGGCCCTACGACGGCCGTCCCAGGGATGGCGAGGTGCTCCTCTTTCCTCCGGGGTCAGCCCGGGAGGAGCTCCACGAGCTGAAAAGGAGGCGGCTCATCTTTCTTACCGGCTGGGCCATCGAGACGTGGGCCAGGAGCCGCTTTCGGGTAGACGAGGCCCTGCCCCTCAGCGACCACGCCGACTTCGCCGAGCTGGTGGCCTTCGTGAAGGCTGTCAGCCCCAGGCGGGTCTACACCGTCTTCGGCTTTCCCCACCTGGCGGAGCACCTTCGCAGCCTGGGATACAAGGCCACCCACCTCTCCAGAGGCAATCTGCCCGCCCAGCTAAAACTGTTCTAGCCCTATGCCCGTCAAAGGAAACCACGGAGTCATCTCAAAGCTCGCCCTGGGGGGTGTCCAGAGGGGGCTTCCCCCTCTGGCAAGGGGCTTGGGGGACGTGCCCCCAAGTTCATCAATTCTTCCCCCTCTCCTGCCGCGGCGGGAGAGGGGGCCAGGGGGTGAGGGTTTTGAGATGATCTCCACTCTACCCAATGCAGGAAAGGAGGATTCATGACCAAGGAGCAGCAGGATTACATCCAGCGGATTTACCAGAACCGGGGCTACGTCCTGGACTTCCACAAGGTGATGGTGGCCGAGGACTTCGAGTGGGTGAAGCTCTATGACCCCTTTGTCAGGTACACCTACACGGGCCAGCGCACCCTGGACCGGAAGACCAAGGAGCTATTGCAGATAGTAGCCCTGGCGGCGAAACAGGCGGGCGCGGAGCACATCAAACTCCACGTGAAGGAGGCCCTCACGGCGGGCGCTACCAAGCAGGAGATACTGGAGGCCTTGCAGTGCGTGGTCATGGTCCTCGGCGGCGTCTCCTTCAACATGGGCATCCAGGCCTGGGCTGAAGGCGTAGGCGCATCCCGTGTGGAGCCCAAGACGGGCTAGCCCGGTCCTCCGCTCGGCCACAGCCTGTCGAAGGGTCATCACGAGCCAGCCGGCCCTGAGCCTATCGGAGGGATGAGCGCAGCCAGAGCCAGGCTCGTGCCCCGCTTGGGCTTGCGTAAGCTCGGCATATCAGTTTCCCATCTGAGGAGCTGCAGGTATTGGAAATCTTGAGGCAGCCTAAGCTACCTGGCCTGCAATCGGCAGGATCGATGTCAGCGCGCGGGCCCTAACGCCAGCGCGACGAAGACAACCGCGAAGTGCTGCGCCATGCCGACATTGGCACCACGCAGATATACACCCACATGGCCTGGGAGGAGTTGAGGAAGAAGCTGCCGAAGCGGTTTATTGAGCAAGGGCAAACGGGCAACAGGAGGTGAGCTCCGTACAGAAGGAAGTGCTGCTGGCCAAGCCGTGTTACGCTGCCTGATACAGCCTTAGCGCGCCGTGCGTCAAGGCCCGCAATCGCTGTTGCTTCTCCAGCACCTTGATGGCACGCAGCACCTCGATCTCCCCGTGCCGGCGGAACTTGCCGATGATTTTGCTCTGGGCGCGGGGCCGCTCGCAGTAGGCCCAAATCTCCTCTACCAACTGGTCACCTAGGGAAGGGAGCGGCTTCAGCGGCACCACAATAGTGTGGCCTCGATTGCCGTCTACATTCTCCCCAGGCTGGAACTCAAGGTAGGACTTATGCCTATCTAGGAATCCCCGCAGCCGGGTACGCAGCACGCCGCCTGTGCCAGTGGAACCGTAGCCATGCACCACGTCTAGCCTACCCGCGTTCCCGCCCGCCAGGTGCACCGCGCTGTTGTAGAAGTCAATGAAGGCGGCCTGTGCCTCAGTCCAGGTCAGGCCGTGGAGGTCTAGGGTGCGTGCATCGACTTCGGGCATGGTGGAGCCTCAGAGCCAACGGCTGCGTGGATCATCTGCGTCCAGTTACTGTCTTACCAAGGCGAATAGAGACCGTATCTGATTTCCCGGTAACCTCTGTAATTTCGACAATTCCCTGTCTGTCCAACCACCTAAGTACACTGCTGTACGGGTTCTTCGCGCTGAACCCGACTTCATAGGGGTATGCCCCTTCCTCATCAAGTCGGCTCTTGCAGAGGCTTCCAAACTCTGCGCGTGTGATTTGCCTCCCGTTCAACCCTCTGACGACATCGACACACTCTGTGACTACAAATGGACCGTCCCAATGTATGAAATGACCAGGGTCTACGGCTTTGACGAGCCGCTCGTTGCATTGGTCCGTTCCCCATACATACACATCGACGCCGATCTCCTTCAGACCTCGCAGAAGCTCGACGTAGTTGCCATCATCTGCAGCCAGTACGAAGACTGTCTTGTTCGGTTTCTTCTGACATTCCGCCCTAACGTCCTGGACAAGCTGGCTGTCCGCATCGAACGCGCCGTCATAAACTTGGAACCTGAGCTTCTTTAACTCGTCAGCGGCATTCCATTGGTATGGAGAAGTATAAGCCCATAGTTGGCGGCTGGCTTTGGTGCCAGGATGAAGCAAGTCGATGTATTTCCACATGTAGGACCACTCAGACGCCACTTCACTCGCATCGAGGCCTCTGTTCTGATAGTCCCAGGCCAAAATGAGCTTCGTCCTCTGCCGCTCGGCGGTTTGCACTGTAGCCCTCCTTTGGAAGAATTGAGGGGTGACATCTTGCTGCTTGGCGATGGAGTAGATAGCGGCGAGAGCGTTGGCGTCAGGGGTAGTGGCCCCAGTCTCCCAGCGGGAGACCGTGTTGACCGGGACATCCAGAAGCTCAGCCAGCTTGGCCTGAGTCAACCCCAGGCGTTTCCGGCTACTCTCCAACACACCTGGTCTGAACGCGTAGTCGTAGTGGTCTGGTCGTATCGGAGCCACAGTATCCAATTAATACCACACGTCAGGTCGGTTGTCAACAGAAATGGTGATACCATAGCTCAGGAACTATTGAACCAACTGCCTCAGTGAGATTAGAATCCATCCCGAAGTTAGCGCAGCCCGCGGGGGAACCGGGGCCTTGGGGGGACGCCGTGTCAGCACAGCTCAGCGCCAAGGGCCCCGGCGAGTTCATCTGGGACCATCTGCTGGAGCCCCAGATCGGGGGCCGCGACTACGTGGGCTTCATGTACCAGGCGTACAAGGACCACCTGCGGAGCGCTGCGGGAGTTTTGCAGGTATCGCCGAGTTTATCCCGCCTTAGCCCTTCCAATCCCTGCTACCGCGCCCAGATATAGTGCAGGAATCTACTGGCTAAAGAGTTCTTACTCTAAGCCCCTTCTCCCTAGTCGAGTTATTACCAGGGCGTGGGGCTCCCTTTCTTCCAAGAGATGGCTTCCCGGGTTCCTCTGCTGGGAAGGCTGGCGGAGGCTTGGCGCTTTACGATCGGTGGAATGGAGCCTACACTAAGCGGGTTGGACCGTGCGGAGTCAGGAGGGCCATGCTCTCGCGCGTGTTGAAGACTCGGAAGCGAGTCTTTTACGGCTGGTGGATTGTGGCTGCGGGCTCCGGTTTGACTCTCACGGGAGCCATGCATGGCTACGGCTTTTCCGTCTTTTTCCTTCCCCTTAGCCAGTCCTTGGGGCTGAGTCGCACTGCCACTTCCCTCGTCTTCGCTGCGGCGCGATTGGAGGGTGGCTTCGAGGCTCCTATTGCCGGTCGGCTCATTGACAGGTTTGGGCCTCGAGCGATGCTGGCGGCAGGGGCAGCGCTGGCGGGCCTTGGCTATATACTTCTGGGGCTGATTGTCCGCGATTTCTGGAGCTTTCTCCTGGTGTACGTGGTGGTTCTCTCTACCGGTTTCTCAGTGGGCTTCTTTTCGGCCCTCCAGGTCGCCTACAACACCTGGTTCCACAAGTATCGCGCCACTGTTTTGGGCACACTGGCCGCTTCCAATCGCGCGGGGGCCTTTCTCCTTGTCCCCGCAATCTCGTTCCTGGTGTACCGGCTGGGGTGGCAGACAACCGCCATTATCGTGGGAGTCATCATCATTGTTGTCGTGGTTCCTCTAGCCCAGGTCTTTCGGCGCTCTCCTGAATCCATGGGCCTTCTGCCTGACGGGGCTGTGTTGACGCCCGTGACGTCGCCCCGGCATTCTTCCGAGCCTGCCGAGCGAAAACCAAAAGCCTCAGACCACGACTTCACCCTATCCGAGGCGATGAAAACCTCCGCCTTCTGGCTCATGACCTTGGCCCAGGGGGTCCGGGCGGCCGCGCTGGGGGCTGTCCTGGTCCACGCCGTGCCGATGTTGGTGTGGAAAGGGGCTGGGAGGCAGGAAGCCGCCAATCTGCTGGGGACCATGGCTCTTATAGGAATGCCGGGCGCCTTGATCATGGGTCGGCTCGCCGACAGGCTGAACAAGCGGGTGCTCATCGCTCTGGGGTCCATCGCCGGGGGTCTGGCCCTGCTCATCCTCAACGGCGCTGGCGAGACCTGGCACCTCTATGGGTTCATCATCTTGTACGCTGCTGCTGAGAGCACAAACGCCGTCATGATCGCCATCGTGGGGGACTTCTTTGGACGCAAGCACTTCGCCACGCTGCGGGGGGTCATGCAGTTTTTTAGCACGTTTCCCTCATTTGGCATGCCCGTCTACGCCGGATGGGTCTGGGACAGGACAGACAGCTACACCCTCGCGCTGGTCCCCTTCGCTATGGCAGCGGTCGTTGCGGCGGTGTTGTACCTGATGCTGCGGCCTCCCAAAGTCCCTGCATCCGTATCCGTCCCCGCTGGGGTCAGCCGCGGCTAGTCGGGTAGCCTTAATTTTAGACCTGGTTGCCCAGGGAATACCGCTCAGTGTGAGCCTGGCCGAAGGGTCTAAGGAGGAGCCCCTTCCTTGCGCGGGCCCAGGCCTCGGCCCACCATCACGTAGAGGACCGCCGCGGCCAGCACAATGATCGCCGCCAGCCGGAAGACATCCTGAAAGGCCAGGTACTCAACCCCGCTGTGGGCCGCCTTCCGGGCCACAAAGAAAGCAGCAAAGACAGCCACACACAAGGTGTTCCCCATTGCCCCAGCTAGGCCCAGGGAAGCCGAGGCTGTCCCGAAACGCTCCTTTGGCACCGAGTTCAGCATCAGGTTCTGGTTGGAGACGCCGAAGCTGCCGGCCCCCAGCCCTAGGACCATCATCCCCACGGCCACCAGAGCGAGAGATGATCTGTCGCCCAGGAAGCTGAGGAAGAAGAAGCCTAGAGAGACGAGCGCAAGGCCACTGATGGATATGTGCCGGGAGCCGATGCGGTCTGAAAGCCAGCCGGCGCCAGGGGAGACCACGAACCACACAATGGACATGACGGCCATCATAAGCCCCACTGCGAAGGGCCCGTGCTTGAGGACACCTGTTATGTAGAAGGGAAAGAGGGTCCAAATGGTCCATAGGGCCACCTGGAGGACAAGGGGCGCCGATGCCGCCAGGTTGAAGCCCCTGATGCGGAACAGCCCCAGGTCCAGGACAGGCGAGCGGGCCCTTCTCTCGTTGAAGTAGAAAGAGGCCAGGAAGACGGCTGAGACTACGAAAAGAGTGGCAAGGATGGGGGAGGTCCACCCCAACTGGCGGGCCAGGTTGACGCCTACCAGGAGAGAAAAGAGGCCCACAAAAAGGGTAGCCATGCCAACGAAGTCGAAGTCCCTCACCCGGCCACCGGAACGGTACTCCCGGAGAACGACGAAGGCCAGGGTGGCGCTCAGGATACCCGTAGGCACTCGTATGAGGAAGGCGGCCTCCCAGCCAAACCGCTGCACCAGCAGCCCTCCCGCCAGGGCCCCTGTTATCTGGCCCAGGGCCACTCCTGCCATGGCCACACCTAGGCCGCGGCCCCGCCGCCCTGCGCCAAAGGTCCGGCCTATCAGGGCAGGGCCTGACGCCTGGATGAACCCGATGCCTACCGCCATGAACATCCTTAGCCCCAGAAGAGCGGCGAAGCTGGGAGAGAAGGCTGCAACGAGAGAGGCTATGGCATAAAGAATGAGCCCCAAAACGTAGAACCGCTTTAGGCCGAAGAGGTCGGCTGCACCGCCGGCTCCTATCAGCAGCCCGACCCGCGTGCCGAAGTACAGGATTACGAGCCATTGAACGGTGGCCACGTCCACCTGAAAGCGGCTGGCGATGAAAGGCAAGGCCACGCTGGTGGAGATCTCCAGGGTAGTGACAAAGTTCCCGCTGGCGACCGTGAGGGCTACTACCCACTGGCGTAAACTGGACTCAGCGGCAACCTCTGTCTGGGCTGCCATAGCCGAGCGATCAGCCAAGGGCTTCTCCTATCTCTCTCAAGGGACCGGTCATACGCTCCAGGTTCTCCAGAGTCTTCTCCCCCAGGGCCTGCTCAAGGCTTTTGTAGGAGGTGCGCGGCGTCACTCCCAGGGTCACTATCACACCCACACCCGCCTGGCGGGCCCTATTTCCCGCCATTCGAAAAGGTGAGCGTGCGCATCGGCCAGCATGGCAGCACTCCTACTGGATTCTCATAAGCTTCTTCAGGTTGGCTGTCGTGACGTCTCCCAGCTCCCCAGGAGACACGCCTCTCACCCTGGCGACGTTCTCGGCGATAATGCTCACGCTGGCAGGCTCGTAGGCGTTCTCCTGCCTGGAAGAGGCCGCCGACGAGTCCGTCTCTAGAAGAAGTCGCTCCGGCGGCACGGCCTTCACAACCTTCTCAGTCTCAGGGTCAATCCTCAGGCCGCCTCTGCCTATGGAGATGTAGAACCCCAGGTCCAGGTAGGCCTGGAGGAGCTGCGCGCCTCCGGAGTAGCTATGGGCCACGCCTCCCCGCCTCGGCATGCCCTGCCTTTCCATCAGCTCCAGAAGCTCCCGGTCGGCGCCACGGCAGTGAACGTTGATGGGCAGGTCCAACTCCTTGGCCAGGTCCAGGTGCTGCGCGAAGATGCGCTTCTGCTCCTCGAAGCGATCGGCGTTCCGGTTTATGTCCAGCCCAATCTCCCCGATGAAGGACACCTTTTCCTCCTTGGCCAGCGCGCGGATATCCTCCAGGTCCCTGTCCGTGAAAGGCCCCTTGAGAAACCAGGGATGGAACCCCACCGCGGCATAGACCATGGGCCTCCCCTTGGCCAGGCTCACCGTGCGACGAGAGGTCTCCACGTCGGCGCCCAGGCCAACGACCATCTCTACGCCCTTGGCCTTGGCCCGGCCCAGGGCCAGAGAGAGCCCCTCCTCTGAGTAGTCAGAGATGTGAGCATGAGCATCAGCCAGCATACGGGGCCTCCTTGCCTCTACTTGCCCCTGAGCAGGGCCATGAACTCGTTGATATCCGCGTACCCCTCCAGCCTTTCAACCGCTTCCAGCACCCGGGAGGCCCGCCGCGTGCTCAGCACGCCCTTGGCGCAGTCTCGGAACTTCTCCTCCATCTCCTCAGCGGTCATGGGCCGCATGGGAGAGCCTCTCGAGGCCTCCGCCTCTCTGGATATCACCCGTCCGCCCTTCAGCTTGATCTCGATAACGCTGCGGATCCGGTCGAAACCCTTGGCCTCGATCTCCTTGTTCAGGTACGGCTTCACCTTGCCCATCATCTCCCGGACCGGTTTGCTCAGGACCACATCGTCCTTGAACTCCTCAATCCCCGCCTTCCTGCGCAGCACAAGGATGGCCATCATGAAGGGTATCGAGAACTTAGCCTCCAGAGCGTTCTGGGGCTTCATGTACCGCAGGGGGGCAAGGACGAAAGACGTGGTCCCCACCCGTATCTCCTCCACTCGGTCCGGCTTCACATCGTACTCCTGTACCAGGTCCAGCATGGCGTCCATAGATGGATGGCCGAGGGAACCACAGGGGTAGGGCTTCACCGAAACCCCTGGGTTTACCACGCTCCACGGCTTGCCCAGCTTGCCGACGATGTATTCGGGCTCGCAGCCTCCGGCAGTAACCTGGAAGAAGCCCCACTGTCCATCCAGGCCGCTGGGGTCGGCGGTGTAGCCCAAGCGGGCTAGGCGGGCAGCCACAACGCCGTTTTCTGCCGCGGCCCCAGCGTGCAACGGCTTGGTCATCGTGCCGAAGTTGACCCGTAAACCAGCAGCCTTGGAGGCGGCAATGCCCAGGGCCATCCTCGTCTGCTCTACCGTGAGGCCCCACAGCTTGGCCGCAGTGGCAGCGGCCCCGAAACCTCCCATGGTGCCGGTGCTGTGGAACCCCTGCTGATAGTGTTTCGGACTGATCGCCTGGGCGATCTTGCACTCCACCTCAAAGCCAGTGCAAAAGGCGTTGAACACCTCTTTTCCGCTGGCCCCAACCTCTTGACCTACAGCTAAAGCGGCTGCCAAGACGGGCACCGTCGGATGGGTGAGGAGTCCGTAGGCCCGATCGGGTGTGGAGGAGAGCTGGGTGTCGTCGTAGTCCATGGCATGGCCGCTGGTGCCGTTGGCCAGGGCCGCCAGATGAGTCTGAGCCTTAAGCGGGCTGCCGACAACGGTAGCCGGGCCCCTGGAGACCGTCTCTTTCAGATAGCCGCGGATCACATGGGCCGAGCTCTCCGTAGAGCCAGCCAGCATCACGGCCAGGCCGTCCAGGATGCAGCGACGGCTCTCCCGGACTACGTTCCTGGGCAGACCTCGGAACTTCTGGGATAGAATAAACTCCGCCACCTCCTGGGTGATGGTCCGTTGGCTAGTCAATATGCCCTCCGTTGAGTGAAGTAAGGGGTGCCCTAGATAGCGAATTTCCGCAAGAGTATAGCACACCAGGGCTTTGCCGCTTTTATTACCCCTCGTGCCCCGGCAGGCGGGCCCTTGCCCCTCCCAGGGCTTCCACTACCTTCATCAGGGCCTGGGTGCCCTCTTGGCCTAGGCCCTGAGCCTCCAGAGCCCGGAAGAGCTGATGGACCTGTCCAGTCGCCAGCAGCGACAGGGCCAGCTCCCGACCCACGTCCAGGACTATCCGGAGGTCCTTCTGCATCAGCTTCACCATAAAGCCAGGCGCAAAATCTCCCCGAAGTATCCTGGGGGCCTGGTTCTCCAGTTGCCAGGACTGCGCCGCCCCTCCGGATACAGCGTCAAGGGTAGCCTGAAGGTCCACCCCCGAGCGCGCCGCGAAGAGAAGGCCCTCGCAGACGGCCAGGAGTGTGCCAGCCACGATGATCTGGTTGACCAGCTTGGCCGTTTGCCCTGCCCCGCTCCCGCCGATGTACGTAATGCGCTTGCCAAGGGCCTGGAACACGGGCAGGCACCGCTCGAAGACGGCCCTCTCCCCACCCACCATGATGGATAGGGTGCCCTGCTGTGCGCCGACCTCCCCACCGGTCACGGGAGCGTCCAGCATGTGCACGCCGTGCTGGGCAAGGCGGGCTGCTATCTCCCTGGTAGCCCGAGGAGAGATGGTGCTCATGTCTATCACCACGGAGCCTGACTTGGCTCCATGCACCACCCCCTGCGGTCCAAGGACAACCTCCTCCACATCGGGCGCGTCGGTGACGATGGTGATGATTACCGTAGAGCGTTCTGCCAACTCTCTGGGAGAAGAAGCGGCCGAGGCCCCCTCCGATACCAGGGCCTGCGTTTTGGTGGGGGTGCGGTTCCAGACGGTTAGAGGGAATCCCGCGCGAAGCAGGTTGATGGCCATGGGCCGCCCCATGATGCCGAGCCCGATGAAGCCCACCCTTTCCATGGAGTCTCCTTTCCTAAGGCCGTGCTGCACGGAAGGCCGTCTCTTTCCGCCTGGAGCCCTCCAGGTATTCCCGGGCAGCCTGGGCCAGGAAATACGTGACGCCGGTGCAAAGGTACAGGAAGCCCCGCTGCCTCCAGTAGGCATAGGCCTCCGGGTCCCTGGCAATGGTGCCCGCCGCCTTGCCGGCGGCTATGGCCTCCCTGCCCACCCTCTCGATGACCTCCAGCACCCGCGGATGGGTGGTCTGGCCTGGGTAGCCCAGAGAGGCGGACAGGTCGGTAGGGCCCAGGAAGACCACGTCTACGCCCGCGGTCTCGATAATCTCGCGGGCCACAGCGACCGCTTCGGCCGTCTCAATCTGCACCACCACCAAGGTCTCCTTATTGGCCCTCGTCGTGTACTCGCCCAAAGAGAGGGGAATTCCCCAGCCGTTGGCGCGTACCCCTGCCAGGCCACGCCGCCCCACCGGCGGGTACTTGACGGCGCTGACCACGGCCCTGGCCTCGCCGCCGGTGTTGACCATGGGGATTTGAGCTCCGGAGGCCCGGGTGTCCAGGTAGCGGAGTATATCCTGGGGCTCTTTCGTCGCAATACGCACTATTGGCGTGATGTTGGTGGCCTCAGCGGCCCTGACCATGTGCTCCACGTCCTGCACGCCCGGGGTGCCGTGCTCCGCGTCGATGATGGCGAAGTCGAACCCCAGCAGCCCCAATATCTCCACGGTCTCCGGCGATGGGATGTTGCAGAAGGCCCCCAGGGCCGGTTCGCCGGCTTGAAGCTTGGCTTTCACCTGGTTTTTCTCCATCAAGGCCACCTCCCGCTTGATTTGTCCTTGCCAAGATACGGCCACGGCTCTAAAATCGGGGTCAGGCACGGCAAATCTATATCAGGGGCAAGGAAAGGTCAAGGAGAAATGGCAGAGGGCCGGCTCCGCGCCGCACGAGTGCTAGAGGCCGTAAAGGGGCTCGGATTCACCCACATCGTCTGGCTGCCCGACAGCGAGACCGGCCTCATGCACCGCGCCCTCCAGGGTGAGAGGAGCGTGACCCTTGTGCCCGTGTGCCGCGAGGGAGAGGCGGTGGCCATCGCTGCCGGCCTGTGGGTGGGCGGCAAGAGGCCCCTGGTGATGATGCAGAGCACTGGTTTCTTCGAGGCGGGGGACTCCATCCGCGGGCTGGCCCTGGACGTTCGGCTGCCTCTGGTCCTGCTCGTTGGGTACAGGGGGTATCGCGGGGACGGCCCCAGCTCCGACTCGGCCGCGGTCCATCTGGAGCCCTTACTGAGAGCCTGGAGCATTCCCTACTATCTGCTGGAGAGGGACAGCGAGGTGGAGCGCATCGCCATGGCCCACAGGGACGCGGAGGCCACGGCCAGGCCCGTCGCCATCCTCATCTGCCGGGAGTACCAGTAGCCATGATCCCCTCGGCGGAGGCCACGGAGCTCATCGCCCGGCACCGTGGCGATAGCATCGTCGTGCCCACGATGACGGCCCTCAAGCTGTGGGCAGCCCTCAGCCCCGGCCATCCCCTGGACCTCTACGCCTTCGGCTGCATGGGCAAAGCCTCCTCCCTGGGCCTGGGGGTGGCCCTGGCCCGCCCCGACAGGCGGGTTATCGTGCTTGATGGCGACGGTAGCCTCCTGATGAACCTGGGCAGCCTGGTCACCATCGCCCACATGGCCTCGCCCAACCTCTACCACTTCGTCTATGAGGACGGGGCATACACCACCACCGGGGGCCAGCCCATTCCAGGTGCAGGAAAGATAGACCTCGCGGCCTTTGCCAGGGCTGCTGGCTACCCCCATGCCTACGCCTTCGAGAACCTGGAGGAGCTGGCAAGCGCCTTGCCAGGGGTCTTTACGTTGAGGGGGCCCGTGCTGGTAGACCTGAAGGTTCACCATCAGCCAGACCTCCCTCCCTTCCCCACTCTGGACATGGCCCAGGTGGTGCGCAGGGTAGCACGGGCACTGGAGGGCTGAGGTAGCCTGGTTGACTCGCCCCTACTGGCTCTGTAAGATGCAGTCGTCAAGGCCGAATCTCTAGCAGTAGCTAGCGATATTCGATTGGATGGGGGTACAGAATGGCGAAAAGCATGGTGCAGATCCTGGAACCCGTGGCGGACCAGGCCAATCCCCTCGCTAAGCTGGCGCCCCGGCCCAGGGACCTGAACGGCAAGGTAGTGGCCCTTCTGGACGACAACCTCACCAACGTGGACATCCTGCTGGCAGCCCTGGAGAAGCTCCTGAGCCGTCGCTTCCAACTGGCGGGCATCGTGTGGTACAACCGGGTCACCACCGAGGGGGAAGAGAAGATAGGCGGTGTCGTAAGGAAGACCAGCGGCGAGGACCTGCCCCAGGTCGCCGCCAAAAGCCACCTGGCCATAACGGGCGTTGGCGACTGAGGGTGCACGGTGCGGAGTGTCCGCACAGGAGTGGAGATGGAGCAGATGGGCGTGCCCACGGCCGTCATCTGCACCTCGGCCTTTCTGAAGATGGGCCGTGACACGGCCCGCTCCCTGGGGCTGGATGGCATGCCCCTGGTAGCCGTACCCCATCCCTTCGACCCTCTTACACCTGAGCAGGTGGAGAAAGTGGCCGAGCAGATAGTCGACGAGGTAGTCCACGTCCTCACTACGCCCGCTGGTGAGCTCAAGGAGGAGTACATCGGTCGCCTGGCCCATGCCAGTGACCAGGAGATTGCCGTTTGCAGGCTGTCCCTCGGCCGCTAATGCTTCCAAAGTAGCCCGCTCGGCCAGTTGCAGATCGACGCATCATCGAGCTGGTTGAGCCCTGCCCACGGTAAGACATCACTCCTCGGGAAGGACGCGTGAGACATGACAACCCTACGCTCCAAGCGCCTCGATCTCCCTGATGATGCATACTCCCTGTACGAGCACTTCTGCGAGAAGGGCTGGACCGACGGTCTGCCCATCATATCTCCCACCCAGGAGCTGGTGGAGGCCATGCTGTCGTCTACCAGTCGCGACCCTCAGGAGGTCATCGCCTGGATGCCGCCCACCTACGGGGCCGCCACCGTGGAGAAGGTGGCCATCAACGCCGTCATGGCAGGGTGTAAGCCGGACTATTTCCCTATAGTCCTCAAGGCGATGGAAGTGCTGGCAGACCCCATCTTCTACCAGACCCCCATGGGTACCATCCCTACCTTCCCGCTCCTGGTAGTCAATGGCCCCATCCGGGACAGGGTTGGGCTGAACTACGGGTATAGCTGCCTGGGGGGAGGCACCAGGGCAAACCTGACTATAGGGCGGGCCCTGCGCCTCATTCAGACCAACATCGGCCAGGGAGGCTACCTCAATATCCGGGACCAGACCACCATTGGCACACCCGGGCGCGTTGGCATGGCCTTCGCCGAGAACGAGGAGGCCAACCCCTGGGAGCCTCTGCACGTGGAGCGGGGCTTCCCCAGGGAGGCCAGCACCATCACCGTTTTCAACGCCGTGAGCATCCTCAACATCGTGGATAGCTGGTCCAGGTCCCCCGAATCCCTGGCTAAGAACATAGGGGGCTCCCTGGCCATACCCGGCATCAACAACTACCTGGAGCCCGCCGAGCCCCTGCTGGTCCTGGGCGTAGAGCACGCCTCTATCTTTGCGGCGGCAGGCATGTCAAAGAAGCAGGTCAGGGACCTCCTGTGGCAGAAGGCCTACCTGGAGTTTGGAGACCTGAGAGAGCAAGGGCGGGTTCACATCACAGACTCTCCAGACCAGCTAACCATAGTGGTAGCGGGCGGCTACGGCCCCCACTCTACCTTCATATCCAGCTTTGGTAGGCATCCCTCGGTGACCAGGGTCTTAGAAAACTTGTAGCTTGACTAAGGGCTTTAAGAGTCGCTGTCAACAAGAGAGAACCTTGCTATCCCAAAACTGTGAAAGGTAGGGACCAAAGAAAGTGGCAGCGCAGTCACCAGGCAAAGCCGTGTTTCTGGAAGACGATGTCCCTCACCGAATCTTGTCCGTAGTCAATGAAGCTCAACGCTATGTTGTCATGGTGACGCCTTACCTTGACCTTTGGCTACATGCTCAGGTGGCAATTGAACGTGCAGTCAAGCGGGGGGTTGATGTGACGCTGGTTCTTCGTGAAGAAAGCCATAGAGACCAAACGTCTCTACAGGACATTTCGTGGTTGCTCGTGAATGGGGTTAAGATCCTTGCCATAAAAGGACTGCATGCCAAGATCTACCTCAGCGAGAAGGTCGTAGTGGTAAGCTCCATGAACCTACATGAATCCTCTGCAAAGAACTCTCTGGAGATAGCGTTGACGATTCGCCAAAACGAAGACCAACATCAGATACGAGAGTATGTATCCAGTTCTCTTCTAAAGACAGCTAAACCCCTTGAAGTGAGCGCGGTTAACAATCCCAGAATGGTAGCCCGTGGAAGCAGCGTTATCAGCTCCACGGGGGTGTGCATCCGCTGCCGTCAAACTCTGTTGCTTGATCCTTCAAAACCGCTGTGCGACCCCTGTTTCGAGTCATGGGCAGAGTGGGGAAACGAGTTCTATTCAGAGGTATTTTGCCATTCATGTGGTAAACCTTCAAACGTTAGCAAGGCAAAACCTCTGTGTACAGACTGCTTCCGCCACGTCTTTCACTGAGGGCTTGTAAGCTAAAAGAACACTGTATTTGATGTCTGAGTTTATAAGAAGTGGAGGCAAACCTAATGGACTTCACCATCCCCGAAGAGCACAAGCAGATCCAGGCCCTCATGCGGCGCTTCGTCCGCAACGAGCTGATGCCCCTGGAGACCCAGGTGGAGGAGAAGGGCGAGTTCCCCCCGGAAATCAGACGCCCTCTAATCAAGCGGGCCACGGAGCTGGGCCTGCGGAACCTCTCGGTGCCTGAGAAGTTTGGCGGAGGTGGACTCGGCCTTCTGGGACAGGCCGTGGTCGAGGAGGAGGTGGGCTGGACCAGCCCCGGCGTGAGCTGGGGTGTCGTCCAGGGCTGGGGCTGGAGCCCGCCCGCCAGCTTCTGCCGGGTCGCCACCCCCGAGCAGATGGAGAAGTATTTCTATCCCGTCCTCCGAGGAGAGGCGGAGGAGTGCGGCGGGTTCACCGAGCCCAACGCCGGCTCCGATGCCGCCAACATCCAGACCACCGCCGTGAAGCGCGGCGATAGCTATGTCATCAACGGCACCAAACACTTCATCACCAACGCCGACAGGTCCAGCTTCGCCGTCATCACCGCCCTCACGGACCCGGTCAAGCGGGCCCGCGGCGGCATCACCCACTTCATCGTGGAGTTTGGCACTCCCGGGTTCTCCCTGGGCGCCTACCAGCCCATGATGGGCCGCCGCGGCACCAGGAACTATGAGCTGGTCCTCCAGGACTGCGTCGTGCCAGAGAAGAACATCCTGGGCGATATGGGCGGCGGCGCCCGCAGGACCTTTGCTCACTTCGCCCAGGGTCGGCTGTTGCTGGGGGCCCTCTTCTGCGGCACCGCCGAGCGGGCCCTGGAGATGGCCAAGAGCTACGCCAAGCGGAGGGCCACCTTCGGACAGCCCCTCGCCTCCCGACAGGCCGTCCAGTGGATGCTGGTGGATATGGCCGTGGACATCCACGCCACGCGCATGATGACCCACGAGGCCGCCTGGGAGGGGGACCAGGGCCAGGACATCCGCGTCAAGGCGGCCATGGTCAAGCTCTACTCCGCCCAGATGGTCTGCCGCGCAGTGGACAACGCCATCCAGGTCCACGGCGGCATAGGTTACTCCAGGCTGCTGCCCCTGGAGCGCATGTACCGCGACGCCCGCCTCTTTCGGATCGGGGACGGGACCGATGAGATCATGAAGATGGTTATAGCCCGGGACCTGCTGCAAACAGAGTGAGATCGCCGGGCGAGGGCTCTCGGTCGGACCAAGGCTGAGGCTTTCTCCGGCGCAACTTTTCGTACCCCCTCCCCGTCTAGGTGTAAAATAAACCTTCAAGCCTTGGGTGAGAGCCCGACATGGCATGGCCTGGGGCGAAGGGTTCCGTACAAGGAGGATGGAGATGCGTTTCGAACTGCCGCCCGAAAAGCTGTGTCGCACCTTCGACCCCCGAGATTTCCGCTGTGAGACCACGGATCAGGTGCAGCCCCTCAACCGCATCATCGGCCAGGACCGGGCGGTGCGCTCCCTCCACCTGGGGCTGGAGATCCAGAGCCGTGGCTTCAACATCTACGTCTCCGGGCCTCCGGGAACCGGCAAGATGACGGCCATCCAGGGCTTCCTGGAGGAGTTGGCCAGGGGCAAGACCCCTCCCAACGACTGGTGCTACCTGCACAACTTTCAGGACCCCTATAGACCAAAGGTGCTTGCCCTGCCTGCGGGCATGGGGCGGGCCCTCCAGCGGGACGCGAAGGTCATGATTGCCAGGGTTAGGGCGGACATACCACAGGCCTTCGAGAGCAAGGAGTATGTGGACCGCCGAACAGAAGCGGGAGACTGGCTTTCCAAGGAGAGAGAGTCCATCTTTGAGGAGCTTGGCAGCAAGGCCCGGCAAGCCGGCTTCGCCCTTCAGGTAACGCCCATGGGTATTCTAACCATACCCCTGGTTCGGGAACGCCCCCTGACGGAGGAGGAGTTCAGGGGCCTGAAAGAAGAGGAGCGCCGGGAGATTGCCAGGCAGCGAGAGGCCTTTCAGGAAGAGATAAGGGAAGCCATGAAGCGGGTCCTCAATTCCGAGAAGGTGCTTCAGGAGCGGATCCAGGCCATGGACCGGGAGGTGGCCCTCTACGTCACCGGGCATCTGGTCGACGACCTGATCGAGAAGTACGGGGACTTCCCCCAGGTGGTCCAGTACCTTAGGGAGGTCCAAGAGGATGTTATCGGCAACCTGGATCAGTTCAGGCCTCAAGCCCAGGCGCAGCAGGCGCCAGCCCCGCCTGTGGCAGTGGGCCAGGACCTATTCTTTCGCAGGTACGAGGTAAACGTGGTGGTGGACAACGGCCATCGGCAGGGACTGCCCGTCGTCACCGAGTGGAATCCTACCTACAGCAACCTCTTTGGCCGGGTGGAGAAGGAGTCCCAAATGGGTGCCCTTTATACCGATGTCACCCTCATAAGGGGTGGCTCCATTCACGAGGCCAATGGAGGATACTTGGTCATCCCGATAGAGGAGCTGCTGAGGAACTCCTTTTCCTATGTGGCTTTGAAGCGGGCCCTGGGCAAGCGGGAGGTGACTATCGAGGACCTGGGGGAAAGCCTTGGCTACATGGCCATGAAGTCTCTCAAGCCAGACCCCATCCCCCTGGACCTGAAGGTAGTGCTGGTGGGCCCACCCATGATCTATCAGCTCCTTTACAATGCGGACTCCAACTTCAGCGAGTTGTTCAAGATAAAGGCCGACTTTGACACGCGCATGGAGGTCAACGAAGAGAACGTCAGGGACTACGTGGCCTTTATCTGCACGCTGTGCACTAGAGAGAGGCTGAAGCATCTGGACGCTCGGGCTGTGGCCCGCGTCCTCGCCCACAGCGCTCGCCTCGCCGAGGACCAGGGCAAGCTCACCACCCGGTTCTCCGAGATAGCTGATATCATCCGGGAGGCTAGCTACTGGGCGACTCAAGGCGGCGTCCGCTATGTCAACGGGAGTCATGTACAGAAGGCCATCGAAGAGAAGGTGTACCGCTCCAACCTGATCCAGGAACGGATCCAGGACATGTTCAAGCGGGGCATCTTCCTCATCGGGACCGAGGGAGCCAGGGTTGGCCAGGTCAACGGCCTCGCCGTTATCTCCCTGGGGGACTACGCCTTTGGCAAGCCGAGCCGCATCACCGCCGCCCTGGGCCTGGGCAGGGCTGGCGTCTTGGACATTGAGCGAGAGGCCCGCATGGGGGGCCCTATCCACACCAAGGGGGTCCTCATCCTGGGGGGCTACCTGACGGAGAAGTACAGCCAGGACAAGCCCCTTACCCTCTCAGCACGGCTGGTCTTTGAGCAGAGCTATGAGGGCGTGGAGGGCGACTCCGCCTCCGGCGCCGAGCTCTTCGCGCTCCTCTCAGCCCTCTCTGGAGTCCCCATAAGGCAGGGCATAGCCGTCACCGGCTCCGTTAACCAGAAGGGAGAGACACAGGCCATAGGCGGCGTCAATGAGAAGATCGAGGGTTTCTTTGATGTGTGCCGGGCCAAAGGCCTCACCGGAGACCAGGGGGTGATGATCCCCGCGAGCAACGTCCAGAACCTGATGCTTCGAGAGGACGTAGTGGAGGCCTCGCGTCAGGGGAAGTTTCACATCTGGGCCATAGACACGGTGGATGAGGGCATAGAGGTGCTGACGGGTCTTTCCGCTGGGGAACGCGGGGCTGACGGCCACTACCCTGAGGGCACCATAAACTATCTGGTGGACAAACGCCTGCGTGAGACAGCCCAGCTCATGAGGCGCTTCGGTGCAGATGGCCCCACCCCTCGGGCCCGGGAAGACGAGACCTAGTATCTTCCAGTGGGAAAGAAGCGCCTCGACAAGCTGGTGTTGGAGCGCGGGCTGGCCTCCACCAGGGAGAAGGCCCAGGCTCTTATCATGGCCGGCCAGGTATTGGTGGGCGATAGGGCTACCTGGAAGCCCGGCTCTCTGGTAGAGGAGTCTGCCACCCTGGTTCTGAAGGCCCACCTACCCTACGTGAGTCGGGGTGGCGAGAAGCTGGCCCGCGCCCTGGATGCCTTTGGCCTGGAGGTGGGGGGCTGTCTCTGCCTGGACGTGGGCGCCTCTACCGGCGGCTTCACCGACTGCCTGCTGCAAAGGGGTGCCCGGCTCGTCTACGCCGTCGATGTGGGCCATGGACAGATGGACTACAGCCTTCGGACTGACCCCAGGGTGGTGGTGATGGAGCGGGTGAACGCCCGCTATCCCTTTAGCCTGCCCGACCAGGTATCCCTTGCCACAGTAGATGTATCCTTCATCTCTCTCAAGCGGGTCTTGCCCAGTGTGCGCCTCCATGTGAAAACGGGGGGATACCTGGTGGCCCTGCTGAAGCCCCAGTTCGAAGCTGAGCGGGAGGAGGTAGGCAAGGGGGGCGTGGTGCGAGACCCCCTGGTTCATGCGCGCACCCTGGCAAGGGTCATCACCTGGGCAGTGGAGCAGGGAATCCGCTTCCGAAATCTGACCCCGTCTCCGCTCCTGGGAGACGCCGGCAATCGGGAGTTCTTCCTTCTCCTCCAGCCCAGCAATGGCTGACCCTTACCCGACCGTAGGGAAGGGCAGGATACTTGGTCCTCCAGGCCACGCCTCCCTGCCTTGAGAGGACTGAAACTTCCTGACCCAGCAGGCTGCTGGAAAAAGGGAGTGCAGATCCCGACAAGTCGGGATTGGCGGGGGTCTGGGGGATACCCCCAGATAAACTTCCACCCCCTTCCTGGCCAGAGCTTGTCCTGAGCCTGGCGAAGGAAAGGGGGACATGGGGGATGGTCGAAAGGGTTTTTCATCACCCTGCTAATCCCCTGGACGAGTACAGGGTGTTGACATAGGTCGTTGTTCATACCTATAATGGGTCGCTGCTCTGAGCACTTTCGGTAAGACTACATCGAATTTCGTCTCATTCTTGGGAAAGGCAGCAGTAGGGTGTCTGTCGTCAAGCTTTTGGAAGGGGAGAGCTTCGAAAGTCTTCTGAAGCGCTTTAACCGGCGGGTGCAGCAGGACGGAGTCCTCTCCGAGGCCCGCCGTCGCGAGCATTTCGAGTCCCCCAGCGTAAGGCGGAAGAAGAAAGCGGCGGCCAAGCGCCGCAAGAGTGCGAGGAACGCGTAATCCCCGCCCTCGTGTCCCCTGAGGCATGAGCAGTGGAACTCTGCACTCTCAAGCTTGGCTTCTCAAGCACGGTGGCCGGGGATGTCAGAAGGCCTAGCTCTGAGGCATCGTTCGCGGCCCATTTGACCACATTTTACGACTGCCTATCACTCCCTGCCCCAGAGGCCCGGTGAAGTTCGGCATCGTCATCTTTCCAGGCACCTGGAGCGACGCTGACTGCTTCCACTCAGTAACACGGGTCCTGGGCCAGGCGGCCAGGTATGTTTGGCACAAGGAGCAAGACCTCGCCGGCCTGGACTGTGTGATCCTCCCCGGGGGCTTCTCCTACGGTGACTATTTGAGGGTGGGGGCAATTGCCCGCTTCTCCCCGGTCATGGGCGCGGTCGCTGATTTTGCCCGCCGAGGCGGGTTGGTCCTTGGGATATGCAACGGCTTTCAGATACTTTGTGAGGCTGGCCTTCTCCCTGGCGCCCTTCTGAGGAACGAGCACTTGCAGTTCCGCTGCCAGTGGGTCCGCCTTCGAGTGGAGAGGCCCACGCCTCCTTTCGCCGGCCTTTGCCGTGAGGGAGATATCCTCCGCATCCCGATCTCCCATGGTGAAGGGCGATACTACGTGGACCCTCATGCTCTTCAGCGGCTTGAGTCCAGGGGTCAGGTCCTCTTCCGCTACTGCGACCTGTCGGGACGTGTCACTTCGGAGGCCAATCCCAACGGCTCCTTGAACAATATCGGAGGCATTGTCAGCGAGGGTGGCAACGTTCTTGGAATGATGCCTCATCCGGAGCGGTGCTGCGAGGAGGAGGTCGGCGGGACGGACGGCCAGTTAATTTTTCGCTCCGTCATCGAGCACGTCGGCAAGGGTTGAGAATTGCTAGGCATAGTGCTGGCCATTCTGGCCTCAATGGCGTGGGCTGCTGGCGCTGTTATCGCCCGCATGGGCCTCGCCCACATGCGGACCACTACCGGGACGGCGATATCTCTGGCCTCGGGGCTGGTCCTTACCATGGGCTTGGCCTTCGCCTTTTACCGAGAGGCCATCTTCGCGCTGCCCGGCTGGATATTCCTGTGGTTTCTTCTTCACGGGACGCTCAGTTTCCCCATGGGCCGCTTCTTTCAGTACATGGCCTATAGCCTGGCGGGTGTGGGCCGGGCGGCGACCCTGGTAGGGGCGGCGCCTATCTTCGCCTCGCTGCTGGCCATCCTCTTTGCGGGGGAGACGATTACGCTGCCCCTCCTCCTGGGCACCATGGCCGTCGTCGGAGGCGTGGCCTTGATAGTGAGCGAGAGGTGACGTAGTGCTTGGTACACGGGCGGGCATAAATCGGAAGGTCATGCTGGGCTATCTCTTCGCCCTGCTCTCGGGCCTCTCCTACGGGGGAGGGCAGGTGGTGGGGAAGCATATCTTGCAGACTGCGTCACCCTTGGTGACAGCGGCCTTTGGCAACCTGTTCGGGCTGATTGGAATGACGGCCATCGCCTCTCGAGACATTCCCCAGGACAGGAAGGCGCCCTGGAAGGCTCATCTGCTCCTCCTGTTTGCCGGGCTGTTCTCTTCCGCGGGCGTCTTGCTTTTCCTCTCCTCTCTGAGCTTTTCACCCATCGTAGTGGTTTCTCCCGTTGCCGGCACGCAGCCCCTGTTCGCTATTTTCTTCGCCTACATTTTTCTGCGAAGCACCGAGCGGATCACCTGGCGGGTAGTGGCAGGCGCCGGTCTTGTCGTTGCCGGCGTTGCCATCATCTCCGTGAGCAGCCTTTTGACGTGAGAGAGGGCGGCGGCCCTGGACGTGGTGAGCATCTAAAGGCCGTGCTATACTTGGTTTGGCTTGGGCGGAGGCGGGTGTATCACTGAGCGGCGCTGGTATCCAAAGTGAGGGCCTGGCGCGGCCAGCCCTCGATGAAAGGAGGAACTCCCTCATGCTCAGGAGTCTGCTTTTTGTGCCTGGCAACCGTGCTGAGATGCTGCTGAAGGCCCGGAACCTGCCCGCGGATGTTCTTATCCCAGACCTGGAGGATGCAGTGCCCATGGCGGAGAAGGAGAAGGCCCGCAAGACAATTGCAGAGGCCCTCCCTGCTCTGGCCGGTGGCGGCCAGAGCATCATCCCCCGGACCAACTCTCTGGCCAGCGGCCTTCTGGAAGAGGACCTCGCCGCTGTCATGTCTCCCCACATCTTTGGCGTGACGGTGGGCAAGGTTGAGACCGCCTGGGAGGCGCAGCAGATCGTCCGGCTTATGGAGGCGCAAGAGCGCCGGGCCGGCCTGCCCGCCGGCTCCCTGAAGCTGATCCCGTGGATCGAGACAGCCAAAGGGATCGTGAGTGCCCAGGCGATAGCCAGTTCCTCGCCCAGGATCGTGGCCATCGCCTTCGGGGCTGAGGACTTCACCAACGACATGGGTGTCGCACGCAGCGAGGGAGGCGAGGAAACGGCCTTTGCCCGCACCAGCGTCGCCATCGCCGCCAGGGCTGCCGATGTCCTGGCTATCGATACGCCCTACACCAACTTCCGCGACCCCGAGGGGCTCAAGCGGGACGTCCTCTGGAGCAAGAAGATGGGTTTCAAGGGCAAGTGCGCCATTCACCCCGCTCAAATCGAGACCATCAACGAGCTCTTCAGCCCCGCCCCCGCCGAGGTTGAGTACGCCCGAAAGGTGGTCAAGGCCTTTGAAGAGGCCGAGGCCCAGGGCCGCGGCACCACCTCTCTGGAAGGTAAGATGATCGACGCTCCCATCGTCAAGCGGGCGCGGGCCCTTCTGGCCCTGGCGGAAGCTATAGAGAACGCCCAGAAGGCCAGGACCGCCTAGCAGGTTCATTACTGCTGTGGGCCAGGACAGGGTAATTCTGACAGGCATGACCTTCTACGGTTACCATGGGGCCAACCCGGAGGAGCGGGCCCTGGGGCAGACCTTCCAGGTGGACGTGGAGATGGAGTTGGACCTCAGCGTTTCCGGCCGCTCCGATCGCCTGGAGGACACGGTCAACTACGCGCACGTCTGCCGTGCTATCAAAGAGATAGTTGAGGGCCCCCCGAAGAACCTCATAGAGGCCCTGGCCGAGTCCATAGCCCAGCATATCCTCTCCGGTTTCCCAGTGGATGCCGTCCTGGTGAGGGTGAAGAAACCCCAGGTGCGGATAAGAGGGACTGTTCTTGCCTCTGCCTCAGTGGAGGTCCTCCGACAGCGCTCTCCAGGGTGAGACACAGGTCGACGTGGTACAGGGAGCCTCCTGGCCTGCGGCTTTCCTAGCAAGATAGCTTGTGCCTTAGCGGGCACATATCAGAGAAAGGGAGGTGTGAGCGCTCATGGACATTCAGTACATTCGCCATCCAGAGGCGCCAGAGAGCTGGCCTCCCCTTGCGGCCCGGGCAGGCGACTTCGTCTTTGCCGGAGGGTTCATGGCTGCCCACCCCGTAAAGGGGATGCCGCCGGAGACGAGGCTGTCGCCTGGCCTGCCCTGGCACGGCTCCGTCATTGAAAGGCAGGTGCGCATTGTATTTGGCGATATGCAATCGAGCCTTCAGCAGATGGGCTCCTCCCTGTCCCAGATCATGAAGATAAACTCCTACCACACCAAGCCTGAGGAGATCGACATGGCCCTCAGGGTGCGCCGCGAGTTCCTTGGCACCGAGGCGCCGCCACCCAGCACCCTGGTTCTGGCGCCTGAGTTACCCGTCCACGGGCCCACGGTAGTCATGGATGTCACCAGCCTGGTATCTACTGCCGCTCTGTCCCGCCAGCCCGTCGTGGCGACACGCATGCCAGCCGCTATCCACGTCGCGGCCATGGGCTTTGCCCCCTACATCTATGCTGTGAGCGGGGGCGGGTTCGTCTTCACTGCCGGAAGGGCCGCCTCCCGGGCGGGAGGGCCCATCGAGGAGTCCCTGCCACACCCGGAGTTCCCCTATCGATTCCACCAGATTTGTCTCCAGACGGAGCATGTCATGAACGCCCTCAAGGGCGTCCTCGCCGACGCAGGGTGCTCCCTGGAGGATGTAGTGCGGGCGGAGGTCCACCTGGCGGAGACGAGGGACCTGGCCGGCCTGGATGAGGTGTGGCGCAGGTTCTTCCCTAAGGACCCGCCTGCTAGGGTGGTGGTGCCTCTGCATCCCCCTTCCGCCTGCATCGTCGAGATAGAGCTCATCGCCGTGGACCCCAGGGGACCCTATCGGAAGCAAGTGATCGCTACTGGCCAAGCGCCTGTTCCTTTGGGACATGAGGCCCAGGCCGTCAGGGCGGGGCCTCTCCTGTTCCTCTCGGGCCAGGTCGCCACCGACTACAAGCGAGGGGTCCCACCAGAGGCCAGGCCAGACCCTAACTTCCCCTACCACTCCTCCCCGGTGACGCGCCAGGTGGAGTACATATACAAGAATGTGGAGGCGATCTGCCGCGCCGGCGGCACCTCGTCTGCGAATCTGGTGAGAAGAAGGGCTGCTCACCTGGACCTGGGCGACATGCCGGAGGCCGAGGAGGTGTGGCAGAGCCGCCTGGGGGAGAGGCTGCCCCCCACCACCTTCCTGCGGGTCAACAGCCCCTTGATAGTTCCCGGTTGCCTGGTCCAGTATGACCTGATAGCTGCCGTACCAGGCTGAGGGAGTCTAGTACTTCCTTGCGAAAAAGAGTGATATGAGAAGCCGCTCATGGTGAGCTTGTCGAACCACGGGCGGCTCGCCCTTCGACCCGTTCGGCAAGCTCAGGGCAGGCAGGCTCAGGGTGAGCGGGGCTGGGGCAGACCTCGTGCATGCGAACTTATGCAACCGAGTACTAGGAGCCCTTGCTTTGTAGCAGAAGGGCAGCGTACCCTACCACCCTGCTGTAGTCCTCCGAGGCGTCTCCTGAGGTGCCGTGGGCCAGAAGGTCGATCTTGCTAAGTCCTATCCTGCCCATGTACGCTAGGAGGGCCATCACAGGCCCGGGACCGCACATGTTTACCCCCTGCCCTTCCACGACCTCGTTGACCCCCTGAGGAGAGCCCCTGATGATGGCCTCGATCGCCTGTCCGTCCTTCTCCTGAGCTATGTCCTGCGGGTAATAGTGGGAAAGGTCCGTGCTGGCGATGACCAGGACGCTGCCCTTGCTCACGGTTGCAGCCAGCACCTCCCCCAGGGACAGGCTGGTTTCCAGGGACTGGTCGGCCATGGCGATGGCCACGAAGGGAGGACTGCTTCCCAGCAAGTGAATGAGGAAAGGCAGCATGACCTCCATCGAATGCTCGTAGCGATGGGCCGCCGAGCTGGGCGAAAGAATGGGCCAGGCCTTGAGGAGGCCCTCGACCAGCCTGCCATCGACGGGGGCATGGCCGAGAGGCGTCCACCAGGCCCCTTCCTGGGGCAGGGCCAGCCCGGGGCCCACCCCGTAGTGATTTGGGCCCAGGATTACTATCCTCTCAGGCCGCCCCAGGCGTGCCAGGGCTGCCATACCGTGGGCGGCGATGGCGCCGGAGTAGGCGTACCCCGCGTGGGGGAGGATGAGACCCACAACCCCATCCAGAGGGGCATCCCTGACACTGGGCACTGCCCCTGGGCCGCGGGCCTCCAGGTAGCAGTGCTCTATCTGCTGCAATAGCTCCACGGAGCTGGCTGGGTAGAAGGCACCGGCAACGGCCGGGTCTCGGACAGATGATGCGTTCCGCATTGTCCTTCACCTTACCTCTTGGGCCGGACTCCATTATAATGATTAAGACCGTTTGTTCTGATTAAAACAGACTGCCTCCTGGCGGAATTCCCGAATGAGTTCTGGTAGCAAGGGATAGAAGCATCATTGGGTGCCCTTTCCCCCAAATGAGGGCCAAAGAGGGTCGTTGACAGCGTCCGCCCCTACGGTATGATTCAGGGTCATCCTCTTGTGCTAAGATAGTCCCGTTGGGAATAGAGTGAGGGGGAAGTGATGGCAGGTAGATCGAAGGCCAAAACGGTTCGGGAGCTAAGGCAGAGCGGCTACCAGGCCCTTTCGGTGAGGGTTGAGATGAGGAAGAACCTCATCGAGAAGATGAAAAGAGGCGAGAGGCTCTTCCCCGGTATCGTGGGGTATGAAGAAACGGTGATTCCCCAGATAGAAAATGCCATCCTGGCGGGCCAGGACATCATCTTCCTGGGGGAGCGAGGCCAGGCCAAGTCGAGGATCATTCGCAGCCTGATAGAGTTCCTTGACCCTGATGCCCCAGCCATCGCCGGCTGCGAGATAAACGATAGTCCCTACAAGCCCGTTTGCCGGGTCTGTCGGGACAAGATAAGCCAGTTCGGCGAAGAAGCGGAGATCGAGTGGATACCTAGAGAGGACCGCTACGGGGAGAAGCTGGCCACCCCCGACGTAACCGTCGCCGACCTCATCGGGGACATCGACCCCATCAAGGTGGCTGAGGGGCGATACCTCTCCGACGAGCTGGTCATCCACTACGGTCTTGTCCCCAGAAGCAACAGGGGGATATTCTGCATCAACGAGCTGCCAGACCTGGCGGAGCGGATCCAAGTGGGCCTGTTCAACCTGATGGAGGAGAGAGACATCCAGGTCAAGGGGTACCGCATCCGGTTGCCGCTGGATGTATATGTCGTCGCCTCCGCCAACCCGGAGGACTACACCAACCGCGGCCGTATCATCACCCCACTGAAGGACCGCTACGGTTCCCAGATAAGGACCCACTACCCCAGGACCCTGGACCAGGAGCTCCAGATCGTGGAGCAGGAGCGGACCGTCTATCCAGACGCGGCGGAAAGGGTGCTGTTCCCCCATTTCATGAAGGAGGTCATCGGGGAGATCACAGCCCTGGCCCGCAAGAGCCCTGATGTCAACCAGCGCTCCGGCGTGAGCGTGAGGGTCTCCATTGCCAACTACGAGGTGCTCGTATCCAGCGCCCTTAGGCGGGCCATCAAATACGGTGAGGAGAAGGCGGCGCCCCGCATGAGCGACCTGCACGCCATCGCCGCCACCACAGCAGGCAAGATCGAGTTGGAGACCATCGAGGAGGGCCGCGAGGGCCGCGTCATTGAGGAGTTGACGAAGAAGGCTGTCCTCAACGTGTTCAGCCGGTACTTCAACGTCCGCGAGCTAGACCCTCTGGTCCAAAAGTTTGAGGAGGGCCTGGTCTTTGACGCAGGGGCCCTGGTCCCTTCCTTTGTGTACGGCGAAAAGCTGAAGGCCGTCGACGGGCTCGCCGAGGCCCTCAAGAAGCTGGAGGCGGGCGAAGAGCCTGCTGCCATAGCCGCAGCAGTGGAGTTCATCCTGGAGGGCCTGCACCTGAACCGACGTCTGAACAAGGATCGCGTAGAGGGCAAGACCAGGTACAGGAGCTAGGGATGCGCCTCTTCCGCTACTCCCGGTGGGATGGCTCCATGGAGCCTTTCCCCTTCCACGAGGATGACATCCTCGACCAGGTATCGGAGCAGATCCTCACTCAAGGAGACGTCTCCTCGGCGCTGCGTTCCCTGGTTCAGCGCGGGTTCAGGGGGCGGAGTGGAGGAAGGCTTCCCGGAGTCCAGGAGATGCTACAGCGCCTGCGTGGCCGACGGCAAGAGCTCCTGGACCGGTACAGCCTGGACACCGTTCTGGACGATCTGGCGAGACAGCTCAAAGAGATAGTAGACCAGGAGCGGGCCGGCATAGACCGCAGGCTGGAGGAGGTCCAGGCGCGTCTAAGGGCCCGGACTCAGGATAGCCAGGAGCCTTCTCTTGAAGAGGAGATGGGGCGGCGGCTGCAGCTTCTAGCCCAGAAGAGCAGGGAGTTCCTTGATAGCCTGCCTCAGGACCTGGCGGGACAGGTGAGCCAGCTCCAGGGCTATGAGTTTATGGACCAGGAGGCCCGCAGCAGGTTTGACGCCCTCCTTGGCTCCCTCCGCCAGAGGGTGGCCGACTCCTACTTCAAAGGTGTGGGGCAGGCCCTAACTCCAGAGGCCCTGAAGGCGGTCAAGGAGATGCTCCGGGACCTGAACCGCCAGATAGAACAGAGGCTCCAGGGGCGTGACGGTGACTTCTCGTCCTTTATGAGCAAGTGGGGCCATCTCTTCGGTCGCCAGCGGCCTTCCAGCCTAGATGAGATGGCGGACGGGCTGAACCGGCAGATGGCCATAATGGAGTCTCTGCTGCAGAGCCTGTCCCCGGAGCAGCGCCAGCAGTTACAGGCAATGACGGACTCCCTCTTTCGGGACCCGGAGCTGAGGCAGGAGATTTCCCGCTTTGTGGCCAACCTGGAGGCTCTCCACCCCATGAAGGGCCTCAGGAGGACCTACCCTTTCCACGGTGAGGATGGCCTGGCCCTTGATGAGGCCGTCTCTCTAGTGGAGAGGCTGCAGAGAATGGAGGACCTGGAGCGGCAGTTGAGGCGGACCCAGCAGGGGGCAGGTCTGGAGGACGTTGACCTGGAGCTCGTGCGTTCCCTTCTGGGAGACGAGACCGAACACGAGATGGCGCAGTTGAAGCGGCTGACTGAAGTGCTGGAGGAGGCGGGATACGTCAAGAGGATCGGGATGAGGCTGGAGCTCACCCCCCTCGCCATGCGGAAGATAGGCCAGAAAGCCCTCCGCGAGATATTCCTTTACATAAAGAGCGAACGCCCGGGGGACCACACCGTAACAGGCGCTGGTCCCGGTGTAGAGCGCGGTGAGGGGACCAAGCCCTACCAGTACGGCGACTCTTTCGACCTGGACCTGCACCAGACCCTGATGAGCGCCGTATCCAGAGGGCGAGAGATTCCCCTGAGGCTGGAAGCCGGGGACTTCCAGGTCTATGTCAAAGAGAAGCTCAATCAGGCCTCCACCGTCCTGATGATAGACCTCTCCCTCTCCATGGCCATGCGGGGGAGCTTCCTGGCTGCCAAGAAGGTTGCCTTGGCCCTGGATAACCTCATCCGCACCCAGTTCCCGCGAGACATGCTGTACATCGTCGGCTTCTCTACTTACGCCAGGGAGGTAAAGGCCGAGAAGCTGCCCTACCTGTCCTGGGACGAGTTTGACCCTTACACGAACATCCAGCATGGACTGGCCACAGCCCAGAAGCTCCTTTCCCGCTGTTCTGGAGGCACCCGCCAGATCCTCATGATCTCCGATGGCGAGCCTACGGCCCACATTGAGGGGGGCCAGCTTTTCCTCCAGTATCCTCCCAGCCCGCGCACTATTCGGGAGACCCTCAGAGAGGTAAAGAGGTGCACCAGCAAGGGGATCATCATCAATATCTTCATGCTGGACCGCAACTCCTATCTCGTGGAGTTCGTAGACCAGATGACCCGGCTAAACGGGGGACGCGTCTTTTACACCAGCCCTGAGCGGCTGGGAGAGTATGTGCTGGTGGACTATTGCCGTAACCGGCGCCGTGTCTTTAACTAGTGTCCTGTCCCTGAAATACGCTTACGAATTGTCATTGCGAGGAGGCGGCAGCCGACGAAGCAATCTGGCGGTGGGACAGACCCCGCCGCGAATCTGGCGGTGGGACAGACCCCGCCGCGAGATTGCCACGGCCCTCCTTCGTCGGGCCTCGCAATGACATTGGAGGTGAACTTCGGAGACACCACACTAGATCAGGTCTCTGTATTACCCGGCATTCCTAGCACCGGTCTATACTATGGACGACGCTGAGTTCCTGAGCCGCTTCAAGGAGCGGGTAGAGAAGTCCAGCGCTACGACTATCGAATTGATGGTAAGCGAGGAGGAGCCTGCCAGGGTGTCCATCGACTTCCGCGGGCCAGTGCCCCGGATAACCCTCGGCGCCGATGCCCTCAAATACCCAGGCCTGGCCCGCGTGTTCATGGAGTACATCATCCTTTCCCTGCGGCAAGGCAAAGAGGTAGACCAGGAGGAGTTCCTCCTTCACCTGCGCAGAAACTAGCCTCACAGGAGCAGCGCGAAAGGTGCCTGTCACTAAGGAGACCCTCCAGGAGATAGCCCTCTCCGAAGCGGAGTACGAGGCGATTGTGGAGCGCCTGGGGCGGGAGCCTAGCCATGTGGAGCTAGGCATGTTTGGCGCCCTGTGGAGTGAGCACTGCGGCTACAAGCACTCCAGACCCCTTTTGGGACTCTTCCCCAGGGAGTCGCCCAGGGTTCTGGTAGGGCCTGGAGAGGAAAACGCCGGAGTGGTGGATGTGGGGGGTGACCTGGCGGTGGTCATGAAGGTGGAGTCCCACAACCACCCCTCGGCGGTGGAGCCCTTCCAGGGGGCTGCCACGGGTGTCGGGGGCATTGTGCGGGATATTCTTACCATGGGGGCCAGGCCCATCGCCCTCCTCAACTCCCTCCGCTTCGGCCCCCTTTCTCAGGCCCGGAACCGCTACCTCTTCGAAGGCGTGGTGGGCGGCATATCCTGGTACGGCAACTGCATAGGGGTCCCCGATGTGGCCGGGGAGATAGCCTTCTCCGAGAGCTACACCCACAACCCGCTGGTGAACGCGATGTGCGTGGGCCTGATGCCTCACAGCCGCCTTGTACGGGCCAGGGCCACGGGGGTGGGCAACATTCTTATGTTGGTGGGGGCGGACACGGGAAGGGACGGCATCCACGGCGCCTCCGGCCTGGCGTCCAGGACCTTCGAGGCGGAGCGGGAGCTCAGGCCCACTGTCCAGGTGGGCAACCCCTTTCTGGAGAAGGTGCTGATCGAGGCCTGCCTGGAGGTGCTGGAGCGTGTCCCTGAAGGTGTGGTCGGCATGCAGGACCTGGGGGCAGCGGGCCTTACCAGCGCCTGCGTCGAATCGGCTGCGCGGGGCAGTGGGGGTGTGGTTGTGGATGTGGCCCGGGTCCCCAGGCGGGAAGCAGGCATGACCCCCTATGAGGTGATGCTTTCTGAGTCCCAGGAGAGGATGCTCCTGGTGGTGAGGGGGGGCTACGAGGAGCGGGTGAGGGAGGTGTTCGAAAAGTGGGACCTGACCTGGGCCGTCATCGGCCTCGTCACCGATGACGGCCTGGTCCGGGTGTACGACGGCAGCGCCCTGGTGGCGGAGCTGCCGGTGCAAACTCTAGTAGATGCGCCCCAGTACCGGCTTCAAGGCAGAAAGCCTGAGGGGCTGGAGGCACTCCAGTCCTTCGACCTGGGGCGGTTGCCCCTGCCGGAGATACCGCCCGCCGAAGCCCTGAAGCGAGTGCTGGCCTCCCCCAATGTAGCCAGCCGGGAGTCTGTCTTCCGCCAGTACGACCACCAGGTGCAGCTAAACACAGTCGTCCCTCCTGGGGCGGCTGACGCCGCGGTCCTGCGTCTGAAGGAGGGAGGGCTCGGCATCGCCCTGGCCATCGACGGCAACGGCCGCTACTGCTACCTGGACCCCTACATGGGAGGGGCTATTGCAGTGGCTGAGGCCTGCCGCAACGTCGCCTGTGTGGGAGCCAGGCCGGTGGCCATCACCGACGGGCTCAACTTTGGCAATCCGGAGCGCCCCCAGGTCTATTATCAGCTAGAGGAGTGCATCAAAGGAATGGCTGAGGCCTGCCGCCGCCTGGGGGTGCCCGTGGTGAGCGGCAACGTGAGCCTGTATAACGAGACGGAGGCCAAGGCCGTATATCCAACGCCTGTCGTTGGCGCCCTGGGCATCCTGGAGGATGTCTCCAGGCATGCTACGATGACCTTCCGTGAGGCGGGGGATGTGGTGGTGCTGCTGGGGCAGTCTGGGTTCTCTGGCGATCCCGCCACGTTGGCGGGGAGCGAGTTTCTGGAGCTCTTTCACGGCCTGGTGGCCGGGAGACCCTACCTGGACCTGGAGCTGGAGGCCCGGGTCCAGGGTCTGGTGGTCCGCGCCCTGGAGAGGGGCCTCCTGCGTTCAGCCCACGATTGTTCCGAGGGTGGGGTGGCCGTTGCCCTTGCCGAGTGTTGCATCGCCGGGGGAGTCGGCTTTCAGGGCACATCCCGGGTGGAGGGCCGCTGGGACTCTGCCCTCTTCGGCGAAGGCCAGTCCCGCGTAGTGGTCTCCCTTCCCAGGGCCCATCTTCCCAGACTGAGGGCTATGGCCAGGCGTCGGGCCGTGCCTTTGACGGTGTTGGGAAGAGTGGGTGGCGAAGAGCTGACGGTCCCGGGCCTTCTGCAGGTTGCGGTGGCCGAACTGGCATCGGACTACCGAAGTGGTCTGGCCTAGGGATGCAAGAAGAGGCGCCGCTTCGTGGCCGTGCTCCACCAAGGGCCTGTGGACTCGCCGGAGAAGGCGGTGAGGGCGGCTATTGCCAGTGAGTATCATGGAGAAGAGACTATGAGTCCATTGAGTGACAACGACCGCGTTCGAATCAAAACTTGTCGTGAAGTCAGTCCCAGGCAATTACGTGGCCAAGCTGGTCGAATAGAAGGTAGAGAGTCTGACGGCTCCTACCGTGTCCGTTTAGATACACCTGTTCAAACGAATCCCCCTAGTCCAGCACGACTGGCAGTTGGCTGTTTCCCTGGCGATTGGCTAGAAAGCATCTAAAAGTGTCATTCATCCCAAATTAGGACACTACCCGCTAGGAGGATACGTGGCGGCCATCAGGGCCTCCCAGCTTGGCCTGAAGACCTGCGTCGTTGAGAAGGACGAGGTGGGCGGCATCTGCCTCAACTGGGGCTGCATCCCCAGCAAGGCCCTGCTGAGGAACGCCGAGATCGTTTCCTTCCTCAAGCGGCCCGAGGAGTGGGGCATAGCTTTTGACGGGCTTCGACTGGACTTCGGCAAGGCTGTGGACCGGAGCCGGCAGGTGGTGGACCGAATGGTCCGGGGCGTGCACACCCTGCTCAGGAAGAACCGGGTGGAGCATGTGAAGGGCACTGCCATCATCCGGCAGGCCGGACAGGTGGAGGTCCTTGACACGGGCCAGCGTCTGACGGCCAGCAGCATCGTTGTCGCTACCGGCGCTCGCCCCCGTGCCCTTCCAGGCCTGGAGGCGGACGGCGCCCTGGTCATAACCAGTCGTGAGGCACTGGAAAGGAAGGCCCTGCCCTCCTCGGCCCTGATCGTCGGAGGCGGGGCTACAGGAATGGAGTTTGCCTACCTTTACAACGCCTATGGGGTGCAGGTGACGGTGGTGGAGCTGCTGCCTCACCTGCTGCCTCTGGAGGATGAGGAGATCAGCCAGCAGATAGAGCGGGCCTTCAGCCGCCAGGGGATCAGCTTCCACACAGGCTCCAAGGTGGTCGGCCTGGCGAGGGGCCAGGGCGCCGCCAGGGCTACCGTCGAGACGCCCTCCGGGGTGAAGGAGCTTCAGACAGACCTGGTCCTGGTCTCCGTGGGGGTTCAGGGCAATGTGGATGGCCTGGGCCTTGAAGGGCTGGGTGTGGCCGTTGAGAAGGGATACATTCCTGTCGACGACCGGATGCAGACCAACGTGCCTGGTATCTACGCCATCGGCGATGTGACGGGCAAGCTGCTCCTCGCCCATGTGGCCTCGGCCCAGGGGGTCCTGGCTGCAGAGGCCATCGCCGGGAGGGAGACCAGGCCCCTGGACTACCGGCTGATGCCCCGGGCCGTCTACTGCCAACCCCAGGTGGCCAGCTTTGGCCTCACGGAGAGGGAGGCCATTGAAAAGGGACACAAGGTAAAAGTGGGCAGGTTCCCCTTCCTGGCCAATGGCAAAGCGCAGGCCCTGGGGGAGGCCCAGGGCCTCGTCAAGATCGTGGCCGACGAGGCTTATGGCGAGATCCTGGGCGCCCACATGGTGGGCCCCGAAGTGACCGAGATCCTGGCGGAGGTCTCCATGGCCCGCCTGCTGGAGGGCACTGTCACTGAGGCTGGGTGGCTGGTCCACTCTCATCCCACCCTTTCAGAGGCGGTGAAAGAGGCAGCCCTGGCAGCCCTGGGGGAGGCCATCCATATCTAGACAGGAAAGGGACCGACCCTCGTCACTCCTCCGGGGAGAAGGAAAGGCTATGAAGGTCAAGGAGAAGCTGAGCAAGGAGCTGGTGGCCCAGCTCTACCGCCAGATGTTCCTCATCCGTCGCTTTGAGGAGAAGAGCGCCCAGATGTACATGCTGGGCAAGATTCGGGGCTTCCTCCACCTCTACATTGGCGAGGAAGCCATAGCGGTGGGGTCTATCCCTGTTCTCCAGCCGGAGGACTACGTGGTAACCCACTACCGGGACCACGGCCATGCCCTGGCGCGAGGCATTGCTCCGAAGGTGGTCATGGCAGAGCTCTTTGGCAAGGTAACCGGCTCCAGCAAGGGTAAGGGCGGTTCCATGCACCTCTTCGACCGGAGGCTTAACTTTATGGGGGGCTACGCCATAGTTGGAGGCCAGCTCCCTGTCGCCGTGGGGCTGGCTCTGGCTTCCAAGCTTCGGGCAGAGAAGAGCGTGGCGCTTTGCTTCTTCGGGGATGGCGCCCTGAACCAGGGTGAGTTTCATGAGTCCATGAACCTGGCCTCCCTGTGGAAGCTGCCGGTCCTGTTCTTCCTGGAGAATAACCTGTACGGGATGGGCTCCCACATCGACCGGACCTTCGCCGGGGGCCGCGAGGTCCACAGGGCCGCCGACCACTACCGCATGGCGGCCCGGCGGGTGGACGGCATGGACATTCTGGCGGTGCGAGATACGACCCAGGAGGCCCTGGAGTGGTGCCGCTCCGGCAAGGGCCCATATTTCATCGAGGCGGAGACCTACCGCTTTCGCGGCCACTCCATGGCCGACCCTGAGGAGTACCGGGACAAGGAGGAAGAGGCCCTGTGGAGGCCCAGGGACCCGCTCTCTAACTTCCGGCGTTTTCTCACGGAGGAGGGCTGGGCGGGTCAGGGGGAGGTGGAGATGATCGAAGGGGAGGTGGAGAGGGAAATTGAGGAAGCGGTTCGATTTGCTGAGGAGAGTCCCGAACCTCCTCCCGAGACGCTTGTGGAGGACATCTATGCATAGAGGCAAAGGGCTGTGGCAGAGCTGACCCTTCGTGAGGCCCTCAACAGAGCCCTCAAAGAGGCCCTTGAGCGGGACCCCGGCGTCTTTCTCATGGGGGAGGACATCGGTGCCTACGGCGGCGCCTATGCCGTCACTCGCGGGCTATGGAAGCAATATGGCCCAGAGCGGGTCAGGGATACGCCCATCTCGGAAGCTGTCATCGTAGGGGCAGGCATAGGAGCGGCACTGGCGGGGATGCGCCCCATAGTGGAGCTGATGACCATCAACTTCAGCCTGCTGGCCGCTGACCAGATTGTGAACACCGCCGCCAAGCTGCACTACATGTCTGGCGGGCAACTGGAGGTCCCCCTCTTGATCCGCACGGTCACCGGTGGCGGGGGGCAGCTAGGCGCCACCCACTCCCAGAGCTTCGAGGGATGGTATGCGACGGTTCCTGGGCTCAGGGTGGTGGCCCCGGCAACCCCTTACGATGCCTTGGGGCTCTTCCGCGCTTGCCTGAAGGACAGGAACACCGTTATCTTTGCCGAGCACGCCCTCCTCTATGGAGTCAGGGGCCAGGTGCCTGATGAGTACTATGAGGTGCCCCTGGGATTGGCCGAGGTCAAACGTCAAGGGTCTCACCTGACCATCGTGGCCTACTCCCGCATGGTCCATATTGCCCTCGCCGCGGCTGAGCAACTGGCAAGGCGCGGCGTCGAGAGCGAGGTGATAGACCTGCGGACCCTCCGCCCGCTGGATACGGAGGCGGTTGTCAACTCGGTCAGGAAGACTCATAGAGCCGTCATCGTTGAGGAGGGCTGGCAGAGCGGGGGCATTGGCCCACTCCTTGCGCTTCTCATCCAGGAGCAGGCCTTCGATCACCTGGACGGGCCCGTGGTGAGGGTGGCCGGCGCAGACGCCCCTGCGCCCTACAACGGACGCCTTGAGCGGAGCGGCATCCCCAACGAAGATGCCGTCGTCAAGGCGGTGGAGTCCAGGTTTGGGCTGTAGCCCTTTGCCCAGTATACCTTCATCACCCTTGAAGTAAGGGAGGAGTATACCTTGGCTGCCACTGTGGTTATGCCCCAGATGGGCTACGATATGCACCAGGGCCGCATCGTCCGCTGGCTTAAAAAGGAAGGGGAAACGGTGACCCGCGGCGAGCCCCTGGCGGAGATAGAGACGGACAAGGCCGTGGTGGAGATGGAGGCCTACGAGTCTGGCGTTGTGAGGAAGATCGTGGCCCAGGAGGGCGCCACCGTTCCCGTGGGGCAGGTCATTGCTATCATAACCGGCCCGGAGGAGCCTCTACCCGCTGACATTGAAAAGCTCCTCCAGGCTCCTCCCGCAGCAGTTGTCGGCCAGGAAGCGGCACCCGAGACGCCTCAGCCTTCAGCCAGGGCCACCGAAGCCACCGCTGAGATCAGTGAGATCAGGGCCACACCCATAGCGAGGAGGCTGGCCCAGGAGCTGGGGGTAGACCTGGCCACCGTCAAGGGCACCGGGCCCGGGGGCCGCATTACCGAGCAGGACGTCCGGGCGGCGAAGCCCGGCAAGGCTGCTCCATCCCCTGCGGCCCTGCCCTCTACAGGGCAGGAGGCGGTGCGGCTGGTGGAGGTGTCCCGTATGCGTCAGGCCATCGCCAGGCTGACGACGCACAGCGCGCAGACCACTCCCCACTTCTACGTCACCGCCGAGATAGACATGACCCAGTGTCTGGAGCTGCGGGCCCAGATAAACAAGGGGCCGGAGTCCCAGGGGGTTCGGGTCAGCGTCAACGACATGATAGTGAAGGCCTGTGCCCTGGCCTTGGGGAAGCACAGCGCTTTCAACTCCTTCTACAGAGAGGGGAAGCTCCAGCTAAACCCCATGGTGAACATCGGCATCGCCATCGCCGTTGAGGAGGGTCTGCTGGTGCCGGCCATCCCAGAGTGCAACAAGAAGAGCCTGGCTCAGATAGCCAGGGCCAGCAAAGACCTGATCGAAAGGGCCCAGAAGGGCCACCTGATGGCGGAAGAGTACACCGGCGGCACCTTCTCTGTGAGCAACCTGGGCATGTACGACGTGGAGAGCTTTACCGCCATCATCCACCCGCCCCAGAGCGGCGTGCTGGCGGTAGGCAGCATAAGAAAGGTGCCTGTCGTTCGGGGGGATCAGGTAATCGTGTCTCAAGTCATGAAGGTGACCCTCTCTGTAGACCATCGCGTCGCCGATGGAGCCCAGGGGGCACGGTTCCTGGTGGAGGTGAAGCGCCTGCTGGAGAACCCGGCGTCTCTTCTTGCGTGAAGGGGGAAGCAGAGCCCGTAAACGCGACAAGGCCGCTCGCAGGGGGAGCGGCCTTGTCATAGTTCGAAGGCGCCTATGGGGGTGGTGGTCCCACGATAGGCTCGCCCTTGGGGTTCACCAGCTTGGTGGGATCGAGAGTTTTCTCCAGAGGCTTGTCTGTAAGGTCCGTTTCCCGGAAGGCATCGGCCTGCTCCGGGGTCATATCGCCAAACTCCACTGCCTTCTGCCTCCAGAACTCCCTCTCATTGGCCGACTCCTGCGCGCCCTCCCACTTCGTCCGCTCCTGCTCCTCCCGATCCTCTTTCCACTCGGCGCTGCCCACCTTGCGCTCCTGGCGCTGCTGCACCTCCCGTAGCTCCTGACGGAGGCCGAAGTAGTCGCGGGATGCCTCGTACCCATAGGTGCTCCAGCCCCGCCCCTTGAAGATGACGGCCACGGGAGCCCTGATGACGCGGTGGGACTGTCCCTGGCACTGGGGGCAATTGGCTACGCCTTCGGCAGTAAAGCTCTGCTTCAGCGTGAACAGGTGGCGACAACTCTCGCACCGGTACTCATAGGTTGGCACAGATACCTCCTGAATCCATGTCTAGAAGCGTTGCCACGTACTACTAAACCATTCTTGGGGCGGACATGTCAATACGCCCGCCTGTCGGGACCGTGGTGCCGGGGGAGGGATTTGAACCCACACGCTCCGAAGAGCCCAGGATTTTAAGTCCCGTGCGTCTGCCATTTCGCCACCCCGGCACCCTATTCCAGCCACTCCGTAGTCAGCTCCTTGCCCCGGGACCTAAGAACAAAAGCCGCCATGAGAAAGGGGGCGGCTCCGTCATTAAAAACAGCGTGGTTCGTACCTGCTGGCACGTATGCAGCAACCCCTGGCCTGGCCTCTATGACTTTTTCCCCCAGGGTAAGCTTGGCCTGCCCCTGGAGCACATAGTACAGGATGGTCTCGGTCTTGTGAAAGTGGAGCAGGTGGCGCTCCCCGGGGTCCAGCCTCGTCAGATTGAGGGAGACGCGGCCATCGAGACCCAGCGCCCCGGGGACGTCTTCGCTTATCAGGGCCTTGACCTTCGTCTTGTCGGCGGGCCTGACGGCCTGATTGGGCACCTGCCAGGGGATGTCTGTTTCGGTCAGTGACCTGGCCTTCGAGGGAGTCATGGGGCCTCCTTCTTCTGCTACGGGGACCGGTTGTCCTGCTGGATATAAATACGCAGAGCCGTCTGGCTGGCCGGTTCTGCGTCCTGAAGGACTTGGAGGCGACGGTCGGATTCGAACCGACGAATAGAGGTTTTGCAGACCTCCGCCTTAGACCACTTGGCTACGTCGCCCCGTGGTGCCGAGGGCGGGATTTGAACCCGCACACGCTCACGCGTACGGCCCCCTCAAGACCGCGTGTCTACCAAGTTTCACCACCTCGGCCCATCGCCCAATTGTTGCCTTAGTGGCAGGAGAGGAGGGAATCGAACCCCCGACCGGCGGTTTTGGAGACCGCTGCTCTGCCTAGCTGAGCTACTCTCCTCCGCCATAATATCCTATGCGCCCCTGGAGGGACTCGAACCCCCGACGCCCGCCTTAGGACGGCGGCGCTCTATCCTCTGAGCTACAGGGGCTGGTGGAGATAGGGGGGATCGAACCCCCAACCTCGGCGATGCGAACGCCGCGCTCTCCCAATTGAGCTATATCCCCTCGCCGGGGGGCATCCCCACTAGGCCGATTATACCAAGGCGTAGATTGGGGTGTCAACGTGGCCTCTGCGAGCCCCTCAGGCCACCGGCTGCCTGTTGTCAGGAAACCGTCTTCTGGACGGCACGTGCCGGAGGCGAGGGCTTGGGTACGATGGCGAAGACCAGGGCCGAGGCTGCCATTAGGCCAGCAAAGACCAGAAGGGTAGGCTGGTAGGTCTCCCAACGGTCGTATATGGCACCGGCCATGACGGGAAGGATGATGCCCCCCCAGCTTGTGAAGAAGGTGAGGATGCCCCGCAATGTCCCGTAGCTCCTCCTGCCGAAGTAGTCGCCGATGATGGCCCAGTTGACCGGGCCCAGGCTGTCGGCGATGGCGTAGGTGAAGATAAAGACCCACAGCCCCCAGAAGGACTGGGTGTAGGCCAGCAGCAGGAGTGCCGGTATCCCTGGCAGGAGGAATACGGCGATGACCTTGGACTTCTGCCATCGGTCTCCCATGAAGCCGAAGACGATGCGGCCGGGGATGGTGAGGATGGCAAGGGCTCCGAGAAGCAGGGCTCCCATTTCGATGCTGGTGCCCTTCCATACCATGATGGCCACGAAGTGAACGGTCAGGGAGACGATCACCCCCAGCCGAAACATAGAGGCCAGTATCAACAGCCAGTAGGACGGCGACCGCATAGCCTCCCGCACGGTATAGTCTCGGTCTTCTCCCCCATGCAAGGGAACCGTTGCGTCAAGGCTGGGAGCCGGTCCCTGGGTGGGCGGACCCCCATCGGGGACGAGGCCCATGCTCTCCGGGGAGCGGCGGAAAGGTAGGGCCAGAGGGATGAGGATGAAATAGGACAGCCCCACCAGGATCATGGTGGTCCGCCACTCAAAGAACTTGATGCCCTGCGAGATAAGGGGCGCAATAATGGCGCCTCCGAGGGAGAAGCCCGAGAGGGCTAGGGCCATGGCCAGGCCCCGGTGGCGGATGAACCACGAGTTCACCGCAACTATGACGGCGCTGGTGAGTCCGGTGTTGGCCCCCAGGGCCACCAGGCCCAGATACACCAGGAGCAGCTCTGTGAAGCTCCCCACTCGCGAGAGGAGGATGTAACCTACCCCTGTCATTAGGGTGCCTGCGATGATCATGATCCTGGGCCCAAGCTTGTCTGTCAGGTAGCCGGCCACCGGCCCCTCCAGGCCCCCCTCTAGCCTGGAGAGGGAAAATACCAGGGAAGTCTGCGCCCGGGCCAGGTTCAGAGCCTCCGTTATAGGTAGGAAGAAAACGGAGAAGCCGTAGAAAAAAGAGCCGCCGCCGATGGCGTTGATGGCGGCTCCGGCACCGACGATGCGCCACCCGTAGAAGAGCCTGGCAGGTTTTCCCCAGAGGGCTGTTATCCGCATGCTTCTCTGGCTACGGCTTGAGGATGAGCTTCCCGAAGAAGTTGCGGCCCTCCATGGTCTCATGGGCCTCCCGGGCCTCCGAAAGGGGGAAGCTCTGGTGTATGTACCCCTTGATGACGCCTCGGCACAGCAGCTCCACTATCTGGCGCAGGTCCTCCTTGCAGCCCATGCGCACGCCCATTAGGGTCAGGTGGCGGGTGAAGAGCTGTCCCATATGTAGCTCGGCCTTCCACCCGGTAGTGACGCCGCAGGTGGCGAAGCGGCCGCCCACCTTCAGGGAGTTGAACGCTGTGGGGAAGAACTCAGCCCCCAGGTGGTCGAGCACCAGGTCCGCACCCTGGCCCTCAGTCAGCTCCTTGACCCGCTGTACCACGTCCTCCTGCGTGTAGAGAATAACCTCGTCGGCGCCTAGGGCCCTGGCCTTAGCCGCCTTCTCCGGGGTGCTGGTAGTAACGATCACCCGGGCCCCGATCACCTTCTTGGCTACCTGGATAGCGGCGGTGCCGACCCCACTGGAGGCGGATAGCACCAGACAGGTCTCCCAGGGCTGGAGCCGGGCCTTCCGCATGAAGATGTTCCAGACGGGCATAAAGGTGGTCGGCATGGCGGCTGCCTCTTCGTAGCCGACGTGAGAAGGCAGGACGTGGGCATTGACGGCTGGCGCCTTCACCAGCTCGGCGTAGCCGCCGTCGATCCCCTCGCCCAGCATGGTCCCGCTGGGGCAGTAGTCATCCTGCCCCTTGAGGCAGTACTGGCACCGCCCGCAGGTCAACCTGGGGTTCAACAGGACCCGGTCCCCAACCTTCACGTTATGGACTCCATCGCCTACCTCGACCACGTCTCCCGCCACATCGGCGCCCAGGATGTGAGGCTTGGAGGAATCGCGGCGGGTCCCACGCTGGCCGCTGCGGATCCAGATGTCCAGGCGGTTCAGGGAGCAGGCCTTGACGCGCACCTTTATCTCTCCAGGGCCTGTGACCGGCTCAGGCCTCTCGCCATAGGTAAGGACGTCCGGTGCCCCGTGTTGGGTCATGTAAACGGCCTTCATCTCGCCTCCTTGAAATCTCTCACTCCTATGGAAGCCGCGGGGCGCTTCACGGGAGCAGGTGAGCTAGGGGTCATCAGGCCCCCTGCTTCGGGGGAGCGGGGCTTGGGTAGAAAGCAAGGCCAGGCTCCTCTGCACCAGAGCCACCTCCTCCTCCCGTGACGCGACCAGCCCGTCGAGCCGGGCTGCCCGCAGCTCCTGTAGCAACTGGCCTACCGGGGGCCCCTGGGGTACGCCCATGGCCAGCAGGTCCTGGCCCTTTAGAGCTGGCCTTACATAGCGGGAGCGCTGGGCAAACTCCTGTAGCACCTGGCCTGGCGCTGGAGGCGCCACAGTTGCCACTGCCATAACCGCCTCGATGGTCAGCGCCCTGAGCAGCTCGTAGCCTCTGCTAGGGGCCATGCCATTGGACAGGCGCGGCATCATTGCCTTCAGCGCGGCCGTGTCCCGCACGCAGGCTGCCCATCGGCTGGGCATGTTCAGGCGCTGGACAAGGCCCGACATGTCGGCCTCTTCCATCTCATAGGCTAGCAAAGCAAGGTACATCAAGGGCTGGGAAGCCTTCTTCCCCTTGTGTAGCAGCCTGCTCGCCCGATGGGCTCTCTCTGTCCACCTCAGCGCGGGGCATACAGCTTGAAGCACACCCAGGTTCTCGGCTCGTGCCAGATAATCCGCCGGACTCTCCTCCAGCAGAATTCGTTCCAGTTCGTGGCGTATTCTATCGCCGCTGATGTCGATCAGGAAAGGCAGGGCCTCCCGCAGCAGCCTCTCAGTCGTGGCCTCCAGGTGAAAGCCGAGCCGCTGCTCATAGCGGACGGCCCTCAGGATACGGGTGGGGTCGTCCCTGAAGCTCGCGCTATGGAGCACCCGTACGAGGCCCCCGTCGATGTCGGCGGTACCATTGTGGGGGTCCAGGAGCTGCCCGAAGTTGCTGGAACCCAGGGAGAGGGCCATGGCGTTTATGGTGAAGTCCCGCCGGGCCAGGTCGTCCAGGATGGAGCCTGGCTGGACCAGCGGCAGGGCTCCAGGACGTGGATAGCTCTCCTTGCGGGCAGTGGCCAGGTCAAGGGTCACATCTTCCACCTGGACCTTGGCGGTGCCGAACTGGGAGAGGGAAGTGACGGTGCCGCCCATCTCCTTGGCGAGGGCAGGGGCAAGAAGAGGAGCCTCGCCCTCAACGACCAGGTCCAGGTCCAGGAGAGGCTGGCCCATGAGGAGGTCTCTTACGGCTCCTCCGACCAGGTAGAGGGGGATGCCCTGGGCCGCCGCAACGCGGCTGGCCTGTGTGATCAGATCGAAGAGGGGCCGGGCTAGGCTCTCCTCTAGCCGCTGGGCCAAGTTCATGGCGTGCCCTATTATACCATTGGCTTTGGGTTGTACCGTGGGGAAGGAAAGCCTAAAATTGAATCACAACATGGAAGGTCCAGTTAGTGAAGAGGCCATCCAGGATAAGCTGGGTGTGGTATTTCGAGACCCTCTTCTCCTGAGGGAGGCCCTGGTCCATCCCTCTTACTCCAATGAGAACCCAAACTGCCCTTTTGACAACGAGCGTCTGGAGTTCCTGGGGGACGCCCTGCTAGACTATATGGCGGCGGAGAGGTTCTTCAGGGAGTACCCCGGCGCCTCGGAAGGAGATCTGACCTCTCTGCGGGTGGCCGTGGTCAACGGAGAGACCCTCTCGCAGGTAGCCCTGAGGCTGGGCTTGGGGGAGTACCTGTATCTGGGCCAAGGTGAGGAAGCCACTGGGGGCAGGGTGCGGCCCTCAAACCTGGCCTCGGCCCTGGAGGCCCTCATAGGGGCCCTCTACCTGGACCGCGGAATAGAGTTCGTCAGGGAATGGGTGACGCAGGTCTTCGGCGAGGAGCTGGCCCAGCTCCGGGCCCGGGGCGTGCCCAAGGATGCCAAGTCGCAGCTCCAGGAGAGGGTCCAGGCCCTTTCTCTGGGGCCGCCTGAATACCGTCTGGTGGAGGAGAGGGGCCCGGCCCATGCGCCGCGATTCCTGATAGAGGTCCTCGTAGGGCGGCGTGTCCTCGGTCGTGGGGAGGGTCGAAGAAAGGCAGAGGCAGAGAAAGCGGCGGCCCAGGTCGCCCTGCAACAACTGGAGAAGGAGATTCACGTTGCTCAGGATCCCTTGGTCTAAGGGAAAGGTGGAGGAGGGGCTCCGGAAGAGCCGCGAGGGGTGGTTCGGGAAGGTCGTGGGGCTTTTCCGCAGGCCATCCCTGGACGAGAGTCTCTGGGAGGAGCTGGAGGAGCTTCTCATCGGCGCCGATGTGGGTGTCGCAACCACCGAGAAGCTGCTGGCACGGCTGAAGCAGAGGGTGACTGAAGCAAAGCTGAGGGAGCCGGCCGCGGTCTTCCTTGTCCTCAAGGAGGAGATGGTCTCTATCCTGGACGTGCCGCGCAGAGGCCCGTCGTTCTTGGACTCACAATCCTGGCCCCAGCCCCTGGTGGTGCTGATGGCAGGAGTCAACGGCACCGGGAAGACCACCAGCATGGCCAAGCTGGCTCACTTCTTCCACACAGATGGCAGGAAGGTCCTGCTGGGGGCCGGCGACACCTTCCGTGCCGCAGCCATTGACCAGCTAAGGGTTTGGGGCCAGCGACTCGGGGCTGAGGTAGTGGCCCACCAGCCAGGCTCCGACCCCGGCGCCGTTGCCTACGATGCCCTGGAGGCCGCCCGGTCCCGCGGAGCTGACGTCCTGATCATCGACACGGCGGGGCGCCTTCATACCAAGCACAACCTGATGGAGGAGCTGAAGAAGGTCCGGCGAGTGCTGCAACGCCTGGACCCTCAGGTTCCCCACCACACCCTCCTTACCCTGGACGCCACTACCGGCCAGAACGGGCTTGTACAGGCAAGGTATTTCACCGAGGCGGTGGAGTGCACGGGCGTCTTCCTGGCCAAGGTGGACGGGACGGCAAAGGGAGGCGTGGTCCTGGCCATATGCGACCAGCTAAAGCTCCCTGTGCTCTTTCTGGGCACAGGGGAGAAGATGGAGGATATGGTGCCCTTCGAGCCGAGGGAGTTTGTAGAGGCGCTCTTTACCTCCTCCCAACATGAGTCCTCCTCCGCCTAACGATCCCTTCCGTGATTGAGGTCTTAGTCTGGCTGGCCCTGGTTGAGCTGATAGGGCTTCTGGCGTGGCCCCTGGCCTTCACCCTGTTTCCCAATTTGCGGGACAGGGGCTTCGCCTTCGCCAAGCCTCTCGGCCTTCTTCTCCTCTCCCTTCCTTTATGGCTTCTGGGTTCTCTACACCTGGTTCCCACTACTCGATTGACCATTTCCATCGCCGTCCTGGCCCTGGGCGCCGTTTCATTCTGGCTCTTCCAGAGCAAGCGGGGTGAGCTCAGGGAGTTCGTGGCACGCGAAAAGAGGACCCTGCGGGTGCTGGAAGTCCTCTTTCTACTGGTGTTTTTCCTCTGGATAGGGTATCGGGCCCTGGACCCGGACATAGGCCACACCGAGCAGCCGATGGACTTTGCCTTTCTAAACGCAGCGTCCCGGGCCGTCTACTACCCTCCCGAGGACCCCTGGCTCAGCGGCCACGGCATTAGCTACTACTACCTGGGGTACCTGATGATGGGGCTGCTGACCAAGCTGAGCGGTATTCCCACTCCCATCACCTATAACCTGTCCCTGGCCCTTATATCAGCCCTGGCTGCCTTGGGCGTCGCTGGCCTGGTGTATACCCTGGTGATGCGCCTGGGAGGCTCTAGAGGCTCAGGGCTGGCCTACGGCTCCCTGGCTGCCGTGTTTCTGTTGCTGGTGAGCAACCTGGAGGGCTTTCTGGAGCTGCTAAGGGCCCTGGGCCTCGGTGCCAGAGGGTTCTGGGAGTGGGTTGCCATTGACGGGCTGACATCGCCGCAAGGGCAAGCCAGCTTTGTGCCCAGGGAGAGCTGGTGGTGGTGGCGGGCCACCCGCGTGATAAACACCTTTCAAGGGGGCCGCGGCCTGGACTACACCATTGAGGAGTTCCCCTTCTTCAGTTTCCTTCTGGGAGACCTGCACCCCCACGTAATGTCGCTGCCCTTCACCCTGATGAGTGCCGGGTTGGCGGCCAACCTGTTCCTTTCGCCGGGCCCTCTGACTTGGGCCTGGCTGCGGCGAAACAGGGGCAGCGTGGTCATTGCAGGGCTTGCCTTGGGAGCACTGGGCTTCCTCAACGCCGTGGACCTTTTCACGTTCGGCGTCCTGTTTCTGGGCGCGGCGGCGTTCAAGGCGTGGCGTGACAGTGTGCTGGTGGGAGAAAGGAGGGCTTTCCTCGGTCTTCTCCTGCTGTGCGTCCTGCTCCTGTTCCTGGTGTTGGTTCCGTTCCTTCCCTTCTACCTCGGCCTGAGCACACAGGTCTCGGGGATCTTGCCGGTCAAAGGTCCCGTGACGCGTCCCTTCCACCTTCTCCTCGTGTGGGGGCTCATGCTCGCAGCCTTGCTGCCGCTGCTAATTGCCATGGCGGCGCGCTTTGTCAGCAAGCCGGTGGTCTCCCTAATGTGGGTGTCACTGACCCTCTCCTTTCTTCCTTTTGCCCTGTGGGTCTTGACGGTGCCTCTTTGGGGCGACATGGGGCAGATATGGCCTCGCTTTCTCCATATCCTTCCTCTGGCCCTGGCGGCAAGCCTCCTCTTGTACGGGGCGTTGCAGTCGAGAGAAGAGGTTCATGCGTTCATCCTGGGAATGGCCTTTCTGGGCCTCATGACGGTGATGGGCCCGGAGCTTTTCTATCTGGTGGACAGCTTCAATACACGGATGAACACAGTGTTCAAGCTGTACTACCAGGCCTGGACCCTGCTGGCCGTAGCTGGCGCAGCAGGAATCTACTGGTGGTACAGCAGGAGCCGCGCTCTGCCCCTCGCCGGGCGCCTGGTGGCGGGCGGCTGGCGTGGCGTGGTCTTTCTCCTGCTCGCTGTCTCTCTCTATTACCCTCTGGCCGCCTCTCACAGCAAGACCAATGGCTACAAGGCCTCTTTGAGCCTGGACGGCCTTGCCTATCTGAAGAGGGCTTCTCCCTATGAATGGCAGGCCATCGATTGGCTTCGGGAGAACATGGGAAGGGATAGAGGCATTCTGGAGGCCGTTGGCGACGACTACACTGCCTACGGCCTCACCTCCGCCAGCACCGGCATACCTACGGTGCTTCAGTGGCCCGGCCACGAGCTCCAGTGGCGGGGCGGCAGCCAGATCTTCGGTGGGCGCGCTGAGGAGGTGAGGGCCGTCTATGAGACGGAGGACCTGGAAGTTGCTCGGCGAGTCCTTTCTAGGTACGATATACAGTACGTGATCGTGGGGCCGAAGGAGCGTAGCAAGTATCCTCGGATCTCGGAGGCCCGCTTGTCCCAGTTGATGGAGCCGGCCGTGGTCTACGGCACCGTGACCATCTATAGAGTCAAAGAATAGGCATGGCTGAGGAACGGGTAATCGACGCAGGGCGGGAGACCCCGGGTCTTGAGGAAGGGGAAACCCGGCCGCAGGTGGTGTCGCCCATGAGCCGGTGGGAGTGGGCCTTCCTGGCTGCCCTCTTGCTCGTGGCCTTGATGATGAGGCTGTGGGACCTGGGCTCCAGGGCCATCCACCACGACGAAAGCCTCATCGCCTGGTTCAGCTACAGATTCTCCCAGGGACAGGGCTACGTCCACGATCCGATGATGCACGGCCCATTCCAGTTCCACGGCAACGCCCTTGTTTTCTTCCTGTTTGGCGATAGCGACTTCACGGCCAGGCTCCAGTACACCCTCTTTGGCACGGCCCTGGTGGCCCTCCCCTTCCTGTTGAGGCCCTGGTTGGGCCGCTGGGGCACCATTATGGTGTCCCTTCTGTTGGCCTTTTCCCCCACTATGCTCTACTTCAGCCGCTTCGCCCGCAACGACATCATTATGGCCGTATGGACCCTGGGCCTGGTAACGGTCCTGTGGCGTTACCTGGAGGAAGGGAAACACCGCTACCTGTTCCTGGGGGCCGCCCTCCTGGCCCTCATGTTCTCCACCAAGGAGACCTCCTACATCGTGGCCCTGGGCCTTGGCAGCTTCCTTTTTGTCCTTGCCACCCTGGACCTGGGGCCGTGGTTGCTGGGCAGGAGGCGCCTGGCCGAGTTCTCCAGGGCAGGGAGCTTCCTCATCCTTATGATCACTCTTACCCTGCCCCTGTGGGCGCCTCTGACCAGCCTGGTTGACCAGATACCACCTCTCAAGGAAGCGGGCCTGGTTCTGGCCAACAGTGATTGGACCAAGGGGCGCGTCGGGATGCCCATGGGAGTAGGAATACCGGTGGCGGCGGGTGTCGTCACCGCTTTTCTGGTTGCCTCAGTATATGTAGGCCTGCGGTGGAGCTGGAGGCGTTGGCTTCTCGCTGCCGCCATCTACTACGCTATCTGGCTCCTCCTCTACACCACGGTCTTCACAAACCTCCTGGGAATAGGCTCGGGCATGTGGCAGTCCATGGGGTACTGGATCGCCCAGCAGGGTGTGGCCCGCGGCGGCCAGCCCTGGTACTACTACTTTGTCATCGGCTGGACCTATGAGTTCCTTCCCTTCCTGTTCGCTGTCATTGGCGGTATCTACTACGTGCTGAAACGTGACCGCTTTGGCCAGTTCCTGATCTACTGGGCACTGGTCAACTTCCTCCTCTTCACCTGGGCGTCGGAGAAGATGCCCTGGCTCCTGGTAATGGTGGCCCTGCCCCTGATTGTCCTGGGCGGGCGGTTTCTCGGACATCTCATCGAGAGTGTGCCCTGGCGGCAGGCCTGGGAGAAGGGCGCCATCCTGGCTTTGCCTCTGGTTTCTCTATTCATCCTCCTCTTCCTACGCCTGCTCCTTTACGAGCCCGAGAGGGGCGAGTTTGTCAGCGTCCTCAGCGTCACAGGCCTTGCCCTGGTCCTCATTGCTCTTCTGGGCGGTGCCCTGTACACCTCCTTCCGGCTAGGAAATCAGGGAGGCGCTAGCCTGCTGGGCCTCTCCCTTGCCCTTTTCTTGCTTGTGCTGACGGTCAGGGCGGGCTGGCGCGTTACCTATATCAACGGGGACGTGCCGGTGGAGATGCTGGTCTATACCCAGACGTCTCCCGACATACCCAGGCTGGCCAGAGAGGTCGCCTCCATCGCTAAGACGACAGGGGAAGGGGAGAACCTGAAGATCACCGTTGACGGGGCCGATGGCTTCGCCTGGCCCTGGGTGTGGTATTTCAGGCGGTACAAAGCTGTGGGCTATCCGGACCTGAACAACGCCGAGCCCGACCGACAGGCAGCAGTCCTCCTTGTGAACGCTGGCAACGACCACAAGGTCCGGCCCAAGCTGGAGGACGATTACACCCGGGGGCAGCGCTATCGCCACCGCTGGTGGTTCCCAGAGAGCTACCGTGGCGTGACGCCCGGCAAGTTCTGGGCAGGCCTTACCGACCGGCGTCAGTGGCGAACGACCCTGGACTACTGGCTCTACCGCAAGATTGACACTGCTCTGGGGTCCGTTGACGCCTACGCCTATTTCCGCAAGGGGCTCACAGCGCAGGGCCCATGATTGATACGGTTGCGGGCCATTTTGGGCGATATAGAGGCCCTATCCCGTTGGCTGCGCCCCGGCAGCGGAGGGCCGGTAGGCCTTGCTGAAGTCCTCCCGTTTCTGGCTGGGGGCTGGCCTGAGCCTCATCTTCATCGTCCTCTTTTTCTACCGCGTGGACCTGAAGGAGGTGGGGCGTGCCCTGGCCCAGGCAAACTACCTCTGGATCATCCCCGGCGTCGCTTTGTATTTCCTGGCCCTCGGGCTCAGGGCCCTCCGCTGGAGGGTAGTCCTCAAGCCCCTGGGCTCCTTTCCCATACTCAGGCTCTGGAGGGTCCTGGCTGTGGGCTACATGGCCAACAACCTCCTGCCGGTGCGACTGGGCGAGCTGGTTCGGGCCTACTACCTGAAACAGCGGGAAAACGTGGGAATGGCCGCTGGGCTCGCCACCATAGTGGTGGAGCGGGCCTTCGACGGCCTTGCCCTGATAGTAGTAGGGATAGCGGGTCTTTACCTTGCCTTCTCCCCGGAGTTGTTGCAAAGAATCAGCGAGACTTCAGGAGTCTCGTGGATAGCTTTAGCATCACTCATCGCTCTTCCATTTGTCGCGGCGTTCAGCGTGCTTCTCACTCTTGCCTTTTGGGGCGATCGGCTTATCGGGTTGGCCGTCAGGCGACGACTTATATTCCTGCCTAAAACCCTGCGTCTCCGTTTGGAATCCCTTGCGCTGCTCTTTGTGCAGGGTCTTGCCACCCTGCGCACCGCCAGGGGGCTGCTGCTTGTCTTGATCCTTTCTCTTCTTGTCTGGCTGGCCGAGGCGGCCATGTACTTCACTATCGCCTTCTCCTTCGGCCTGGACACCCTCTTCACAAGCTGGTGGTCCCTGGGAGCCGGAATCCTGGTGGCAACGGCCTTGTCTAACCTGGCTACCTCGTTGCCATCCACCGGCGGAGGTGTTGGCCCCTTCGAGTTCTTTGTCAAGGTGGCGCTTGTGAGCCTGGGAGTGGCCGCGCCCTTGGCGGCAGCCTATGCGGTGGTCCTCCACGTGGCCCTTCTGGCGCCGGTGACCCTCCTGGGGCTGGTTTACCTCTGGAGCGGCAACCTCTCCCTGGCCCAGGTGACCCGCCGGAGCCAGGCCGCGGGCATGGGCCAGGAGGTCAAGGGAGCTGTCGCAGGGGGTGACCTGAAGTGAATGTAGGCGTCATCGGGGGCGGCGCCGCAGGGCTGGCTGCCGCCTACGAGCTCATCAAGCAGGGGCACCAGGCCACGGTCTTCGAGCGGGCCCCCTTCCTCGGAGGCCAGGCCTCTACCTTCGATGTGGGCGGCGCCAGGCTGGAGCGGGGCTACCACCACCTCTTCGTCAGCGATGTGGACATGGTGGCGCTGATGAGCGAGCTGGGGCTCGGCCCCCGGCTGGCCTGGATCAGCTCCAAGGTGGGGCTGTATCACGGCGGGCGCATATGGAATTTCGTTACGCCCCTGGACCTGCTCAGGTTTCGAGGCATTGGCCTCCTGGACCGATTGCGTCTGGGCGCCGTGACCCTCCTGCTGAATCGCGAGAAAGATTGGCGGCGTCTTGAGCCCTACACGGCCGCCGGGTGGCTCCCAGCCAGGGTCGGCCAGGCGGCCTACCGGGCGGTGTGGGAACCCCTTCTTCGAGGGAAGTTTGGCGAACGCTACGACCAGGTAGGGATGACCTGGTTCTGGGGGAAGATCGCCCTCCGGTTCGCCTCCAGGGGCCGCGGCATGGCTAAAGAGAAGCTGGGCTATCCTATGGGCAGCTTCGGCGAGATCTTCGATACCCTGGGCGAGTTCATCAGGAGCAAGGGCGGGCGCGTGTACACCTCCGCGGCGGTTAGGCGCGTGGTCGTAGAGGAGGGTCGGGCCGTCGGCCTGGAGGTTGAGCTGCCGGGCCAGGGAGTGACCGTGGAGCCATTCGATGCCGTTGTTGCCACAGTGCCCTCCTACATCTTTCCCAGGCTTGTGCCCACTCTCCCCAAGACGTACGAGGAGAAGCTGGCAGGTGTCACCTACCTGGCTGCCGTCCTTGTGATCCTGGAGCTGAAGCAGCCCATCTCTCAAATCTACTGGCTCAACATCGCCGACCGAAGCATCCCCTTCGTGGCCGTCATTGGGCACACCAACTTCGTGGGCCCGGAGCACTACGGTGGAAAGCACCTGGTGTACCTTTCCAACTACCTGGGCAGGGAGAACCCCATGTATTTCATGAAGCACCAGGAGCTACTGGATGCCTACCTGCCCCATCTACAGAAGCTGAACCCCCAGTTTTCGCTCTCTTGGATTGAGAACAGCCACTACCACCGGGAGGACGCCGCTCAGCCGGTGGTAGGGGTCAACTACTCCAGGCAAATACCCGAACATCACACGCCCATAAGGAACCTGTACCTGGCCAACACCACCCAGGTCTACCCGGAGGACAGGGGAACAAACTACAGCGTCCGCCTGGGCCGCAAGGTAGCTCGTATCCTGCTGAAGGACTATGGCTTTCCCGTGTCAGGAGAGCTGCCCAAACCTGCCATCCCCAGCTCCGTCACCGTGCAGATGGAGAGCTGACCCGCCCCTGCTAGCAGGCTGCTGAAAAAGGGGAGTGCAGGGGGCAGAGCCCCCTGCCGGGGTCTGGGGTGTCCCCAGAGGAATATGTTCTCCCCCTCTCCCTGGCCCAGGGCTTTGCTCTAAAGGTCCTAGGCTCCCTAGGGGCTAGGCCACAAGAGCTTGAATTGCCTCGCTGACGCCTGATTCCAGATTGCACTCCCATACCACAAGCACCCGCCAGCCAAGCGCTTCCAAGGCCGCTACATTCTGCTTGTCCTTGGCAACGCTGCGGGCAAGTTTCCGCGCCCAATAGTCCTGATTGGACGACAGCACCCTGCCTCGCCCGCAATCATGGTTGTGCCAGAAGCATCCTTGGACAAGAACGACAGCCTTGTGCTTCGGCAGGTTCACGGGAGGGTACTGTGGTACTGCCAGACTCCCCAGCCGGAGAACTCCTACGCTTAGGGGTCTTGGCTAGCGCTGCTATAGCTTCGTCAAAGGAAAGCGGGTGCAGGGAGATTGAGGTGTCGCCCTTCGCTCGGCCTTTTGTCATAGAACACTTGTTTCTCTTGACATCTTGTGGTAGTATTCTCATGGATGGTCCGTGAGGGCCAGCGTGGAGCGGGCAGGCATCAATGCCTGCCCGCTCCATTTTACTCCAAGAGATAGCGCCCGTACTGATTGACCTTGCCTTCGATCGCTTTGTTTACCTTTTCCCCGAACTCCCCGATGTTGCGAGGTAAGGGCCTGCCCTTCTCTTGAACAGTAAGCAGCTTTTGCTCGGCTGCGATGAGGTCTGCAATCTGAAGCCCGGCAATGTTTTGGTCTTTTCTCTTGAATAACAAGCGTTCGTTAGGGAACACAGCTTTGCACTCAGCAGCCGTAGCATACACTGAGTCTTCCGTCCGCAGGCTAATATAGGAAGCGAGTAGTTGGTTGTCTTCTGTTGTCCCCCGTGACTCAGGCATGATGTCAGCCGTTGCCTTGCGGAGCTTCAGCCAGCCACGGATACGATTTAATAATACCTTGAGACTATAGTCATATGGATTCCACGAAGCGTCTGCGTACCTGTCAAAATGTTCCTTCTTGTCTTTGACAATGGTGAATACCTGCATAGGCAAAGCAGATAAGAAGCTCAGTAGCTCTTCTTCCCAGGCAGCGTTGGTCTTATTATCCCGAAGGACGCCAAATGCTGACTTGCGCTCAATCAGGCTCTTCCGAGTAAGGATAGGAGGATTGTCAGAGTCATAATTGAAGTATCGGATTTTCAATGATTCCAGGCTATTTGGTATATATGGATTGTATCGGGCCTTGAGAACAACAACTCCAGTCAGTCCCAAATACCTCCTAGACAAATCGTCTAGGCCCTTGTAACTATGGTCACCTGACTCGTCAATGTAGACGCGGTAAGACACAGCACGAGTATAGCACTCGCGATTGGTGTGTAAGGTCTATTATTGTCAGCAAAGCCAGATGAGTTCGAGAGGCTCTTGCTCTTTCGAAGGGGCACAGGGGGTATATCTAGGTTTCCGGGGCCTCTTGTGCCCTCTGGTGCAGGCGGTAGAGGGTATTGAGGGCTTCTACGGGGGTCATGTTGGGTATGTCCAGGGCCCTCAGCTCTTCCAGCAGGCGGTGGTCCGGCGGCGGCAGAAGGGGCAATTGCTGTGCTGGCGAGCCTGCTCCTTTTGCAGGCGCCAGCCGGGCGCGGTTCTCGGCGCTCTCCAGGGAGGCCATTAGCTCCCAGGCACGGCTGATGACCGCCCTGGGGAGGCCTGCCAGTTGCGCCACGTGGATCCCATAGGACTTGTCGGCTCCCCCCGGCACGATGCGGTACAGGAAGACCACTCGGTCCCCCTCCTCAGCCACGGCCACGCGAAAGTTTCGCACACCCGAGAGGTAGTCTGCCAGCTCCGTCAGCTCGTGGTAGTGGGTGGCGAAGAGAGTCCGGCACCCGAGCCGTGGGTGGTCGTGGATATGCTCGGCTACGGCGCGCGCGATGGCCAGGCCGTCGTAGGTGCTGGTCCCCCGGCCTATCTCGTCCAGGATGATGAGGGAGCGGGGTGTGGCGTGGTGCAGGATGTGGGCCGTCTCCAGCATCTCTACCATGAATGTGGATCGCCCCACCGTCAGGTCGTCCTGGAGGCCCACCCGGGTAAAGATCCGGTCGACCAGGCCGATCCTGGCGCTGTCGGCGGGAACGAAGCTGCCGACCTGGGTCAGGAGCACGATGAGGGCCACCTGCCGAATGAAGGTGGACTTGCCCGACATGTTGGGCCCCGTGAGCACCAGTAGACGGGCGTCCCTGTTGCTGATGTAGACGTCGTTGGGCACGAAGACGCCCGGAGGCAGCACCCGTTCAACCATGGGGTGCCTTCCTCCTTTTATCTCTATCTCCTGCCCCTCCTCAACGAGAGGCCGCACGTAGCCGTAGCGGTCTGCCACCTCTCCCAGGGAGCAAAACGCGTCCAGGTGAGCTATGGCATCAGCCGTGGAGAGCAAAGACCGCGCCATCTCCGCCACCTGGTGACAGACCTGCTGATAGAGCGCCTTCTCCAGCTCTCCCAGGCGCTCCTGCGCCGACAGAATGCGGGCCTCGTGCTCCTTGAGCTCGGCGGTGATGAACCTTTCGCCCCCCACCAGGGTCTGGCGCCGGATAAAGTCGGACGGCGCCAGGTGAAGGTGGGGCGTCGTCACCTGGAAGTAGTACCCAAAGACCCTGTTGTACCCCACCTTCAGGGACTTTATGCCCGTCCGCTCTCGCTCCTTGGCCTCCAGCCCGGCGATGTAGCCCTTAACGTCTTCCAGGACGGAGCGTACCTCGTCCAGCTCTGGGGCGAACCCCCTTCTTATCACCCCTCCCTCACCTACCCTTGTGGAGGGGGGCTCCTCAAGGGCCGCCTTCAGCAGGTCCGTCACCTCCTGGCACGGTCGGAGGCCGGCCCAGGCCCACTCCGGCGCAGCCTCCTCCCCCCTCATGATCTCAAGTAGCGAAGGCACCGTCTCCAAGGCCCGCCGGAGGCCAATCAGCTCCCGGGGCTGGACCAGGCCGGCCAGCACCCGCGTGACTACCCTCTCCATGTCCACCATCCGGGCAAAGAGCTCCTGTACCCTGCGCCTCCGCAGGGAGCTCTCCTTGAACCATCCCACCATCTCCTGACGGGCCCTGATCTCCGCCGCATCCAGCAGGGGCTGGCCAGCCCACCGCCTGAGGAGGCGGGCGCCCATGGCGGTCTTGGTCAGGTCCAGCATCTCGTAGAGGGACTTGCCCGAGCCGAAGCGCCCTCCCTGGAACAGCTCCAGGTTCCTGAGGGTCTGGGGGTCCAGCACCATGAACTGGCTGGTCTGGTAGGTGCGGAGGGAGGTCAACTGGGAGAGGAACCCTTTGTGCGTCTTGCCCAGGTAATTGAGGAGGGCGCCCGCGGCCCTTACCGCCAGAGGCAGATGCTCACACCCGTAGGCCTCCAGGGTGGCGACGCCGAAGTGCTCCAGCAGGGTCTGGTGGCTCTGGTCCAGGGCGAATAAGGCAGGCTCCAGGGACGCCATGGCCGATGCCAGGCCAGCCGGAGGCTCCGAGCCGGAGGGGAGGACCAGCTCCGCCGGGGCCAGCCGCTCCAGCTCAGGCGCCAGGCGTTCCAGCGGGATCTGGGTCACGGCGAACTCGGCGGTGGTGATGTCGGCGTAGGCCAGACCCGCTTCTTGCCCTTCTACGACCAGAGCGGCCAGGTAGTTGTTGGCCTTCTGTTCCAGGAGGCCCGGCTCCATGACCGTTCCCGGGGTCACCACCCGTATCACGTCCCGCTCTACCAACCCCTTGGAGGCGGCAGGGTCCGTAAGCTGCTCGCATACCGCCACCTTGTACCCTTTGCGCACGAGCCGGCCCAGGTAGCTGTCAAGAACGTGGTGGGGGATGCCGGCCATGGGTACGCGCACACCCTTCCCCATCTCTCGAGCGGTAAGGACTATCTCCAGCTCCCCCGCCACAATGCGAGCATCCTCGTCGAAAGCCTCATAAAAGTCCCCGAGGCGGAACAGGACGATAGCATCGGGGTAGCGTTTCTTGATGCTTAGGAACTGTCTGCGTACGGGCGTAATGGTTTCCCTGGGCCTGGCCACGGGCCTATTGTACACGGCGTCTAGCCCGAAAATAAACCTGCGCCAGGGCCACAGGGTCTTTCGTTTTTTTCTGCCAGGCTGAGTCCGTCCAGGGTGCCAACCGAAAGACCCTGGGATTGCTGGCGTCTCCAGGACCGATGCTCACGGCAGACGCTATGTGCTCTCGTTCATAATGATTGATGACACTGGTAAAGTGTCGCTATGAGAATCATAAGTGGTACAGCTCCTGGGGCTTTACGCCTGGCGAGGGTCCAGGA
>JACPCK010000054.1 GCA_016179845.1 Chloroflexota bacterium | reverse complement strand
GACGATCTCCCTGGCGGGAAGCCCCCGACGCAGGACCCCTTCCACTTCAACACCCCTCTGCCGCAGGGCCTTGGCGGTCCAATCCAGATACGTCTGGGCCCGCTCCTCCTCCAGGCGAAGCTCCCTCTCCGCCGTAGAAGCCGTCACCCCTGTGTGCCCAGCGTCCGGCACACTACCCGCCACGGGGATTACCTGCATAAGCACCACACGACTCTGGCAGCGAAGGGCCAGGTCGACAGCGTAAGGCAGCACCTCCTCAGCTAGCTTGGAACCGTCCAGTGGCACCAGCACCTTACCAAACATCTCATCCCCCAAGGAGAAAGTCGGCCTGCGCATGATCCCTCACGGGCAGACCATAGGCCTCTAGACCCTGTCCCGCGAAGATTACTGTAGCAGAAAGGCGGGCGCTAGCCTGCTGCTGACGACCGTCAGCCGGCGGCAGTGGAAACCTTCGCGGCAGGCTCGTAGGCTATCCCCCTGCTTACCTCCCGCAGGACCTCCAGCACCGCCTCCCTGGGATAGCGCCTCTGGCCCCCCAGGGTCACAATAGAGGTCAGGAGCCCCTGCTTGGCCCAGCGGGTAATGGTATGGGGCGAAACTCCAAAGAGCAACGCCACCTGGCTCCTCGTAAGAAACGCCTTTTCGGTCATCTGATAACCTCCCTCGGCACACTCTTTGCGATCTTCTTCACATACTAACGTACCACAGGGACAAAGAGTGTAAAAGAGAGGAATGCATCATAGTGCTGATGCAAATGCATCAAAACGGCGCCCGCCGCCGAGAGGGCCCTACAGAAGGCCGGACCGAGAGGCCGCAGCCACCGCCTCCAGCCGGTTGTGGACCCCCAGCTTCACCAGAATCCGCTGTATGTGGTTACGCACCGTTGTCGGGCTCACCACCAGGTCCTGGGCTATGGTCTTCGTCCCCAGCCCCCGGGCCAGAAGGCGCAGTACCTGGAGCTCCCGCAGGCTCAGGTTTGCCAGCCTGGCCGGGACCTCCAGCGGGGCAGGCCATGGGGGTATCATCGCCTCAGAGGCCTTCGCCAGGATGCCCGTTAGCCGTTGCAGCAGGTGCTTTGCCTCTATCCCCTCCGTGGCGTCATGGAAGATATGAACCAGCACTCCCAGCTCCCGCCTGGACGCCGGCAATAGGACATGGGATATGCTGATCCATCGGCTCTTGCCCTCCTTGGTCCGGGCCAGCACCCTCTGGAAGGGCGCCGTGCTCCCCTGGCGGGCCCAAAGGACAGAGGCGCAGTTAGGTAGACATACCCGCTCCTCATCCTCAGTGAGACCCCCCAGCACCTGGTAGCACCGTTTCCCCAACACCTCATCGGCTGGGTACCCCAGCAGGCTTTCTGCACCCCGATTCCAGAGGACGATGCGCTGGCTCATGTCCACCGCATATATACCGTCCGGGGCATCAGCCAGGCTCTCCAGAATATCGGGCTTGGCGCTCGCCCTCCGCCGCACCGCCTGTCTGCTTTCCAGCATACTCACCCCTTCCTTGAGGGCATGGCAGCGGGCCCAGTACTGGCCTCGCACTCTCCAAAGCCCAACAGGGACGACCCTCCTGGTCCTGCCCCATACTCCTGGTAAGCAAAGAGTATCCCAGGGCGAGGCAACCCGTTCGGAGACTGCCAGTGAACTCCATCAAGCCTGCTCAGCCGATCTCTCGTGTCATCAAGAAGGAGTGTCAGCTCCACACCCATGTAGCGAGGCCCAAAGGGCCGAAGGCAGCGGATCGCCCCTTCCAGGAGGCTCAACGCTCCCTTCTGATTTCCCTGCTCGACGTGATGGAAGCCGGCCGCCAGCTTGATGATACCATGGTAGAACAGCCTTAGCGGGTAAGGCGTGACACGCCACAGGTCCTCCAGGGTCTCATGGGCCTGGAAGAAGAGGCCGCTATTGAACTCCCCTATGGCCTTCACCAGCTCAACCGGAGGCGGCGTGCCCGGAGGAATAGAGCCTGGCCCCTCCTCACGAAGACGCTCCAGCCACAGGCTGTCCTCGTACCGGCGCACCCCACCGGAGACGATGGGCCGTGCCGGCACCCTTCCCTTAGTCATACCCTTCCCCGAGGCCGGGCCAGAACCGCTCCTCTCTCCACGGGTCTCCACTCATGTTGTACCCCCGCTGCTCCCAGAAGCCAGGGGCATCCTGTGCCATCAGCTCAACACCCCTGACCCACTTGGCGCTTTTCCAACCGTACCGCTCCGGGACCACCAACCTCATGGGGCCTCCATGCTCAGGGGCGAGATCCTGACCGTCATGCCGATAGGCAAACAGCACATTCTCCACCAGGAACACCTCCATGGGCAGGTTGGTCGTGTAGCCGCCGTAGCAGTGGACCATGACAAACCTGGCCTCCGGCAGGGGCCGAACCAGGCCCACCACCTCCCGGGACGAAATGCCCTCCCAGTGGTTGCTGAGGCGGCTCCACTGAGTCACACAGTGGAAGTCTGCCGTCAGGGCCACCTTGGGAAGGGCCATGAACTCCTCCCAGGCAAGCACCTTCTCCTCGGCCACCAGGCCGAAGATGCGGAACCGCCACTCCTTCAGGTCTATTCTGGGTGTAGGGCCGTAGGTGAGGACGGGGAACTTCTCGGTGGCGAACTGGCCGGGAGGGACCCGAAGCTTATCAGGGGCCTCCTGTTTGATCTCCTTTGGCCTGCGGGGAGACCTGGGCAGCCTCATGGTCATCTCCTCTAGCCTAAATCATACCCGCCAGCGTACAAAGGTGTCAAAGCGTCTGTCTCCTCCCATTGCTTGGCTCGCAAGCATATAGTGTCAGGCCTCCCGTGAAGCTGAGGTGTTAATATACACTGCGCTGAGTCAACTGAAGCCGATAAAGAAAGGAAGCGGGGGCCCGGTGCCCGATAATCTCCCTTCCACTCAAGGGGCCAGAGGGGAGCCTCCCTCGCCTGGAGTCGCCGCCGGTAGGCGGAGGACCCGCCTCTTCTACGGGTGGCACATCGTCCTTACAGCCTTTCTGGCCAGCGCCATGACAGGAGGGGTCGGCTACTCCTTCGGCCTATTCATCAAGCCCATGAGCGCCGAGTTTGGGTGGAGCCGCTCCCTCATCTCCTCCGTCTTCCTGGTGCGAACCCTCACCATTGCCCTGGCCAGCCCTCTCTTCGGGCCCCTTCTGGACAGGAAAGAAGGGGCCCGCCTTATCATGGCACTGGGCGGGGCTGTCGCTGCCCTGGGCCTCGCCCTCCTGGCCTTGACACCCTCTCTCCCCTTCTTCTTTCTCTCCTACGGAGTCCTGGCGGGGCTGGGCACCTTCGCCCTGGGAACGGAGCTGGTCACCTCCACCCTGGTCTCCAAGTGGTTCGTCAGAAGGCGCGGCCGGGCCCTCGCGGTCGCTGCAATGGGTACATCCCTGGGCGGCGCGGCCCTGGTCCCCGTCACCAACCTCCTCATCGGCGCCTTCGACTGGCGAGGCGCATGGGTAGGCCTGGCCGTGCTTATGTTCCTTGGCACCGTCCCTGTTTCCGCCCTACTGGTGCGTCGCCAGCCGGAGGACATGGGCCTGTCCCCGGACGGAGCCTGTTCCGGCGCCCACCAGGCTTCCCTGGAACCAGCTCTTTCCCCTGGGCAGCAGACCGAAAGAGCCTGGACCATCAAGGAGGCGGCCCGCCAGCCCACTCTGTGGGTCATCATCGCCTGCTTCAGCCTGAGCACCCTCACCTTCGGAGGCCTCTTTGTCCACTTCATCCCCTACATCACCGACAAGGGGTACTCTCCGTCCCTGGCCAGCGCCGTTATCACCGTCCTGGGCCTCACCGCCGGTCTGGTCAAGCCTGCCTGGGGCCTCCTGGCAGAGAGGGTCCCTGTCCGGTACGCCGTGGCAGCCTGCTTCGTCATCACAGCCTCCTCCCTGGGCGCGCTCATTCTCACCACTAGAGGCCCCATCATCTTCCTCTTTCCAGTCCTCTACGCCCTGGGTGCTGGTGGCCTTCTCCCCCTTACCGGCCTCATCTGGGCCAACTACTTTGGCCGCCACTTCCTGGGCGCCATCAGAGGCGTATTCACTCCTGTTACCCTCATAGCCAACGGGGTGGCTCCCCTCTTTGCCGCTTTCATCTACGACACCACTCGAAGCTACGACCTGGCCTATCTCGTCGGGATCGGCGCCCTTCTGCTGGGCGCTATAGGAATACTCTTTGCCCGCCCTCCGTCCGCCCACTAGCACAGCCTTCCCCCACCCTGGACAATGTCGCTTGCCTTCTGGAATATGGCGTCTCCCAGGCTTATGCAGTATCGTATTCCCGAAGGCCGGCCATCTTTACTGGGAGCGGTACCGCAATGTACACCATAGACCTCACAGGCAAGAATGCCCTCATCTTCGGCGTGGCCAACCAGCGTAGCATCGCCTGGGCCATCACTCAGACCCTCAACCAGGCCGGGGCCCGGATAGCCCTCAGCTACCAGAACGAGCGCCTCCGAGAGAACGTAGAGAGGCTGGCTCCCGCCCTGAGCTCCGCTCACCCTGAGCCTGTCGAAGGGTCAAAGAGCCCACTGCTGGTCCAGTGCGACGTCACCAGAGAGGAGGATCTGGCCTCCGCCTTCCAGAAGATCAAGGAGCAGATGGGCCAGCTACACATGATTGTCCACAGCATCGCCTTCGCGCAGCGGGAGGACCTGGGCGGCAGCTTCTCCAAGACCACCCTGGAGGGCTTCCGCGCAGCCCTGGACGTCAGCGCCTACTCCCTCGTGGCCATCACCCGCCATGCTGCGCCCCTTATGGCCGATGGCGGCAGCATCCTCACCCTCACCTTCCTGGCCTCGGAGCGGGCCTTCCCCGGCTACAACGTCATGGGCACCGCCAAGGCCGCCCTGGAGAACGAGGTGAGGCAGCTCGCCTACGAGCTTGGCCCCCGCAACATCCGCGTCAACGCCGTCTCCGCCGGCCCCCTGGACACCCTATCCTCACGGGTCATCCACGGCTACACCGACATGAAGCGCATCGCCGCCGAGCGGGCCCCCCTGAAGCGCAACATCACCCACGACGAGGTGGCCAGGGCCGCCCTCTTCCTCCTCAGCGACCTCTCCTCCGGCGTGACCGGCGAGGTCCTCCACGTGGACGCCGGCTATAACATCATGGGTATATAGGAGGGTGGTAGCGGGTGTCTATGGGCATCGGGCGCTCACTTACTAGCTCTACTTCATCGTGAGGTACTCCAGGTTCAGCACGGGGGACCGCCGCGGGAACACCGGGTACTCCTTCACCTTGGCGCTGCTGGCGAAGAGGATGTTGCCGTACACCAGGGGCATCGTCCAGTACTCCCGGTAGTAGAAATCGCCTAGCTGCCGCATCAGGTCGGCCTGTTTCTTCAGGTCCAGCTCATTGAGTATCTTGTTGCACAGGTCGTCCACCGTCGGATGCTCCGTGTGAAGCACCGTGGAGAAGCCACCGAGGGCCGGTACTCGGTGAGAAGCCTGGTCACCTTGATGTTCAGGTTCTTCTCCCAGAAGGAGGCCACCGCCTCCGAGGCGTCCACGTTCTCCGGCGAGTAGGCCAGCTTGATAAACCACATGTTGGTCTCAAAGCCGTTGGCATACCCCGCCTGTGTCAGCAACTCCTTGGCCTTCTTCGGGTCGTAGGAGTAGGGCTTCCACGCCGTGTTCCACCAGGCCACGCCCTCCTTCTGGAAGCCAAATGTGACCGCCGAGAGGGCCCCCTCGTTCAGGAATATCTTGTCCAGCAGCGCCTGGCGGTCTACGGCCATGTTCATGGCCTGGCGCACCATCCTCGGCTTCTCACCAGTGGGCTCTGGGCCCGTCCAGGGTAGGTCAGCCTTGTAGCCTGGCCGGGTGGTGAGCACCATGCCGCCAAAGATGCCAAAGACCTCCGTGGCGAAATCGCCCCGGAAGATCCTCACTCCGCCCGCCTCCAGCTCCGGCTTGAACCGGGCGGGCACCGGGCTGATGTCCGCAGCGCCCGTCCGGACCATGGCGATACGAGTGGATACCTCAGGCACCACGTAGATGTTCACCGTCTCCACATTGGGTACCTGGCGCCAGTGCTGCGTCCTGGCCTTCAGGGTCACCCGCTCGTTCCGCTTGTGCTCTGAAAACTCAAAGGGACCCGTGCCTACAGGCTTTCTGGAGGAGGCCTCCTCACCCACCGTTTCCACGTACTTCTTGGAGGTGGGCGCAAAGCCGTTGCCCACCGAGTAGTAGCCTATGCGCTGGGTCACGATGACCAGCTTCTCCGGGCTGATGACCTCAAAGCTGTACTTGTCCAGCACCTTGAAGTTATTGATGTCTTTGTTGATCCACCGCACCAGGAGGGCTGCGCCCGGGTTCACCGACTGGGGCTTGAGGAACTCGTTCAGAGAGAACTTGACATCCTCGGCAGTCAGCTCCCCCTGGCCCTGGTGGAACTGGACCCCCTTCCTCAGAGTGAAGCTCCACTTGGAGCCTCCGTCCGGCGTGCTTTCAACGCCCCACTTCTCGGCCAGAGCCGTCGGCGGGTAAGTGCTGGCGTCCGCATCCCACCCGATGATGTGCTCAAAGACATGGCCCATGACCGGGGACTCGTCCCCTGTCACAACGCGCACCAGCCAGTTCTCAGACCCCAGGTTCTCCACCGCCACATTGAGCACACCCCTGGGGGCCGGCCTGGCAGTCGGCGTTGGCGTTGCCCTTACAGGCGTGGGCGTCGCCGTGGGGCCCACTGTGGGTGTGGGAACGACCACCCTAACAGCGGGCGTAGGCGTCGACGGAACCCTGGTCGGCGTAGGTGGCACTGTCGTTGGCGTGGCGGTGGGTGCGGCGCGGGCGCAGGCCACTCCCGCCACAAGCAGCAGAATGACGACTAGCTTGAGGACTCCTGCCGTTAGACTCATCGTACAACCTCCCGGAAGCTGTCTGACGTAGCAGAGGGATCCAGCCTGTCGAGGAAACAGCAAAAGAGCACCCGCCGCCCTTGGTGCTTGCTACTGGGACAGCATGATATTAGCTGCATACGGCACAGATGTCAAGCTCTCGCTACGAAAACAGCCGCGCTTCAGCCGCAGAGCAGACCTTTTTGGGATCTGAAAGAACCCTCTAGCTGCCTTTCGAACCCTGGCTTCCCCTTTACAGACCCTTGGCCAGCCATTATTATGTGAACAAATGTTCTTTTATCACCCTCGCTACCTCTGCCTGGACCTGGACTCCTTCTTCGTCTCCGTGGAGCGGGTCCTGGACCCCTCCCTCAAGGGCAAGCCCGTGGTGGTAGGGGCCGCCCCAGGCCACCGGGGCGTCGTCGCCTGCGCCTCCTACGAGGCCCGCTCCTTCGGCCTCAAGGCCGGCATGCCCGTATCCCAGGCCCGCCGCCTCTGCCCCCAGGCCATTTTCCTCCAGGGCCACTTCGACCACTACATAGAGGTCTCCACCAAGTTCATGGCCATCCTCCAGGACCGCTCGCCCTTCTTCCAGCCCATGGGCCTGGACGAGGCCTACCTGGACCTGACCGGCTTCGACCTCCTCTACGGCCCACCGGCAGGCGTCGCCCGCCAGATCAGGGAGCGCGTTCGCAGGGAGCTTGGCGTCACCGTCTCCGTGGGCATCGCCTCTTCCAAGGTCACTGCCAAGGTCGCCTCCAACGCCTGCAAGCCCAATGGCCTCCTGGAGATTCCCCCAGGCCAGGACGCCGCCTTTCTGGCACCGCGCCTCGTTAAGGAGCTCCCCGGCGTGGGCGAGAAGGCCCTTCCGGTGATGCAACGCCTGGGCATCCACACCATCGGCGACCTGGCCACCTACGACCCCGTCCTCCTCCGGCAGACCTTCGGCAAATGGGCCGACATCCTTCAGCTCAACGCCAGGGGCATCGAGCACTCCCCCGTCACCCAGGCACCCGCGGCCCAGAAGTCCATCAGCCGCGAGACCACCTTCCCCCAGGACACCCGCGACCTGCCCCTCGTCAAGGGCACCCTACGCTATCTTGCCGAGCGGGTGGGCGCAGAGCTACGCCGCGAAGGCATGCTGGCCCGCACTGCCGCCCTCAAGCTCCGCTGGGCCGACTTCACCACCATCTCCCGCCACCACACCTTCCTCCAGCCCGCCGCCACCGACGACGCCATCTACGGCTCGGGTGCGGCCCTTCTTCTCAAGGAGCTACACGGAGACTCCCGCGCGGTGCGCCTCATCGGCATAGGCGTGGGGGATCTCGCACCCAACGTGAGGCAGCTCACCCTCCTGGAGGGCCCGACAGAACGCGCCCACCGGCTGAACCTGGCTCTGGACACCCTCCGAGACAGGTACGGCTACACCATTGTCCAGCGGGGCCTCACCTTCGCCTTACAGGAGCAATTCCCCCAGGAGCATGGCCGCTACCTCCTGGCCACCGCCGCGCTGTCAAGGTAGGAATTCGACACTTATCGGGAGCTGCCCAACCCTGGACTCTATATCACTTTACCCATCATGGTAATAGGGCTCAGCCCAGAGACGCCTGCTAGCAGGCTGCTGAAAAAGGGGAGTACAGAGTCCCGAGGCCTCGGGACTCTGCCAGGGGTCTGGGGGATGGTCGAAAGGGTTTTTCATTCCCCTGCTAGTCTGGCCCCTCCTGCCGAACTCGTCGGGCAGGAGGCGGAGTGTCAATAATCCCCTCGAGGAGAGCATAGGCTTGACACGGTAGGTTTTCTTGCTATCATTGGTCTTTGTCTGCCACGCGCAGGCTGTCTTATGCTATGAGGGAGCCTCTGAGGAGAGGTGCTAAGGTGTGGAGCTTGATTAGGTTCCTGTTCGACCGGCCCTGGAGACAGAGTGGTAGTGCTGGGCCAAAGTACTTGCTGCTCGTCGCGCTAGTAGCACTGGCATTCTCATTCTTTGCCCTGTTATTGTCCGCAGGCAGCCCCTCGTCGGTCAGCGCCAACCACGAAACGCCTGTGCCCGGTACAGCTACGGCGGTTGGCACGCCTGTGCCCCCGACGGCAACAACGGTGGCTGGCACTCCCGTGCCCCCGACGGCGACTGGGGTTGCGGGCTCGCCAACAGCTACGGCGTCGCCTGTGCCGGTTCCCGGAATATCGGGCCCTGGCCTGGGGATTATGGCCGCAGCCCTTCTGGCGGTAATGGCCTGGGCCTTCTGGCGGCTCAGACAGCCAAGGGCCTCGCGGGTCTAAGACGCGTTAAGACCTCCATCGGGGCAAAAGGGGCCCGTTTCCGGGCCCCTTTTGTTTTCTGACACTAGGGGAAGGCCCTTCGTCCTCCTCGACAGCTAGGGACTGGCCGGACCCCTGGGGACTCGGCGGCTCAGGCGGAGATGCAGAAACAGAAAGAATACGCCGGAGAGGACGCTGGCGCTCAGGCAAAGGTAGCCAAGTCCCAGGTAGCCGCCCAGGCCCAGGATGAGACCTCCCAGGGCCGCGCCCAGCATGACGCCCGACTGGTTGCTGAGGGCGATGAGGCCGGTCATGGTGCCCCGGGACTCGCTGGAGAGCTCGGTGAGGACCTTGAGGGAGAGGGGGAAAGGCCCCTGGAGCGCCATGTTGAACAGTGCCCCCAGCACCATGGAGAGCCACAGGGCGAGGGGAAGCTGGAAGAGGGCAACGGCGGCCCATCCACCAAGGGCGACGACCGTGGCAGCGAGGGGGAGGGCTCTGGGCCGGTCTGCCAGTAGTCCCCCCATCAGGCTACCTCCGGTGGAGCCTAGCATGATGATGGAAAATGGAACGGCAACCTGGCCCAGGGTTAGACCGTAGCTTCTCATGAGGAACGCAGCCCCGTAGGTGGACACCACGGTGAAGCCAGCCCTGGTCAGCAGGTTCGCCGCGACGATCAGCCTGGGCTCACCCTGACCGAATGCCTGGAGGATGCGGCGATGGAACTGAAGTCGTGCCGTGGTGGCAGGGCTGCCGCCGGGGAAGATGAAGCTCAGCAAGACAAGGAGGAAGGCAAGGCCCCCGGCGACGGTATAGAAGGCTGACCGCCAGCCCAGGAAGTCGGCCTCCACCGCCAGGAGGGGTACGGCCAGGACGGGGCCCAGGCTGGCGATACCCTGAGCCACTCCTATGGACCTGCCGCGCCTCTCTCTGGGGACGAAGTCGCCCAGGGTGGCCATTAGAGTAGGTGGGACCATGCCTCCGCCGACGCCCGTCAGCAGACGGAAGAAAAGCATCATACCGTAGCTGGTGGACAGGGCCGCCCCCAGGGTGCTGAGGGCCATGATGAAGAGGCCCAGCAGGACGACAGGCTTCCTGCCATACGTATCGGAGAAGGGCCCTGAGGATGGGCCGGAGAAGGCCCACAGGAAAGCGGTCACGGTGGCCAGTTGCCCGGCCACCGCTATAGACGTATTGAACTCCTCGGAGAGCTCCACAAGCAAGGGGCCTATCATGAAACTGGCCGTCAGGACCATGAAGATGGTAGCGGCGGAAAGGCCTACTAGCAGACTGGGCCGGGCATCCTGCCTGTGCATTGGGGTCACATCGGAGCCGTTCACAACGCTGGTAATCTTAGCATACGACTCATAGGGAAGCGGGTTGAGCCCGAACAGGGCAGGTCTTATACTTGCGACTCAAGAGCCGACAAAGGGGTGATGTTATGTCGACAAAAGCCATTGACGTCCATGCCCACCTGATACCACAGGCCATGTGGGCTGCCTTGGACAGGGGCGAGAGGTGGTACGGCGCCTCCCTGGTGCAGGAGGGAGGGGTTTCGTCAATCCTCAACGCAGAGCGCAAGGCCAGTCCGGTGGAGGCCAACTGGCGCTTCCTGCCGGAGGAGCGCGTGCGGGACATGGACTCCAAAGGGGTGAGCACCCAGGTCCTATCGGTGGCGCCCTGGCTCACCAACTACCACCTTGACCCTGCGCTGGCCCTGCGGTCCTCCCGGGATATCAACGAGGAGATCGCCGAGTGGTGCAGGGACCGGCCCCAGCGGTTTGTGGGCCTGGCCACGGTGCCGGCCCAGGACCCAGCGCTGGCCGCCAGGGAGCTGGACAGGGCCCTGGGCTCCCTTGGGCTGAAGGGGGTAACGCTGGGGACCAACGTGATGGGCAGGAACTGGGACGACCCCTCTCTGGCCCCCATACTGCAGGCCTGTAATGAGGCCGGGGCCTTCGTGTTCTTCCATCCCCTGCTGCCAGTGGCCGGGGGCGACCGTCTGGGGAGATACTACCTCTCTAACTCCATCGGCTTCATCCTGGACACGACCATCTGCATCGCCTCGCTCATCTTTGGGGGGGTCCTGGACCGCCTGCCGGACCTGAAGCTCTGCTTCGCCCACGGGGGAGGGTACGCCTGCTACGGCATCGCGCGGATCGAGCATACGGTCAAGTGGCGGCCGGAGACGAAGGCCATCGCCTTGAGGAAGCTGCCCGAGGAGTACCTGCGAGGCCTCTACTTCGACCACATTGTCCACAGCTACAGGAACCTGAAGTTCCTGCTGGACCTGGTGGGGCCGTCCCAGGTGGTCTTGGGGAGCGACTATCCCTTTGACATGGGGTTCACGGACCCGGTAGGCTGGCTGAGGGGAGCGCCCATCTCCCAGCGGGCCAAGGACGGTATCGTGGGGCGGAACCTGACGAAGGTGCTGGGGGTGTGAACTATCTGAAGTGGCAAAGGGTTGGAAACAAAGGGCGGTTAGCGAAGAGAGGCCCCCTTAATCAAACTAGCTCTCCTGGCACATGTAAGATCAGGTACCCTGTGCTACCTCAGATATACCTGTAGCTGACCTGGCGCTATAATCTATCCAGCACCAGGTATTTCTTTTGCTTGAGGTGCAGTGAGGGCGCCATGTCCATGACTGCTGACCAGATACGCCAGGCCTTCCTGGACTACTTCCAGGCCAGGGGCCACCTGCTCATGCCATCGTCATCTCTGATTCCTGCGGGGGACCCCACCCTGCTGCTGACTACCGCGGGGATGGTCCAGTTCAAGCCCTACTTCACCGGCCTGGCAACGCCGCCTTCTAGGCGCCTTACCTCCTGCCAGAAGTGCTTCCGGACAACGGACATCGATGCGGCGGGGGACTACAAGCACCTGACCTTCTTTGAGATGCTGGGCAACTTCTCGGTGGGGGACTACTTCAAAGAGGGTGCCATCCAGTACGCCTGGGAGTTCGTCACCGGGCACTTGCGGCTACCCCCGTCCCGGCTGTGGGTGACCATCTACCGGGACGACGAAGAGGCCTTCCGGCTGTGGCACGAAAGGATGGGAGTGCCAGCGGAGCGCATCTATCGCTATGGAGAGAGGGACAACTGGTGGGGGCCGGCCGGCCTTGAGGGCCCGTGCGGGCCCTGCTCGGAGATACACTACGACTTTGGCCGTGAGCACGGCTGTGGCGACATGGCTACGGTGGAGGAGGTGGCACAGGCCGCCCTTCAGCCCATTCGACCCTTCGACGATGCTCAGGGCAGGCAGGCTCAGGGTGAGCGCGGCGAGGAGGTCAAGGGCTGCCACCCCAACTGCGACCGCTGCGGTCGCTTCGTGGAGCTGTGGAACCTGGTGTTCATGCAGTTCTTCCAGGACGCAGATAAGAAGCGTTCCCCCCTTCCAGTGCCCAACATCGACACCGGCATGGGCCTGGAACGCGCTGCAACCGTAGTCCAGGGCAAACACACGGTGTACGACACAGACCTGTTCCAGCAGGTCATCGGGCGGCTGTGTGATCTGACAGGCAAGAGCTATGGCCAGGACAAGGAGACAGACTACGCTATTAGAGTCGTGGCGGAGCACGCCCGCGGGGCCACATTCCTGATAAACGATGGCGTGGTGCCGGCCAACGAGGGACGCGGCTATGTCCTGAGACGGATCATCCGTCGGGCGATCCGCTACGGTCGGCAACTGGGGCTTGGTGCTGCGACAGGCTCAGCCCGATCGCAGATTCTCCTGCCACATGTGGCTCGGGCGGTGATCGAGCGTATGGAGGGCCAGTACCCGGACCTGAAAAAGAACGAGGGGTTCATCCTTCGGGTGCTGGAACTGGAGGAGGAGCGGTTCGGCCAGGTGTACGGAGAGGGCAAGCGTCTCCTTGAGAACGCCATAATAGCCCACAATCAGGTCCTAGAGACGATAGCAGGGCTGGTCAGCAAGAGGATAGACGTGGAGGTGGGCAAGGCCAGGGCCCATGGAGGCGGGACGCCTCCCGGGCGTTTGCTGAAGGATGCGTACCTCATTCTCAAGGAGGCGGGGGATAGCCTGAAGGAGCAGTGGGTCCAGGGGGTGTTCCAGGAGTTCAAGCTGGGGGAGTTGCAGGAGCGGGTGGGCCAGGTCCTCAAGGTAGCTGACCAGCAAATGAGGCGTATCGACAGCCTGAGAAGGGCTCAGCCGACGCTGGAGGAAGCGGTCTCTGTGGCCAGGGAGGCTGGGGCTGCGGTGGTTTCCAAGCTGAGGCAAGTGATGTCCGGCTCCCTCCCTGGGGACGTGGTGTTCCTGCTTTACGATACCTATGGTTTCCCGCCAGAGCTGACCCAGGAGATTGCCCGGGAGCACGGGCTGGACGTGGACATGGAGGGGTTCCGGCGGGAGATGGCGGCCCAGCGGGAGCGGGCCCGGGCCGCAGCCCGCTTGGAGGGAGGCGCCAGGGCTACGGCTGATGTCTACAAGGCCCTGGGGGTAGGGGCTACCCGCTTTGTGGGCTATGAGACGCTGATACAGCCCACGGTGGTGGTGGGCCTGGTGGCAAACGGGGAGGCGGTGTCCCAGGCGACGGCGGGGCAGGAGGTGGAGGTGGTGCTGCGAGAGACGCCCTTCTATGCCGAGATGGGGGGCCAGGTGGGGGATGCTGGAGAGGTACTTCTCCCGAAGGGCCGTGTCCAGGTATACGACGCCCAGATGCCGGTGCGAGACCTGACGGTGCACAGGGGAAAGGTGTTGGAGGGGGTAGTGGCCCTGGGGGACGATGCGCAGGCCCGCGTAGACCCCCAGCGCCGCCAGGACACAGCCCGCAACCACACGGCGACCCACCTGCTCCATGCAGCCCTGCGCCAGGTCCTGGGGACCCACGTGCGGCAGGCGGGCTCCCTGGTGGCGCCGGACCGGCTGCGGTTCGACTTCAGCCATATCGCAGCCCTCTCGCCCGAGGAGATGTGGGCTGTGGAGTCCATGGTGAACGAGCGCATCCGAATGAACGTGCCGGTCAGGAAGCGGGAAACGGGCTACGCGCAGGCCGTTCAGGAGGGGGCGCTGGCCTTCTTCGGCGATATGTATGGGGAGCGGGTGCGGGTGGTGGAGGTGGCCAACGGGGAGCCTTTCAGCGTGGAGGTATGCGGCGGCACCCACGTGGAGCGGACGGGGGACATCGGCCTGTTTCTCATCACCTCGGAGCAGAGCATCGGCTCCGGGGCGCGGCGGATCGAGGCGGTGACGGGCCGTTTCGCTGAGGTGCTGATCCGGGAGCGGTTTGGCCTTCTGGAGTCGGTAGCCCAGGTCCTCAAGGGGACGCCCCAGGAGGTGGAGGCGAAGGTCAAGGCCCTTGTGGACGCCCTGGAAGGGGAATGGAGGCGTCGCCAGGCCCTGGAGAGGGAGCTGGCCCGCAGGGACGCCGAGGCATTGCTCAGCGCGGCCAGGGAGGTAGACGGAGTGAAGGTGCTGGTGGGGCGAATGGAAGTCTCCAGCGTGGAGGCCCTGCGGGAGGTAGGAGACCATCTGCGGGACCGCCTGAAGAGCGGCATCCTGGTGCTGGGGGCTGTCCTGGAGGAGCGTCCTGTTCTGGTGGCCATGGTAACCAAGGACCTGGTAAGCAAAGGCTACGATGCGGTGCGTATCGTCCGGGAGGCGGCCTACGTGATGGGCGGTAGCGGCGGCGGCCGGCCCGAGCTGGCCCAGGCGGGCGGTCGCCACAAGGAGAAGCTGGCGGAGGCCCTTGGGAAGGTGGCGGAGATTGTGAGGAGGTCGCGGGGCAAGCCCTAGGTACTCCACCTAAAGAAGGGTTGAGTAGTTGTCCAATACTAATGACGGCTTTCTGTTCCGGGTGTGGCGGGAGAAGACTTCCGGTGCGCGAGCGTTTCGCATGGTGTTCAGAATACCAGGAAGGGTTGCGGGCTTTTTCTTCACCGCCTGGCTGGTGATGGTCATGTGGGGTATCGTGGGCCCCAGGGTGGGGCTGGATACCATCGGCTATCCTACGGCCATGCTGGTGACCCTGGCGGTGTGGCTAGTTATGGCCGTGGGCGGGCTCGTGATGAGGCGATGGTAGAGAGCTGATGGGCCGGTTGATGGGCCTTGATGTGGGGGAACGTCGCATAGGGGTAGCTATGAGCGGCCCTTCGGGCCTCCTGGCCTCCCCTTTGACGACCCTGGCCCGAAGGACTCAGGAGAAGGACCTGGCCACCGTTCTGAAGCTGGCTGAGGAAGAGGGAGCAGAGGCCGTCGTGGTTGGCGTCCCTTACTCCCTCTCGGGCACCCTTGGGCCCCAGGGGGAGAAGGTGATGGCCTTCGTACAGGCATTACGAGCCAGGAGCGCGGTGCCCGTGGATACGTGGGATGAGCGGCTTTCCACCTTTGAGGCAGAGCGCCTGCTGAGACAGGCTGGCCGCAAGCCCTCCAGGGAGAAGGCCAGGGCCGATGCGGCGGCTGCGGCGGTGATCCTCCAGTCCTACCTGGACTCTCTCAGAAAGAGGATGGGATAGGGTGACGCGTCTGGCCGGCATCATCGGCTACCCTCTCAAGCACAGCATATCGCCGGTGTTCCAGCAGGCAGCCTTCGACCACCTGGGCCTGGACGTGCGTTTCGAGGCCTGGGAGACAGCGCCGGATACGCTAGAAACAAGGGTCCAGAAGCTAAGACGGCCCGGTGTCATCGGGTTCAACGTAACGGTGCCCCACAAGGAGACTGTGTGTCGGCTTCTGGACGGGCTCGACCCGTGGGCCCGCTCGCTGGGGGCGGTGAACACCGCGGTGAACGACGGGGGACGTCTGACAGGGTACAACACCGACACCTACGGTTTCCTGCGGGCCTTGCGCGGTGAGGGGAAGTTCGAGCCCAGGGGGAAGAGGGCCCTGGTCCTGGGGGCAGGAGGCTCGGCCAGGGCTATAGCCCTGGCTCTGGCCAGAGAGGGTGTCGCGGCCCTGTACATGGCCAACAGGACCCGAAAGCGGGCCCAGGCAGTGGCGAAGGCTGTGAGGCCCGCCTTGGCGCAGGTGAAGACCGTGCCCCTGGAGGCGGCGGCCCTGAGGGCCGCGGCGGCGCAGGCAGACCTTATCGTGAACTGCACAACCCTGGGGATGAAGCACGGCCCCGGCGAGGGTGAGACACCCATGACAGCGGACCTGATACCAGTCTCGGCCCTGGTGTACGACATCGTGTACAATCCGCCGGAGACGCCCCTGCTGCGAGAGGCGAAGAAGGCGGGCGCCCGCACTCTGGGCGGCCTGCCGATGCTGGTGTACCAGGGCGCCGAGGCCTTCCGCCTGTGGACGGGGCGGCAGGCGCCGCTGGAGGTGATGTTTGAGGCGGCCCGCAAGGCGTTGTAACATTGTCGGGGAACCCTTCCGAAAGAGTTGCAACAGAGAGGATGGAAAGGGATGGTGCGGTTCCTGACGGCAGGAGAGTCCCACGGGCAGGCCCTTACAGTGATAGTGGAGGGGGTCCCGGCGGGACTGCCTTTGAGCGAGGAGTACATAGCCCAGCAACTGGCCCGGCGCCAGAAGGGGTACGGCCGCGGTGGCCGCATGCAGATCGAGAAGGACTACGCGCGGGTCCTCTCGGCCGCGGTGGCCGCATGCAGATCGAGAAGGACTACGCGCGGGTCCTCTCGGGGGTGCGGCACGGCCACACCCTGGGGTCCCCCATCGGCATGTACATCGAGAACAAGGACTGGGCCAACTGGCAGGAGCAGATGTCCATCACCCCCATCGAGGGCGAGGTGAAGCGAGTCACGCGCCTGAGGCCGGGCCACGCAGACCTGCCCGGGGTGATGAAGTACGGCCAACAGGACGTGCGCAACGTCCTGGAGCGGGCCTCGGCCAGGGAGACCACGGCCCGCGTGGCGGCCGGGGCAGTGTGCCAGCGCCTGCTGGAGGAGTTCGGGATAGCCTTCCGCAGCCATGTGATAAGCCTGGGAAAGATCAAGGCAACCCCGAGGGAGCCGATAGACTGGGACCGCGTGGAGGAGTCGCCGGTGCGCTGCGCTGACCCCGCTGTGGAGAAGGAGATGATGGCCCTGATCGATGCGGCCAGGGAGGCGGGGGACACGGTGGGCGGGGTGTTCGAGGTGATAGCCTACGGGGTGCCCGTTGGCCTGGGGTCTCACGTCCACTGGGACACCAAGCTGGACGCCCTGATAGCCCAGGCCTTCATGAGCATCAACGCGGTGAAGGGTGTGGAGATAGGGCCCGCCTTTGGCAACACGGAGCTGCCGGGTTCCCAGGTCCACGACATCATTGAGCGGGCCTCGGAGGGGCCGGTGCCCTTCCGGCACGTGACCAACCGCGCGGGCGGCATCGTGGGTGGAATGAGCAACGGGGAGCCCATCGTGGTGCATGTGGCGGTCAAGCCTATCTCCACGCTGGGGAGGCCGCTGCCGTCGGTGGACCTGGACACGGGGGAGCGGGTGCAGGCCCACTACGAGCGGTCCGACGTGTGCCAGGTGCCGCCGGCGTGCGTCATCGGGGAGGCGATGCTGGCCCTGGTGCTGGCCGATGCCTTCATGGAGAAGTTCGGGGGCGACCACCTGGTGGAGACGCGGCGGAACTACGTGGGGTACGTGAAGGGCCTGCGGGAGAGGTTTGGCCCTGGGAGAGGAGCAGCCGGCGCGGACGAGAGGCCGCCGGATGATACATAATATTACACGGGGCACTTTGAATGCAGGAGGTCTTCAATGAAAGTTAGCCTGGGAGTAGAAAGGCAATACATTCAGGGTACTCTTGCGGTGGAGTTTGAGGTAAACGACAAGAGCAAAAATCTTGGCACACTTACGATTGGTACGGCCGGTGTTCGATGGCGTGCATCTAAAGCTAGTAAAACCTATAAGGGTGTGGCTTGGGACAAGATTATAGAGTACCTAAGAACTAACGGGAAAAAGACCAAAGTAAGGTCAAGGAAAGTGCCGAGGGCGAGGATCACAAAAGTTTCAGATGCCTAACCTCATCCTCACAGGCTTCTCCGGCACCGGCAAGACGGCTATAGGCCGTGCAGTGGCCAACACGCTGGCCTGGCCCTTCGTGGACACGGACCAGGAGATCGTTCAACGGACCGGGAAGCCCATCGACCGCGTCTTCGCCGAGGATGGGGAGCCCCATTTTCGGCGGCTGGAGCGAGAGGTCCTGGCGGAGGCGTGCGCCAGGGACAGTCATGTGATCGCGACGGGCGGGGGCGCCATAGCCGACCAGGGGAACCGGGAGTTGATGCTGAGGCGGGGTGTGGTGGTGTGCATTCGCCAGAGGCTGGCTACAGGCGAAGGGGACGGCTCAGGGCCGGAGGTCAGGCCCCTTTTGCAGGGGCCGGAGTCTCCTTCGACAGGCTCAGGACAGGCCCTGGAGCGGATACGCCAGCTCAAGGCCCAGAGACAGCCCTACTACGCCCTGGCCCACTGGACAGTCCACACGGACCATCTGGCGGTGGAGGAGGCGGCTCGAGAGGTGGTGCGGGCCTTCGCCAGGCTGCGGGAGAGCCTGTTGCCCCAAGACGTGGCAGACGATGATCTGGCAGCCTTCGTGCACACCTCCTTGGGCAGCTACCCGGTCTACGTTGGGTGGGGGCTTCTGGAAGGCCTGGGGCAGCGCCTCGGCCAACTTGGGTTGCCTCCCGTGGTCTACGTAGTCTCCGACGAGGAGGTCTTCCGGCAGCAGGGGCGGCGCCTCCAGTATGCCCTGGAGGCACAGGGTATCGCTATACACGTCATTCAGATAGAGCCCGGAGAGGCCTCCAAAACACTGGCGAACGCTCACCTCATATACCAGTGGCTGGCGGAGATGAAGGCGGAGCGGGGCCAGTCTGTCCTGGCGCTGGGAGGAGGCGTGGTGGGGGACCTGGGGGGCTTCGTGGCCTCGACATACCTGCGGGGGATGCCCCTGGTGCAGTTGCCCACCTCTCTGGCGGCCATGGTGGACGCCTCGATAGGCGGGAAGACGGCGGTAGACTTTCCTCAGGGGAAGAACCTAGTGGGGACCTTCTACCAGCCGCGCATGGTACTGGCGGACCTGGAGGCCCTGGAGACCCTGCCAAGGCGGGAGCTTATCTCAGGGTGGGCTGAGGCCGTCAAGCATGGCCTGATCCTCGACGGGGAGCTGTTCCAGACCTGCGAGGCCAATGTAGAGGGCCTGCTCTCTCTGGAGCCCGCTCTGACAGCCCGAATAGTGCGCCGCTCGGCGGCCATCAAGGCCGGGGTGGTCTCTCAGGACGAGAGGGAGACGACCGGCTACCGAACCCTCCTCAACTACGGCCATACCATCGGCCATGCCCTGGAGACCGTGGGTGGGTACAGGAAGTACCTGCATGGGGAAGCCGTGGCCATCGGCATGACGGGAGCGGCGCTGATAAGCCAGAAGATGGGACTGCTCTCGCAGGCTGACGCTGAGCGGCAGGAGAACCTCTTGAGGAGCCTGGGCCTGCCGACCCGATGTCCTGGTGAACGGGTGGAGCGTCTCCTCCAGGTGATGGAGTGGGACAAAAAGGTTCAGGACGGGACCCTTCGCTGGGTGCTGCTGGAGGGAATCGGGAAGGCCGTGATACGTAGCGATGTGCCCCGTGAGCTGGTAGAAGAGGTGGCACAGCAACTCACGAGAGGCCAGGGACAGGTGTCAGGTTGAATCTTTGTTCTCGCCACTGTGGTGCTGTTGCCTGTTCTGCTGACCCGCTCCTCTGACTCAGCAGGCTAGAGCGGAGAGAAGGTGAAAGGGAGCGGCTTTCGGTTCCAGGTCGAGGCAACCTGCGGGGAGGCAAGGGCGGGAGCCCTGCGGCCTGGGCGTTCGGGTGGTCATTGCCAACGCCTACCACCTGTACCTCAGGCCTGGCATAGAGGCTATCGCCCAGATGGGCGGCCTGCACAGATTCATGGGGTGGGACAGGCCCCTCTTCACCGATTCGGGTGGGTTCCAGGCCTTCTCCATGGGGGGGCTCAGGAAGGTGAAGGAGGAGGGCCTTCTCTTCCGCTCTCATATCGACGGGTCCGAGCACTTCTTCACACCGGAGAAGGCAATAGAGTGCCAGACGGCCCTGGGAGCGGACCTGATAACCTGCCTTGACGAGTGTATACCGTACGGCGCCGACGAGCCGACGACCCGCGCGGCCATGGAGCGAACCCATCGCTGGGCCCGGCGGTGCCAGGAGACCCACTCAAGGGCGGACCAGGCCCTGTTTGCCATCATTCAGGGGGGACACTCGGAGGGCTTGCGTCGACAATCGGCGGAGTTCCTGGTGCCAATGGGCTTCTTCGGCTACGCCATCGGAGGCCTCAGCGTGGGTGAGCCCAAGGACGTCATGTACCGCCTGGCGGGGTTCACCGCTAACCTGATTCCCGAAGGCAAGCTCAGGTACCTCATGGGGGTCGGCTCCCCGGAGGACCTGGTGGAGTGCGTCGCCAGGGGGCTGGACCTCTTCGACTGCGCTCTGCCCACGCGTGTGGCCCGCAACGGAGGCCTGTATACACGGCGAGGACGCATAGATGTGACGGCGGCGGTCTTCCGTGATAGAGCTGGGCCCGTAGAGGAGGGCTGCGACTGCTACACCTGCCAGCACTTCTCAGCGGCCTACATTCACCATCTCTTCCGTGCCAGGGAGCTGCTGGCGTACCGGCTAGCCACGATCCACAACCTGAGCTTCTACCAGCGTCTAATGGAGGAAATGCGGAGAGCCGTCCTCAACGGCTCCTTTGAAGAGCTTCGGGCCCGGTTCCACCAGATGTACGTGCCGGTAGAGGAAGAGACGCGACTGGCCCAGAGGAAGCGGAGACAGGAGCACAGCCCTGATCGGGACAAAGAGGAAGGGGCGTAGGGCACGGGTGAGCGACTAGCGGGCCTCCGTTTCCTTGGCAGGGACGGCGGAGGCAAGGCCCTCTGCCCTGTCTACTCGCACCTCGGGCAGCCATTGCAGCATTCGTGGCAGGTACCAGTTAAGATTGCCCAGCAGCTTCATGGTGGCGGGGACAAGTACAGACCTGACGACGGTGGCGTCCAGGAGGACGGCCACGGCGACGCCGAAGCCTAGCTGTTGGAACATGACAAGTTCCCCGCTGGCGAAGCCTGCGAAGACGGCCACTATGATCAGGGCTGCCCCGGTGATGATGCCTGCCGAGGTCCTCAATCCGAATGCCACCGCCTCATCGTTGTTGTGGCTCTGATCAAAGCGTTCCCGGATGCGGCTGAGCAGGAAAACATGGTAGTCCATGGAGAGGCCGAAGAGGATAGAGAAGAGAAACAGGGGTATCCACGTCTCGATGTAGTCTACCTGGCGGAAGCCGAGGAGTCCCGCACCGACGCCGTGCTGGAAGACCAGGACCATGAGTCCGTAGGCAGCCCCAACGGAGAGCAGGTTCATGAGGATGGCCTTCAACGGCACAACCAGGGAGCGGAATACTACAGTGAGGAGAATGAAGCTGAGAGTTAGCACCAGAGCAAAGACTACGGGGGTGTAGGCGGCAACTATGTCGAAGAAGTCGATGTTGGGAGCAACGGTGCCGGTCACCAGGGCCCTGGCCGGGACACCGGCGAAGGCCTGGGGGATGTACCCACTGCGGAGCCTCCTCACGGCGTCCTCGGACGGCCGGCTGTTAGGGTCTCCGTCCAGGGGCACTGTCAGCAGGGCCAGGTCGCCCTCGGGGCTGGGGCGAAGGGTGGACTGTTGGACGAAGAAGCTGGAGTCGGATGCAAGGAGGCCCTTGAGGCGCTCCAAAGCGTTCTGTACGGCCGGTGACGCGGTGTCTCCCTGGATAACGACATCCACCCGGGATATGGTCCCGTAGTTGAACTCGTCTTGCAGTATCTGGAAGCCCTGCCGTGACTGGAGATGTTCCGGAAGGGTGGTTATGCCGGCAGATCCCATCTCCAGCTGGAAGGTAGGGACGGCGGCGGCAATCAGCAGGCCCGCAGCGGCCACCAGGCTGATGACGGGGTAGCGCATCACGATCCGCGTAGCCCGGTCCCAGAATCCTCCGGCCTGAGGCCCGCTCCTGGACAGCCCGGGCAGCGGCAAGGCGTTCACCCTGTCCCCCAGAAGGCCGAGGACAGCCGGCAGGAGGGTCAGGGAGGCCAGTATGGAGATGAGGGCCACCATTATGGCGCCGGCGCCGAGGCTGCGGAACACGTTCACGGGTACTACAAACATGCCGATAAGGGCCAGCACAACGGTTAGCCCGCTGAAGAGGACAGCCCGGCTGGCGGTGGCTCCTGCCGCCGAGATGGCATCTAGCTTTTCCCGGCCCTGCCTGCGCTCCTCCCTGTAGCGAGAGATGATGAATAGGGAGTAGTCAATGCCCACGGCCAGCCCCATGGTGGTGATCATGTTGGTCACGTAGAAGGAGAAGGGGAAGGCCTGTCCGATGACGGCGGTGAGAGCGAGGGTAATGGCTACAGAGACGGAGGCGATGGCCAGCGGCACCAGGGCGGAGACGACGGAGGCGAAGACGATGACCAGCACCACCAGGGCAGCGGGAATGCCGACGCGCAGCTCCGCACTCAGGTCCTTCTCGGCAATGTCAAGGAACTCCCGGTCGATGCTGCCTGCGCCCACGGTATAGACCTGGAACCCCTCGCTGGGGCCGACGTTGCTGATGGCGTCCTGAACAGGGCCTATGTTCTCCGAAGGCTTCTTGATTATGAAGGGCATGATGGTAGTGCGCCTGTCCGCGGAGACCAGGGAGCCGTTTCCGGTCTGGTAGTAGCTGATTCCCCCTTCTGTGACCTGGTCGCCCAGGGACAGGATGGCGGAGTACACCCGGGTGACGTACTCCCGGTAGGAGGGGTCGTCCACCGTCCGGCTGTCTGACCTGATGACGATGGTCTCATTGGGTTGTGTGGGGCCGGTATCGCTCCTGAAGTGCCTCTTGAGGAGGGTTTCAGCCTGTTGCGACTCAGGGTTGTTGAGGAACTGGCCCTGGGTCGTAAGGGCCTTTCCCAGAAAGGCCACGATGAGAACGCCGGAGACGGCTACAGCCAGTAGCCAGGCGGCGATGGTCCGTCTGGGGTGCGTTGCGCAGGCCCTTGAGACTGCCTGGGTGGAGAGGAGCTTTCTCAGCATGGTGTCCCTCCAGCCAGGGTGCCTGAACCTGGGGGGGTCACGGAGTGAGGGCCTACCCGCCGGCGACGGCGGGGACGATGCTGACCTCATCACCCGCCTTGGTCTCCGTTTGCAGGCCCTTGAGGAAGCGGACGTCCTCGCCGTTCAGGTAGATGTTGACAAAATGCCGCAGCTCACCCTTCTCATCGCACAGCCTCTCTTTGATGCCGGGGAACCGGCGGTCCAGAGAAGCAATGCACTCCGACATGGTGGTGCATTCTATGTCTACCTTGTCCAGGCCGCTGGTGACCCGGCGCAGGGGTGTTGGAATTCTGACGGTTACAGCCATTGAACAACCCCTCCTCGAAGTGCCATTATCTGTGTTCTGAATCTGCGGGGCATACCCTCCCTGGGGGAACCCCTACCCCTCAAGGACATCGCCGCTGACCGGGTCCACCCGCACTCCCTTGGAGAGCACCCACTCGATGCCCCGGTCTATCTCATCCTCTTGGCCCTCCAACTCCAGGATCACCCAGCCGACGTTTTCCCGCACCTCGGCGCGGCGGATATTGGTCACCAGCTTGAACTGGTGACCCAGTTGCCAGATGACGGGCTCCTTGATGAGCTGGGGCTGGAAAGTGAACTTGACTCGCCGCTTGGTGGCGCTCTTCTCTTTCGTCATGGCAGATGCCTCGCTGTCAACGCCCTTTGAGGGCTTCCTGAAAGGACGTAAGGGTGGGCTCTATGATCAGGGGTCTTACCAGGTCTTCTACGGTCTCCTGGGTCTTGAGGCCGTTGCCGGTGATGTAAGCAACGGTCACCTCGTCGGACTTGATGAGGCCTGACTGGACCAGGCGCTTGAGGCCGGAGATGACGACACCGCCAGCGCTCTCGGTGAAGATGCCTTCCGTCTCTGCCAGTAGCCTTATGCCGTCTACGACCTCCTCCTCGGGGACGGCCACGGCGGAGCCTCCGGAGTCCCTGAGGGTGGTGAGGGCGTAGTAGCCGTCGGCGGGGTTCCCTATTGCCAGGGACTTGGCGATGGTATTGGGTTTTACGGGGCGGATGAGCATTTTCCCCGAGTTCCACCCGTCCACGATGGGAGCGCAGCCTGCTGCCTGGGTAACATACATCTTGGTGTCCACGCTGCCGATGAGGCCCAGGGCGGCGAACTCGTTGAGGCCCTTCCATATCTTGGTGAGAAGGGAGCCGGAGGCCACGGGCACGACGCAGTGCTGGGGGGCCCTCCACCCCAACTGCTCAGCCACCTCATAGCCCAGGGTCTTGCTCCCCTCGGCGTAGTAGGGGCGCATGTTGATGTTGACGAAGGCCCAGGGGTAGTTGTCGGAAAGCTCGCTGCAGAGCCGGTTTACCTCGTCGTAGCTGCCTTTGACAGCGACGAGGGTCGGGCCGTAGACAGCAGCTCCCACCTGTTTTCCATGCTCCAGGTCTGCGGGGATGAAGATGAAGGCCTTGAGACCCGCCCTGGCAGCATGGGCGGCGACGCTCCCCGCCAGGTTGCCGGTGGAGGCGCAGGCCACGGTGTCGAAGCCGAACTCCAGGGCCTTGGTCATGGCCACGGTGACCACCCGGTCCTTGAACGAGTAGGAGGGGTTGACAGCGTCATTCTTGACGTAGAGTTCAGATAGGCCCAGGAGTCGCCCCAGGTTCTTGGCCTTGAGGAGAGGAGTGAAGCCCGCGTTCAGGTCTACAGCGTTGTCGGCGTCTACGGGCAGGAGGGCGGCGTAGCGCCACATGCTGAGGGGGCCGCGGGCTATCTTGGCCCGGCTGATAGCCCTGGCGATGCCGTCGTAGTCGTAGGCGACCTCCAGGGGCCCGAAACAGAACTCGCAGACGTTTATAGGCTCCGCCGGGTACTCCCGGCCGCATTGCTTGCATCGTAGGGCCTTGACGTAAGCCAAAGAGTGCTCCGCGGCAGGTATTGGAAACCCCTCAAGCCAAAGGGGGGCACACGGGCTTCCCGGTGTGCCCCCTGGCTATCGGAATGTTAGCAGAGGGATAGGGGAGTGTCAAGCTGAAGAGGGCCTGGTGGCTTCGGCCTGGGGGAGGGCGACGGAGAGCACCCGCTCTCGTGGAGATTCTAACACGCTCTGTCAATTAACTTTACACGTAACGCATAAGCTCATACAATGGTGTCATGGTAGACTACTACGACATCCTGGGGGTCCCGCACAGCGCCACGGTCAAGGAGATCCGGGCGGCCTACCGTCGCCTGGCGCGGAAGCATCACCCGGATGTGAACCCCGGGGACAAGGGGGCGGAGGAGAGGTTCAAAAAGGTCAACGAGGCCTATGAGGTCCTCTCGGACCCGGAGAAGAGGAAGAGGTACGACCAGTTTGGGGAGAGCTGGCGAGTAGCAGACCAGTTCGCCGCTGGCGGGCGCGGTGAGCCCTTTGGCAGGCCTCCGGATCAGGTGGTTGACCTCTCTGACACCGGCCTTGGGGACCTGCTGGGGGAGATGTTTGGCCGGCCGGGAGGGCACGCCACCTCTCGCACCAGACGGGTCCGGCTGCGGGAGCAGTTGCTGGAGGTCTCTCTGCAGGAGGCCTACAAGGGGGCGGTGCGCAGCGTTGAGGTGGGGGCCCTGGAGACCTGCGGCACATGCCAGGGCACAGGCAGCTCCTACGGTACTATTTGCCCCTCCTGCCTGGGCCAGGGCTCGGCATTGAGGCCCCATCGCATCGAGGTGAGGATACCACCGGGTGTCGCCGACGGGTCCAGACTGACCTATCCCGTTGGCCCTGAGAGGCTGGTCTTTGTCGTCCGCGTGCTGCCTCACCTTCGGTTCCGGCTTCAGGGCGACGACCTCCACACCACGGTGACCGTGGACCTGTACACGGCGGTTTTGGGCGGAGAGGTAGAGGTGCCTACCCTCAACGGGAAGCTCTTCTTGAAGGTCCCGGCCGGCACCCAGAACGGCAGGGTCTTTCGTCTCTCGGGCCAGGGGATGCCGGCCCAGCAGCGCCCGTCGCAAAGGGGGGACATGCTGGTTGCCGTGGAGGTGAGGCTTCCTGCGAGCCTGACGGAGCAGGAGCGGGAGCTTTTCCGCAAGCTCCAGGCTATGAGGCAGGGTGCGAGGTAGAGGTCTATGGAGCACTCCGAGCAGAGGGGAGACGGGTCGTTTTACATCATCAGCGTGACGGCGCGGATGGTCGGCGTCCATGCGCAGACCCTGCGCTACTACGATAAGCTAGGCCTCGTCCAACCCTACAGGTCTCCCGGGGGAGTGAGGTACTACTCCCTCCAGCAGATCGTCTGGCTACGCAGAGCGCGGACCCTGGTGCGGGACATGGGAGTGAACCTGGCGGGCGTGGAGGTGATCCTTCGCCTCATGGAGCGCCTGGAGAAAACGGGAGGAGATGATGTTGCCGCAGCCCCGGAGCAAAGGCCTGCCGGAGAGGAGGTTCAGGGGGCCGGAGGGCCTTCTGGCTCACGCAGGACAGAGGGATGACAGGAGGCAAATGACATGGTATTGAGACCGGAGAGCTTCACTGACCAGGCCCAGGAGGTGCTGGCCGCTTCTCAGGAGGTGATGCGCCGCCACCGCCATAGCCAGTGGGACGTGGAGCACATCTTCTGTGCCCTGCTGGAGCTGGAGGAGAGCGTGCCGCGGGAGGTCTTGAAGGAGCTGGGGGCTGATATAGAGGCAATCAGGGCCAGGATCGAGGAGGCCCTGGAAGGGTCTCCTAAGCTGACCCATGAGCCTGCTCAGGTATACATGACTCCCCGCATCCAGCGCTTGATGGAGACGGCCAAGGCCGAGGCCCAGCGCCTGCGGGACGAGTTCATCGGCACGGAGCACCTCCTCATCGCCATGGCGGCGGAGCGGGCCGGCCCCTCGGCCGGGATTCTGAAGGAGGCTGGTGTGGACCTGGAGAAGATCTACCAGGCCCTCGCCAAGGTGAGGGGTGCCCAGAGGGTCACCGACCGGCGGGCGGAAAGCCGTTACCGCGCCCTGGAGAAGTACAGCATGGACCTGACGGCCCTGGCCAGGGATGGGAAGCTGGACCCTGTCGTGGGGCGCGAAGAGGAGATAAGGAGGGTCATCCAGGTCCTGACGCGACGCACCAAGAACAACCCGGTCCTCATTGGGGAGGCGGGCGTCGGCAAAACGGCCATCGCTGAGGGGCTGGCCCAGAGGATGGTGTCCGATGACGTGCCTGAGGTCCTCAGAGGTCGCCGGGTGCTCAGCCTGGACATGGGCGCCATGGTCGCGGGCTCAAAGTTCAGGGGCGAGTTTGAGGAACGCCTCAAGGCCGTCCTGGACGAGGTGAAGGCGGCCCAGCGAGAGATAATCCTCTTTATCGATGAGCTGCACACGGTGGTAGGGGCGGGGGCCGCTGAGGGCGCCATCGACGCCTCCACCATGATGAAGCCGGCGCTGGCCCGCGGTGAGCTCCAGGTGGTGGGGGCCACCACCCCCGACGACTACCGCAAGTACGTGGAAAGAGACTCGGCCCTGGAGCGGCGTTTCCAGCCGGTGTGGGTGCCGGAGCCCTCTGTGGACGTAGCTATCGAGATGCTACGGGCGCTGAAGCCCCGCTATGAGGCCCACCACAAGGTGGCCATTGACGACTCGGCCCTGGAGGCTGCTGTCAAGCTCAGCGCCCGTTATCTCACGGAGCGGCACCTGCCTGACAAGGCGGTGGACCTCATTGATGAGGCGGCCTCCTGGCTGCGTCTCCAGATGCAGTCTATGCCCAAGGAGCTCAAGTCCATGGAGCGGCGGTTGAAGGAGCTCCAGGACCAGGAGGAGGCCGCAGCGGGGAGGGCCGACTATGAGAAGGCAGCCCGCCTGAGGGCGGAGCACATGGGAGCGGAGCAGGAGTTTGCTGCCAAGCGACAGGCCTGGCTCTCCGACAAGAAGATGGACCTCAGGGTGGGCGCTGACGACATAGCCCAGCTTGTCGCCAAGTGGACAGGGGTCCCTGTGACCCGGATCATGGAGACGGAGGCCGAGAAGCTTCTCAAGATGGAGGAGGCCCTTCACCAGCGGCTCATCAATCAGGAGGAGGCCGTGCGGGTGGTCTCCGAGGCCATAAGGAGGGCCCGGGCAGGCCTCAAGGACCCCAAAAGGCCCATAGGCTCCTTCATCTTCCTGGGGCCCACCGGCGTGGGGAAGACGGAGCTGACCAAGACCCTGGCCCACTTCCTGTTTGACACGGAGGAGGCCATGGTCCGCCTTGATATGTCCGAGTACATAGAGAAGCATACGGTCTCCCGCCTAATCGGCGCGCCACCGGGCTATGTGGGGTATGAGGAGGGGGGTCAGCTCACCGAGGCGGTGCGGCGGAGGCCCTTCCGGGTCATCCTCCTAGACGAGATCGAGAAGGCCCACCCGGATGTCCTGAACGTTCTCCTTCAGGTCATGGAGGACGGGCGCCTCACCGACGGGCACGGGAGGACGGTGGACTTTCGCAACACCATCGTCATCATGACCAGCAACCTGGGCACTGGGGAGGCCGGGCGGCAGGCCCTGGGCTTTGGGCGCAGGGACGGGGAGCTGGCGGCGGCCAGAGAGCAGATGAGACGCACTGTGGAGGAGGCCCTCAGGCGTCACTTCAGGCCCGAGTTCCTGAACCGTATCGACGAGGTCGTTATCTTCGACTCGCTCACACAGGAGCACATAAAGAGGATAGTGGACCTGCTGATCAAGGAGGTGGAGAGCAGGCTGGTGGAGCGTAAGATATCCCTGGAGCTAACGGAGGCGGCCCGGGAGGCGCTGGCCAAGGAGGGGTTTGACCCCTTATATGGGGCCAGGCCTATGAGGCGTGTCATCATGCGACTGGTGGAGAACCCGCTGGCCTCCCGGCTCCTGGCAGGCGAGTTCCATGACGGCGACTGCGTCAGGGTCGATGTGGACGGGCATGGTGGTATCATACTTCAACGGACCACCGCCCCGGCGGAGGCGGGCAAAGAGAAACCATAGGCCCTCTGAGTAGAGAAGGCTACCTCAGCTCAGGTCCGACGGAGCCACGGTGAAGGAGAGAGAGGCCACGCCACTAGAGGGCCGCTTCGTTGATGTAAAGGGGATAAGGACCCACTACTTCGAGGCCGGGCGTGGAGCGCCTGTAGTACTGGTGCACGGCCTGGGGGTTTCTTTGGTGGTGTGGCGCGAGAACATAGGGGCCCTGTCCCAGAGTTTCCGGGTGGTGGCCGTGGACCTGCCAGGCCACGGGGATACGGACAAGCCCCCCACCCGGTACAGCTTGAAGTTGGGCCTGGAATGGCTTATGGGATTCCTGGAAGCCCTGGGCCTGGAGCGGGCAACGCTGGTGGGCAACTCCATCGGTGGCCTCCTGTGCATGAAGATGGCCCTGGAGCACCCGGAGCGGGTCTCCAGGCTGGTGCTGGTGAGCACCGTTGGCCTGGGGAGGGAGCTGAACTTTTTCGTCAGGCTGACCTCTGTTCCTCTCCTGGGGGAGCTTTTGGAGCAGCCAACGTCCATAAGGAGGACTGATGTCCTCTTGACCAGCGTGTTCTATGACCGCCGGTTCGCCGAGGATGGCCTTAAGCGGGATATATTCCGCACCCGTGCCTTGCCAGGGACCAAGAGCGCCATGCTCGCAACGGTGCGCAGCGGCGTCAACATCCTAGGCCTTCACCAGGACCTGGTCTTGCTAAGGGCCCTGGAGAAGCTCAGGGTGCCTGCCCTGATCCTCTGGGGCGCCAACGACGGGATAATACCGGTAGAGCACGCCTACCGTGGGGCCAAGGCCATTCCCAAGGCGCGGCTGCATGTCTTTGACCGGTGTGGCCACTGGCCCATGATGGAGAAGGCGGAGGAGTTCAACCAGGTAGTAACCGAGTTTTTACAGGACGGGTAGAGGCGCCAGAGTGGTAGCGGTGGATGCCGGGGCCTCAGCCTAGCGGGCCCAGGGCCATGCGGCAGCTCAAGGGGCGACTAGGGGTTGTGCGCCTCCTGATGCTGGTGGCCGTCGTGTTGGTGGTGGTCGGGGTCTTCCTGGGCCGAGAGCACATCCCCGCGGCTACATCTCTTCCCACCATCTTCCTCTTGAGCTTCCTGGGCAGTGCTGCCATTGTGCTGCCGGTGCCTCACCTGTTGGCGGTATGCGCTGGGGGCTCTCCGGCCCTGCTTGATTTGCCGCCTGTGCTGGTGGCCCTGGTGGCGGCCTGCGGTGATGCCCTTGGGGAGCTGACGGGCTACGCTGCGGGTGTCAGCGGACGGGGTGTTCTGGAGAGGCACGCCGTCTACGGCAGGCTTGAAGGCTGGGTGCGGCGCCGGGGTGCCCTGGTCCTATTCCTGATGTCCAGCATTCCCAACCCCATCTTTGACGTAGTGGGCGTAGCGGCGGGTGCCCTCCGTTTCCCGGTAGCCTGGTTCCTGGCCGTGGTAGCAGCGGGCAAGTTCCTCAAGAACCTGGGGATAGCCTACGCCTGCTACTTTGGCCTGGAGAGCCTTCTTCAGGTCCTGCGGCGGCTGGCAGGTTAGCACCGCGGTCCTGAGGCTGCCTACTCCTTACCCTTCTTTTCCAGCATCTGGCGGAGGGCCTGGACCTCCCTCTGGAGGTCCCGCTGCCGCCGGGCCATGAATAGGGCGTAGCCGAAGAAGGCTGCCCAGGTGACGGCGAAGACGGCGAAGACGAAGGGCAGGGCGCGCTCAGGGGATACCTGGCCTGTAGGAGGCTCCCCCTGGGCCAGGGCCAGGGCGGGCAGTGACCAGGCCAGAAGGGCTAAAGCCAAAGGCAGGAATCGGGTAGTAAGTCTAGGCATAGTCGCGTCGAATCCTTTCTGTCGCCTCTTCGACTTCCTTCATCCTGTAGCGGAGCCACAGGAGGGCGGCGAAGAGGAGGGTGAAGGTGAGCACGGAGAGGACCAGGGTGATGACCATCTCTGGGGAGGCAAGGTTGAAGGTATCGGCCTCAGCACCACCGGTGCCTATGGGCCTGGGATGAAGAGTGCGGAGGCGCACGGAGAAGTAGACGATGGGGACGTCCACAAAACCGATGATGCCCAGCACGGCGGCGTAGCGGGCCCCCTGGGCCCCCTGGGGGGCATAGGCCCTCAGCATGAGGTAGCCCACATAGATGAACCAGAGGATGAGGGCGGTGGTCAGGCGCGGGTCCCAGGTCCACCAGACGTTCCAGGCGATGCGGGCGAAGAGGCTTCCTGAGATCAGCATAAGGGTAGCGAAGAGGACTCCTATCTCTGCTGAGGCGTTGGCCAGCAGGTCCCACCTCTGCTCCTTTCTCGTCAGGTAGAGGATGCTGGCCACGAAGACGATGAAGAAGGCGAGGAAGCTTACCCAGGCCACCGGGGCGTGGAAATAGAAGATTCGAACCCCCTCGGTCAGGTTGACGTCTGGTGGCGACCACACGAGGGAGAGGAACAGGTTGGCCACCATCAGGGCGCCACCGAGCACGATGAGATACGAAAGCATTCCCTCACTCCTTCAGGACGAGGCCAAAGGTCATGGCACCAAGAACCGTAAAAATTATATCAAAAGCAGCGGTCAGTTGTATCCACCTGAGGGCGCCGCTCCAGGACTCGCCCCTCAGGGCCGCCGAGGTGCCCTCTACCGCGGCCATCAGGACAGGCACAACGATGGGAAAGAACAGGACGGGCAGCATGATATCCCTGGCCCTGGTGTTGAGGGACATGGCGGCGAAGACGGTCCCCACGGCGGCGTAGCCCAGGGTGGCCAGGATGGCCTGGACCCACACCTGCGGCAGGAAGAAGGGCAGGTTGAAGATGGCGGAGAAGACGGGCAGGATGGCTGCCTCCACCGCCAGCATGAAGATGAAGGAGCTGAGGAACTTGCCCAGGTAGATGACCTCTCGGCCTATGGGGGCCAGCATGAGGCCCTGAAGGCCCCCCCGCTCCTGCTCCAGGGTGAAGGTGCGGCTGAGCCCCAGGACCCCGGCAAAGGTTATCGAGGCCCACAGGACCCCTGGGGCTACTGTCACGATCAGGTCTCTTCTGGGCTCCAGGGCAAAGTCGAAGATGACGACGACCAGGAGAGCGAAGACCAGGACCGGGGTGACAGTCTCTTTGGTCCTGATCTCCAGGAGGAGGTCCTTCCAGAGGATGGAGAGGAGTGCCCTCACTGGGCCGCCTCGTCACGGGCCTGGCGCGAGGCCCCGGTAAGGCGGGCATATGTTTCGTCGAACTCTGCCTCGGTCACGGCAGGCCGCTCCTGCCGGTAGACGACCCTTCCCTGGGCCAGGATTGCTACGTGGCTTCCCAGGGCCAGGCCCTGCTCGACGTTGTGGGTGGTGATGAGGGCAGCGCCGCCTCCGTGGAGGTGCTCTGCCAGGAGGCGAGCCAGAACCTCCTGGGCCTGGGGGTCCAGCCCGGCCTCCGGCTCATCGAGCAGCAGCACCTGAGGGCCGTGGAGGACCGCCCGGGCGATGGACAGGCGCTTCTGGAGACCGTGGGAGAGGGTGCGCACTCGCTGGTGCATTCGCTCCTCCAGGCCCAGCAGGGCCGCCACCTCAGAGATGCGAGCCTCCAGATGAGGGACGCTGAAGAGGCGCCCGTAGAACCGCAGGTTCTCATAGGAGGTGAGGTCGTCGTAGAGGTAGGTCTGGTGAGTGACCACGCCGATGCGCCGGCGCAGGGCTGTTTCGCTCTGCTGAAGGTCGAGGCCGGCGATACGTGCCGTGCCGCCGTCAGCCTGGGCCAGGGTGGCCAGCACCTTTATCAGGGTCGTCTTTCCCGAGCCGTTGGGGCCGAATATGGCGAGGGCCTGTCCGAAGGCGAGGGAGAGGTCGACGCCGCGCAGAGCGGGGCGTGGGCCGTAGGACTTTTGGAGGCCCTTTATCTCGATGGCTGGAGTCACCTTGAGCCCCTGAGAGCAGGCTGGCTTGAAGACTGGCGCTGTCCATAATAGCCCTCGCTCAAAGCGGACGCAACCTGACGGGAAGGGGTGGGCCTACCATCAGGCGTTCTTACTCAGCTTGACCCTGCCAGGGCCTCCTTGGTAAACTGGCGGTCAGAGGGGGCGGTTAGCTCAGCGGCCTAGAGCACTGCGTTGACATCGCAGGGGTCATTGGTTCAAATCCAATACCGCCCACCACCTCAGGTAGTGTTATGTGGGACCTTTACGAATGCCGGAATCTCCAAAGCTGTGCCCCGCTTAAGCAAGGACAGGCTCAGCAATACCTGCACTATTTCTGGGCCGGGCAAGCAGGTTTTGGACGGCTTAAGGTGGGTTGACCTCGGCAATACCTGCTACAACGTGGTAGACTCCTCATGGCTTCCCGTGGCTTCCGATATATCTGAGTCCCACGATGGAGGTACAGTAATGGCGAAAGGGATCAGTGTTGCTCGACAGTGGCAGACGCGAACAGATGCGGTGGACTTCATCAGGAACGAAGGTGGTTATTATGCTGTCTTACTCCGGTTGGACACGAAATACGCTGACAAGCTAGCCAAAGACCTGCGCCAGTGTGTAACCAATGCTAAGAAACTCCAGAGAGACCGAATAGAGCTTATCGCCCATTGGGGCAGAAGGAGCGCTGAGGGGTTCCTTCTAAGAACCAGAGTGGCCCCTTAGTAGGCTATTACGGGCCGCGCCAGCCGCAGTTCTGGAGGTTTGTAATGCTGATCAAGTCATATGGGCTTTACTGGCGAGCCGAATACGTAGACTGGGGTCACAAAGGCCCTGGGGGCCAGGGGCACCTCTGGGGGCAGAGGGAGCAAGGTGAGCTACGAGTTGACCACTGGCATCAAATGGGAATCTATGTCCTTTATCACGCTCACCTGGTCGTCTATGTCGGGAAAGCCACAACGCTCGGGACTGAATTGCGCGCGAGAAGGAGGAGCCTGGCTGGTCGTTGGGATACTTTCTCCTGGCTAGGGCTCAGGGATACAGACGATCAGGGCAACCTAACCGAGACCGCTGTGAATTTCGGAGTACAGGACACCTTAGACGAACTTGAGGCAATACTCTGCAATACGATCGAACCTTCTTTGAACCGCCAGGTCCCCAGGCTTCCGTCATCTGCAAAGAGATTCAATCAGGAGTTACCAGATGAAAGCCTCCAACAGCGACTGGCTACCCTGGAAGAAAAAATACGCCAATTGGCTCCCCAAAGCCAAACCTAAACTTCCCTCTTGAACTACCCACGATAAGTAGTCTGCCGACTCGCTGTACGGTCCTGCTCAGCGGTAGCGGGGCCGAGGGTCCCTGCGGGTGTAGCCGTACTTCCGCTCCATCTTCCACTCGGGGTACTCTTTTAGCTTGAGGACCCGGGCCACGTTTTCGCCCAGGATGAGGTCGACCTCGTCCTGGGAAAACTGCTTCCCGTACTTGGCGGCGGTCTGGGTGAGGCCCTTGAGCCAGGGGGCGACCTTCCAGCCGGTGTTGCGCATGGCGGCGCCGAAGTGGGTATCGATGCCCCAGGTTATCTTGTGGGCGCCCAGGATGTCGCGGGCCCTGGCCAGCATGAGGACCACCACCTCTTCATTCAGGTTATGGCCAAAGCCTGGGGGGAAACCGAAGAACGGGCCGCTGGCCATTATGCCTTCCACTCCCGCGGCCGGCTTGAGCCAGAAGTTCAGCTCTATGTATGTATTGACGTTCCCGGAGGCGACGAAGAGGGACTTCTCGAAGTAGTCGAAGAGGGGGTCTCCGGCGTGAAGGAGGGTCAGCGGCATGTCCGGGAAGTCGCCTATCACGTCCAGGAGGTCCATGGGGTCGGAGAAGCGGCCCCAGTTGTAGCCTCCCGCATTGGGCTCCGTGCAGGTGGACATGGGCAGGCCGAACTCCATGCAGACGTCATACAGCTCGTAGCACTCGTCCTGCCACGGGTGGTAGCCGTTCTTGGGCATTAGCTTGAGGCCCTTCGCCCCGTACTGGGTGATGGCCCGGCGGAAGATCTCCTTGGCCCCGGGCCGCCTGGGGTCGGGCCCGCCGAAGTGGACGAAGCGGCCGGGGTACTTCTGGATCATCTGGTATTGGTGCTCGTGCTTCTCCTCTATTCCGATGTCGGCATGGGAGCCCCAGGAGAAGTCGTAGTCCTCGGGAAGCATGACACCCATGTCGATGCCGCCCTTGTCCATGGCGGCGATGGTGTAGACCCCCTCCGGGTCGGCATAGCGAAGGCCCTGGCGGGGAAAGAGGGCGGAAGGGTCACGGGTGAAGGGAGGCCTGCCCTTGTTGGGGCTGTAGGGGCCGTAGGCCCACTGCATGCAGACAAGCCAGCTCTGCTGCCAGGAGAACTCCCGACGCCCCGGCACCTCACTGGAGATGTGGCAGTGGTTGTCTATGACCAGTCCCATTTGCTTCCTCCGGTCTACAAGCTAGGCTGGGGCTTTAGCAAGGTGCTGAAAAAGGGAAGTCCAGAGGGGCAAAGCCCCTTTGGCGGGGGTCTGGGCCCCCCCAGATACAATTTCCACCCCCTTCCTGGCCAGGAAGGGGGCAGGGGGATGGTCGAAAAGGGGTTTTCATCAGCCTGTTAGTGGTAGCGGGGCCGGGGGTCCCTGCGGGTGTAGCCGTACTTCCGCTCCATGGTCCATTCGGGGTACTCCTTGAGCTTGAGGACGCGGGCAACGTTCTCGCCCAGGATCAGGTCTACCTCCTCCTGGGTGAACTGCTTCCCATACTTGGCGGCGGTCTTGACCAGCCCCTTCAACCACGAGGCCTGCTTCCAACCGGTGTTCCTGATGGAGGGGCCGAAGTGGCGGTCGATGCCCCAGGTTATCTTGTGGGCGCCCAGGATGTCCCGGGCGGAGGCCAGAAGCAGCACCGCCGTCTCTTCGTTGAGAACGTGGCTGGCCCCTATTGGCATGCCGAAGATGGGCGAGCCCTGGGCCTCCTCCTGTCCCGCCGCAGCTTTCAGCCAGTAGTTCAGCTCGATATAGGTGTTGGGGTTCCCCGACGCTACGAAGACGGCCTTCTCGAAGAAGTCGTAGAGGGGGTTGCCAGCGTGGAGCAGGGTGAGGGGCATGTCAGGGAAGTCGCCTATCACGTCCAGGACGTGCATGGGGTCGGTAAAGCGGCCCCGGTTGTAGCCACCGGAGTTGGGCTCGGTACAGGTGGAGGCTGGCAGGCCAAACTCCATGCAAACGTTGTAGAGCTCGTAGCACTCGGCCTGCCAGGGATAGTAGCCGTTCTTCGGTATTAGCTTGAGACCCTTGGCCCCGTACTGGGTAACGGCCCGGCGGAAGATCTCCTTGGCCCCAGGCCGCCTGGGGTCGGGCCCGCCGAAGCTAACGAAGCGGCCGGGGTACTTCTGCACCATCTGATGCTGATGCTGATGCTTCTCCTCTATCTGGATGTCCGAGTGAGACCCCCAGGAGAAGTCGTAGTCGATGGGGAGGACGACCCCCATGTCGATGCCGCCCTTGTCCATAGCAGCGATAGTGTATTTCCCCTCGGGGTCTGCGTACCGCAGGCCCTGGCGAGGGAAAAGGGTCTGGGGGTCCCGCAGAAAGGGAGGCCTACCTTTGTTGGGGTTCCTGCCCCCGTAGGCCCACTCCATAGAGACGAGCCAACTCTGCTGCCAGGGCATGTACCTTCTGCCCGGCACCTCACAGGAGACGTGGCAGTGGTTGTCAATCACCAGGCCCATGACCAGACCTCCTTGATATCGTTGGAAAGCGTATGGCAGATGCCAATAGCTGCGAATCCCTTGCTATTACCGCTGGCCCGCAGACCCTTCGGGCAGCACCAGAGTATGACTCGGTAGGGATGTGCTGTCAACCCGCCCACCATGACACAGAGGCCTGTGTCATCAGCAGGGAAATCCTGGTATTCTAGGCAAAAACGCAGGAATAGCGCCTGCGATAGGACGGAACAAGTGCTACAATCCCATCTGGGCGCCGAATGGCGTGGAGGGTTTACAGGTCGGCCAGAGCGATGAGAGGGCTTAGGAGGGCCCTTGAAGCGGAACGGCTGGTGCGGCCGGCCTGACCCGGTGAGTGCCGTGGAGGGCGTCTCTTTGGCAGGGCTGGACCCGGATGTATAATGGGCGCCGGAGGGGAGTGCCCCCTTTCTATATCTGTTTTCGTTCCTATTCGATGGCAAACGAGCAAAAAGGAGGAGAATGATGGCTACACGACCAGGGGAAACGATTCCTGTGGTCAGCGCTAAGGGGCGGGCAATGAATGTGCGGTTCTTTGATGATGGCTCTATCAGGCTCCGATTCAAGAAGGCGGGGCCAATGGTAGTTCGGTATGCATTCCTTCCTGGTGCTGAGCACAATGTGATCCTGGAACTCAAACCGGAGAAGGGCAGTCCTTGGCTATCACCATAGACTTTTGGAACAACTCGCCGACTTTAGGAACAGAGGGCACTTATGGAGCAAAGCCGCCTGGAGGGGAGATGTAATGCGCTACGGGTTGAACTTCGGTATTGGGGCCCACGAGCCCCTGAGCAAGGCGGTCCAGGTGGCCCAGGAGGCCGAGGAGCTCGGCTTTGACTGCATGTGGCTGCTGGACTCGCCGCTGGTAAGCAAGGACTTCTTTGTGACAGCGGCGCTCTTTGCGGCCCACACGTCGCGGATCAAGATCGCCAGTGGCGTGACCCAGCCCGTGACGCGGCACGTTTCGGCGGTAGCCAGCTCCTTCGCTGCCCTCAAGGAGGCGAGCCACGAGCGGGCCATCATGGGGATAGGCCTGGGGGACAGCACGGTGAAGGCCTACGGGCGCAAGCCGGCCAGCGTGCAACAGCTTGAGGAGTTTATTACCCGGTTCCGGGGGCTGGTCAGGGGCCAGCGGACCCCTGTGGATGGGCGGGAGGTCTATATGGGGACCCACAGCGGCGATATCCCTATTTTTGTGACAGCCGGTGGGCCGAAGGTGGCCCTTGTGGGCGCCAGGGTGGCCGACGGCTGCCTCGGCATCGTGCAACCCCAGCGTGATGCTGCGGAGGGCTACGTGGCTCGCGTGCGAGAGGCCCTTAAGGCAGCGGGCCGGCCCAGGGAGGGGTTTACTATAGACATGTGGGTGCGAGTGGCTGTGGACGAGGATGAGAGCAAGGCCATAGGAGACATGCGGGGCGCCGTGGCAGCCGGGTTCAGAAGAGATTCTCAGGAGCGGGAGCGTTACGACTACGCAGAGCATCTTTCGCCTAGGGCCGTGCATGCGCAGGCCGTCCCCGACGAGGCGGTGAGGGAGGGGGCCATAGTTGGGGGGCCCGACAAAGTGGTGCGGGCCCTCCGGGAGCTTCTGTCTGGGCTGGATGTGGACCGGGTGACGCTGACCCTGCCGTCCAGGAGCCGGCTGGAGCGCCTGCGTCTTATGGGGCGGGAGGTGCTCCCGCGCCTTGGCCTCTAGAGCCGATTCAGAAAAACCTTCCCCCTTTTAGGGAGGGGTAATAGACTGGACCCTGGTGGAATTTCCGAATGACTTCTAGCAGGCTGCTGAAAAAGGGGGAGCGCATCCCGACATGTCGGGATGCCAGGGGTCTGGAGGGACACCCCCAGATACAATTTTCACCCCCTTCCTGGCCAGGAAGGGGGACATGGGGGATGGTCGTCCCGACAGATCGGGATTCATCACCCTGCTAGTACGTGAGAGGACTTCAGCGGACGGTGAAGAGCAGGCTATGGTGAATTTGAGCAAGGCAGCAGCCATAATAGGGGCGTATGAGCATCCCACGCGGTACGCCCCGGACAAGAGTGAGTTGCTGCTCCACCTGGAGTCGGCCCAGGGGGCACTGGAGGACGCGGGCCTGAGTCGTGGTGACGTTGACGCCTACCTGACCTCTGGCAGCGGCGCACCCCCGGCCCTCACCTTGACGGACTACCTGAACCTGCACCCCAAGTTCGTCGACGACACGGACGTTGGAGGTGCCTCCTTCCTCTTCCACCTCAATCTGGCGTGTCTCGGGATCCAGGCTGGCTGGTTCCGCTGTGCCCTGATTACCTACGGCTCCACGGCCCGGTCTCGCCGTGTGGCCGTCGGCACTGGCGGGCTGGCGCGGCGCGGCGCAACGGGACTGGCGCCGACGCCGGACTCCTTTGAGGAGGTGTACGGCCTAACAACGGTGGGCATGCGGGCCCTGATGGCCCAGCGCCACATGCACCAGTACGGAACGAAGCCGGAGCAGTTGGCGGCGGTGGCCGTGGCTATGCGGCGGCACGCCTCGAAAAACCCCCACGCCATGTACCGCGACCCCATCACCGTGGAGGACGTCCTCAGGTCCCGCATGATCTCCTCTCCTCTGCATATGCTGGACTGCTGTATCATCAGCGACGGGGCGGGGGCCGTGGTGGTGGCCTCGCCGGAGGTAGCTCGCGGCTGTAAGAAGACGCCGGTATGGGTGCTGGGCTTTGGGGAGGGGGTTATTCATCACGAGGCGGGGCACCGGGACTGGACGGCGACGGCCTTCCCCCAGGCGGCATCCCAGGCCTTTGGCATGAGCGGGGTGCGCCGCGAGGACATTGACATGGCGATGGTCTACGACGCCTTCACCATCACGGTGGTCACGGCCCTGGAGGGCCTGGGCTTCTGCCAGGTTGGGGAAGGGGGGCCCTTTGTTGAAGGGGGCCGCATCGAGCTGGGAGGAGAGCTCCCTGTGAACACCGATGGGGGCGGCCTCTCCTCCAACCACCCGGGGCGGCGCGGGATGTTTCTCCTGATAGAGGCCACGCGGCAACTGCGGCACGAGGCCGGGGAGAGGCAGGTGCCCGGCTGCCGGCTGGCCCTGTGCGGCGCCACCGGGGGAGGCACTGGCCTGCGGCAGTCGGCCGCTGTTGCCATCCTGGGGAGGGACTGAGGTGGTGGGCGACTGGGACAGGCCATTGCCCACCGAGTCGGGGGAGACGAAGCCCTTCTGGGAGGCATGCCGCCGGGGCCAGTACCTCTTGCAGCAGTGCAGGGCCTGCGGCAAGGTGCAGGCCTACTACCGACGTTTCTGCGCCCACTGCTGGTCGAAGGACGTGGAGGAGGTGGTCTCCTCCGGCAAGGGGGCTGTCCATACCTTCACGGTGACGTACCAGAACCAGACGCCCGGCTTCAGGGAGGCGGTGCCCTACGTTCTGGCCGTGGTGGAGCTGGAGGAGGGGGTCCAGGTCCTGGGCAACGTCATCGGGTGCGACGTTGGGGCCGTCCGCATCGGCATGCCGGTAAAGGTGACCTTCGTCGATGCGGGGGAGATGAAGGTGCCCATGTTTGAGCCTGTTTAGGCCACCTATAGCTCAAGGAGGAGCACGAGATGCCGTACAAGTACAGGGGGCTGGACCACGTGGTCGTGCGGGTCAAGGATATAGAGGCGGCAAGCCGGGACTACGAGAAGGTGCTGGGCATTCCGGGGGTCAACGTAGGGGAACTCGACCCCAGCGGCGGGTTCCGCAACGCCCTTTTCCCTATGGGCAGTTCAGGCATGCTGATAGAGCTGTGCCAGGGCCTGGACGCCACCAAGCAGGCGGGGGGAGCCTTTATCCGGGCCATAGAGCGTCGCGGGGAGGGGCTCCACAACGTTGCCCTGGCGGTCGACGACATAGAGGGGGCCTTCGCCGATTTTGAGCGGCGCGGCACAGCCATCATACCCAACGCTCGGTTTCGTAACTTTTTTCTGCACCCCCGCGTAACCCACGGTGTTCTCTTCCAGATACTTCAGCCCCAACGCAGGATCAAGTCTCCGTCCAAAGGCGACGTCAGCTACGTGAGGCTGCACCACGTAGACATCGCCGTGCGGGACATCGTCCAGGCTGCCAGGGACTACGAGAGCGTGCTGGGAGTCAACCCTGCCATCCCCATAAAGGACAACAAGGCCCTGGGAATCCTGGAGGTCTTCTTCATTGCAGACGGCTCGGGGGCCGTGCTGGGGCTATACCAGCCCGCGGATACGACGAGACAGGCGGGGGCGGCCTTTGCCCGGTTCCTGGAGCAGCACGGCGAGGGGGTCCAGTGTGTGGCCCTGGAGGTGGAGAGCGTGGAGCAGGCCCACGAGAGAGCCAAGGGCCTCAACCTGCCCATCGTCCTCAGCCAGCACAGCCGCTCCTTCTTCCTGCACCCCAGGGCTACCCACGGGGTGCTGTACCAGGTCATGCAGGCCCGGTGAGAAAAGGGCAGGACGCAACGCTCCGGTTCAGCGACGACGCGCAGCGCCGTCCGCTGCAACCGGTTGTTAGGCAGACCTTCATTGTATTCGGTCTCGCTTCTGTATGTTGTGCCTCGCGCACAGCAGCTGGATGTTGTCCGCCACCACGGACGTGCCACCCTTTGAGTAGGGTACGATATGGTCAAAATGAAGTTCATCCGAAGCGCTGCACATCACACACTTTCCACCATCTCGCTGCCACACCTCCAGCTTTACGTGCGTCGGAATGACTCGCCGACGAGTGGCGTCGAGCCGGACGGGGGCGTTTAGATCCTCGTCGCCCTCCACGGCAACAAGCTTGAACTTGAAGACCGCTCTGCCGTTGCTCTGCTGGCGCCACGAGTCGACAAGGTGGAAGACCCCGTTGTAGGACCAGACGCCCTGCCGAAGCTTCTCATACACGCGGACTCGCTCTGGAAGTCGTTTACCCCGCTTGGCTTGCTGGGCAGCCCGATGAAAGAGTCCGTTTTGTGTCAAGCGGTCAGACGACGTCTGTTCCGGCTGATCGACACGCTTGGGATCAGGCACGGCCGGTCCTCGGGGTTCGTCGTGGCCCTCATAGATCAAGACTGTCCCTCCGTCCTGCAACTCGTCTTCGTACGGAGCGTTGGGTCGCAGGGACATCAGGATGACCGAGTGATTACCACCGAGGCCGAAGTTCATGCCTCGTTGAAGGCTGACCCCCTCTCGCCGGCACATTTCGAGGTAGGAAATGATCTCGTTGGACACACTGCCGTCCTGTCTGCCTAACGATCGCGATAACCGGACCGGTTCATTGCGGGGTTAGACGCCTGTTCTATGAGGCGGGTCATTAGTAGCGCTGAAGTTGCTCGAACGGCGTTTCGAGCACTACCAGTGGTGCGCCACCACAGTACATTGAGACGATGACCAAGAACTGGAACAGGTTGTTGCGGTTCCAGAAAAGTGCTTCGTTCATCTCATAGTCGAGCGTGATGAGAACTGCACTGTCTCCAGGAAAGATGGCGTGCTTTGGTGCCACGGCTGCGTATCGGAAAAAGGCGACCGCAGGGGAGGAGCGGTTTTCCACGTACAAGGGGTGACGCTCAGGCGTAGGCACAACAGCGCGTGGAAAGGCAAGGTCAACATGGTAGTCACCGATCGGACGCGCCGCTAGGTTCATTGCGACAACTTCAAGACGATAGTTGTGCTGGCGGGCACCGATTGAAACGTCGATTCGGCGAAGCGCGACCTCAACTGCTGCTGCAAGCTCTGCATCGTCGGGTGCCCCGCCGGTAAGCGCGGCAAGTGCCCGGGCCTCTGAATTTGCCTTCCAATCACGCACGACTGCAACGGTGAATTGGTTGGAATCGTTGTCAATCAACTTCGCGCAGTTCTGGCACAACCAGATTCCGTTCTCGACAGAGAGAGGTTCCTCCGCGGATAGATTTGCATCGTATCGAGGGCCCCCGGGCGAAGCCGCCGTGACGTGCGCAGCAACGCCAAGATTCAGAACCTTTGCGGCGTCACTCCGTGGCCCCAAAGTCGGCTTACGGCACCCAGGGTTTGAGCACCGAAACGCCACACGCTTGGCGAGAAGATCCTTCGTGATGCTCGTGAAATCGTCCCTCATTTCCAAAGTCTCTCGCCTGCAATCATGTCCGCCTAACTAATGATTAGACTGCATCTTTGCAGTATAAACCCAACGGAGGGTTATAAGTCAACCGCTTGGGTATCGGCCATTCAGCATCGAAGTGCAGGTCAAATCACCTGGTAGTGCAACTGAGCTCACCCCACTCCTCCTCCGTGTAGTGTTCACCTCTCCCTTGACAAGTGAGAAGGATTGAATCTCGGGGACATCCCCAGAAGTTTCATACCACAGCCAGCGGGGTCATGCCGGCGCCGGTGGCGTTCATCAGCCGGAGGGGCGCAGCGATGAAGAGGAACTCGTAGACCTTGTCCCGCGCCAGCTCCTCCAGGTTGAGGTTCTCGATGAGGTAGACCCCCAGGTCCCGCATGGCCACGGTGTGGAGGGGCAGGTCGCCATCGGTCATGGGTATCTCCCTGATGGCCTCGACACCGGGCGTATCGGCGCCCACGGCCAGCACGTCGTGGGCCTTGAGCCAGGGAGCGATGGAGCCGTCGGGGCCCGGCTCGCCGGAGTCCCAGAGCGGGCGGGAGGTGTCGAAGATGGTGGACCAGCCCGTGCGAATGAGGAGGACGTCGCCGGGGCGGAGGCGGGTGCCCTGGGCCTTCGCAGCGGCGTCAAGCATGTCGGGTGTGACTACCTCTCCCCTCTTCAGATGGCGGACGCCTTTGTGGGCAGCCACGTCCAGCATCACTCCGCGGGTGATGATCCAGCCCACGTTATGTACTGCACCCCACTGGATGCCCTTGCTGCTCACGGCCCGGCCCCACCTCTTGCCGTTGTACATGAGGCCCTCTCGCCAGGCGTGGCCGATGCCATCGATGTGGGTGCCGGAGTGCGCCTCCATGATGACCACGTCGTCGGCGATGCCCATGCCCTTGGGGTCGTTCTCGTAGTGGGTGATCCGCCAGGTCTTGTGGAACTCGGCGAACTGAGGCCCCTTGGACTCCAGGGGTACCGCGAGGTTGTAGACCTTGCCCTGTTTGGGCATTCTGAGGGAGCGAAGCACAACCTGGGGCGTTAGGAGGTTGAGCATACCCCGCTGGTCCGCTCTGCCCCAGCGGCCCCAGTTGCTCACTTTGGGCTTGGCCATAGTGTGCCTCCTGCTGGAAGTCTCCGTGGTCGGTCCCTGCGTCCGTAGACACGCGCTCTTACGAATGGGATATACCGTGCGCAGCGGGCACCTTAGCCATCGTGCCCGCTACCGGCACATAGAGTGGTCTCCCCTGGGGAGCCGGTAGAGGGTAAGCCTACGCCTTGCGCTTGCCCCCCCTGCGGGACTTGACGGGGAAGATGCCGGTAGCTTCCTGTAGCGTCTGGACGGGGGTGATTCGGGACGCACCGATCTTCATAACGGGCCTGAAGAACCTGGCTACGGAAGCGTAGTCCTGGGCTTCCAGGACAAAATAGAAGGTATGCTCTGGCGAAGCGATGTAGCTTCCCAGCACCTTCACGCCGCAGCTCTTGGCATGCTCCTCTTTGGCGAGCTGATGGAGGGAAACAGGGTCGTCCACTGGACAGGACTCGGGAGTGTGGCTGTGGGTTGCAACGAAAAGCATCGCTTACCCCCCTTTGTCTAGGATACTTTGAGTGGCCAGCCGTGGAATGGTGCTGAGAGCAAGGCTAGTATCACCGTAGCCCTTTGTCAAGCTCGGTTACGGTGTAGCTGTAGCTCTCACAAGAAAGCGGTGTTGGTAAGAAAACGTTGGATGGCCCTGGGCAGCCTATGGCGATGAAGGTAGTCTTTCCCGGGCCCGGTTAAAAGAAGGTGCGGAAGTCCTTGCCGGTCTTCTCGGCGGCGGAGACCTCATCGAAGGTGCCCTTGCTCTGGTCCCACGTGTAGACCCGCGTGGGAGTGACCTTGGCGATGACCTGGGGGTCCTTCATGAGCATATCGGCGATGCCCTCAGCGTTGTCGGGCATGTACTTGCGGCAGATGTTGAGGACGGTGGGCCGGACGTTGCCCCGGACCAGCTCTGTGTTCCCATGTACAACAACGGCTTTGTACGGGAAGGAGTCGTTGTTGATAGCCAGGGCGATGCGACTGTCCCGGGCCAGGGCGCGGGTCTTGGGGTTGCCGTCCATGAGGGTCATGTAGAAATACTTCCCGTCGTAGTAGGACCAGATAGGGGTAACGTGGGGGTGACCGGTCTTGGTGAGGGTGGCGACGAAGGTGAGCCGGGGCTCCTGGAGAAACCGCTCCATCTCCTGCCTTGTCATGGTGAGCTTTCCCATCAGACCCTCCTCGGCTGTTATGGAATGCAGGGATAAGTATTCGCCCTTCAGGACGGCGTGTCAACGACGGCCCCGGAGGGCTGGTCGAGAGTGGTATACTTTTGCAATTGATCATATAGACTGGTGATGAAGCTGTGTCCTGGCTTGTCCTTTCCTTGCTGAGCGCCGCTGTCTTCGGCGCAGTGAACATCGCCGACAAGCAACTGGTCTCCAGGTACATGCCTAGCTTTGGCAGCGTTGTCCTGTGGCTGGGGATATACAGCCTGGGCTTTGCACTCCTGGCCTTTTTCCTGGCGCCCCTGCCGCCAGGCACGTCAGCGGCGGCGCCCCTCGTGGCTGTGGCCAGCGGGCTTATGTGGGGTGCAAGTCTGTTGCTCGTGTTCAGGGCCCTGCGCGTGGGCGAGGTGTCCCGTGTGGTGCCGGTGTTCCATACGTTTCCCATCTTTGTTGCCATCCTGGCTGTGGTCTTCCTGGGGGAGAGGCTTGGGTGGCTCCAGTGGCTGGCCGTCATGGCGACTGTGGCTGGAGCAGTCCTGATTTCGCTGCGAGGGTCCCTGAGAGGGTGGAGACTTACCCTGGACAGCTCTTTCGCCTACCTGATGCTGGCGGCCTTCATCACCGCCGTGGCCCAGGTCGTAGGCAAATATGCGCTGGACCGCCTGCCCCTGTGGAACGTGTTTGCCTTTCGGAACATGGGGCTGGCGGTGCCGCTGCTCCTTTACATGAGGCCCAGCACCCTGAGGGAGGTGGCAGGCTCCCTGAAGCGGTGGGACTCGGCCCTGGTAATGGTGGTGTGGGAGGGTATGGGGGCCGGCCTGGGGGTGTGGATTACCCTGGCGGCAATCCAGGCTGGGCCTGTCTCGCTGGTGACGGCGGTTATGGGAGTGAGGCCCTTCTTTGTCTTTCTGTACAGCAGCCTCTTGAGCGCCCCCTGGTGGCGGTTCCTGGACGAGCCGCTTCAGAGGAGCACCCTGGCCGTCAAGCTCGCCTCCATTTTGCTGATCGTGGTGGGCATAGCGACGGTGAGCTTGGGGTGAGCGCCGCTTCCTGTCCGTTGCAGGGTCACCGCGCAGGCTGATGACACACGAACCAAGGAGAACCGGATGACGCAAGAGTCTGAACAGAAAAAGCTGAGGGAGCTGGGCGAGCTGCGGCACCGCATGCGCCACTCCGCCTCTCACGTGATGGCCGATGCAGTGCTAACCCTCTTCCCCGACGCCAAGCTGGGCATTGGGCCTCCTACAGACGACGGCTTCTACTACGATTTCGATGTGCCGCGTGCCTTCACACCCGAGGACCTCCAGAGGATTGATGAGATCATGGCGGAGCGGGTCCAGCGGGACCTGCCTTTCGAGCGACGGGAGATAGGCCGGGAGGAGGCCAGGGCCATGTTCGCTCACCAGCCCTACAAGCAGGATCTCATCGACGCCATACCTTCTGGGGAAGCCATTAGCGTCTACAGGCACGGCGAGTTTGTGGACCTGTGCGAAGGCCCTCACGTGGCCTCCACAGGGCAGATAAGGGCCTTCAAGCTCCTCTCTATCGCCGGCGCCTACTGGCGTGGCAGCGAGGCTAACCCCATGCTACAGCGAATCTACGGCACGGCCTTCGAGAGCAGGGAGGCCCTGGAGGAGTTCCTGGCCAGGCTAGAGGAGGCCCAGCGCCGCGACCACCGGCGCTTGGGCCGGGATCTGGGGCTCTTCATGTTCGACGCCTTAGCCCCGGCTAGCCCCTTCTTCCTGCCCAAGGGCACTACCGTCTACAACCTGATGATCGCCTTTATTCGAGAGCTCTACAGTCGCTACGGCTACCAGGAGGTAATCACCCCTCAGATATTCTCCACCGAGCTCTGGAAACGCTCCGGGCACTACGACAACTACCGGGAGAACATGTACTTTACCTATGTCGACGAGCGGGAGTTCGGGGTCAAGCCCATGAACTGCCCGGGCCATTGCCTCCTTTACTCCTCCCAGCTTCATTCCTACCGGGAGCTGCCTATCCGCTACGCCGACTTTGGGCGCCTCCACCGCTACGAACGCTCTGGGGTCACTCACGGCCTCACGCGCGTGCGCTCCTTCTCCCAGGACGATGCTCACATCTTCTGCCGTCCGGAGCAGGTGCCTGAGGAGGTGGCTTATATTTTGCGGTTCATGAAGGAGACCTATCAGGCCTTTGGCCTCGGCGAGCCCAGAGTAGCCCTGTCCCTGCGCCCCGAGAAACGGGGCGGCAGCGACGAGATGTGGGACCGGGCCGAGATTATCCTGCGGGGGGCACTCCAGCAGTCAGGATATCCTTTCCAGGAGGCCCAGGGCGAGGGGGCCTTCTACGGCCCCAAGATAGACCTCTTCATGCGGGACGCCATCGGCCGCGAGTGGCAACTGGGAACAGTGCAGTTGGACCTCTTCATGCCCGAAAGGTTTGAGCTCCACTACATCGGCGAGGACAACACTCCCCAGCGGCCGGTAATGGTCCATCGGGCTATACTGGGCTCCCTGGAGCGCTTCATGGGGGTGCTGGTGGAGCACTATGGGGGGGCCTTCCCACTGTGGCTGGCGCCGGTCCAGGCGGTGGTGGTGCCGATCGCCGACCGCCACCGTGAGTACGCGGAGCTGGTGGAGAGGGCCTTGAGAGAGAAGGGGCTGCGGGCCGAGGTGGACGCCCGCAACGAGCGGATGCAGCTCAAGATCCGGGAGGCCCAACTTCAGAAGGTCCCTTACATGCTGGTGGTAGGAGACCGGGAGGCCGAGCGGCAGGCCGTCTCGGTACGGCGCCGCGACGGGAAGGACCTGGGGCCTATGCCGTTGGCGGATGCACTCCAGATGCTGCTGGATGAGGCGGCCCGCCGCTAGTGTCCTGAGTCAGAGATTCGCCGCATAATGCGAGGCCTCGATTATCATGCCGAACGAAGTGAAGCATCTGGCGGGGAGGCAACCCCACCACCAGATTCCTCGTCCCGACACGTCGGGACTCGGAATGACATTTGTAACGGTTTTCTGATTCACCACACTAGCAGATGGTTTGACCTACACTTCGATGCTGAATGGCCGATACCCAAGCGGTTGACTTATAGCCCTCCCTTGGGTTTATACTGCAAAAATGCAGTCTAATCAATAGTTAGGCATCTGGAGAAACATCGGGATATGGCCGGCAAAGATAAAAGGCTCACCTCCGTTCTACGGTGTGGGCATTGTGCGAACAGTGCACCAATGGAGATTGTCGGGACGCATTCTCAGGTCGAACAGCACATCGACAATAAGCAAAATGTAAGTTGGGAGGCAGGATTCGTTTACCAAATGGCGCAATGTCCGGCATGTGCTGACATCACGTTGCGCCGGTACTACTACCACGACGCGTATCCGGATGATTTTGAATGGAGTGTGCTCTATCCGACGGCTCGGGCTCTCCCTCAAGGCTTGCCGGAAACCATTCAGAAGGCTTGGTGCGCGGCTGCGCGAGTCAAGAATATTGACGCGAACGCGTTCGGCGTTCTCGTTCGGCGCATGCTCGAGCTCGTTTGCGCGGACCGCGGCGCAACGGGTGGCACCTTGAACGACAAGTTGGCAGATCTTGCTACCAAACGCGAAATCCCGGAAAAGCTGGTTGCCGTCGCACGCGGGCTCCGACGATTGAGCAACGTAGGTGCGCACGCGGAGCTCGGTGATCTGACCCCTGCGGAAGCACCTATTCTCGAAGATCTGAGCCGAGCCGTGTTGGAGTACGTCTATAGTGCGCCTCACCTAGCCAGCCAGGCGGAGGAAAGACTGGCCGCGCTCAGGGTAGGTGACGATGAACAACCGCCAGACGCCTAACACGGCATGCAGCCGACGCGCTTCGCGCCGCCCCTGAAGCCGAGCGTTGGGCAGATAGCGATCTGAGAGGTAGTCGGGATGGACTCGCACATATCTGAGTTCTCGTACGGTTACGCCCTCACAAGCGAGTTGATTGCGCTGTTTTCGTTGAAGCCCGTGGGTGCTCCGGAATTCGCTACCCAGAACGCGGAAGGCAAGAAGGGCGGCGGCTGGGACGTCAAGTTGTCCGGTCTACCTGTATATCTCCAGTTCAAGCGCGCCGACCACATAGTCCGCCAGAGTGCGCAGGAGGCGGGCGGCATAGGAAGCCTTCCATTCTTCAGAGCGACACTATGAGCGTGGGAAGTCAAGTGGCCGACGCGATGAGAAAACTCTCGGAGGGCCGCTTCGAAGATGCGGTTGTCGCTACGAGCGTTGCCCTGTCAGCAACTGCACGGCTGGAGTATCCGACAGATGAGGACAAAGCAGCCTGCCGCAAGTTCTTGGAGCAGAGCCTCCCCATCATCAGTAAGATCGGCTGGGTGTCATTCGGTGTCTCGCAACCTATTAACTTCAGGTATCGACGGCTTGATTCCAGAGCGTCCGGCATCAGTGTTCGAACAATGCCGGAAATGCTGTATGACGTCATACGGTGCACGGCGGTTCACGAGGCAGGACTTCCCGCCAACCTACAGTTTACGGCGCAGCCTATGATTCAGACAGGGCTCGACGGCGAACTCGTTTTACCGATCGACCTAATCTATGGACTACTGATCGCTATTGTCGCATCGCCGAAGAACGCCCACGAGCGAGTTGAAGGAGATCCGGTGTTTTCATTCGGGGGGAAAAACATCCGGGTCAATGAGTTGTGGGGAGAGCGCGGCAAGATTGCAGCGTTCATCGGAGCCTAACATCCTGATAAGCTACTCCAGGGACGGCCAGGAGTTTGCCCAGGACCTGTCCGCGAGTCTCCGCCAAGCGGGTGTCACCCACTCGCGCGAGCTACGCCCTGGGTGCAGGTTTTGTTAGGCTTAAGCAACCCTGAGCAGAGGCAAAAGGCAGCAAGGTCCCGACCCAGTCGGGACAAGGAGGACGCTATGGTGATGAAGAGCCAATGGCGGGCCAGTCGGAGCGAGGTGGTGGCGGAGCACGGTATGGTGACGGCCAAGGACCCGGTGGCGGCGGAGGTAGGAGTGGAGGTCCTGCGCCAGGGGGGCAACGCCGTGGACGCCGCCGTGGCCAC
>JACPCK010000053.1 GCA_016179845.1 Chloroflexota bacterium | reverse complement strand
CAGGCGGCCTGGATACTTCTTCTCCAGCTCACCCAGGTGCTGGTGCTTCTCCTCCCAGGTGATGTCGGAGGCCTGGCCAAAGTTCAGGTCGTAGTCCACGGGGAAGAGGACGGTGCCGTCCATCTTCCAGTAGTTGAGGCCCTCGACGGTGTACTTGCCCTCGTAGTCGGACATGCGTAGGATCTGTCTCTGTAACAGGGTGTTGGGGTCCTTGTTGAACGGCGGCACGCCGCTGTAGGCCCATTGCATGCAGATGTGCCAACCCTGGCGCTGGGGGAAGTAGCGGCGAACGCGGCCTTTCTCTTCCAGGTCATACCAGAGATGGTAGTGGGCATCCATCAGCATGGCAGGCCTCCTCCGCACCGATCTGATTCCCAGGTCCCGGCACCGCGGACACTTACACCCACTGACCGAGTGAAGCCCTCAAGCAGCCCGCCGTAGAAGCAGATAAATCAACGATAAGGTGCTGCTGGGCTTACCATGGAGTGCAGCCAGTTCAGGCGCGAGTATAGTGAGGGAGTTCAGCCTCGTCAAGGGTTTGTACCGGGTCAGGTCTTGAGAGAACGGGCTGGGCCTGCTATACTGAAACGGCTTTATTCATCCCCATAGGTTGCAAGGTATCTCTAACAGTAGCCTTGTGCTGGAATCGCGATGGAATACGAAGCGGTCATCGGCCTGGAGGTGCACTCCCAGTTGCTCACCCGCAGCAAGATGTTCTGCGAGTGCAGTACACATTACCAGGGCTCTGAGGGCAACACGCTGGTCTGCCCAGTGTGTCTGGGAGCACCCGGCACACTTCCGGTTATCAACAGGCAGGCGGTAGCGTTCACAATAATGACTGGCCTCGCCCTCGGCTGCAGTGTGGCACAGTACTCCAAGTTCGACCGGAAGAACTACCCTTATCCGGACCTGATGAAGGGGTTCCAGATTTCCCAGTACGACGCTCCTCTCTGTCATGATGGCTGGCTGGATATCTCCGACAACGGTGCGGCGGGACGAGTAGGCATCATAAGGGTCCATCTGGAAGAGGACGTAGCCAAGCTCATGCACCGCGCCGATTTCTCGGGAGAGAGCTACAGCCTGGTGGATGTGAACCGCTCCGGCGCCCCCCTTATGGAGATAGTGAGTCACCCCGACATGCGCTCTCCCGAGCAGGCCCGCAACTACCTTATGAAGCTGAGAAGCATCCTCCAGTACCTGGGTGTGTCCACATGCAATATGGAGGAGGGCTCCTTCCGCTGCGACGCCAACATCAGTGTCCGCCCCAGGGGGTCGCCCGAGATGTTTCCCAGGGTGGAAGTAAAAAATATGAACAGCTTCAAGGCTGTGTATCAGGCCCTCTCCCATGAGATAGAGAGGCAGACCGCGGTGGTGGAGGGTGGCCGAAGGGTGGTCCAGGAGACCCGTGGCTGGCTGGACGATAAAGGGGTGACGGTGTCCCAGCGGACCAAGGAGTTTGCCCATGACTATCGGTATTTCCCTGAGCCGGACCTGCCGCCACTACAAATCTCCGGTAAGTGGGTGGAAGAGCTAAAAGCCCTGCTGCCCGAGCTTCCCGATGCCCGGAGACGCCGGCTTATGTCCGAGTACGGGCTTCCAGCATATGACGCCGCAGCTCTCACGGCTTCCAGGGCCATGGCCGACTTTTTTGAGGCCACTGTGAGGGCGAAGCCCCTTGACGGGGAGCCTCTTGTAGCCAGGAGCAAGACTGTCAGCAACTGGGCCCTGGGGGAGTTGGCCCACTTGCTGAACTTGCACCGTCTCGACATAGGAGACGCAAAGGTGAGGCCCCACCATCTATCAGAGATACTGGACCTGATCGAGGAGGGCATTGTCAGCTCCTCCATGGCCAAGGAGTTGCTCCAGGGGGTCTATCAGTCAGGACGTAGTCCTAGAGAGATGGTGCAGGAAATGGGCCTCATCCAGGTTTCCGATGCCACGGTGCTGGAGCAGGCCGCCGAGCAGGCCATTCAGGCCAATCCCCAGGCGGTGGCCGACTATATGAAGGGAAAAGGGCCTGCTGTCCAGTACCTGGTCGGGCAGGTCATGAAGCTGACCAAGGGTAGAGCCAACCCAGGGCTGGTGAACCAGGCCCTGAGAGAGAAACTGGAAGCACGGAGGGGGCATTAGATGGGCAAGTCCTCGGCGGAGAAGCGTCAAGCCACCTCCAGACTGGACCTTAGGTACTTTGTGCTTCTTCTGAAGCCTGGCGTGCGCATAAAGCGTTGGTTGCTTATAGGGGGGCTTGGCCTTCTTGTTGTGGCCTTTGGGCTGGCCTACTTGGTGCGCTACTTCATTGACCTCCCAGGCTCGTCGCTTCTCATCACCTACCTCGTTTCCAGCCTCGTGGTCATAGCCGGCATTACCCTGGTGGGCATAGGCGTTGTCGGCCTGTTCAGTCGCCTCTACCCGGTGCTACGAAGGGCGCGGAGGGCTCCCAGCCTGCCGCAGGCCCTCTACCAACTGGACCGTCAGGAGCATGGGCCCCGCATTGTAGCCATTGGCGGCGGCACCGGGCTTTCTACCCTCTTGCGGGGCCTCAAGGAACACCAAGGCCAGATAACCGCCATTGTCACCGTAGCTGATGACGGCGGCAGCTCCGGCCGTCTCCGGCGAGAGATGGGAATCCTGCCCCCTGGCGACTTTCGTAACTGCATCGTGGCCCTGTCCGATGAAGAGCCCCTGATGCAGCGCCTCTTTCAGTACAGGTTCAGCGTCGGCTCGGGTCTGGAGGGCCATAGCTTTGGCAACCTGTTCATCGTTGCTATGTCAGCCGTGACTGGCAGCTTCGAGAAGGCTATCCACGAGTCTAGCCGCATCCTGGCTACCAGGGGCCGCATCTTACCCTCCACCCTGACCAGCCTCAGCCTCTCGGCCGGCATGAAGGACGGCTCCCTGGTGCTGGGTGAGTCCAACATCACTCAATACGGAGGCCGTATCAAGCGGCTCTACGTAGACCCCCCTGATGCCCCAGCCTACTCCGAGGCGGTGGAGGCCATTCTTCAGGCGCAGCTCATCGTCATCGGCCCCGGCAGCATCTACACCAGCATTCTCCCCAACCTGATGGTGTCTGGTATCCGAGACGCCGTAGCCCGCTCCGCGGCCGTCAAGATATTCGTTTGCAACGTAGCTACCCAGCCCGGTGAGACTGACGGCTACGGGGTTGCAGACCACATAGAGGCCATGCGTCAACATACAGGCTCTCTCCCCGTCAGCTACGTGCTGGTCAACAGGCGGGTTTCTACTAAGGACTGGAGCTTCCCGGCTCAGCCTGTAGTCTGGGACAGGAAACTGATAAAGGAGGCTGAGGTGGTGGAGGAGGACCTGGCAGACGAAAGCTTCCCTATTCACCATGACCCGATGAAACTGGCAGAGGCCCTCATGAAAATCTACTATAATGGGGCCAGAACCAACCACCGAAAGCAACAAGCAGTCCCTTCAGGCTCGGGGACCGTAGAGAGGATAGTGGAGTGAGGCCCTACCTTAACGTTGCAGAAATCATCGTCTCTGTACTGCTCATCGTGACGGTGCTGCTACAGGTCCGGGGGATGACCACCGGGGTCTTCACTGGTGGTCAGGCCACCTTCAGGGTACGCCGCGGGCTGGAGCGTACGCTCTTTCAGTTCACCATACTCCTGGTCGTCCTTTTCATCCTTATCTCCGTTCTCAGCGTCCGCTTTGGGAGCCTGTAGCGCGGGCCTGATTCCATAGCCTGACGTGGCCGCCATAATCACCCTGACCACCGACTTTGGCCTGGAGGACCCCTACGGGGCGGCTGTCAAAGGCGTCATTCTTTCCATCAACCCCGACGCCCTGATCGTGGACGTCTCCCACCAGGTGGAGCCCTTCAACATTCTACAAGGGGCCTTCCTCCTGGGTTATTGCTACACGTTTTTCCCTAAGGACGCCATCCACGTGGCTGTGGTAGACCCTGGGGTGGGGACGGAGCGCCGGGGCATCCTTCTGGCAACACCTCAGGGCTCTTTCATAGGGCCCGACAACGGCATCTTCTCCTACGTGCTGCGCGACGCCCCTGGCTTTCACGCTCCGAGGGGAGGGCCAAGGCCAACCCAGGTGCCTGTGCCGAGGGCGTGGAGGGCCTATTCTCTGACCGAGCCCCGCTTCTGGCGCCATCCTGTGAGCAGCACCTTCCACGGCCGGGACATATTCGCTCCCGTGGCTGCCCACCTTTCCAGAGGCGTTAAGCCCGAGGAGATGGGCCGGTCTGTTCCTCTCGTTACGTATTTGCCCGTCGCTGAGCCCCGCTGGCGAGGCTCCCGCATGGAAGGCCGGGTGGTCCATGTGGACTGTTTCGGCAACCTGATAACCAACATCCCAGGGAGCCGGGTCATAGGCAAGGAGGTGCAGGTGGAGGTGGCCGGCAAGCGGATTCAGGGCATCAGCTCGGCCTACCTGGGAAGGGGAGAGCTGGTGGCCACTGTAGGAAGCCACGAGCACCTGGAGCTGGCCCGTCCAATGGGAAGCGCCGCTGCCTATCTCAGGGCAAAGGTGGGTGACCTGGTCAAGGTGGTAAGGAAGTAGCTCTTCCTACAGGCCTAGCTTGCTCGGATTGAGAATGCCCTGGGGGTCCAGGGTGCTCTTTATAGCCCTTAGGGCTCCCATGGCAGTGCCCATCTCCCTCTCCATCAGGTGGGACAGCTTCAGGCCGACGCCGTGGCAGTACTCCATTGTCCCGCCCATGTCCTGGGCCGCCATAAGAACGTGGTCTACGACAGCAGCCATCTTCAGGGATGTCTCGGCGCCAGGCGGCTCGGGGTCGGCGATCATGAAGGAGAAGAACTCAGGCCGACCCCAGATGGACCACTCCCTGGCAGAGATACCGCCTTCGCCGAGGAATCTCTGGCAGTAGCTCCTGAACTCCAGGACCCTGGATGTAGGAAGCGCCACATGGAGGTAGTCCATTCGCCACTGGCGGCGTCGCCGCCTGCCAGGAGGCCTGTCCAGGACCTCTTGCTTGTAGCGGTGGGCTGTGGCATGGCGGTTTTCCCAGAAGAGCTTTGCCGCCTCCTGCCCCAGGTCCCGTCCGTCGTGCCGCAAGCACATCTCAAGGGCCCTTCTCTCCTGGGCCTCCACCTCCTCCTTGAAGCCCTCGAACCCGAGGTTTAGCTCTACCTGGGCCGCCCCGTAGTCAGGCGTTCCCTCTGCCGGGAGCTGTTCGGCGAAGTCTACCATGGCTGGCCGCAGGCCCAGGGAGTGCATGGCCACGACGGCCTCGAACCCCTTCTCGAAGGTGGGGAAGCGGAGGGTATAGAGGGACCTTTTCTCCGGCAAGGGGAACACCTGGAGGGTGGCCTCGGTGATCACGGCCAGGGTGCCTTCGGAGCCGATGAAGAGGCCAGTCAGGTCGGGGCCGGCGGCCTGTTTCGGTACGCCCTTGGTAGCTATAACCTGGCCGGAGGCGAGCACGGCCTGGAGCCCCAGGACCTGGTCTCCCATCACACCGTACTTGCCAGCCCGATAGCCTACCCCGTTGGTGGAGATGGCGCCTCCCACGGTGGCGATGGGCAGGCTCCACGGGTCGTGGCCCAGAAGAAGGCCCTGGCCGTTCAGGGCCACCTCCAGCTCCTCCAGGACCACTCCGGCCTCCACAACGGCCACCCGGTCCTCAGGGCTGACCCGAACGATGCGCCGGAGGCCCTTCAAGGCAAGAACGATGCCACCCTTCACCGGGGATGCCCCTCCCATGACGCCGGTGCCGCCACCGTAGGGGACCACCGGTATGCCTTCCTTGCTGGCAAAGGCCAGCAGCCGGGAGACCTCCTCAGCGCTGCGGGGGCACACCACTGCGTCGGGCAGCCGGCCTAGCTGGGAGGCGGCACGAAAGGCCCTGTATGGCCCAAGAGCGTCTGCGGAGAAATGCTCCAGGTCTTCCTCTTTAGTGTAGACCCGGTCTTGGCCGCAGAGGTCCTCAAGCTGCTTAACCAAGGCCTTTTTCATGGGGACTCCCAGCCTTGCACAGAAAGTGGCTCCTGCACAAAAACTAAGTGATCTGCACAAAAGTCCCCAGTGGCTTCTGCCATACGTTCACGACAGCGGCAGTTGTTCCTGAGCGGCTTTGGGCGGGTAATAGAGACCAATGATGACCCAGTTGTTCGGATGTCCATGAACGGTGCCCACGTAGAAGTGGGTATCGTACTTCTCTTTCATCTCGCGCTCGTATCTATTCCTGAACGCTGTTTCCCATCCATCGCCATAACGCCGACGCCACTGTCTGTAGGATTCGGCCATTTCCCAGTCCGTGCACGACATCATGTGGCCGTTGCACGATGAGTCATTGCAGCGGAAGTTGTACTTGAAAGTGAACGGTATCTTCTCTAGCTGTTGGATTGTGTTGGGTGCAATAAGTTGGAGTTGGGTAAGCCGAGCGAGTTCCTCTGGTGCCCAATCCTCATCTGATGGTTCGACCTGAAGTTTCCAGACGTTCGCAGGTCGGAACAAGCCAAGAGTTGGAAAGCCGTCCGCATCTCGTTGGGTTCTGAGTGCGCACATTGAGGGTGAAACGAGAGGTGCGATAATGGCTTTTCTGCCTGCCCAGTGATTTGCGGTAACGAGCTTGCCAACGACCCTGATTGAATCGGCGTCCACTTGGTAACTTTCGGGACGGATATCCCGTGTGGCTTTCTTGACTCTGGCCTCAATCCAACTATATTTGGTAAATTGTTGAGGGCCATCAAGCAATCGAAACGGAATTGGGAAAAGGCGTATCCACTACTGCCCTTCCTCGGTAATACCCGCTGTGCAAACCACCTCCCCACCCCTCCAGGCCGGCGTGGGATATGTCTTTACTGTGATTAGCACCCTCTTCATCACCCATTGATCCAGCATCGTTCACCTCAATGGTGGACATCACAGGTCGAAACTATGAAGCCCCTTGCGTTCCAATGCTATGGCTAGTCTGTGACGATGACAAGCCGTTGGGTCTGCCTCCACGCACAATAACGCCACAGGATGCTCCGCCGAATTGAAAAAGTCATGGAGGTTCTTGATGAAGTTTGCGACGACGTTTGTGTCGTACCAAAGCCAAATATTGGTCCTATCAGCTTTGCCTATTGAACTTGCACGCACTTCTCGCGGGACGCCTAGCAATGGCCAATGAATATATTGAACGCCACATCCCTCCAATGCGCCGTGGAGATTGGACTTACTGAACTCTGGCTTGTACATGCTGACTGGATATTGGCGGATATCAATGACGGTGGATACACTCGCTTCGCGAACAAGCTCAACGAACGTGGCGATATTCCGGCCAGAGTAGCCAATGGTATAAAAGTCGGCGGGTTCCTTGGCTCGCTCTTTGTTCCATCGAACCTTGTTATCAGCCTGAACTTGATGAGACTCTTCTGGAAGTTTCAGCGATAAGCCGAGTGGCACGGGATGGTCACCTCCTAGCGCAATGTCCAGAGGATTATACCCCGACTGTCCCGTTCTCTGACTAGGCTGATATCTTTCTCCAATCGCCGCACCCACTGGTTGTTTGGAAGCGCTTGGGGCAGTCCTGTCAGTGTGCGTATCTCAGTCCAACTCAGCGGATGTGCTGCCTTATTTAGCGCCTCTTTCACCTTATCGCGGAATACTTCATAGGTGGTCGCCGTACCCTTTTTGGGAGTGTCCCACCATGGACTATGACATTTTGGACAGACTTTTGGGTCTTTGACATCACCACGGGGCAGCCATTCATAGCCACAGCGATCGCACCGATAACCCATTACAGTGATTGGGACTCTCGCCACAGTAGACCTCCTGGACAATGTCTCGGTTCCCAATATAGTCTTTTAGAATAATACAGTCAAGAGTTGACAGGCTATTGATTTTAGAATATAATATTTCTAACAGAACCTCATGGAGGAACACATGGAAGATAGGGAACTAAAGGGACTTCAAATTGCAGCGGTCTGCAAGGTCACTCAGAAAGACGGTATATGGTATGTACCATCTCAGACCGGCGACGGGACTCGCTACCAAGTGAATCCAGGGCAGGGCTATTGTTCCTGCCCAGACCACGAGGTTAGGCGAGTCAAATGCAAGCATATCTGGGCCGTGGAGTTCACCATAAAGCGAGAGGTTGCTGCGGATGGCAAGGTTACAGAGACCAAGACTGTCAGAGTCACGTACTCGCAAAACTGGACGGCCTACAACACTGCTCAGTGTGAGGAAAAGACCCAGTTCGCGGCCCTGTTGGCCGACCTCTGTAAAACCGTCCCCCAACCGCCTCAGACGAACGGCAGGCCACGGCTCCCCATGTCGGATATGGCCTTCGCCTGCACGTTCAAGGTCTATACGATGTTCTCCGCCCGGCGCTTCACAAGCGACCTAGAGGAAGCAAAGGCAGACGGCCTTATCGCCAAGCGGCCCCATTTCAACTCGGTCAGCAACTACCTTGCGAATCCGGCGCTCACGTCCGTCTTGAAGGGACTCATTATGGCCAGCAGCCTTCCCCTCAAAGCCGTGGAAACGGACTTCGCAGTTGATTCGTCCGGTTTCGGGACCAGTCGCTTTGTCCGCTGGTACAACAAGAAGTACGGGCGCGAATTGGACAACCGCGAGTGGGTGAAGGTGCATCTTATGTGCGGGGTCAAGACGCACACCGTCACGAGCGCGGAGATCAGCGGATGGGCCGCGAATGACACCACCTACTTCGCGCCGCTGGTAGAGGAAACGGCAAAGCACTTCCAGATTGCGGAAGTGTCGGCGGACAAGGCGTACCTGGGCCACAAGAACCTTGCCATCGTGGAAAGCCTGGGCGCGACGCCATTCGTCCCGTTCAAGAGCAATACCGTAGCCGCGACGGGCGATTCCGCATGGGCTAAGATGTACCACTACTACATGTTCAACCGCGACACCTTCCTTGCCCACTACCACAAGCGGTCGAACGTGGAAACGGTGTTCTCCATGATCAAGGGCAAGTTTGGGGACTCGGTGCGGAGCAAGGGGAACGCGGCCCAGGTCAACGAAGTGCTGTGCAAGGTGCTCTGTCATAACATCTGCGTTCTGATACAATCCATGTATGAGTTGGGCGTGTCCCCAAACTTTGTTCAAAGACAGGAGACGGTGGCATGAGTACAAAATTCAAGGTTGAAGACAAGGCTTATCTAATTTATGGGAAAGCGAGTAAAGAACCTGTCATCGTGACACATATCCATGAAAAACCAGGACACGTCCAGTGGTACATGGTGAAATTCGAGAGCAAAGCCTACCCGTATTATCTCTCTTACGCAGCGGAAGAGTGGTTGTCGCCCCGTTGACTTTTTGTGCAGAAATGCCAGTTGCACAAAAAGCCCTTGCCTAACGGGGGTTTATGTGCAAAGCTGGGGACTCCCTTAGGAAAGAGGCTCTCGCAGGCCTCGGTTCCTTCAGTCCCGATCCAATCGGGATCAGGCGGACTGACCGGGCCCTCCTTAGCTGGCAGCCCTCTCCCTTTTCCAGATGGTACCGCGAGGCGTATCTTCCAGCACAATCCCCAGGCTGCCAAGGCGGTCCCGCAGCCTGTCCGCCAGCTCGTACTGCTTATGCCGTCGTAGCTCTCCCCTTATTTCTATAAGCAGCTCTATAAAGGGTGACGAGTCCACGTCCCTCGGCTGGGCCACAGTGAAGGAGTGGCCCAGGACTGCGCCGAGCTCCCTTAGGGTGTTCTGGGCCCGGTGGACGTCTGCGCCCTCCTCCCGAGAGCGGTTGATGGCCCTCGCCAGATCGAAGAGGACGGCAATGGCCTGGGGCGTGTTCAGGTCGTCGTCCATGGCGGCTAGGAAGCGCTGGCGGTAGGGATCAGGGTCCAGGGCGGCCGCTGAGGGAGAGCCGTCCTGGGGCGTGAGGGCGGCTCGAAGGCGCTCTAAGGCCCTCTCCTGGGAGGCGACACCCTCGTCTGTATAGGAAAGGGGACTGCGGTAGTGGGATGAGAGGAAGTAGAGACGCAAAGCCTCTGCCGAGTACCTGGCCAGGGCTTCCCTGACAGTCACCAGGTTGCCCAGGGACTTGCTCATCTTCTCCTCGCCCAGGCGCAGCAGGCCGTTGTGGAGCCAGAAGCGGACAAAGGGCCTGGCGCCGGTGAAGGCCTCCGTTTGGGCTATCTCGTTTTCATGGTGCGGGAAGATGAGGTCCTGTCCGCCACCGTGGATGTCCAGGGTAGGGCCCAGGTAGTGGTAGGCCATGGCGCTGCACTCGATGTGCCAGCCAGGTCGGCCGTCTCCCCAGGGGCTGCCCCATGCAGGCTCGCCAGCCTTGGCCGCCTTCCACAGGGCGAAGTCCATGGGATGCTCCTTGCCCTCACCGGGCTCCACCCGCGCCCCGGCTATCATGCTATCCAGCGTGCGGTGGGCCAACTCCCCGTAGCGGGAAACCCTGCCCACCCTGAAGTAGACGTCCCCATTGGCGTGGTAAGCATAACCCTTTTCTACCAGGGCCTGGATCATCTCAAGGATGCGGGGGACCTCCTGGGTGACCCTGGGGTAAACATGAGCCCTGAGGATGTTTAGAGCATCCATATCCTCCAGGAACTCCTCTATGTATCGGTCTGCCAGTTGCGGGGTGGCGACGCCCTGACTGGTGGCAGCCCGGATGATCTTGTCATCGACATCGGTAAAGTTCTGGACATGCCGCAGCCTGTAGCCGCGGAACTCCAGGTAACGTCGCAGCACGTCAAACGCCATGTAGCTCATGGCGTGGCCCACGTGGGTGGGTGCGTAGGGCGTGATGCCGCACACGTATACCTTCACCTCGACGCCGAGGGGGGCGAACTCCCTCTTCTCGCCGGTCAGGGTATCGTAGAGCTTCATTCCTGCTCCTCAATGGCAACGACGGCCATGGCGGCTATCCCTTCTCCACGTCCCGTGAAACCGAGACCATCGCTACTTTTAGCCTTAACGCTGACTCTTGTCAACTCCAGGCCAAGGGCCTTGGCAACCCTTTCTCTCATCGCCTCCAGGTACGGCTGAAGAGTTGGCCACTGGGCGATGATCGTGGCATCCACGTTGGACAACCGGCTGCCTGTCTGTCTCAGAAGCCGGGCCGCCTCCTCTAAGAACAGCATGCTGGAGGCGTCTTTGTACTTGGGATCGCTGGACGGGAAGTATTTGCCCATGTCCCCCAAGCTGGCAGCTCCCAGGAGGGCGTCACATATGGCGTGAAGCAGCACGTCTCCGTCGCTGTGCCCCAGGAGGCCCTTCTCAAACGGAATGGCGACTCCCCCCAGCACCAGGCTGCGCCCGGCAACAAGCCGGTGTGCGTCGAAGCCGATCCCTACCCTCATGGCTTGGGTGCGCTGCTCCGCCTCCTCAGGATGGCCTCGGCCAGCCACAGGTCCTCAGGAGTCGTTACTTTGAGGTTGGTGTAGGAGCCCGTGAAGACCTTTACCCTGTAGCCCAACTGCTCCACCATGGAGGCGTCATCGGTCGCGTCTTTCTGGATGCGGCGATGGGCCTCCTCAAGGACCTCTCTGCGGAAGGCCTGGGGGGTCTGGATGGCCCACAGCGCCTCTCTGGGAGGCGTCTCCAGCACATGAAGAGAGGGGTCCACAAGCTTTATGGTGTCCTTTACCGGCACGCCGGCAGCGGCAGCTCCTGTGTCCTGGGCGGCGGCCAGGGCCTGATCGATGAGAGAGGGGTCCAGGCACGGGCGGGCTCCGTCGTGCACCAGCACCCAGCGGCACGATGGAAGGGCATCCAGCCCAAGTCGCACGGTGTCCTGGCGGCGCTGGCCGCCCAGGGTCACGGCGACAACCTTGGTCAGGCCGCGCTCTCTAACCAACTGCTTGCCCTTCTCCAGGTTGTGCTGGCCCAGCAGCAGCACAATGAAATGGACGGACGGGGACTCGCAGAAGGGCCTCAGGGTGTGAAGGATGAGGGGGCTGCCAATGAGGGGTGCAAAGACCTTGTCCGTGCCACCCATCCTGCGTCCCTCCCCGGCAGCAACGATGAGGGCGCCAACACGACCTGCTTCACTCGCCTGGGTGGACAAAGGGTCACTCAATACCCGCCGCCACCAGTCTTGGGCTGAGCGAAGATGAGCCGCCCGCTGCTCGTCTGGAGAACCCGGGTGACCGAGACCTCCACCGTCTGATTGATGAACCGCCGGCCGCTTTCCACCACGACCATTGTTCCGTCATCCAGGAACCCCACTCCTTGCCCCGGCTCCTTGCCCTCCTGCATGACCCGGATAGAGAAGTCCTCACCGGGTAGAAGAACGGGCCTCAGAGCATTAGCCAGATCGTTTACATTAAGGACTTTGACACCCTGGAGCTCGGCAACGCGATTGAGGTTAAAGTCTGTGGTCATTATAAGGGCCTTCATGCTCTTGGCCAGCTCCACCAGGCGGATGTCAACCTCTATGTTCCTGTTGCCGTTGGTCTCGATGATCTTAAGAGGGACAGTGGGGAGCTTGCTGAGGCTGGAGAGTATTTCCAGACCCCGTCGCCCACGATTCCGGCGGAGAGCATCGGCGGAGTCCGCTACGTGGCGCAGCTCATCCAGGACAAACTGGGGCACGCTCAGGCTGCTCTGGATGAAGCCAGTCTCGACCAGGTCGGCAATTCGGCCGTCAATGATGGCGCTGGTATCCAGCAGAATTGTTCTGCCGCCTCGGACCCACGTCCTCGCCCGGTTCCCTTCCGGTAAGAAGGGGGCTATGTCAGCCTCCCGCCGCACCATCACAAGAGTCCCAAGCGCCCCCAGGAGCAGGCTCAGAGCAATAGGTGCAACGATGCCGGCGGGCCCCGGTAGCCTGGAGAAGGGGATCGAGAGAAGGGCCGCTACGATGAGGCCCACCAGGAGCCCAGCGACGGAGGCAGACAAGGCCGAGAAGGGGACCTCGCCGAGCTTGCGGTAGGCCGTCCGCACTGGGGTAAAGAGCAGGAGGCCACTAAGGAAGTAGCCCACCAGAGTCCCCACTACAAGAAAGGCCAGGCCCCAAGGGAGAAAGGCCTCAGTAGCCGCCAGTTCCTCACTTACGAGGGGGCCTATCCTCCACCCGGCTACCGCCAGAAGGGCTCCAGCCACAAGTCGCATCACTTGAATTACCATACCTTTTCCTCCCCCTCCCCCAAAGACCAAAAGAAGAAGTGCACGGGCTGCACACTTCTTCTCTGCGAGCCTCCAGTAACCCCTGGCTTTTCTGTCCCTAGGAAAGGCAAAGTAACAGTCCGGGAATAGCATAGCATAGATACACCGAGCGGGGCAACAACGCCTGCGCTGCGCGGTCTCAGGAGGCGGCCAGAAGGAAGTCCAGGGCCTGCCTGGCGAACTCCTCTGGGGCGGCGGAGTGGGCTGCTCCGCCCTGGCCAGGTATGATCTTGACGCTGGCTCCCTTTATCCCTTCCAGGAGACGCTGCTCGCCTCGCCGCAGCCCGTCTCCCTCCTCGAACATGATGAGGGTGGGTGTCTTGACCAGGGGCATAATGCTAGGGACGTTGAAGCTGGTGACCGCTTCGGCGGACCACTTGAGCCAGATGCCGCTGCGCTGCCTGATCTGGTTGCTCCGCTCCAGGGCCTCCCGATCGGCCTTGGGGTCCCTTCTCAGGGCCTCTTCAACGGGGGTGATGACAGGCAGCCCCTTCTCATCGTACTGGGGCAGGAAGAAGCGTTCAAAGATCAATCGGCCTTGCTCAGGGGTCCAGGCGGGGCAGCCGTCGAAGACGAGCTTGCTGACCCGCTGCGGGAGCCTGGCCGCCAAGTTGAGGGCAATCAGGGAGCCCATGTGGTGGCCCACAAAGCTGGCTCGGTTCACCCCGGCAGCATCCAGGGTCGCGGCGACTGCGCCGGTGAAGTCCTCCAGAGTGTACTTGCGGGGCGGAATGTCGGAGTGGTCGTAGCCGGGAAGGTCAAAGACGTAGCAAGCAAAGTGCCTAACGAAGGTGGGCACTACCTTGCGCCAGGTCCAGCCGCTGCCGCCGACTCCGTGAATGAACACCAGGGGTGGCCCCTGCCCCACCTTCTGATAGTAGACACGCCCATCTTTCAGTGCGGCATAGTGCTCCGTGGCCTGAATACCACTTGCCATGGCCCACCTCGCGAAAGGAATGTCGGTTTTCCTCTATTTAGCCTGGAGGAAAGAGGTCACTTCCTGGACGAACAGGTCAGGGGTCTCGTAGTGAGGGGTGGCCACATTAGGGATAGATTTCATGATGGAGCCCTTGATCGTGGTGTTGAGACGCTCCTTTTTCCTGACAACGTCCTTGTCTCCGTACACAATAAGGGTAGGGACTTTAGCCTTAGCGGCGTTCTCCGGAACGTCGTAGTCCATGGCCGCCTCGTGGGTCACAGTGATCCACTTCCCGTATTTGCGGGATGCCTCAGCCACCTTCTCCACCCAGGCGCGGTCCACCTGAGGGTCCCACTTCACCGCCTCCTCGTAGGTAAGAGGGCCGACGCCACCGTACTGGTTCAGGTTGGGCTTCAGCCACCTCTCCAGAACGAACTGTCCCTCCTCTCTGGTCCAGGCAAGGCAGCCCTCCAGGACCAGCCTGTTGACTCGCTGGGGATGAGTGACCGCCAGCTCCAGCGACACCACGGCGCCGGTCCGGTGTCCGAGAAGGTGGGCCCTGGGGATGCCTGCCTTGTCCATGAACTCAGCGACGGCCTCGGCGAAGCGCCGTATGGAGTAGGCCTGGGGCACGGAGTCCGAACGGTCGAAGCCCGGCATGTCCAGAGCATAGCAGGTAAAGCTCCGGGCCAGGGGCCCCAGGACCCGGTTCCATGTCCAGGAGCCGAAATCGGCAGCGTGCAGCATGACCAAGGGATACCCCTTCCCCTGCTTGAGGAAGAAGACCTTTCCGTCCTTCAGTTGCACATAGCTCTCCTGAGCGCTCTGCACCACGGTGTGCCCTCCCTTCTGGCTATGGACTTCTGGAGGCCTTCCCGTATACGAACGGCCTCATCATACATGGGGCGCTGGGCCTGTCAAGACGACACCCCGCAGATGCAATCTAGTGTCCCGTCCTGGAAAAGCATTGAATAAGTCGTAGCCAATCCGGGTGCAGGGGCGGAGCCCCTGCCAGGGGTCTGGGGCCTGCCCTGAGTGAAGTCGAAGGGGTGTCCCCCAGATTCAATCCGTCCCCCTCTCCTTTGGGAAAGGAGAGGGGGACAACAGGGGGCGAGGATTTTCCGAATAGCTTCTACTCACCAGGCATGTAGGCGTTCAGAAGGTACTGCTGAAGCATACGATGGGTGTTGAAGAACGATCCATTAAGGGCTATGGCGGAGCGCATGACCTCGGCGTATGCTGAGGGTCTTCCGTAATACATCGGCAAGACCACGTACTCAAGCTTGTTGTACAAGGAGGAGGCATCGTCACCAGGGCCGGCTTCATCCAGGCCATTGCCGATAGACCAGCCTGTGACGCCTTCCACATGGCCCTCCAGCCACCAGCCGTCGAGCACACTGAGGGTGGGCACGCCGTTGAGGGCTGCCTTCATGCCGCTCGTGCCCGAAGCCTCCAGCGGACGCTGCGGCGTGTTTAGCCACAGGTCCACCCCCGAGCAAAGGTAGCGGGCCAGGGCCATGTCATACTCTTCCAGGTAGACGACGTGCACAGAACCGCCTAGCGCGGCGGCGGCCTCGAAGATCCGCTGGATGATGGCCTTGCCAGCCGCGTCCCTGGGGTGGGCTTTGCCTCCGAAGATGAGCTGAAGGGGGCCCACCTGCCGGGATATCTCCTTCAGGCGATCCAAGCTTGAGAAGACCAGGTCCGCTCTCTTGTACGCGGTGGCCCGCCTGGCAAAACCTATGGTCATGGCCCCGGGGTCCAGGCCAACCCCTGTCCTCTGTTCCACCTCCCGTAGGAGCTCTCGCTTGGCCAGGGCGTGGGCTCTCTGGATCTCCTCGAGAGGGATCCTCACCGCATAGCGGAGGTAAACGTTATCTCGCTGCCACTCAGGGATATGACGGTCGTAAACCTCCCGAAAGCTGGGCGCGGTCCACGTGAGGGCGTGGACCCCGTTAGTGATAGGGTGTAAGGTCCGATTGGGGAACATATCTCTGGAGATTTCAGCATGGCGGGAGGAGACGGCGTTCACGTGGTGAGAGAAGGACGCGGCGAGGCAGCTCAGGTCCAGAACGTCGTCGCGGCAACCTTCGACCGATAGCAGAAGGCGTGTGCGCTCCGGCCCCAGAACCCGGCCCACCAGCTCCAGCGAGAAGCGATCGTGGCCCGCCGCCACCGGCGTGTGGACGGTGAAGACGCAGAGCCTGCGCACCATCTCTATGTCAGCGCTCGTCACCCTGCTCAGGTCCCTGCCTCCGGTCTGCTCCTCCAGGAGGGCCAGCGGAACAAGAGCGGCGTGGCCCTCGTTCATGTGGTAGGTTTCGAAGCTGCCATAGCCCAGGGAGCGCAGCATGACCACCCCTCCCAGGCCCAGGATCACCTCCTGGCAGAGGCGGTAGTATTCATCGCCGCCGTAGAGGTGGTCCGTCAGGGTCTGGTCGAAACGGAGGTTTTCCGCCAGGGCCGTGTCCAGGAGGTATACCGGCACTGAGTGGCCCGTGACGCCCCGGACCTGGTAGCGCCAGGCGCACAGGTGAATGGTGCGCCCCTGCATGTCGATGCTGACGCGGGCGGGCAGAGGCTCCAGGAGCTGTTTAGGGCTCCAGGAGGCAGGGCTCTCTGATTGGATCCCCTGGGAGTCGAGGTGCTGCCGGAACTGCCCCTGGCGGTACAGGAGGGTCACGCCTACCATTGGTATGCCCATGTCGGCAGCGGCCCGCAGGGTGTCCCCGGCGAGCACTCCCATGCCGCCGCTGTAGGTGGGGATGGCAAAATCTAGGCCCATCTCCATCGAGAAGTAGGCCGCTGACGACGGGTAGAGGACCCTCCTGGGCGTTTCCCCCGCGATGTTCAACTCCTTCCGTAGAGTCTGGGAGCTTTCCCAGGCCGGCTGGGGACCGCAGGGTGGAGTAGCCGTAGGGCCCTCTTATACTCCTCCTCAGTGTTGATGTCCAGCACCGCTGTCTCCGTATCGAAAGGCAGCTCGTGTATCTCATCGCGGTGACGCTCAGTTATCTCCTTGAGTCCCTGGGTTTCCTCTCTAATTGCCATCAGTTCAGGCAGGAGCGTCAGGGAGAAGACGGGTGGGTGACCACGACGGCCGCGGAAGACGGGGACCGTTACCGGCAGCGTCTGGGCAAGGTGGGCCTTCATGAGCCGGCTCAGGAAGGCCGCCGTCCGGGGCTGGTCTACAGCCAGGACCAGGACCGCCTGGGAGGCCTGGGACACCTCCCTGAGGCCCATCTTGATGGAGCCTGTCTTGCCCGCCTGGTATTTGGTGTTTATGACCACCTTCAGGGCTTCGGCGCCCCGCACAAAAGGAGCGATTATGTCTGCGTTATGGCCCAGCACTACTATAACCTCAGCGGCGCCAGCGCCAGCAAGGGCGCTGACTTGGTATTGTACAAGGGGCTTGTCGCCCCAGGGCAGAAGGGCCTTGGGCCTGCCTAGTCTAGAGGATTCGCCCGCAGCGATGACTATGGCTGACACGCCCGGCAATACGCTACCCTCTCGCCAGGGAGGGCTCCCGGTTTGGCAGCAGCTTGCGGAAGAGGGCGTCTGACAGCTTCATCGGGGAGCCACCACCGCCAAGGCGGACCATCACGATCTCAGCCATGATGCTCAGCGCTATCTCCTCAGGGGTCCTGGCGCCGATGTCGAGGCCCACCGGAGCCCGGACCTGCTGTAGCCTCTCCATCGGGATGCCGCGCTCCAGCAACTGACGGAAGATGAGGATGGTCTTGCGCTTGCTGCCCACAAGCCCCACGTAGCGGGCGGCAGAGCGGGCAGCAGTCTCAGTTGCCAGGTCGTCGAAGCGGTGGCCCCGCGTGGCAATTACGATGAAGGTGTTGGCATTGATGTGTAGCTGCTGGAGGCCCAGATCGTAGGGCGACACCAGGACTTCGTCCGCCTCGGGGAACTGCTCCCGGTTGGCAAACTCCGGGCGGTCGTCGATGACCTGGACGCGGAAGCCCACCCTCTTGGCCAGGGGTGCCAGGGCCCGCGAAATATGGCCGCCGCCGCACAGCACGACCGTGGGCGGAGTGATGAAGGCCTCCACGTAGAGCTCTGCGCCCTCCGTCGTGACGATGCACTCGCAGCCACCGTGGCCAAAGAGGCGCTGGGCCCGGCCCGCTGCCGTTTGGTCAAGAGTTAGATCACCCAGGCTACCCTCCGTGCCTCCGTCGGCTCTTATGAGCAGCAGGGTGCCCAGGGGCAGACTAGAGCCCTGTGGGGCCTTCACCAGGCTACCCAGGGCTACGGGAGGCCCACCGGCCGTGGCTGAGACCACCTGCCGGGCAAGGCCCGGGAATGGGTTGCCCGGTCTGAGGGGCTCAATAAGGAAGTACATAGTGCCCCCACACACCAGGCCGTCCTGGGCGGCCAGCTCTTCATTGAGTTGGTAGGGCGTGGCCCAGGGTGGTCTCACTTCTTTCAGGGCCGTCCTGGCGGCGGCCCAGATGTCTCCCTCCACGCACCCGCCGCCAAGGGTGCCCACGCCGGAGCCGTCCTGCCTTACAAGCAGACGGGCGCCTGGCTTCTGCGGAGTGGAGCCCTTGACCCGCACTACAGTAGCCAGGACGCACGCCTCACCCTTCTCCAGGGCCTTGACAAGCTCAGGGAAGACGGTCTGCACCCTATGACCCTCTGCTGGAGCTCACAGGTGCATGGCCCCTGGGGGTCACTCCTGCCCCCTTCTCCTGGAGGGCCCAGTAGACGTTCTCGGGGGTCATGGGGAGCCTGCTCATGCGTACGCCCACGGCCCGGTATATGGCGTTCGCCAGCGCCGCTGCCGGCGGCACGATGGGGACCTCCCCCACTCCGCGAGCGCCGAATGGCCCTTCCGATGCCGGCACCTCCACCAGGACCGAGTCAAGCATGGGCAGGTCCAGCGCCGTGGGCATGCGGTAGTCCAGAAAGGTAGGGTTGAGGAGCTTGCCCTGCTGGTAGAAGTAGTATTCGAACAGGCCCCAGCCGATGCCCTGGCCGGCGCCTCCCTGCATCTGTCCTTCCACCTGCTGAGGGTTGATGGCCTTGCCCACCTCCTGAAAGCAGGTGTAGCGCAGGAGCCTGACCTTGCCCGTCTCCTGGTCCACCTCCACATCGGCCACGTGGGCGGCGAAAGTCGGTGCGGGAGGGAGCCTGCCTGAGTTGCCTTGGCCCACAAGTGGGCCGCGTGTCCTGCTGCGCTCAGCAACCTCCCGCCAGGATACGGAGGGCTGCTCACTCCCTCTGCTAGCCCAGAAGCGGCCGTTGCTGTAGTTAACGTCCTCCGGACGTACCTTAGATTCGGGATGGCTCAGCAGGTCGGCGGCAAGTCTCTTCATATGGGCTACCAGGTCCTGGCAGCCGTTCTTGAGGGCCACACTCATCGTGTAGGTGGTGCGGCTGCCGGCGGAGAGGTCTGTGTAGGGAGCCGAGTGGGTGTCAACCACGTTTACCTTCACTAGCTCCAGCGGCAGTTCCAGTAGCTCAGCCGTCATCTGTTGGATGGTGGTGCGGGTGCCCGTCACGTCCACCTGGCCGGTGACCACGGTGACAGTGCCGTCTGTATTGGCTATCACCTGGGCCGTAGTAGTCAGTACCGCGCCCTGCCAGGCGCCGAGGGCCAGGCCACGCCCCCTGTTCGGCCCTGACGAGGGCTGGGTCCAGGCGGGGTGCTGGGCCACCCTCTCCAGGAGCTGCTTAAGCCCGATGCGGTTGTACTTCTGGCCACTGGTCATCAGGTCCCCCTCTTCCACCGCATTGATGCGGCGGAGCTCCAGGGGGTCTATGCCGAGGGCCTCAGCCACCTGGTCCAACGCACTCTCAACAGCGAAGGCGACAGCCGTGCCGCCGGGGGCGCGATAGGCCTGGACACGGGGCTTGTTGGTGACGACATCGTAGCCTTCCTGTTTGAAGTGGGGCATCTTGTAAGGGGCGAAGCCAACCATGAAGGCCCCTGCCACAGGGGACCCAGGGAAGGCCCCGGCGTCCAAGATCATCTTGGCGTAGCAGGCCGTGAGGTGACCGTCCCGCTTGGCCCCTATCTTGACGTCTATGTAGGCGGGAGACCCCGGGCCAGTGCCGCGGAAGACCTCAGCCCTGGTCATAACCATCTTCACAGGACGTCCCGACTTGCGGGCCAGGAGAATGGCAAGGGTCTCCAGCATGACATAGATCTTCCCGCCGAAGCCGCCGCCGATCTCCAGGGGCACGACGTTAAGCTTGTGGAGGGGAATCATCAGCAGGGCAGAGAGCTGGCGCTGAGCATTGAAGGTCCCCTGGGTGGAAACCCAGACCGTGACGTTGCCGTCGGCGTCTACGCTGGCCAGGCAAGCCTGCGGCTCGATGTAGCCCTGGTGCACCATCTGGGTCTCGTAGCTCTTCTCCAGGACCACATCAGCCTCGGCGAACCCTTTGTCCACATCGCCCCAGCCTCCCTCAATAATACTGGCGATATTGCTAGGAGCCTTCGGACGCTCGCCCAGGGTGTCTGTGTACAGGTCTTCGTGGAGGAGCGGCGCCCCCTCCTTCATGGCGTCGAGGGCATTCTCCACCACCGGGAGGAGCTCATAGTCCACCTGGATGAGCTCCAGGGCTGCCTCGGCAACCTCCGGAGAGGTGGCGGCCACGGCGGCGATGGCGTGGCCCTCAAAGAGGGCCTTATCGTGGGCGATGGTCAGCTTCCGCAGGTGCACCTGGTCGATCATCAGCTCTCCACCGAAGGCTGCCTTGGCCTCCTCAAATGGAGGCAGGTCTGCCACAGTGACCACCGCCTTCACCCCTTCCAGTTCCAGCGCCTTGCCGCAGTCGATGGCCCTTATGCGGGCGTGGGGGTGAGGGCTGCGGAGCACCTTGCCGTGGAGCATCCCTGGCAGCCGTGCGTCGGCCCCAAAGAGGGCAGCGCCGGTAACCTTTTCCAGGGCGTCCGCTTTGATCACCCTCTTGCCGACGTACCGGGGCTCTTTTCGTCCCGTCATCTGTCCCTCCAAGGCAGCTAGTCGACCTCTCCCCGGGCCACCGCCATAATGGCCCGCACTATCTTGTCATACCCTGTGCAGCGGCACAGGTTGCCGGCAATGCCCGCTCTTATCACCTTTTCCGAAGGATGGGGATTGGAGTCCAGGATGGCCCTGGCCGCCATGAGGAAGCCTGGCGTACATATGCCGCATTGGAGAGCCCCGTGCTGGCTGAAGGCCTTCTGGAGGGGGTCGAGCCGCCCGTCTTTAGCCAGTCCCTCTACGGTAACGATGTGGCCGTCCTGGGCTTCAGGCGCCAGGACCAGGCAGGAGTTGACGGGAAGACCGTTAAACAGGACAGTGCAAGAGCCGCAGTTGCCGTTGCCACACCCCTCCTTTGTGCCCGTGAGGCCTGCCTCATCTCTGAGCGCTTCAAGGAGGGTCTGGTATGGCTTGACCATCAACTCGTAGGGATCGCCGTTGATTGTGGTCCTCAGGGGGATTCTGGGAGGGATTCTCAGAGCCACGGCCTCTTTTCCTCCAAGCTTCTGTAGTTCAGGATAACCTAGCTCCGCAGCTTCTGTAGACACTGCTCCAGAGTGCGGTAGGCCAGAACCTCTATGAGAGCCTTGCGGTACTCGGCTGAGCCTCTCACGTCGGAGATAGGGATGGCAGCCTGGACGGCCCTGGCAGCCGCCTCCCGGAGCAGCGCCTCTGTAGGCACCTGGCCCTCCAACAGGGCCTCCGCCTCCAGGGCCCGCACAGGTCTCGGCGCCACGGCGCCCAGCGCTATCCTGGCACGGGTACAGCGTCCTGTGCCTGGGTCCAGGGCCAGAAGGCTGGCCACGCCGGCCACTGCTATATCCATCTCCTCCCTGGGTATGAAGCGCAGATAGTGACTGTGGCTGTGGGCAGGAGGAGGCGGCAGCCGTAGCTCCAGCAGGATATCCCGGGAACTCAGCGCCGTCTTCCCCGGGCCTAGGAAAAACCCGTCCAGAGGCACCTCCCGCCGGCCCCCGGGCCCTGCAATCAGGGCCCTGGCCTCGTAGACCAGCAGGGCGGGAGCCGTGTCTGCTGACGGGGCTGCATTGCAGATGTTACCGCCGAGGGTGGCCCTGTTCTGTATCTGCACCGAGCCCACAAGGGCCGCCGATTCCGCTAACGCCGGATACCTGTCTTTTACCAGAGGGTCCGAAGAGATGCGACGGCAGGGCACCGCGGCCCCGACGCGCAGCCCCTGGGGGCCGCCCTGGTAGGCCTGGAGCTCGGGGACCCTCTTCAGGTCCAGCACAAGAGAGGGCTCCTTGCGGCGTTGCCGCACCTGGTCTATGAGGTCGGTGCCGCCGGCCATGGCCCATACCTCTCCGTCGCCCCGCTGCATGAGACGCAGGGCCTCTGCCAGATCCGTAGGTGCCGCATACTCGAAAAGTTTCATGATGACAAGGAGATGCCGTAGCTTCCTAAAAGGATACTCTACAGAGGGCCCGCGGGGAAGTGGCTGGGCTGCTGCTTTTTGCCATCCGATTGGCCTCTTCTATCGAGCGGAATCCGAACAGCACACACCACTCATTGACACCGAAGGGAGGAGTAGTAAGATGCTTTCATACGTTTTGTAGGACATCGGGTGTAGCTCATGCAGATTTACAGGTACGGGCGCTGGGACGGGACACAGACCGTCTTCGGCGCCGACCAGCTCCTGGACGCCATGTCCAAGGACCTTCTGGAGCACGGGGATGTGGGGCGCGCCCTGCGGGAGCTGCTCCGCCGCGGCATGAAGACTCCCCAGGGGCAGCAACTCCGGGGGCTGCGGGAGATGTTGGAGCAGTTGCGCTCCCGGCGCACCCAGAAGCTTCAGCAACACAACCTGGATTCCATGATGGACGACCTGCGCCGCCGCCTGGACGACGTTTTACAGACAGAGAGGCAGGGCATCGAGAAGAGGGTGGCAGAGGCCCGCGAGAAGCTTCAGGCAGAAGGCAAGGAGCCGTCCAGCGACGCCCTCATGAAGCTGCTGGAGGAGCGGGCCAGGAAGAGCCAGGAGGTCCTCAACAATCTACCGCCTGGCGTTGGCGGGAAGATCAAAGAGCTTCAAGGCTATGAGTTCATGGACCAAGAGGCCGCTCGCAAGTTCCAGGAGCTTCTGGAGATGCTCAAAAGGCAGATGGTCCAGAACATGTTCCAGGACGCTCGCAAGGCCCTCCAGTCCCTTACCCCCCAGGACATGGAGCGGCTTAAGGAGATGCTGAAGGGCCTCAACCAGATGCTTCGAGACCAGGCGGAAGGACAACAGCCCGACTTCCAGGGCTTCATGGACCAGTTTGGAGACATGTTTGGCCCCAACCCGCCCAGGAGCCTGGAGGAGCTACTTGGCCAGTTGGCTCAGCAGATGGCTCAGATGCAGTCCCTCATGGAAAGCCTTTCCGGGGAACAGCGGCAGGAGCTGAACCAGCTACTAGAGTCGCTCCTGAATGCAGAGGCCCTTGAGCAGCTCCGGGAGCTGGCGGAGAACCTGGAGGGCCTCATGCCTATGGAAGAGATGCGGCGTCAGTATCCCTTCATGGGTGATGAGCCCCTGTCTATGGAACAGGCTATGGAGCTCATGGGCCTCCTTCAGGACATGGACGATCTGGAGCGAAAGCTCAGGGAGGCCGTGGAGCGGGGCAGCATGGAGGGCGTAGATGAGGACAAGCTAGCGGAGGTGCTGGGCCAGGAGGCCCGGCGGGACCTGGAGCAGCTCAAACGAATCGCCAGGATGCTGGAGGAAGAGGGGTACCTAACCAGGAAAGGCAAGCGTCTGGAGCTGACCCCCAAGGCAATTCGCAAGATCGGCCAGCAGGCCCTGAAGGAGTTTTACCTGCGGCTGCGGAAGGACCGCCTGGGCGGGCACGATATGAGCCGCCACGGCAGCGGCGGAGACCACACCGGCGATACCAAGACCCTCGAGTTCGGAGACCCCTTTGATCTCGACCTCCTGGAAACTATCATGAACGGGCTTCAGCGCCAGGGGCCCGGCTCCCCGGTCGAGCTGAGCCCAGAGGACTTCCAGGTCCGCAGGCGGGAGCACCTGACCCAGACAGCCACGGTCCTCCTCCTTGATCAGAGCCGCTCCATGGGGCTTTTCGGCAGCTTTGAGGCCGCCAAGAAGGCTTCCTTCGCCCTCTACTTCCTCATCCAGAGTAAGTTCCCCAGGGACGCTCTCTACCTGGTAGGCTTCTCCGACTACGCCATAGAGATAAAAGGGGAAGACCTTATCCATACCACCTGGAACGCCTGGGTCTCGGGCACCAACATGCACCACGCGCTGATGCTGGCCCGCAAGCTGCTCTCTCGCCATAAGGGCAACACGCGACAACACCTTCATGCTGGAGAATAGCTCCGAGCTCATGGACTTCGTGGACAAGGTCACCAGGATCAACAAGGGCCGCGCCCTCTACACCACTCCGGAGCACCTGGGCGAGTACATCCTCGTCGACTACGTTTCTCACCGGCGCAAACGCCTCTCCTGACCGTCGGCTTCAAGGTGGCATCAGGCCCTGAGCGCCTGGTATCTCCCTGACCCACCTTCTGTCATGTAGAAAAACGCCAAGTGCAAGGAATGGTAAGGTATTGAACACACTGTTCACGCGGCGCGGCAGCCCTTGACTGATTTCGTAGGAACCTGTATGCTACTAGAGGCAGTTTATTATCCTTAGATATGGAGAGAGACCATGGATGAGCTAGACAGGAAGATTATCTCTATCCTTCAGGTCAACGGGCGAGCATCCAACGCCCGTATCGCACGGGAGGTGGGCGTCAGTGAGGGGACCGTCCGCCGCCGGCTGAAACAGCTCCTCCAGCAGGGTATTATCAAAGTCATCGCCGTGCCCGATCCCGAGAAGCTGGGCTACCACACGGAGGCTCTGATCGGTGTGCAGGTGGACCCTGACAAGCTGGACATAGTGGCAAGCCGCCTGGCCTTGCTAACGGAGGCCCAGTGGGTCACCGTAACTACCGGAGCCTATGATATCTTCCTATGGACCACGATGAAGTCGGCGGAAGACCTGGGGGAGTTCCTCAAGGGCAAGGTAGGCCCCACCCTCGGCGTGCGGCGCACGGAGACCTTCGTCAGCCTCGCCGTCAAGAAACGGGGCCACGGCGTCGCCCTCTAGGGGGAAGCTATAGCCTGGCACCTCGGCTGTTGAGGCTTTAGGCTTCCAACTACGTCTGGGGCGTGCTAGAATATTCCCTTACAGGCAGCAGGAGAATCCAGACAGGCAGCAGGAGAATCCAGGCTCTGACGAAGGAGGCACAGTTAAATGACCTACATCATCGCTGAGCCTTGCGTTAACGTTAAGGACGGCGCCTGCATCGATGTGTGTCCGGTGGACTGCATCTACGAAGCAGAAGACATTATGTACATCAACCCGGACGAGTGCATAGACTGCGCTGCCTGCGAGCCGGTCTGCCCCGTGACTGCCATCTTTGCCGAAGACCAGGTCCCTGCCCAGTGGAAGAGCTTCACCCCCAAGAACTATGACTACTTCAAAGGGGCGGACCTGGCTGCGCTAAAGGCCAAGTCCCTGTCCCTGGCCGCTGTAAGGAAGCAGCAGCAGGCTGCTCACTAGCCTTCAACCACTGCACCTTACCGAAAAAGAAAGGGCCTTCCCTAGAATGGCCCTTTCTTTTTGTCCATGAAGCGCCAGGCCAAATGACCAGGCGCGATGGTGGGCCCTTTATCCACCCACGTCTTGCAGGGCCTCCCTCAGGGGCTTCTGGATGCATGTCAGGATAGGCGTGTCCCTGAGGGTGTAGAGGCGGGCCTTCTGCTCCCTTAGCTCCATCACCAGCTCCAGGAAGTCCGACAGGTTGTTGGTCTCAAAGGCCAGCATGAACTCCTGGTCGTCCAGGCCGAAGGAGTAGGAGGTGTTGATCTTCACAGAGGGGTACTTGTGGCCCGCAGCGAAGTGCTCGTCCATCATCCGCTGGCGCTCCTCTACAGGCAGCAGGTACCACTGGGCCGTCTTGACGAAGGGATAGACGACGAGATAGCGGTAAGGTGTTCTCGACATCCGTATTGCGGCGCTGGCGCCCTCCTGCTCTGCATGGCGGTGCTTCTCCACATACGGCGAGGGCCGGGTCATGGCGAGGAATGAGTAGGGCATACTCAGGTACCCGCCCAGGCCAGTCCTGTAGAGGCGCGCAACCAGCTCCTGAAGGGACTCCAGGGTCTCACTGATGCACCAGAGGAGGAGGTCTGCATCAGCCCGAAGTCCCACCAGGCTGTAGCTCCTGATAGATATGCCCGCAGTAAACTCGTCGACCACCGCCAGAAACTCCTCTTTGTCCTGCTGGCGTTGGGCCTCAGGGAGCCTGCGCCACAGTGGGTCGACGCGGTAGGCGTTGTACTTCACAAACTGCCGCTTGCCCTGGGTCACTTTCTCCTCGCCTCTTTTATGTAAAGCTGTGATAGAGCACAAACGATACCAAGTAATTATATCCGCATCGTCTCCGCTGCAAAACCCTTGCAGCCCAGGCTTGTTGGCCCTATCGTATACCAGGGCTATTGCCCTGTGTCAGACCTTTGAGCCAGGTATCGAGGAGGGTACAATGCCCGTTGTCCGTGGCCGGGAGGCGAGAGAGTTTGAGGTCCAAGAAGGGTATGTCATCACCGCTCTCCTTTCTCCCAGCACCGGCGCCAGGGAGATCATGGCGTGGCGGGCCCGCTCTGAGCCCGGCCACAGCAACCCGCTCCACCGCCACGACCGCGAGGAGGCAGTGCTCGTCACCGCTGGCTCACTCCAGGCCACCGTCGGCGGTGAACAGTTCGCCGCCCAGGCAGGCGATGCCTTTGTTATCCCCGCCAACACGTCCCATCAGGTGGAGGCTCAAGGTGACCGGCCCTGCGAGATCATCGTGGCCATGCCAGTAGGCACCCGCTTCTTTTACGACGATGGGCGAGAGCGCCCTAATCCACCATGGACTCAATAGCGTGGGAAACTGTTCCAGCAAGGCCCTGCTGCCGGCGCCCAGGGACGAGGATACCATTGACCTCTTACTAGAGGACACCAGAAGAACAGGGTGATGCTATGAAGTGTCCCTCATGTGGCAATGAGAACCCGCCGCAGGCCCTGTTCTGCGCCCGGTGCGGGGTTGGGCTAACGCGGGCTCCTGAGCCTTCTCGCAGCATCCCAACTAGGGACCTGGGGCAGCTTGTTAGCGAGACCTTCAAGGTCTACCGCCGTAGCTTCTGGCCCTTTCTAGCCATCTCCTTCGTCGCCAGCATCCCCGCATTGCTCCTTAATGTAGTTCCTCAGTGGTGGTTGTCCCTGGTTCTGCTGGTCCCAGCGGTCTTCTTCCTGGTCTTGGGAGAGGGAGCGGCCATCCACGCCGTGGGCCGGCAGCGTCTGGGGCACGCCATAGACATCCAGGCAGCCTACGAAAGGGCCTGGCAGAAGGCTGGGCCTTTGGGCATAGCCACATTGGTCTTCCTGCTGCTGCTACTAGGTCTGATTCTTATTGTCGTTGGAATCCCGCTTCTTCCCTTTTTTTGGGTGAGCTTTGCCTTCTATGTCCAGGCGATAATGCTAGAAGGCAAGGGAGCCACCGCTGCCCTGGGACGGAGCCGCCAGCTTGTCAGAGGAGGCTGGTGGCGTGTCTTTGGCATATGTGTCGTGCTGTTCTTGATAGTCGTCGGCTTGAGCGCTGCCCTGGCCATCCCTGGTTTCCTTGTCTCTTTGTCCAACGAGACTCTGGCTGGAGTCCTGGTCAACCCGATCATCTACATAGGCCTGACGCTTCTATACCTGGACCTTAGAGTGAGAAAAGAGAGCTACGGCCTGGAGACATTAGCCTCAGAGATGGGGCGTAGCGACTAGGGCATCGTGTCTGGTCAGAAAGTTTCTAGTTAGGAGGGACCTTTGAAGGCCATACGCTACCACGAGCATGGAGGCCCGGAGAAGCTGGTCTACGAGGAGGTGCCTGACCCCAAGCCCGGCCATGGTGAGATCCTGGTCAGGGTCAGGGCCTGCTCTCTGAACCGCCTGGACACCCGTTTAAGGGCGGGAGGGCGGCCTCCGCCACACATCCTCGGCTCTGACGTGGCGGGGGAGGTGGCAGCCCTGGGGCCCGGTGTGACCTCGCCCAGGGTAGGGGACAGCGTCCTCCTCTTTCCAGGGATCAATTGCGGCAACTGTGAGTTCTGCGACGCGGGCCAGCACAACTGGTGCGCCAGCTACAGGGCCATCGGCTGGCACCTGGAGGGAGGCTATGCTGAGTACGTGGTCGCTCCCGCCATCAACGCCAGGCCTATGCCGCCGGGTATCGGCCACGTTCAGGCTGCCTCCCTGCCCCTGTGTATCAGTACAGCCTGGCGAGTGCTGTACACCAAGGGTCAGGTGAGGCCCGGTGACCTGGTGCTCATCCCCGGGGCCAGCAGCGGTGTCAGCATCTTTGCTATCCAGATAGCCAAGATAGCGGGCGCCGTGGTCATCACCACCACCAGCAGCGAGGAGAAGATGGGTAAGGCGAAGGACCTGGGCGCTGACCAAGTCATCAACTACCGGACCCAGGACGTGGTGAAGGAGGTGCGCCAGCTCACGGGTGGCCGTGGCGTGGACCTGGTCATCGACCACGTGGGACAGGCCACCTGGGAGCAGGGCCTCGGCTGCCTTCGCAAGGGAGGCCGCATGGTGACCCTGGGGGTGACCACGGGAGCCAAGTTTGACCTGGACATTGGGGCCCTGTACCGGAACGAGGTTTCCATCCTGGGGTCCGGCTCTTACACCAGAGGCGACTTCGACGCCGCCATGAAGCTGGTCTACCAGGGCAGGGTCCGACCGGTGATTGATCGCGTGTTTCCCCTGAAGGACGCGGCAGAAGCCCACCGGCTTATGGAGAGCGGGGCCCACTTTGGCAAGATCGTCCTTGAGGTGCCCTGAGAAGAGTGGTTCGCTGTCAGCCTATGAAGGCGCCGGGGAAAGGGGCCTCCGAGATGAAGCTGGCTGGATCAAGGGTGCTGCTGTGGCTGTGAACTAGCCCTATGGGAGTAGGCCACAGGGTGACGACCTGGGCCTGGGGGAACCCCGAAGAGCGGAGCTCCTCCGCCAGGTCCTGGATATCGGCGCTGTCGGCAGCCTCGCAGGCCAGGGCACAGCCGTCAGACGGGCCGCTGACCGTGTAGATGCCGCTGACCCTCGCCTTCCCCGAACTCTGGTGAATCCAAGCCTGGAGCCTGCGTGTTTGGTCTCCGCTAGGCTGGCCCAACTCCACACCTGATATGAGAATAAAACCCTCTGCCATCGCGCCCCTCCCCGGCCCTCCCGCAACGCGCCACATCATACTTAGCACGCTTGGAGCTGCCATGTTATTTATATCACATTCTACGTATTTGTATCAACAGGTGCTAGCACCTATCCCCCACATACCAGACGGGTGTTGGCATATATCGTACCGAACAGCCCTTTTCGCGCCTATGCTCAAAATATCCTTTTTCGGGCTCCGCATGCGCCTGCAATTCAGGGTCATTTCATTGTTCTGCAACGTCGTGTGAGCAGGCTGCGGAACATGCTTCCACGTTGGCCTCAAGTCGCCTCCTGTCATTCTGAGGAAGTCCCGATAGAGGAGGGACGACCGAATAATCCGTTGCCTGATGGTGCGGATTCTTCGTCGCTGCACT
>JACPCK010000052.1 GCA_016179845.1 Chloroflexota bacterium | reverse complement strand
AGGACCTCCCACTCTCTGGCGGCGGCGTCTCGAGCCGTTCCCTCCACTACGCCGTTGGTGGCAATGCCCGTGAATACCAAAGTGGTGGCTCCTAGTGAGCGGAGGACCTTTTCCATCTCCGTGAGGTACATGGCTGAGTAGCCCCACTTGCGCACCTTGTAGTCAGGCTTCGGCAACGCATCGATGGTCTCGTGGCCCCAGGTGCCTGCGCGAAAGCCATCCTTCTGCAAGAACGGCCGCAGGGTGCGCAGGTGTCCCAGGCCCATGGCCTTTCCCTCCAAGTCCTCGAGGACCGTAAGCTGCGAGGCCACGATGGGGATGTGTTTCTGCCGGCACGCAATCATTACCCTGGCTATACGTGGAACGATGGGCTCTATGGGGCCCACGTCGAACCCGTTGCGGGCGAAGACTCCCTCCTTGCTGCAGAAGTCGTTCTGCATGTCCAGCACCATAAGAACGTAGCTTTCCTGTTCCATGAGCGCTCCTTTCTGGGGCGATTGTACACGGCACCCCCCGGTTTCCAGTAGGGTAGAATGGAGACGTGAAAAGGGCAAGGGGAAGAGCCCCTACTCCGCGCTCCAGGCGAGAGTCAGAGAGACCTCATGGAGGCGAGACTCCCTGGGACAGAGCGGCTGCGTGGTATGACTCCCTGGTAGGGGCGAAAGGCAGCGAGTTCCATGAGAGCATCGTCCTTCCCGGCACCATGCGTCTGCTGGAGGTCAAGGCCGGTGAGAGGGTGCTGGACCTGGGGTGCGGCCAGGGGGTGGTCAGCCGCGCTATGCACAAGGCGGGCGCCACAGTTACCGGCGTCGATATGTCGCGACGTCTCATCGAGCTGGCGCGGCGGCGCTCCTCCAGGGACATCCAGTACCTGGTGGCCGATGCCCGCGACCTGAAGGCACTGGAGCGCGGCAGCTTCGACGCCATAGCCTGGGTCCTCGCTGCCCAGGACACCGAGCCCATTGAGCCCGTATTCATCAATTGCGCCCGTTTGCTCCGCCCGGGAGGCCGCCTGGTGATGGTAATCAATCACCCGGCGTTCCGCATTCCGCGCCAGAGCCGCTGGGGCTTCGATGAGGAGCGCAAGCTCCTGTACCGTGCCGTGGACCGCTACTTAACGCCCCTCAGCATTCCCATCGACATCCACCCGTTCAGGGCTCCTGCCAGGCAGCAGACTTGGACATACCACCGGCCGTTGGAGGCTTACATCAAGGGCCTGGCTGGTGAAGGGCTATGGGTCAATGCCCTGGAGGAGTGGCCCTCCCACAGGGTAAGCCAGCCTGGGCCTCTGGCCGCCGCCGAGAACCGTTCGAGGGAGGAGTTCCCGCTGTTCCTGGCCTTGCGGGCGGTAAGAGTGCCACAGGAGCGGTCGGTCTAAAAGCAACTCCAAGGCTCAACCAAGCAGGTCCGTGCCCTTTCAGATAGACACCTGGCTCCCCGGACTAACGGCGCGGCGAACCCTGCTGTGGGACAAGATGAAGTTTCGCCTGACAAACAGTCTGAAACATGCTCTCAAGTCTAGGCTGTGAACGGAGATTAGGGATTCTTGAGGCATTCATCATGATTGTCCACATTGCGAACAACGAACACATTCCCATGCCGCTCGAAAGTCATGCGATATTTAGCATCAACAGAGGCTTCAAAGATTTCCTCCACCCCTTCCACAGGATGGCTTCGCAGTCCAGGATGCCTGAAGTCTGCATCCAGCAGGCGGAGGGCCTTATCTACCTTTCCTTGTATGGTCTTGGGCAATCGTTCGTACTGTTTGACGAACCGCTCGGCAAACTGGATCGGCATTGCGGGCTAAGCCTCGTTAGTTGCGCCTGACCCCTTCTTTGCCCGTTTGTGGAGGAAGGCTGTGGCCTCCTTAGCCCTATCAAAGCTGTGAATATGCCCGGAGCGAATATCCTCCTCGGCTTTCCTCTCGCCCTCTTGCCAGCGCCTGGTCCAGAACCATGCCTGCTCCTTGTCCACCAGCTTCTTCACCCGGAGCACGATCTCACCGTCCTTCACCCTGATATCCAGGAGGTCGCCCTCCTCAATATTCAGGGCCCGGCGAACAGACTGGGGCAAGGTAACCTGTGCCTTCCTGCGCACCTGGATTAGCTGCGACATAACAAAGCTCTTTCCCCTCTCACTTTCCAACAATCCTACTGTATCAAGATAAGGGAAGGCTTTCAAGAGCCAGGCAACAGGCTTTTTAGTCTGGGCTAACGGCGCAGCGAACCCTGCTGTGGGATAGGATCAGAGTCTACATAGCGAGGACAAAGGCAGGTCGTGCCATAATCAAGGTGGTTAGTCGCCAGGGCTAAACCCCTGCCTTAGTTCTCTGGCGCAGACGCTCTAGTAGCCACATACGGGCAAGGGTAGTTGGACCGATGCCAAGCTCGCTGGCCTCCTTCCTCAGTGCCTCCCACTTGTCGGCCGAAAGCCTGATAGGGATTACCTTGTCCAGAGGCTTCTTTACCTCCACCTCAACGACCTCATCGCTCTCATCCCAGGCATTGCCCTGCTCAATGCGCTGGATTTCCTTATCTAAATCGGTCATTTTACTTGCCTCCTGTTGCCTTGGTATAAAGCCGCCTTTCGCTATCGGTCATCTCTCTTGCCGTGGCCACTCTCCAGTTGCCCCCACCCAGGTTTGCTAGTACCACCAAGATGTAGCGTCCGGCTGCGGTCTCACTAAAGACCCTTCTCTGCCTCTTCTAATATGCCGCTTGTCCGAAAGACAGGCCCCCTCAACTTCGGTAAAGGAAATGCCATGCTTAGATTCAATCTTCTCCAGGATGTGGTCATCAATTTCTAAGGACTCTATGCGAAGCACCAATCATCCTCTCCACGGAGAAGTGTATACAAACAGTATACGAATGTCAAGGGGAAGCCACCACCGGGCTAACGGCGCACAGAACCCTGGTGTGGGATAGGATAGCACTTTCCCTTAGGAAGAACCTGAACCGACATATGAAGACTCTAGTTGTGCCCTCCTCGGGGGGTCCGCTACATATTTCTGAAAGCTGCCGAATATTGCTCCTTGCCATGGTGCTTTATGCATTTCGGTGGCCTTTTTATATTCAATTCTGGCTTTGTTAAGTCGTAAATAACGGTCTCGGCGCATCTGACGCAGCCACAATTCACAATCCAAGCAATGTGCAGTTGTTTCGGATTCAAGTTTTGCTTCTTGCAGTAGTTGTGGAGAGAGATACCCCCCGAACTGTGCCCTGTGCCTTCCTGAAAAAAACCAAACAGGTCCGCTATAAGATCACCTATGCGTGTGCAGAAGCGTGGGGATTTTCCGGTATTGCTTCCGACATAAAGGGAAACGGAATCTACCACTGATAGTGTATCCCAGAGATTTCGCGATACGAGATAGACTGAGTTAGATTTTGGCGGCCACGGATGGTCATTATCAAGACAACTCTCCAGCAAGTCATCAACTGTGAATGGGCCGACCCACTTCATGGCCTTCCAGGCCATAAGTTCCTCATATTCTTGGCCGAGCAATTCTTTTAGCTTTTCTTCCTTTTCCATCGTCATCCTCCTCAGCACTAAGACTTTGCGCTTCCCGCCGTTAGCACGTCATCCCCGCGCAGGACTCGAAACCCTCAATGATGTGGACTTACCCCACCGCTGTGTACCTCTTCTCCATCTCATACACCTTGTCCAGGCCCAGGAGGCCAGCTACCTCCTCACGGGTGGCGTAGCGGGCCTTGTCCACCACGCCCTTCTGCTTCAGCTCCTCCATGACGCCGCGCACGGCCTTGTAGACCGCCAGCATGGAGCCGCGATGGATCATGACCTTGAACCCCAGCCGCTCCACCTCCTGCGTGGAGGCCAGGTCGCCGTTGTACAGGCGCGGGATGTCCCTCAGCTCCCGCGCGTACAGCTCCAGGTCCTCGCGAGTCTTGATGCCGTCGATGAAGACCATGTCGGCCCCAGACTTGTGGTAGGCCCGGCAGCGGCGGAGGGTGTCGTCCCAGCCGTTGACCGCCAGGGCGTCGGTCCTGGCAATGATGAGGAAGTCGGGGTCGGTGCGGGCGTCCATGGCAGCCCTGAGCTTGGCTATGTGCTCCTCCATGGGGATGACCTGCTTGCCCTCGAAGAATCCGCACTTCTTGGGGAACACCTGGTCCTCCAGGTGGACGCCCGCCACTCCCGCCTGCTCGTACTCCCGCACGGTGCGGGCGGCGTTTAGCGGGTTGCCGTAGCCCGTGTCGGCGTCGGCGATGACGGGCACGGAGACGGTCAAGGCGATGCGCCGGGCATTCTCCACCATCTCGGACATGGTAAGAAGGCCCACGTCGGGATAGCCCCTGGACATGGAGGTGCCGAAGCCGGACATGTAGACGATGGGGAAGCCCACCGCCTCGGCGATCTTGGCAGTGAAGGCGTCATAGGTGAACGGCGATACAAGAAGCCTGCCCTGGGAAAGGAGCTGGCGCAGTTGGGTGGTGCGTCTCATTTCGCTACCTCCTTGGCTCTACTTGGCTGACTTTTCCAGCAACGGGCGGCGGCCTATGCTGCACGGGCTCACTCCTGTTGCTTGAAAACTCCTCGGAAGATATTATAGGACTTCGCCATGAACTCCCAGACACACAGGCCAGCGCCTCTCGTGACTCCCTTTTCCCTGGTGACGGCTGCCCTCTTCGTCACTGCGCTGGTCACCGCCAACATCATCGCCGTGAAGATAGCCCGCATCGGGCCATTCAACCTGCCCGCCGGCGTCATCATCTTCCCTCTCAGCTACATCCTGGGCGACATCCTGACTGAGGTCTACGGATACCGGTTTGCCCGCTCCGTCATCTGGCTGGGCTTCTTGTGTAACCTGATCGCAGTCCTGGCTATCTATGGAGGGCGCCTGCTCCCTTCGGCTCCCTTCTGGCAGGGGCAGGAGGCCTACGACGCAATCCTGGGATACACCCCCAGGCTCCTCGCAGCCTCCTTTGCCGGCTACCTGGTGGGAGGGTTCAGCAACTCCCTTATCCTTGCCCGAATGAAGCTGCTCACCAGGGGCCGGTGGCTGTGGAGCCGCACCATCGCCTCCACCATCGTCGGACAAGGGCTGGACTCGGCGGTCTTCATTACGTTGGCCTTCTCCTCGGCCCTGGGGGGATTCCTCACTGGCGGGCAGCTTGTGGAGGTGCTATTGACCCAGTGGTGGGCCAAGGTCCTGTACGAGGCGGCGGCCACCCCCCTCACCTATGGGGTGGTCACCTTTCTGAAGAGGCGGGAAGGAGTGGACGCCTACGACCGGGACGTCTCCTTCAACCCCTTCGCCCTTTTCCGCTAGGGACCGCCTCTGACTGCCGCCGCGGCCGGTAGACCTTTCCCCGCTGCACAGTGGCTACAGGGACCAGGCGTTGGGCGCCCGTGGCCGTGTTCCCGTAGGAGTCCACGAAGTTGAAGAGGCCCGTCTCCAGCCGGAACACGGCGGCATCGCCGGGCGCTCCCGGTGTCAGACTACCCGCCCCTTCCTCCAGGCCCACCGCGCGCGACGGCTTGACGGTGGCCAGCTCGATGCACTCGGCCAGGGGCAGGCCCAGCTTGAGGAACTTGGAGATGTTGGTGGCCATGTCATGTACAGGGCCCTGGTAGTTGTAGATGTGGACGTCGGTGCTGATGCTGCCGGGCTTCAGCCCCTGGGACAGGGCCGCCTCCGCCACGTGGAAGGAGAAACTCCCCCTCCCGTGGCCGATGTCCAGCATCACGCCGCGGCCCACGGCCTCCCGCACCCCTGGGAGCACCCTGCCGGCGTCATCGAGGACCCCGTGGCGCCATCCGTGGAAGGCGTGGGTGACGATGTCGCCGGGCCGCAGGCGGGCCATGATCTCCTCCAGGGAGGACTCGGTATCGCCCACGTGCACCATGAGGGGCTTGCCCAATGCCTGGGCTGCCTCCAGGGCGCGGGCAAGGGCGTCCAGGTCCCGCGTCTTGCCCACCACGTAGGGGGATAGGCGTACCTTGATGCCCAGGATCAGGTCGGCGTGCTCCCGCGCCCGCTCCACGGCCCAGCTCACGTCGGCCCAGCGCAGGTCCTCCAGCTCCCCTATCCTCTCGGCGATCATGCCGGCGGCGGAGATGTTGAGGAAGGCCCGCATCCTGGTCCTGGTCTTGGAGAGGACGTATCGCCGCAGGCCGGGGAAGGTGGCGGCCCCGCTGGAGCCCGCGTCTACCGCCGTGGTCACGCCGCGGGCCAGGCACACCGGGTCCAGGTCGATGCCGTAGTGGCTCACCCCCCAGAAGGCGTGGACGTGGATGTCCACCAGCCCAGGGGTCACGACGAGGCCGGAGGCGTCCAGGACCTCTGCCGCCAGCGACTCCGGAATCCCCTTCTCCACGGCGGCCACGCGGCCCCTGGCGAAAGCCACGTCCCGAAGGCCGTCGATGCCCTGCGAGGGGTCCACCAGGCGGCCCCTCCTTATCAGCAGCTCGTACTTCACAAGTTCTTCTCCTTGCCGGCTGCGGCCTTCTTGAGCAGGGCAGCGGCCCTCCGCAGATACCTCTGGGCCTCCTTCCCCCGGCCCGCCCTTTTCAGGAACACGCCGTAGTTATGGACGGCATCACGATCATTGGGGGCCAGATCCAATGCCCTTCTGAACTCCTCCTCCGCCTGCGGCCCCCTGCCTGCCTCGGCCAGCAGGACGGCGTAGTTCATGTGGGCCATGGCGTAGTTGGGGTCGAGGGCCAGGGCCCGCTTATAGTGCTCCTCGGCCTCCGTTTCAAAGTGCTCCCCAGCCTTCTCCATGCGGCCCATAACGAACAGAAGGATGCCATACCCAGTGTGGATGTCGGGTGACTCCGGATAGAGGGCCAGGGCCAGGGCGTAGCGGCCCTCCGCTTCTATCAGCCGGCCCTTCCCGCGCAGGCGTTCCGCCTCAAGGGCGTTCTCCAGGGCCACTTGCCTGTCCCGGGCCTCCCTCGTCTCTATTTGCTTGCGTAGCGCCGCCAGCTCCTTCCGCATGGCCTCCACCGAGCTCTGTAAGTCTGCCGTCGCCATGCCACTTTCTCCAGAGGGGCCGCCCTCAGCAGGTGTGCCCGGCAGGGAGCTGCCTCCCTTCGAAAGCTCATCAAGCCAGTCAGCGAGCCATTTCTTAAGGCGCTTTTCCCAGGAGGCGGGGCCACGGTAGAGCTCGTATAACAAGCTCTCCCTCCCCTTCATTTGCTCAATCTTGTCCCGGAAGGCCACGACTTTCATCACCTGCTCTCCACGCTGGGCCAGCACCCTTTCCTCTATGTCGCGGAAGAAGAGCCATAGCTCCGGCTTTCCAGTCGCCCTGAAAGAGGCAACTGCCTCCTCGTACTCCTCCTCCGTCCCAGAGGTGTATTTCTCCGTCGGCTGGCCCCACCACTCCCACATGCACAGCACGAAGAGGTGGCAGTCTTTTGTACGCTTCGTAATGCGCCCCTGGCCGCCGTGGCCGGGCCTCCTCCCACCCCTCCCGCTCCAGGCGGAACCCCAGGCCCTTGGCCTTCAGGGTGTTCATTTCCTCCAGAACCTTCGGCAGGGCCTTGCGCTCCTCATCCACGTCGCGCGGGCCGGCAAAGAAGACCTTAAGGAGTTTCAGGGTATCCTGTTCCGCGGGCGCTGCCACCATTCTAACGTCCTTTGGGGGCTCCCCCGGCGTGTATGATGGGACAGGGTAGGTGGAAGGTCAAGGCCCTGCCTGCTTGTCATTCTGAGTCCCGACACGTCGGGACGAAGAATCCGTTACCAGGCCCTTCTCCGCTCAGGGCGAGCGGGGTTAGGTTGGGCCTTATGTACGCGGATTTATGGAACTAAGTCCCGCCGCGAGATTGCCACGGCCCTCCTTCGTCGGGCCTCGCAATGACATTGGAGGTGAACTTCGGAGACACCACACTAGTACCTACTTGCGGAAAAGGGCGTCATAATCGACCGCTCATGGTGAGCCCTTCGGCTTCGCTCAGGACATGCCTGTCGAACCATGAGCATCCCTTTCATATCCTGACATCGCCAGGCAGTGTGTCTTACTCTAGGGACAAGAGCACGTCCCGCCCCTGGACCGCTACAGGATAGCGCTTGAGGGGCTCATCCGCAGGCCCCTGGGTGGCCTCTCCGCTGGTCACCTTGAACCGGCTGCCGTGGCAGGGGCACTCCACCTCGTCCCCCTCCAGGAACCCCTCCGAGAGGGAGCAGGCGGCATGGGTACACACGTCGGACACCGCGTAGAGCTTCCCCTCTACGTTGGCCAGAAGCACCCGCTCCTCTCCAACCTCCACCAGCTTCATCTCTCCCTGTCCGACATCTCCCAGCGATGCTACCTTTTGCTGCCTGGCCATACCACCTCCCAATGAAAGCCATGTGATGCGCTCTATTATACAAGGCGGGTGATTGGCGGCGGCCTAGGCCTGGCAACACTAAGACATTGACATAATCTGCTCCTCCGATACCTTGACTGGGCCTGGAGGCCCTGATAGCATTTCGTAAATGTTCGGGAGGTCAGGTTAGCGGATGGGTGTTCCCCAGTTTAAGGAGCTGCGGCGCGTCTACGGTTTTGACGAAGTCTCCATCTCTCCGGGGCCTGTAACAATTAACCCAGACCAGGCTAGCGTCGAGTTCCCCCTAGGAGCGTTCAACTTTGCCATTCCCGTTCTGGCGTCGGCCATGGACGCCGTGGTGTCTCCCTCCTTTGCCGTCAAGATGGGAAAGCTGGGCGGTCTGGGGGTGCTCAACCTCGAGGGGGTCTGGTGCCGCTATGAGGATGCTGAAGGCGTCCTGCAAGAGCTCGCTAATACCCCCCAGGAAAAGATCACGGCGCTCCTTCAGAAGCTGTATTCGGCTCCCCTGAAAGAGGGCCTCATCGGGCAACGGGTCCGGGAGATAAAGTCTGGCGGCGTGGTCTGTGCCGTCTCCTTCACTCCGCAGAATGCCAAGCGTATGTCTCCCATCGCCGTGGAGGCTGGCGCCGATATCCTGGTTGTCCAGGCCACGGTGACCACGGCGAGGCATGTCTCCAAGAGCTATCGCGGCCTCGTCTTCTCCGAGCTCATCGACATGGTGAAGGTGCCGGTGGTGGTGGGGAACTGCGCCACCTACGACGCGGCCCTGGAGCTTATGGAGACCGGCATCGATGGCGTGTTGATTGGCGTGGGTCCTGGCGCTGCCTGCACCACCAGGGAGGTGGTGGGAGTGGGCATACCACAGATCACCGCAACCCTGGACTGCGCCGCCGCCCGAGAAGAGTACTACCAGAGGACAGGCCGCTACGTGGCTGTAATCACCGATGGGGGCATCCGGACCGGGGGAGACCTGTGCAAGGCCATCGCAGCGGGAGCCGACGCCGTAATGCTGGGCACGCCCCTGTCCCAGGCGGTGGAAGCCCCCGGGCACGGCTACAACTGGGGCATGGCTACTCCTCACCCCGCCTTGCCCAGGGGCACTCGTATCAAGACAGGCACCAAGGGCACCCTGGAGCAGATCCTGTTCGGGCCTGCCACCGTCACCGACGGTACGATGAACCTGGTGGGCTCCCTGCGCATGGGCATGGGTATGGTGGGGGCCTTCAACATAAGGGAGATGCAGCGGGCCCCGCTCCTCTACGCCCCCGACATCAAGGCCGAAGGCAAGATATTCCAGATGGCGCAGCGCGGCTAGCCCTGCTGCGCTGAAGTGGGTTTGGCTGCTCCTGCCTGATACAATAGTATTACAAGTGTAGTGCAGGACTCTTTGCTCTTTGGAGCCTAAGCTGCTTGGTCCATCGCTTATCTTGCTAACGCTGTTGTTCGCAGCCTGCACTCGTGGGCCGGCCGCCACGCCCGCCGCGTCTCAAGAGGCTCCAGTCACCTTCTATCTGGTCTCCACGGACCTGGCCGTGGAGGAGACCCGCTTTGCCTTTGGGCTTATAGGGCCCGACAGGACTATGATTGAGGGTGCCCGGGCTTCCCTGCGGTTCATCCGTGGCTCCCAGGTCGTCCTTGAAGGGGAGGCCATCTACCGCTCGGTAGCTATTAGAACTCCCCATATCCATCCGGGAGGCGAGGTTCACCTGCACATAGATACCAGGGGGTTGTACGTTGTGGACGGCGTCAAGTTGGATACCCCCGGCGAGTGGAATGTCCAGGCTCGCGTTACGCTGCCAGACGGCTCTGGCCCGTACCTTCTGGAGCAGGATGTCATCGTGAAGGGCAAGAGCTCTACTCCGGCCATCGGCAATCCTGTGCCCCCTACCCGGCACAAAACAGCCAGGGACGTCTCCGATCTGTCACAGATATCGTCCAGCGAGGAGCCTATCCCTGACTTCTATCGCGTTAGTGTCGCCGAGGCTGTGGAGGGGCACAGGCCCTTCGTGGTGGTCTTCGCCACACCAGCCTTCTGCCAGAGCCGCCTCTGCGGGCCTGTGCTGGAGATAGTGGCCCAGACTATCCCTTCCTACCGGGAGCGTGTGGAGTTCATACACATTGAGCCCTACGACCTGAGCCTCATCAGAGGGGAAGGGAGGGTCCAGCTCGTGGAGGCCACAGTGCAGTGGGGACTGCCAACAGAGCCCTGGGTCTTTGTGGTAAACGGCCAGGGCCGCCTGGTGGCCAAGTTCGAAGGAATATTGGCCCTGGAGGAGCTAGAGGGCGCTTTGAAGAAGGCCTTGGCCGGGGGCACCTAGTACACTCGGCGCCCTTTCACCGGTGTCTCCTTGCCTCCAAGACAAAGGCGCCCTATGCCGACACTGGCTGGAGTCGCACCTTCTCCTTTACCTTGGGGTTGACGACCACCGGGGGCCACTCGCCCTTAAAGAAGCGGACCACGTCCTCACTGACCCGCCGTGCCAGGTCCTCGTAGGAGGTGTCCGAGATGTGGCAGACATGGGGCGTCAGGATCACGTTGTCCAGCTTGAGGAGGGGGTTCTGCTCCAGGGGGCGTTTCTCCAGGTTGTCCAGGGCGGCGCCAGCGATCCACTTCTCCTTCAGAGCCTTGTAGAGGGCCTCCTCGTCGATGATCTGGCCCCGCGCCGTGCTGTTGATGAGGTACGCTGTCGCTTTCATCTTCCGCAGTTTCGGAGCGTCCACGAAGTGGTGGGTCTCTTTGTTCAGGGGGATGTTCAGGTGCAGGAAATCCGACTCCCGCAGGACCCGGTCCAGGTCAGCCGTCTCCACTCCCAGCTCCCGGCCGGCGTCCGGCTTGATGTACGGGTCGTAGGCCAGGAACCTCATACCGAAGGCCTGCACCTTCCGGGCCAGGGCCAGGCCAGCCCGGCCCAGGCCGATGGAGCCCACCGTTAGACCTCGCAGGCGAGGCATGGGCCGTCCCATCCTCACGATGGCGGTGTGGTCCTCGCCCCACTGGTGGGCCCGTACTACTCGGTCATAGAAGAACAGCTTGCGGCCGAGGGCCAGCATGAATGCCATGGCGTGGTCGCTCACCTCTTCGGTGCTGGAGTCCGGGGCGAAGGTGACGACGATGCCCTTCTCCGTGGCCGCAGCCACGTCAAGCCCGTCGATGTCCACGGCGTAGCAGCTTATGATGCGGCACCGCTCCAGGGACTCGATGACCTTCCTGGAAAGGGAGCCGCCGACCCGCATGATGGCGTCCGCGTCTCGACAGACCTGGATCACCTGCTCCTCGGTCTCACATTCGGCGACTACCACCTGGGCCCCTATCTGGCCCAGGATACGTCGGGAAGTCTCGGGGTCCACGGGTTTCATGTTCAGATGCACTACTTTTAGGGCCACGGCTCCCTCCTTCTCCAGTTCTAGCTTATGGTTAAGCCTTCTCTCAGCCGCCGATCTGGTACATCTCTACCCTGCCCGCGCGGTGAGCTGTCTCAGAGGTCCTCTCTTCAGAGTACCGGTCGGTCCTGGCGCTCCAGATGCGGCGGAGCTTCTCCTCCAAGTCGGTGTCGGTTGCGCCGCTTCTCAGAAGCCCCTTCAGGTCGTGCCCCAGGGAGGCGAAGAGGCAGGTGTACACCTTGCCATCGGGGCTGAGCCTCACCCGGGTGCAGTCGCCGCAGAAGGGCTTGGTAACTGAGGCGATCACTCCCACCTCTCCGCCGCCATCCACGTACCTGTACCGCAGGGCCACCTCGCTCTCGTAGTTCCTCTCCACCGGATCGAGGGGTAGCTCCGCGTCTATACGCCGTACTATCTCCTCAGCGGGGACTACCTGGTCCATCCTCCAGCCGTTGCGAGACCCCACGTCCATGTATTCGATGAAGCGGACAGTCACTCCGGTTCCCTTGAAGTACCTGGCTAGGTCAACGATAGTGTGGTCGTTGACCCCTCGCTGGACTACCGCGTTGACCTTTACGGGTGTGAGCCCCACCTCCACGGCCTTCCAGATGCCCTCCAGGACCCGCTGGGTGGTGAAGCCCCGCCCGTTCATCCTGCCGAACACGGCGTCGTCCAGGGCATCCAGGCTCACTGTCACTCTTCCAAGGCCTGCCTCCTTGAGGGCTTGAGCCTTCTGGGCTAGGAGGTAGCCATTGGTAGTCAGAGTCAGGTCTAGGCCGGGGCTAAGCGCAGCAAGCTGGGCCACAAGCCCCTCGATCTCGTTCCGTATCAGAGGCTCTCCCCCAGTCAACCGGATCTTCCTCACGCCTAAGCCGAGGAACACTCTGGCCAGTCGGGTGATCTCCTCGAAGCTCAGCAGCTCCTTTCTGGGAAGGAAGTAGTACTTTCCAGCATATGTCTCGGAGGGCATGCAGTAGGTGCAGCGGAAGTTGCACCTGTCTGTAACAGATATTCGCAGGTCTGCTGTGGCCCTGCCGAAGGTGTCGCGGACCAGGCTTTCGCTCATTCCCCCACCTGATCGGGTTCTAGCAGAGTCGATAGTATCAGGCCGATTCTACTCCATATAATGAGCGCGGCGCAACACAGTGTGCTTTTACAGCAGGGTCTCTCGGTTGTCACCTTGAGGAGGGCGAAGCATGACAGAAAAGACCTCAGAGGTGGACGAGGGCTCCGCCATCCACAAAGACGGTCTGCCCCGCGATGAAGTCACAAGCGTCAGAAGCTAGATAGACCAGCAGGGGCCCGATGTCTTCGGGGACCCCCAGCCGACGGGATGGAAGGTACCTGACCAGGAGACTTTTCTCCTGCTCCTCCTGTGGTATCTGCTCCATCGTGAACCACCCGCATCCGATGGCGTTCACCCTTACACCTGAAGGAGCCCACTCGAGCCCCAGGGCCCTGGTCAACTGGATGACGGCACCTTGGGCAGCGCAGTAGAGGGCCTCGTTGGCTATGCCTCTTTCCCCCAGGATGGAGGTGATGTTGATGATCCGGCCTTTTCCCTGGGCCACCATCACCCGGCCCACCTCTCGGCAGCATAGGAGCACGCTTTTCAGGTTCTCGTCCAGCATCCTCCTCATGTCGAGCAGGCTGGTAGCCAGAAAGGGCTGCACCACTACCCTCTGAGGATTGTTTACCAGGATGTCGATACGCCCGAAGGCGGCCACGACCTTTCGCACGGCCCTGCGGACGTCAGACGGCCTCGTCAGGTCTGCGGACAACTGGATGGTCCTGGCGGGTGACAAGGAGGCCCGGCTTAACATGGCAGCGGTCTGGGCCCGGTCCCGGGCCACGGCAACAATCTGGGCCCCCGCCTCTGACAGGGCCTCTACCAGGGCCGGGCTCCACCCGAGGCCGTTTCCGGCCACCACGGCCACTTTGTCTTCTAGCGCCCACTCTCTAGGTACGGGCATCTCAAGTCTGCTCCTTCGCACCGCCCAGGGATGGGGCCTCTCGAATGTAGCCCGTGGGGGTCACGCCGCCGGCAAAGGCCCCGCCGTCCAGGAAAAAGGTCTGCCCATTCATGTAGTCCGAGGCGTCAGAGGCCAGGAAAACGGCCAGGGGGCCTATCTCTTGGGGGAGGCCTACTCTACCTACTGGAACGTTTCGGGCTGGCGGCGGGGCCCCCTCGGCCGCGTCTCGGCTCTTGGTGGGGACACTTCCAGGGACAATGCAGTTGCTGGTTACACCAAAACGTCCCAGGCTCATGGCTAGGGCCTTGGTAAAGGCCACAAGGCCTGCCTTGCCTACGGAGTACATGTAGTTATCTCGCAGGCTCCTGATGCCGGCGCCGGAGGAGATGTTGATGATCCTGCCTCTGCCTCTCTGCACCATCTGCTTCGCCAGTGCGCGGGAGCAGTAGAAGGCGCTGCTCAGGTTGGCTTCTATCCCTGCGTGCCACTCCTCATCAGAGACGTCCCAGATTGCGTACTGCTGCTGGGCGGGATAGCCTGCATTGTTGATGAGAATATCGATGTGGCCGAAGGTCTCCGTCGCTCTTGATACGAGGCTGGCAACCTGAGAGAGGTCGGTCACGTCGGCAGAGAGGGCTAGTGCTCGCATACCAGTCTCGCGGACCTTTTGCGCCGTCTCTTCAAGGGGCCCTGGACGCCTGCCTGCAATAACGATGTCAGCACCGGCCCGGGCCATGGCCAGCGCCATCTCTCTTCCGAGGCCCGTGCCCCCTCCGGTGACAAGGGCAACCTTTCCGTCCAGGTTCAGCTTCTCTAGCATTGGCATCCTAAGATTGAAGTGTCACTTCACCGGCCGCGAGCGTGGCGATAGACCCGTCGCTGCGGACCAGGACCAGGTTCCCAGCCTCGTCCACATCCTGGGCAACTCCCCTCTCTATCCTCTTACCGATGCGGACCTGAATGGTCTTGCCCAGTGTGTCCAGGAAGCTCTTCCACTCCTTCGCCAAGGCTTCCCTCGATCTGAGGGTCTCATACAAGACATTAAGCTCCTCCAGAAAGGCTGCCAGCACCTCCATGCGGCTCACAGGATGCCCCGCTTCTTTGGCCAGGCTTGTGGCGATGGAGGCGATCTCCGGGTGCTCCGCGGGGTCTAAGTTCACGTTGATACCTACACCTACGATGGTCCACCGCATCTGCCCGTTGCTGAGGGCTGAGTCGATAAGGATGCCGCCCACTTTCAGCTCTCTCAGCCGCACATCGTTGGGCCATTTGATGGTGGCGGCGAGGCCCGCGGTCGAGCGGATGGCTCTGACTACGGCCAGGGATGTGGCCATGTTGAGGAGCCTCAGCTCATCCACTGTGGGGCGGAGGATAATGGAAAGGTACAGGTTTGTGCCTGGGGGAGAGACCCATCGGCGCCGGAAGCGGCCCCGGCCCCTGGTCTGCTGATCTGCAAGGACTACGGTCCCCTCAGGGGCCCCTTCCTCCGCTTTTCTGCGGGCCACATCCATAGTGGAGGGGACACTGGCATAGAAGAGGGTCTGGAAACCTATGAGGCAGCCCTTTAATCTGCCTCTCAGCCTTCGAAGGTCCAGGTCTCCTGGCACACGCGTACCTTTCAGCTAACTTGGCCTCGATGATAAGAGGGCTGTTCTCGGTAGTCAACGGGGAGAGGGAGTTGCTGTATGCTTGGCTTGTCTATGGTAAGGGGATGGTTATACTATGTCCCAAAAGAAAGAAGGGGGTGGGAACTCCCATGTACAGCCGTGTTGTAGTGCCTCTGGACGGGTCTCCTCTGGCTGAGGAGGTGCTGCCTTACGCTGAGGCTCTTGCCCAGCGGTGCAACGCTGAGTTATACCTGGTAGAGGTGGTGCCGCTACCGACCCAGGTGGCTGGCATGGGCCTGGGTGGCGCTGGGGACCTGGGTGGGGCCTCCCCCATCGTGATAGACGCCCTGGCCTCGGCCCTGGACACAGAGGTTTCCCAGTCAAAAGCCTATCTAGAGAGGGTGAGCCAGCAGCTAAAGGCCAAGGGCCTTTCGGTTCGTTGGGAGGTCCTTCGGGGAAGCGCAGCCAGCCAAATCATAAAATTTGCCCAGGAAAAGGGTGGAGACCTGATTGCGATCTCCTCTCACGGCCGCAGCGGTCTCAGTCGTATGTTCTTTGGCAGTGTGGCAGACAAGGTGCTTCGCCAGTCTGGCCTGCCTGTCCTGGTCATAAGCCCCAAGGGCGATGGGAAAGGCCCTGTCTAGGAAGAGGTCAAGCAGGCCTATAAGCCGGGTTCTGTCCTCCCCGAGAGGTGGTTTACGGCACTCGGCCATCCTCCCACCTTCCAGAGAGGGGCAGCCATCTATCTAGCCCATCCCTCCTTGCGGAGGGACCCCGCTAGGGCGGCGTTGCCGCCGGGGTCCTGCGGCCTACCTGCGGATGGGTCGGGCTCACCCTTGAATCCGCCCTTTTGGCCTTGCTCCGGGTGGGGTTTGACCGCCGCCGTGTCACCACGTACAGCCGGGCGCTCTTGCCGCCCGTTTTCACCCTTACCAGGCATTGAGCCTGGCGGTATAGTTTCTGTGCCACTTTCCGTCGGGTCACCCCGCCTGGGCGTTACCCAGCACCCAGCCCGATAGAGCCCGGACTTTCCTCTCCCCGCCTGAGCGAAGAGCGGCTGCCCGGCCTGCTTGGCCCTCTCCCATTTGTATTATACCAGTTCCTTGTCAGATCTCCTTGAGGGGGTCTAGCTGCAATCGGTCCGTCCATACCACCGCCTTTTGAATCCAATGTGCGAGCACATTCCTCCGGACTACAGGGTTCAGGCCTGTCCAAGCGGAGGGTTCCAGCAGGTTTGTGTCACCCCACTGCTCCGGCGCCTCCGGCCCTTCAATGGGCTCTAATCCCCTTCGGCGCTGCTCAAGCAAGCGTCTCAAGGAGGGCAGAGGTAGCAGTCCCTTGGAGGCCTTCTCCAGTGCGCGTCGTAGCCGACTGTCGATAGAAGCCACGGGGCTTTCTTGACGGAGGGGCTGCTGCTTGCGAGCCTGGGCTTCCAGGCTACTGTCGTCGGCCAACAGAGCTCTTACACCGTCCCTGACGGCCTTTTCCAGCTCACCTTCCCGCCATGTGTTCTTGTTGCACAGCTCCCTGACAGAACCTGACCGGCATCGGTAGTAGCGATAGTAGCCCTCCGCCCGGAGCCCACTTTTCCGCTGCCACCGCTTTCTGCGGGTAGCCCCTACCATAGGCTCACCGCAGTAGCCGCAGAAGGCGAGGCCTCTTAGGGCGAAGGCCACCACCTTCGGGGGGCTGGTAGGGTGTGGCCTCTCCTTCAAGCGTTCCTGGACCCGCTGAAAAGCGTCCTGACTCACCGAAGGCTCCTGTCCTGGCCCTGCCCTGGCCGCAAGCTCTGCATCGCCAGCGTATATTGAGTTGGACAGGATGTTGCGGACTGAATGCATGCTCCAGCGGTTCCCGGTCCGGGTTCTGTAGCCGCCTTCATTCAGCCTGTTGGCGATGCGGCGGATCCCCAGTCCGCCCTGTACGTAGAGGCTAAAGATAAGCCTTACGACGGCCAGTTCGGTGGGGACCCCGGCAAGCTGACCCTTCTCAGCAACCTTATACCCAAAGGGAGGCCTGCCAAGGCTGTAGCCCGCAGTGGCCTTCGCCTTCAGAGCTGACCTTATCTTTTGGCCTCGCTCAGAGGTCCCCCATTCCTTCAGTATCCGGCCCAGGGGCTCCTGGCTGTCACCATCAATGAAGACTAGGCGGGAGCCCAGGGCATCAAGGGCGAGGACTCTTTCCAATGCCTGGGCCAAGGACTCGCCCAGGTTCGTGGGTCCCCAAGCTACGATGACAGCGCCCGGTCCTGTGAGATGGAGGTAGTCGAGGAGGGCCTTGTAGCCAGGGCGGGTACCGGGCTCAGTTTCGATGAAGGTAGCCGCAGGTGTGTGGCCTTCCTGCTGGCAAAGCTGAAAAAATGACCGCAGCTGCCCCTCCACGGAGTCGAGTCCACCTCCCGGAGTCACCAGAAAGTAGCCGAGGGCTTTCACGTCAGCTCAGGTAGAGTATGCGTCCACAGGTGCTGCAGAAGACGGGCCCCTTGGCTGTGCGGGCCCGCTGGAGTTCATACACTGGTAGGGTCATGCGGCACCCCGTGCACATTCCCCTTTCCACCTTGGCAATCGCCGCTCCTCCTTTTGAGGCCCTGAGGCTTTCATAGACCTTTAGCTCCTCAGGAGATACCTGAGTCACGAGAACACTCCTCCGGCCCTCCAACGAGGGCAGTGCCTCCAGGGCCTGCCGCCGCTCCGACTCCAGCTCCCTTCTGGTTTGTTCCCATTGGGTCTGCATCCCTTTTAGGCGGGCCTCAGTATCCTTTGCCTGTCTCTCTTTCTCTTCACCCTCACCCATCATCTGCAGGATCCTCTCCTCGCACCGTTGCTTGCTGGCCTTATGAGCTGTAGCTTCCTCTTGAAGCCCCATGAGCTCTTTGGGGTTGCCTACCCTCCCACTATACAGACGCCCATCGACCTGCTGGATCTTGTCTTCTATGGTGGCCAACTCCAGCTCTACATCCCTCTGGGCCCGCTTGAGAGACTGTAGCTCTCGTCGTTTCTCCTCCAGTTGGGCCTGGATTGCCAGGATGGCCTGGTTATCGGCGAGACGGGCCTCGATGCCCTGGATGGACTTTCTAAGGCCTTCGATAGACAGATCAAGCGACTGAAGTTCAAAAAGCTGCTTAGTGGATATCACATCAACCTCTGCGTCTTGGCTCTGACAGGGATTCTAGGTGTCGCCTCTCTGGTATGTCAACAAGGCATTAGTGCCCTGAGTCAGAGATTCGCTGCATAATGTGAGGCTTGCATTGTCATGCTGAACGAAGTGAAGCATCTGGTGGGGAGGCAGCTTCACCACCAGATTCCTTGCTGCTGCTCGGAATGACATTTGTAGCGGTTTTCTGATTCACCACATTAGGAGGAATTGATGAAAAGAAGAGATGGTGTGGCCTTGGCAAAAGGTCAGCCGCCAAGAAGGGGCCGGTGGAGAGAACCTGGTAGAATATGAGACACCGTCCTGGGAGTGCCGGCGCCATCGGGCCGTCTCCCTGGCAGCCCGTGTATCATGAAAAGGTATGCACAAGGAAGGAGGAGCCTCCACGATGGAGCCTCGGCAGGACCTCAAAGAGAAGTACCAGGCCCTCGAGTGGAAAGGCACTATCGAAGGCCCCGAAGCCGTTGACGCGGCCTGCCTCCTGGCCTTCGAGTACGAGTACCCCGGCTCTGACGCCGAGGTGGTCATCGACACTGATGAGTTCACCGCTGTCTGCCCCTGGACTGGACTGCCTGACTTTGGGAGGCTCATTATCCGCTATGTGCCCGACCGCCTGTGCATCGAGCTCAAGTCCCTCAAGTACTATCTCCTATCCTACCGGAACGTGGGCGTCGTCCAGGAGCACGCGGCCAACCGCATTCTGCAAGACCTGGCGGCATGCTGCCGGCCCCGGCGGATGTCCCTGACCCTGGACTACAAGGCCAGGGGTGGCCTCCACACTGCCGTTACGGTAGACTACTCTTGCGAAGGCCACTAGGAATGTGAGGGAGGTGGGCCATTGAGGTACCGAGCCTGGATGTCTGTGACGTTGCCCCTTGGGGCGGCTCTTTTTGTAGTGGTCGTAGCTGGAGGCCTTGGCTCCATTTTCTCCGTTCTGGGCGGGAATGGGGCCATAGTCATTGGAGTGGCCCTGGCGGTAGGAGTGCCGCTCGCTGGTGCACTGCTGACCCGACGGCAGGGTTAGCCAATCCAAACCAGCAGGGGCCTGGGGGTATCCCCCAGATTCAATCCTTCCCCCACTCCATTGGGAAAGGCGAGGTGCACATCAGGGGGTGAGACTTTTCCGACTGGCTTCTAGGCCAGATGCATTCCAGAAGATTGAAACACCACAGCTTAAGGAGGGAACATGACAAAAGAGATCATTGTGCCCAGACGTGTTCACAAGGCAGAAGGCGGATACAACCACGCCGTCAGGGTGGGCAATCTCCTGTACATCTCCGGCCAAGTGGCCCAGGACAGGAAGGGCCAGGTAGTCGGTAAGGGGGATATATCGGTTCAGGCGGACCAGGCCCTCAAGAACCTCCAGGGCGTCCTCCAGTCTGCGGGGGCCACGCTGAAGGATGTGGTGAAAACCAACGTCTACCTCATCCGTGCTAAGGACATCTCCGGGTTCCAGCAGATATATCTCAAGTACTTCTCGTCTGACTACCCCGCCTCTACCTGGACAGTCATCCGCCGCCTCTACAGCCCGGACTTTCTCGTGGAGATCGAGGCCATAGCTGAGGTCAAGCCGTAAAGAGTCCAGCCTGTCGCTGCTGACCCTCCGGGGTGCCCCTGTTCTGTCCCTGAGGGGCTAGGGCTGCCCGTAAGGGGGAGACTTCTTCTGGGCAAAGGCCTGAGCCCCCTCCTTGCCTGTAAGGGGCAGGGAGGCGCTGTACGCGAAGTGGAGCGCCTGGGTCAGCTCCATGTCCAGGGAAGCGTTGATAATGGCCTTGGTTATGGCCACGGCCTGTGGGCGGACACGGGCTATACTCCTGGCCAGGGTCAGCGCTCCCTCGATTAGCTTTCCGGGAGGGAACACGTGATTCGCGAATCCGATCTGCACTGCCAGGTGGCCGTCAACAGGCTCGCCCGTGAAGAGCATCTCCTTGGCCCACGGGGCGCCCACCAGCCGCGATAGGCGCACGGCGGCACTGCCGTTACCTATGGAGCCCAGGTTCTTGATCTCCAGGTCGCTCACCTGGGCAGACTCCGAGACCACCCTGAAGTCACAGAACAGTGATAGCTGGATGCCACCCGCTGTACACACTCCATCGATGGCAGCTATGGAGGGCGTGCTCATCGTCTGTAGGAGCCGGCATATCGGGGCCACGTCGGCCTCGGGCCCGCTGTCGTGCAGCATTTGGATGGCCTCTTCCACCGCCTCCTCCCTGGTCGGCTCAGGCTCAGCCGCTATCTCCTTGAGGTCGTCGCCCGCGCAGAAGCAGGGACGCCCGTCCGGACGGGGCGCACCAGTGATCACCACGGCCCGCACCTCCGGGTCTTCCTCCACATCTCCCAGGGCACGGTAGAGCTCCCGAAGCAGTTGCTTGGAAAGGGCGTTGAGCCGCTGCGGTCGGTTGAGGGTAATGAGGGCTACCGCGCCATCCAGCTTCTGATAGATGAGACATTCATAGGCCATGGGGCTCTCCTTTCAAAACGACGAGGCTGATTGCCTGATTATAGGGCTCATCCCACTACTCCGCCACTCTGGGGAAGGTGCCTCCTGGCGACAAGAAGAGGCCCGAGGAGCAGAAGCCTCGGACCTCTTCAGTTGCCGTGCTCCCGTGCTACTTCAGGGTGATGAGCTCCAGGTTCTTCAGGGTGGAGGCCCCAGGGAAGACCGGGTAGTCCTTGACCTTGGGCCCGGCAGCCCACAGCACGTTGCCGCTGGCTATGGGCGCCGTCCAGTAGTTCTGGTAGAGGAAGTCCCCCAGGGCCTGGATCAAGGGCACCTGCTTCTGCAGATCGAACTCCTTCAACAGGGGGCCGCATATCTCATCAACCTTGGGGTGCTCCGTGTGGAGAATAGTGGCCCAGCTAGGACCGATGCAGCAGCCGCAGCCGTAGTTGACGGGGTCTGAGATGCTGGCGTTGGTGTAGAGATAGGTCCAGTCGGCGCTGCTCCGCTCCACCAGCTTCTGCCGTACCGTGGGCCGGTACTCGGTGGGCTGCCTCTTCACCTTGAGCCCCAGGTTCTGCTCCCACATGGAGGCGATGGCCTCGGACATGTCTACGTTCTCCGGTGCCCAGGCCAGGCTGATCAGGTACATCTGGGTATCGAAGCCGTTGGGGTAGCCGGCCTTGGTGATGGCCTCCTTGGCTCCCTTGGCGTCGTAGGGGTAGGGCTTCCAGTCGTTCTTCCACCAGTAGACCCCCGGCTTCTGGAAGTTGAAGCTGATGACCTTGGGGACGGCCTCGTTGAACAGGATCTTGTCCATGATGGCCTGTCTGTCGATGGCCAGGTTCAGCGCCTTGCGCACCAGGGTGGGCGACTCCCCCGTAGGCTCCTTGCCGGTCCAGGGGGAGGCGGGATTGTACTTTTCCCTGGTCGGCAGGAACATGCCGCCAAAGAACATGTTGAAGGCCTTGGCCATCTCACCCCGGAAGATATTGAGGCCCGCAGCCTCCAGCTCCTTCTTGTACTTGGCAGGAATGGAGGTCAGGTCTACCTGGCCGGTCCGTAGCATGGCGATGTTGGTGGCGATCTCCGGAACGACGGTGATATTCACCTCGGCCACATCAGGGGTCTGGCGCCAGTGGTTGTTCACCGCCTTGAGGCTAACCTTCTGGTTCCGCTTGTGGTCCACCAGCTCGAAAGAGCCCGTGCCTACAGGGCGCTTCCCGACTGCGTCCTCCCCCACCGCCTCCTGGTACTTCTTGGAAATGGGTGATAGGCCCAGGCCCGCCATGCTCAGACGCCTGACCTGAAGGAAGTTCTGCTCGTTGCTCTTCACCTCGAAGCTGTAGTTGTCAACTATCTTGAAGTTGTTGATGTCTTTTCCTACCCAGGCCACGTAGCCGAAGGTATAAGGGTGCACCGACTGGGGCTTGAAGAACTCGTTGACGGTGAACTTCACGTCCTCCGCGGTAAGCTCACCCCAGCCCTGGTGGAACTGGACACCCTTCCTGAGGGTCATCTTCCATAGACTCCCCCCGTCAGGGGTGAGCTCCACACTCCACTTCGCGGCAAGACCTGGGTGAGAGCCCCCTGTCTGCGGGAAAGCCTGGGTCTTGGTATCGAAGCCGATTAGGGCATCGAACACTGCGTCCATGATGGGAGCCTCGTCACTGGTGGGCATGCGCACCAGCCACACCTCGTTCCCCAGGTTGGCTACTGAAACGTTAAGTGTGCCCCTGGGGCCGGGCCTGGTGGTTGGCGTAGGCACCGTGGTGGGCGTGGGAGTCACCGCCGGCGCCCTTGTCGGCGTGGCCGTAGGGGCCGCCCGTGCACAGGCAAAGAGCACCAGGGAGACTATCAAAGCGAACACAACACCTAGCGGAAAAGACTTACGCATTTCGTTTCCTGTCCTCCCTTTTTTGCATGAAGTAGCTGAACCGCCCTACCTTACCCTGCTGTTTGGCCTTCAGCTACGGGGCATTATAGCATAGGATGTCAAGAAGAGCGAATATGAGCGTCTTATTCAAAACCTGGGTTGAAATGTGAATAAGCACAATCCGACCTGGAGTCCGCACCTCTTTTTGCACCGATGTATAATTGAATGTAAAGTTCACTTCGGTATTAGGAGGGATTGAGTTATGAAACCTGAGCAACTAAGGCGTTGGGGTCTCATTGGCCTGGTCCTCCTGGTGGCGCTGGGTCTGTTCTCCGCCTTTGCCAGATACCAGCAGGGCAGGAAGCGGCGAGAGCCAGACGTTCCCAAGAACTGGTGAACGGCCACGAGTAAGCGAAGGAAAGGCCAGAGGCTCCGCAAAGGAAACGGCAGGCCCCGCCAGGCTGTTCCCTTCCTCCCGCTACGCAGGATGGTCCTGGTTGCGGCGGCAAGCCTGGGTCTTTTTCTTGTCCTGTATTTCCTTCTGATCAGGGTCACTGCGGTATCGGAAGCCATCACCTCAGTGACTGCCAGGGTCACCGGCGTCGCTTTAGCGGGCGTGGGGGCAGGCGTGACAGTGAAAGGCCCCGTTTTGCAGATGGGCAGCCTTCAGTTCGTTGTGATCCCGGACTGCACGCCCCTGGGACCCATCATGCTTCTGACGGGTGCCATCCTCGCCTTTCCGGCCCCTGTTGGGTCCAAGCTCATAGGCATCCTCCTCGGTGCGCTGCTCCTGTCCTCCCTGAATCTCCTCAGGGTCATAAACCTGGTCTACGTGGCCCGGCTCGCGCCGCAGTGGTTGGACATGGCCCACCTGGTGATATGGCAGTCCGTCATGATTCTCGCCGGCATCGTCTTTTGGATGGTCTGGATAAGCTGGGTAGGTAAGACCTCTCGTGCGGCCTCGTAAGTTGATATTGCCGGCCGCGGCTGCTGTAGCCCTTCTGGTGGCGCTAGCTCTCCTGTGGACCTCTATAGGGCCCTTCTATACCAAGATCATCGCCTGGGTCGCCAGGCCTGTCTCCTCCCCCAACGTCGCACTGACCCCTGAGGGCGTCGACCTTTGGCTGAAGTATCGGGGAGCCAGCGGGACCCCGGGCCTAGGGATGGGAGTGCAGGGCCTCATGATGCAGTCGGGCCCCTTGCTGGTGACATCCCTGCTGCTGGCCACCGGGGCTTTCCCTTGGCGCCGTAGATTAGTCTACGTACTGTTGTCCTGGATAGTCTTCGCTGTTCTACATTCGGCAGCAGTGGCCCTGTGGAGTTGGGCCGTCGCATGGACGGCGGAGGGTACGCCCTTTCCTTCGACGCTCTTTACCCTGGTCATCCCTCTTATCTTCGCTGGTCTGCCTGCCTTGGTGGCCGCGGCCTGGTGTCTCCGCTACTGGTTCGCCGAAGCCCTGTCCTCCGCAGAGGCGCAGCCCGCTGTTCCCCTTGGCGCCAACCCTCGGAAGAAAGTGAAGTAATCACTCCGCTGTCAGCAGGGCTTGGGTCGTATTGGGACATTTTCGGCCTTCCATTTGGCTGAATATTATGCCCTATGCATCAAACTCTGGGGGATTCTCTTAGTACATGGGCTGTGGTACAGTTTTGCGTGCTGCTTTGCCCTCAGTGCGAGCCCTGCGGAGTGTATGCGGGCAGCTTGTCAGGGCAAGAAATATTTGGTAACGTACAGGATGTTCAGCCGCGTGGCGGAAAACAGCACCAAGTCAAGGGGGAACGCCGCAGTCATGGATTCAAGGGCGTGTTGCGGTAACATACGTAGTCTGGGGAGGGGAAAATGAAGGCGTGTGTGCTCTTCGAGCCTGGGCCGGCTGAGAACCTGAAAATGGTGGAGGTGAGAGACCCTGGCCCTCCTCAAGAGGGGGAGTTGCTGCTGCAGGTGGAGGCCTCGGCCATAGACGGGCACGATCTCGTAGAGCGGCAGGGGGTACTGACGCGGGGCGGTCAGCCGGTAGCCCTGACTGCCGCTGAAGAGCTGGATATCAAAGAGAACGGGGTCTGGGTGAAGAAGCGGGGCCACATCCTGGGCCACGAGATAGCCGGCAAGGTTATCGCCGTTGGCCCAGGGGTCACCGGTTTTCAGGTGGGGGATAGAGTAGCCCCCAGTGGTGGGACCAACTGCGGCGTCTGCGATTACTGCCGTACGGGCCTTAAGGTCAAGTGCAAGAACAGGCTCAGGAGAGGACTAATTGGTGGCTATGCCGAGCTGGCCCTGGTCCCCGCCCAGGCCATGATGAAGATCCCCGAAGGTATAAGCCCCGTGGAAGCCTCCTTTGTGCGGTGCGCTATCGGCACCCCGCTAAGGGGTATTATGCTGGCGGGGCAGGAACCAAAGTTCCACGACAACATCCTGGTATGTGGTGCTGGAGGGGGTCTCGGGATCCATGCCCTTCAGATCGTGGCTCTCAGCGGTGGCTTCGTGATGGCGGCCACAACTTCGGAGCACAAGGTGCCCCTGCTGAAGCAGTACGGGGCATCTGAAGTTATCTTTACCCCCACAGGAAAGTTCCACGAGCAGGTGATGGAGCTGACTGACGGCGATGGGGCTGACTTTGTTGTTGACACCGTCGGGGGTACTACCTTCAACAACGGGGGCTTCCGCGCCCTGGCCTACTACGGTCGCTACATTTTCGTGGGCCAGATCAACGCTGAGTATGCCCGGTTCCCTGTCCCCTGGTTGTTCTGGAGAGAGGCTGTTATCACTGGTGCCACAGGCGGACAGTACGAGGATACCCTGCGCTCTTTCGAGCTCTTGAAAAAGAAACGCATCAAGGCTGTTGTCTACGAGACCTTCAAGCTGGAGGATACCCCGAGGATGCATGCTCTCCTGGAGCGGCGGCAGATCTTCGGCCGAGCCGTCATAGTATTCCCATAGAAGGCGCTCCGTCGGGGCCGAACCAGGAGGAAGGAAGGCAAAAGTGGAGGCAAGCCCACACCCGGTGTCTCACGCAGGGAAGGCAGGGTCATCGCCAGGAGCAAACCGGGCGCCACCTTCCCGGCAGAAGGGGCGTGGTTCGAGCCTTGGCTGAGGCGTCTGTAGCCCAGCCTATGATGGGGCCCAACAAGGGTTGACGAGGCAATGGCGAAGGATTAAGGTACACGCTGGAATAGTTCAGTAAAGAGGGAGGAGAGCTTTGACCACAGAGCAGTACAAGCGGCCTGTTCCCGTTCCCGATGAGGTAAGCACGCCCTTCTGGGAGGGTTGTAAGAAACATGAGTTGCTCATCATACGATGTAGCGACTGCGGCTACTACATACATTGGCCAAAGCAGCGCTGCCCCCAGTGCTGGTCCACTAATGTGGCGCCCGCTAAGGTAAGCGGGCGCGGCACCGTCTATTCTTACACTATTTATCAAGTCGAGGGGCCTCCAGGCTTCAAGCCTCCCTACTCTGTTGTCCTCGTGTCTCTGGAAGAGCAGGAGGACGTGCGCATCTGCAGCAACCTCGAGGACTGCCCCCTCGATCAGATAAAGATAGGGATGCCGGTGGAGGTGTTCTTCCGGGACGTTCCCGAGGAGGATGTCAGCATCCCCCTGTTCAGGCCTCGCAAGGGCACCAAGTAGGTCTATCTTAGGAGGAGAGGAAAGATGAAACTCGATCAGGGAACAAAGAAGAACGCCTGTATCGTTGGTGTAGGCCGCAGCATCATCTCCAGGGACTCGGGGAAGACGGCTGCAAACTTGATGAGTGATGCCATCGTCGCCGCCGTCAAGGACGCCGGCCTCACCAAGAAGGATATCGACGGCCTTGCCACCCATGGCATGGCAGGGGCCAATGGCTACGATCTCAACGAGCACCTGCGGTTCCCAGAGATAAACTGGTACGGGCAGATGGAGCTGCCTCAGGTCACCGCGATGTGGGGCGTCTTGGAGGCGGCCATGGCGGTGGAGTATGGGGCCTGCAAGTACGCTGTAGCGGTTATGGGGCTTATGAAGCCCAAGGGGACGGGGTCCAAGGGTTCCCGGCGAGACCCTTTTGCCGGGGTCGTCGGGGCACCCAGGATCTCGGGAAACCAGCAGTTTATGACCCCATTTGGCGCAGGGGGGTTCATCTTTGTCTTCTGGATGGCCCGCCATATGTGGCAGTTCGGCACCCCAAGAGAGACCTTTGGCCACATCGCCGTCACCCAGCGCAAGCACGCTGTCATGAACCCCAGGGCCATAGCCCGCACGCCCCTGACCATGGAGGACTACATGAGCGCCCGGATGATCGCCTCTCCCATGTGCCTCTATGACTGCGACTACCCGGTGGATGGGTACGCCGCGGTGGTCATCACTACTCCGGAGCGGGCCAGGCATCTGCCAAACAAGCCTGTGCAGATTATTTGTGGCTCCCAGAACACAGGGCCCAGGACGGATACCCTCCAGTGGGATGATATGGCCTACGACGGGGCCAAGTTCTGTTCCCAGAAGATGTGGTCCCTGGCGGGTGGCTTGACCGTTAAAGACATGGACCTGGCCTGCCTGTATGATGGCTTCACGATCCTCACGGTGAACTGGATCGAGAACCTGGGGTTCTGCAAGCTCGGTGAGGCCAAGGACTTCCTGAAGGGCGACCGGATGCAATTGGGTGGAACAGGGCCCACTCTGAACCCTCATGGTGGTATGTGTTCCGAGGGGCGGGTCCACGGCATGGGATTCATCGCCGAGGCGGCGGACCAGTTGATGGGCCGCTGCGGGCCGCGGCAGGTGCCCAATGCCAAGCGTGCCGTGGTGGCTAACGGGGCCGGCGTCCAGTGCGCCTGCATGGTTCTGCAGACCTTGGACTAAGATAGGTAATAGAACAGAGAAAAGTGCCCCGCTCAAGTTAGGCGGGAGGGCCTCCTCTCAGTTCAGAGGGACGAGGCCCTCCTGTATTGCTCGTACAGCCGCTTCGCTCCGGTTGCGGGCACCCAGCTTTCCGGCAATGCTGGCCATGTGCTTCTTCACTGTGAGTTCGGTGATGTGGAGTTGAGTTCCTATCTCTTTGTTGGTGAAGCCTCGCACCAGGAGCTCTAGCACCTCCTGTTCTCTCTTGGTAGGAATTCCCACTAGTGTGGAAGACTCGTAGCCTCGGCGGCTACGGGCCTCTGAAAGACTGCCAAGCGCGGTCCGCAGCAGAGAACCCTTAAACAAGGCACCTCCGCTTCGGGCCGCCTTCACTGTCTCCAGCAGCAGCTCCAGAGAAACGTCCTTCAACAGGTAGCCTGATACCCCTGCCCTCACGGCCTGAGCAATGTAGGCTCGGTTTTCATACGCGGTGAGCAGGATCACTGCAACCTCTGGCATGCTCTCTTTGATCTGCCGAGTACAATCGATGCCGTTGGCGTCCGATAGGCGCACATCCATGAGGACCACATGGGGCCTTAGCTGAGCCACTTTTTCCAGGGCCTCTCCCCCGGTGGCCGCTTCTCCCACTACCTCTATCTCTCCTTTCATAGAGAGCATGGCCTTTACCCCCGCCCTGACAACCGGGTGGTCGTCTACTATTAAGACCCTGACCTTGCTACCCGTGGCTCACCTCCTTTACAGAGCCCCTTGGGTTGGAGATAGCCAGCTGATTTAGTCTGGACTGGATCGTCTGAGGCGGCCTTCATGGCGAAGGGAAATACACCGCTGCCGGACAAGCTACAAGGGATGAACCCTTTCAAGAGGACACTTCTGCTGTCTTTCTTGATCGACGAGTCCTCTCAGATCAACTCTAACCCGACGTAGCAGGTCTGGGGAGAGCCTTTGGGGTACTCCCTCTTATACCTTAGTATCACACTCCTGGATGTCCCTTATCAGGCAGGAGCCGCCCCGAAAGCTCCAGAAGACCCGGCTGTTATTGCTGGTGTCGATGGAAGATGAGCCCTCAAAAGGAGGACAGGAGTATTGACAAGTTATAATACACATGTTTAAATAACTTAGTGCACAAATGGCTCATGAGAAGATAAGGCAACTGCGGTTCCGGCTGGGCCTCTCCCAGGAGCGCTTCGCTCGTCTTCTGGGTGTATCTCTGCAAAGCGTGAGACGGTGGGAGGCGGGCATCAGTCGGCCCCTGCCCATCATTGAGCTGAGACTGGAGGAACTGGCACGGCAAGTGGGAAAAACAAGCACAGGAGGGGCTACCATGACCGGGAGGCAGAGCAAACCTGGTGCAGGCATAGAGATTGAGCTGGGTCTGGGCGATCTTTTCAAGGGTCTTGGAGGGCTTTTCGACCTGGTCTCCAGGGTGGCAGAGGAGGGTGCCGCGGAGGAGACCCGCTCCGGTGTGAAGGATGTGCTGGGGGGCAAGGGCAAGGCGGTCTACGGATTCAGCGTCCGGGCTGGCCTGGGGGGCAGACCCGTCATCGAGTCCTTTGGGAACGTGCGCACTACTGAGGCGGGCTCTGTAGTGGAAGAGGTCCGCGAGCCTCTGGTGGACCTCTTCGACGAAGGAGACACATTGCGTGTGGTCGCCGAGATACCCGGCGTCGAAGAGAAGGACATCCGAGCAGACGTGAGAGGCGACATCCTGACCCTGGCAGCGGAGGCCAGGGACCGAAAGTACTACAAGGAGGTGCTCCTTCCTTCCCTGGTGGAAGGGAAGGATCTGAAGCAGTCCTACCGTTCCGGCATTCTGGAACTGACCCTGAAGAAGCGCACCAAGTAGCCGTTTTCTGTTGCGAGAGCAAGTAAGAAGGCCCACTCCTGTGAAGACCTTGACTCTGCGAGCCGCAGAAGCCCTGACCAAAGACGTCGGCCGGGGTATAGTGCGCCTGGACCCGCGGGACATGGCTAGGCTGGAGCTCCAGGTTGGCGATACGGTTCAGGTCAGCGGCAAGAGGACCACCATGGCCAGGTGTATGCCCGCCTATCCAGAGGAGCGCGGAAAAGACCAGGTCCAGATGGACGGCATCACCCGGGAAAACGCCCAGACGCCCCTGGGCGAGCCTGTCATCCTCCAGAAGGTCTCCTGCGCCCCTGCCCACGCCCTCGTCCTTGCACCTGTAACATCCGGCAACCTGCCCAGGCAACCTGACCCCAAGTACATCGCCAGGGCTCTCGAGGGGCTGCCTGTTACACCGGGCGATAAGGTTAGGGTTACCTTTCTGGGGGGCCGGTACCAGGAGTTCACGGTGGTGGAGGCCGACCCGCCCGGGCCCGTGGTTCCAGGGCCCCTGACCATCATCAAGACCAGGGGCAGCACCCCCGTTGGGCATCAGAAAACCGGAGTCACCTACGAGGACATAGGCGGGCTACGCAAGGAGACCCAGCGCATCAGAGAGATGATAGAGCTGCCCCTGCGGCACCCTGAGCTTTTCGAGCGACTGGGCATAGAGCCGCCCAAGGGAGTCCTTCTTCACGGGCCGCCGGGTTGCGGCAAAACCCTCATTGCCAAGGCGGTGGCCAATGAGACCTCAGCCCACTTCATCGCCATCAGCGGTCCGGAGATAATGGGGAAGTTCTACGGCGAGTCTGAAGGACGCCTCAGGGGCTTCTTTGAGGAGGCCCGTTCCCATGCGCCCTCTATCCTTTTCATCGATGAAATCGACTCCATCGCCCCCAAGAGAGAGGAGATGCGGGGTGACCAGCAGGTGGAGAGGCGTGTCGTCGCCCAGCTCCTGGCCCTCATGGACGGCCTGGAGTCCCGCGGTCAAGTAATAGTCATCGGCGCCACCAACGTCCCCAATACCCTCGACCCGGCCTTGCGCCGGCCAGGGCGCTTCGACAGGGAGATCGTCATCGATGTGCCCGACCGCCGGGGCCGCCTGGATATCCTCCAGATCCACACCAGGGGTATGCCTCTCGCCTCCGACGTGGCCCTGGATAGGCTCGCAGAGGTGACTCATGGCTTCGTGGGCGCTGACCTGGCGGCCCTCTGCCGAGAGGCGGCAATGGCCAGCCTGAGGGCCCTTACGCCCCAATTCAGTCTGGAGGCCGAGTACATACCCTACGAGCTGCTGGCACGCCTGGAGGTACGCATGGAGCACTTCCGGGACGCGCTCAAGGAGATAGAGCCGTCGGCCATTCGGGAGGTCTTCACCGAGATACCTGATGTCCATTGGGACCAGGTGGGAGGCCTGGAAGAGGTGAAGCGGAGCTTGCAGGAGGCTGTTGAGGGGCCTCTTAAGTATCCACTCCTCTATGCAAGGGCGGGTACGAGCCCCCCCAAGGGCGTCTTGCTGGTGGGGCCCCCAGGTACAGGGAAGACTCTCCTGGCGAAGGCTGTGGCCTCCCAGAGCCAGGCCAACTTCATCTCTGTCAAAGGACCCGAGCTTCTCTCCAAGTGGATGGGCGAGTCGGAGCGAGCCGTCAGAGAGGTCTTCCGAAAGGCCAGGACGGCCAGCCCCTGCGTCATCTTTTTCGATGAGGTGGACGCGCTTGCTTCCCGGCGGGGCCACAGAGGGTCTTCCGATGTGGCCGACCGGGTCATGAGCCAGATCCTCACCGAGCTGGACGGCATCGAGGAGCTCAAGGGTGTTGTCGTTCTGGCTGCCACTAACCGACCAGATATGTTGGACCCCGCGCTGCTTCGAGCTGGACGGCTGGAGGTGAGACTTGAGCTTCCTCTGCCCGATGAAAAGGCCCGCCTTGACATCCTCCGCATCCACACCGGGGGAAAGCCTCTCGACGAGGACGTGGACCTGCTAGCTCTGGCCCAGAGGACGGGCGGATTCACCGGCGCTGATATCGAGGCCCTCTGTCGCCGGGCAGCCTTGCTGGCCATAAGAGATTTCCTGGACACGCACGGCGAGGAGTCTCCTGCCGCTGAAATGGACAGCTTCCGTATCTCGGCTTGTCAGTTTGACGCGGCCCTGAAGTCCAGCAATGCCTGATGTGAGGAGCCTTCTTTACGTCCCGGTCCTTCATGCTGAGGCGGACATGGGCCACTTGGGCCATGCCCTCGCTCAACGCGCTGCCCAACTCGTTGGCGAGAAGCGGTGGGCAAGTCATCGAGAGTTCATATACCGTTTCTGGCAAGCCGTCTCGGATTACTTCCTTGCCCTGGACCTGAAAGGGCTTCGCATCTACCAGGACGGGCTGGCGGTCGACGGCGAAGTGGGCCAGCGGGTCGTCGAGGAAGGGGCACGAAGGGGAAGCCCCAACTACCAGCTCTTGAGGGAGCTGCTTCGGCACGGCGCAGTGCTTCAGAAGACCGAGGACCCTGGCCTTTTGTTGCAGGAGCAGCAGAACATCAAGCTGCAGATGGAGGGAGGTCCAGTTTCAGTCACACGGGAGACGCCCTCCCGTCCTGGTCCCGAGATCTCCCTACTCGAGGCCAGGGACCGCTTCATAGCTGGTGCCATTAACCATACTCTGCGGGAGGGGCATGTGGGAGCCCTGTTCCTTGGGGCCCATCACGAAGTGATTCCACTCCTTGACCCGGACATCCTCGTGGACCAGGTAAAGCCCCAGGCCCAGGTAAAGTCATACTTCCATGCTCTGCTTCACGAGGCTGACGATGCTCGCTGGCTTGCCTTGGGAGAATCACTCTGCGCACCTGTCGTAGGAAGATGAGGCGCCGTAGCACCTTCCCAGTAAAGCTTTCCGCACCCCTTGACTTCAGCTATCC
>JACPCK010000033.1 GCA_016179845.1 Chloroflexota bacterium | reverse complement strand
CCTGTTGGTACAGTTCCCAGGCCAGTGTGATCAGTGTGAGGTTCGACATGTCCATGAGAATACATGGACTGTCGGATTTCTACGGCAACATTGCGGACGAGAAACGGGTATGGTGGAGCGAAGCCCCTTCCGATCTAAAGGGCTAGCCTTTCGCACCTACCAGGGTGGCGGTGATCACAAGGCGATGGTCGTAGACGAGTCTGGGCACGCAGGTGACCAGAGCTAGTGAAGACCCCTCCGATTCATCGATGGAAAAGTGGGTCTCATGGATGACCTGAGGCGGCTGTGAGACCTTGTACAAGAAGGTTGTGGAGCCATTTTCAACGATAACGTACACCTCATACCCCAAACGAAGGAGGTCAGGGATCTTGGGAAGGTCCCTAAAGATGTTGCCCTCCCCAAGGATAGGGCTCTCCAGATGGCCGAAGAACCAGGCCCTACCGGCCTCGCCGGGATTGGCCGTCTCCGGTATGTGGCCTACTATCTTGTCAGGAGTTTCGTAGGCCCTGCTATCGCCCAAGTCCAGAATGCGCAGCTCCCGGACCTGGGCGTCAACCCCGATCAAAGGGATGATTATGCGCAATGGACGGGGAAGGCTGCCTTTGGGCGGGGGGACCCCACCCACAGGCCTGAAACCGTCCAGAAGGGCACGCTGGCCCCAGTCAAGGGGCCTCTGTGCCCAGATGGGGTTATCCCAGAAGCGAGGGTCTATCTCCTGCCCAGGGTACAGGGAGTAGGAGGAGGTGGTCGCCTCAACTGTTGATACCTGAAGATTGGGCAGATCCTCAGGTAGATTGGTGGTAAGGCCACTGAGCCCCCGTCGCGCCGAGCCAGAGTAAAGAGAATAGGTTGCGACAGCACCCAAGAGGAGAAGGCCCACCGCCAGCAGCGCCAGGCCCGCTACCCGGCGGGTCTTGAACCTTCTTCTATCGCTTCCCCTGGCAGGTTCGGCGGACACAGAAACCCTTTCAGGAGGCTAGACGTATTCGTTGAGGGCGGCAGGAAAGCCGTGTGAAACCCAAAAGAAAAGCTAACTGCCTACGCGAGAACCCTAAATCGTATCAAAAGAAAGCACCGTAGACTAAAGAGTTGCTAGGCCCGCTGGATCAGCTAGCGAGGGCGGGGGGCATGCATGGCCCCGCTGGCAATAGGCTCGTTAAGGTACACGTCGCCGTTCCTGATCTTGATGTTGAAGCCGCACTCTGGATTGGTGCAGACCCAGGCCTTGTAGTGGATAGGTGCTCCTTGGCTCCCGAAGTCGGAGAGGGGAACGAGGTCCCCCGTGGAGCAGCGGTGACACTTAGGTAGAGTGTAGCTGTTCATCGACTCTTCCTCCCACTCCTCATTGATACCCTAAACCGCACGGCAGTATAGCACCCCGCAGGGCCGTTGGCAAGATATTTTTTTCACATACCATTGCCGCTTCCCTCTTTTAGAGGGTGAGCCAGAAGCCGGGTGTACCTGGCCCCCTGAGGTGTCAGGTCGGAGCGCATCAAGCTTATCCCGCTGACCTCAAACCTGAGGGGTGCTGGTGATGGGAAGCTGGCGACTAGCCGGCCAATGCGCCGCCGTTCCCCAGGGCTGGCCCTCTCCTTTACCCTTCCCAGCGTCAGGTGCGGGTGAAAAGGCCTTCCCTCCCTTTGGAAACCGAGACGCGCCAGACTGTCCTCGAGGGCCTTTTGCAGGGTAAGCAAGGATTCGGCATCACCGCTCAGGCCCAACCATATGACAGCGGGAGCGCCCAGGTGGGGGAACCCGCCCAAGCTGTTGGACTCCAAGCAGAAGGGTGCCAGGCCCCTTGTGGCAGCCCGAACGGCTTCCCCCACCGGAGCCACCTGTTCTTGGGCAACGGAGCCCAAGAACTTAAGAGTCAGGTGGACACCGGCTGGGTCAACCCAACGGACCGCCGAGCCCGAGTCCGCCCACAACCCGTCAACAAGCTCTCCAATGACCCGTCTTAGAGGGTCCGGCAGCTCGATGGTGACAAAGGCGCGGATGCCCTCTTCTCTCATCTTCCCCTCTCCAGGGAGTATCTGTTCCTTCCACGGGCTTACAGCTTCAGGAGCCGGGCGGCGTTTCCGCCAAGGACCTTGCTCTTTTCACTTCGGGCCAACCGAGCACCCTTTATCTGGGCCACAACACGCCTGGAGTCCAGCAGAGGGTAGTCTGAGCCAAACAGCACCTTGTCGGCCCCCACCAAGCGCGGCGCAAAGGAGAATATGTCAGGGCTATATAGAAACGGAGAGGCCGCCGTATCAAAATACACGTTCCTCAGGGCTGCGGCCACCTCAGGCATGAGGGCGTAAAAGGGTAGTCCGCCTCCCCAATGGGCACAGACGATGACGTTGTCCGGGAAAGCCTCGGCAAAGCGAGCAAGAACCTGCGGCGTGACCCTGCCTTTGCCCGCGTATAGGTGACCTACCGGCTCCGAGCTGTGGGTCAGAAGAACCAAGCCTAAGGAGCGGGCAGCCTCCATTAGCGCAGCCATAGCAGCTCTATCGCCCAGATCGAAACCCTGAGTATCGGGATGAAGCTCCCCGATTCCCCGCAGGCCACCATTGACACATCGCTCTACCTCATAGATCGCCTTGTCGCCCCAGGCCGGGTTGACAGAGCAGAAACCCACCAGGCGGCCCCGGTGTTGATGGACCGACTCCATTATGTAATCGTTCACCTCTCTAGCCAGGCTCAGGTCAGCCCAGCCGATGCCCATCACCACCGACAGATCGATGGATCGGGAGTCCATGGCGGCCACCAGCTCCTCCGCCGTGACCATAGCGCCTTTAGGGCTAGCGAAAAGCTCTCGAAAGGTGGCATCCCTTTCCAGATACTGGTCGCGCCGTTGCCGGAGCCAGGGAGGCAATATGTGAGCGTGGAAGTCAATGATCATCGCTTCACGTAGATTATAACCGGGGCGGCGGGCGCGGAGGCCGCTTGCAACTTGAGTCTTCCACTAGTAACCTCTCCTAGAAGCGAAATAGGGGGCTCAAGAGTGCGCGGAATGACCCGGCGAGCTACGGGAGGCGTCCCACGATTGGTGCTGTGGTTTGACGGCGCCTTTGTTCCTGGGAGTCTGCCTAAGAGATGAGTCTCGCTCTTCTGCTGGGCCTTCTCCAAGGGGTGACCGAATGGGTGCCCGTGAGCTCCGAGGGAGTCGTCGCTGCCACCTACTCGTTCTTCCTGAAGCGGCCTCTGGAGGAGGCCGTAGCCTATGCCCTGTGGCTCCATGTAGGCACCCTCTTCTCCGCCATCATCGTCTTCAGGCGGGAGTTAATGCAGATCGCTCGGGAGTTGCTGATCCTTCGTCGGCGGCCTTCGCCCCTAACCTTTTTTCTGATTGTCTCGTCCCTAGTCAGCGGGGCAGTGGGGCTGCCGCTGCTCCTTCTTCTTCGACATGTCCCCAACGTGGCGGGTGCGGGTGTCATGGCCGTGGTAGGGAGTCTTATGCTGGTTACAGGCGGCGTTCAATTGAGAAGGCCTCAGCCCGGAACGAGACACCGGGATGAGCTCTCCTACATCGACTCCACGCTGGCTGGAGTCGCGCAGGGCATAGCGGCCCTGCCTGGGCTGAGCCGTTCGGGGCTGACCATTGCGGTTCTGCTGTCACGACGCATCGACAGACGTGAGGCCCTAGCCCTGAGCTTCCTCATGAGTGTCCCCGCCAGCCTGGGTGCTGGAGTCTACAGCGCGGCAACCCAGCCCGGGCTGGCCCTGACGGGCTCATCGGCTGCTGCCATCCTGGTAGCCTTCCTAGTAGGGCTCCTTACTATTAGGGGCCTCCTGGCGGTGGCTGGACAGCTCAGCTTCGCCTGGATTGTCCTTCTCATGGGGTTATTGATTCTGGGCGGTGCTGCCTTTCAGATAGCCCTCTAGCAGGAAGAAATGCTTTGATGGCAAAGGACCTTGGAAGGCCGGGCCTTTGCTATAATGGGGGTTGCCATGGTGAGGCGCAGTAAGAGTTTGCTAATCTCGGTCATCGGCGGCAGCAATGCTAACGGAGAATATCTGGACCTGGCCTATCAGGTCGGGCAGGAGCTGGCCCGCCGCGGCGCCATCGTAGTCTGTGGCGGGCTCGCGGGCATCATGAAATCCGTATGCAAGGGGGCAAAGGAGGCTGGGGGCACAACCATAGGCATTCTCCCCGGCAACGACCCTGGAGAGGCCAACCCCTACGTGGACCTACCCATCTGCACGGGAATAGGGTATGCCCGCAACGTCATCGTGGTCAAGTCGGGCCGGGCTGTCATTGCCATTGACGGCGCCTTCGGCACCCTGTCCGAGATAGGCCATGCCCTGGGGGATGCCATCCCCGTGATAGGCCTCAGGACGTGGAACATCTCCCAAGATAACAAGGTGGCCCGGTATATTATTCCCGCCAATGACCCCGTAGATGCAGTGGAGAAGGCCATCGCCGCAGCGCGCCAGCGTAGCAGCCGCAAGAAGCGGGCCAAATGACTACGGTAACCTCCCTACATGCCCGGGAGATTCTCGACTCAAGGGGCAACCCCACCATAGAGGTGGAGGTACTTCTGTCCGACGGGTCCCTGGGCCGGGCGGCGGTGCCCTCAGGGGCGAGCACAGGCCGCCACGAGGTCATGGAGCTTCGGGACGGCATTGGGAAAAGGTACCGTGGGTACGGCGTACATAAAGCCATCGCCAACGTAAAGAACATTATTGCCCCTGCTATCAGGGGTCTCACTGCCCTGGATCAGGAGGCCATAGACCGGCGCCTCAGGGAGCTGGACGGCACCGAGGACAAGTCTCGCCTGGGGGCCAACGCGGTCGTTGGTGTATCAATGGCCGTGGCCCACGCCGCTGCTAACGCCAGAGGACAGCCCCTCTACCGCTACTTGAGCAACAAAGCTCCTCTCCTGCTGCCGGTTCCGATGCTCAACATCCTAAATGGGGGCAAACACGCCCAGGACTCGGCGGACTTCCAGGAATTCATGGTGGTCCCCGCTGGCGCGCCCTCTTTCGGGGAGGCCCTGAGGGCAGGCGCAGAGATATATCATGCCCTGCGGCGCCTCCTTCAGAAGGGTGGCTACTCCACCAACATAGGTGATGAAGGAGGATTTGCCCCGTCTTTGCCGAGCAACCGGGATGCCCTGGAGGTGGTCACCGCCGCCATAGGAGAAGCCGGCTACGCCCCGGGGAAAGACGTGTTCATCGCCCTGGACGTGGCCGCCTCCGAACTATTCCGGACGACCACCTACGTGCTGCCCCGAGAGAAGGCCACTCTTAGCAGCACACAGCTTGTCGATCTCTACGCCAGCCTGGTAGACTCCTACCCTATCATAAGCATTGAAGACGCCCTGGCTGAGGATGACTGGGAAGGCTGGCAGTTGCTGGTAAATCGCCTGGGCGTGCGGGTGCAGGTGGTGGGCGATGACCTTTTTACCACCAATGTCCAGCGTATCCACAGGGGAATCGAAATGAAGGCGGCCAACGCCGTCCTCATAAAGCCCAACCAGATAGGTACCCTCACAGAGACGCTGGAGGCCGTCCGGCTAGCCAGGCAGACCGGGTGGGCCACCGTTATGAGCCACCGCTCAGGGGAGACGGAGGACACTACCATAGCGGACCTGGCGGTAGGGTGGAGCACTGGCCAGATCAAGACGGGAGCGCCGGCCAGGGGAGAGCGTACCGCCAAATACAACCGCCTGCTACGTATCGAGGAGGAGCTGGGCAGCGAAGCCCGGTTTGCGGGCCTTTCTGTATACAAACAGCTTCATCGAGACTAGAGCCGACGGGGAGAGACGCCGCCGAACGCAGTTCGGGGTAGGCGGGAAGTAACCGTGGAAGATGGAGGATTAGCCACGGGCCCTGTCAAGCACTCATTAAGGAGGAGAAGGAATGGCCACCCGTATAGGTATCAACGGCTTCGGTCGTATCGGTCGTCAGGTCCTCAAGGCCATCCTGGAGCTACACCCGGGCGACCTGGAGGTGGTGGCGGTGAACGATCTGGCAGACGCCAAGACCAACGCCCACCTCTTCAAGTACGACTCTAACTACGGCCGCTTCCCGGGCAGGGTGGAGGCCAATGAGGACTCCATCGTGGTGAACGGTAAGGCTGTCAGGGTCTTCGCCGAGCGGGAGCCAGGCAAGGTCCCCTGGGGACATGTGGGCGCCCAGATTGTGGTGGAGTCTACCGGGCGCTTCACCAACGCCAAGGACGCCGGGGCTCACATCCACGACACAGTGAAAAAGGTGATCATCTCCGCTCCTGCTCGCGGCGAGGACCTGACCATCGTCCTGGGGGTCAACGACAAGCGGTACGACCCCCAGCGGCACAGCATCATCTCCAACGCCTCCTGCACCACCAACTGTGTGGCGCCCATGGCCAAGGTGCTGCACGAGAACTTCACCATCCAGAAGGCCCTCATGAACACCATCCACGCCTACACCAACGACCAGCGGATTCTGGACGTGGTCCATGACGACATCCGAAGGGCCAGGGCAGCGGCTATCAACATCATACCCACCACTACGGGAGCCGCCCGGGCGGTAGGCGTGGTCATCCCAGAGCTCCAGGGAAAGGTCCACGGCATGTCCCTGCGGGTGCCCGTCTCCACCGTGTCCGTCATTGACCTGACGGCAGTGGTGGAGCGCAACGCCACGGACAAGGAGATTAACGCCGTCTACAAGGAGGCAGCGGCCAACGCCCTGAAAGGCATTATGGAATACTGCGAGGAGCCTCTGGTGAGCGTGGACTTCAAGGGCGACCCCCACTCCTGCATCTTCGATGCCACCCAGACCATGGTCATGGGAGGCAACCTGGTGAAGATCCTCGGCTGGTACGATAACGAGTGGGGCTACTCCTGCCGCACCGCCGACCTGTGCGCCCTGGTGGCCAGGAAAGGGCTATAAGAGAGGAACCAAGACTCTTCCGAAATGCTGCTAGAGAGGGCGCTCTTGTGATTTCAGTAGATGGAAGATTGCCCTCTGATTTTCGGTGCAGGTCAACTCTCTTCTGGAACCGCCGTAGCTCCTCCGCCTTTGCCCTCGCTTTCGTTCCCTTGCTACAATAGCCTTCTATGGAGCATTCCGCTGAGCCCGCGGCCCCACCCATAGCTCACCCAGAAAGACTGAGTCTCAGGCTGGCCCTCGCCAAATCATTCGAACGCTTGCGGGGCAGGGCCTGGGCCACGGCGCCGGCCCTGCTGCTGCTCCTGGCCCTGGGCCTGCGCCTCTACGGCATGGACTGGGACCAGGGCGGCCTCTTCCATCCGGATGAGCGGGCCGTCCTCATGCACGTCAACGACCTCTCCTTTCCCATTAGCGACCCCTCATCCCTTCTGGACGCCGACCGCTCCACCTGGAACCCTCGCTGGTTTCCGTACGGCTCCTTCCCACTCTATCTCCTCAAGGGGGTCCAGTACCTGGTCTCGCCATTAGATAATGTTACTTTCTTGGACCTGCGTCTTTATGGAAGGTCCCTTTCAGCCCTGGCCGACGCCTTCACGGTCCTCATTGTTTTTCTGCTAGGCCTGCGTCTCTACGGAAGGCGGGTAGCCCTTCTCGGGGCGGCCTTCACCGCCCTGGCCGTTATCCACATCCAGCTCTCCCATTTCTATGCCTCCGATACCTTCCTCACCCTCTTCATCGCCCTTTCGCTACTTTTCATGGCCCGCTGGATGGCAGAAGGTAGCCTGAGATCGGCGGCCCTGACGGGCCTATTTCTGGGCCTTGCCCTAGCTACCAAGGTCAGCGTACTGCCCATTCTTGTTCCTTTGTCCGTGGCCCACATTCTGTACCTGACGGGCTCTGCCGACAAAGGGCTCCCAGGCTCAAGACGTCTGCTGAAGTCGGCCCTGGCCCTGGGAGTCACGGGGGTGACGGGCCTAGCCGTCGTCTTTCTTGCTCAGCCCTACGCCTTCCTGGACTGGGGCCGGTTCCTGGCCGACACCAACGAGCAGCGGGAGATGGTGTTCCGCATCAGGGACTACCCCTACACCCGCCAGTACATTGGCACCACCCCTTACTGGTATCAGATACAGCAACTTGCCCTATTTGGCCTGGGTCTGCCGCTGGGGCTGGTAGCTTGGGGCGGGCTCGTCTTCTCCACAGCCTTTGCCCTGCTCAAAGGGCACCGCGGCGACATCCTGCTACTGGCCTGGGTGATCCCTTACTTCGCCATCACGGGCGCCTTCGATGTCAAGTTTATGCGGTACATGCTTCCGATTACCCCATTCCTGCTCCTGTTCGGCGCCCGCATGCTCCTGTGGTCCCTCCAGTGGGCTAAGACCCACAGGCAGTCCCTGGAGCCGTGGGTCAAAGGGGCCCTGATCTTTACGCTGGCCTCCACGGCCTTTTATGCCCTGGCCTACCTTTCCATGTACGCCAGGCCTCATACAGCCCAGAGAGCTTCCGCCTGGCTCCAGCAGCAGGCAAAGCCGGGAGACGTCATCCTCCAGGAGCACTGGGAAGAGGGCGTCCCCGGCCTAAGCGCCTTCACGGTACGACATCTCCCCATGTACGAGGCTGACGACACCCGCAAAGTGGACCTCCTGGCCCAGGAGCTTTCTCAGGCAGAGTACATCCTTTTCTTCAGCAACCGCCTATACGGGACCATCCCGCGCCTGCCCGAACGGTATCCCCTCAGCAGCCGCTACTACCAGGCCCTTTTTTCAGGTGAACTCGGATACAAGCTGGTCCACTGGGAGGCAACCTATCCATCGCTCCTGGGTGTAGCCCTAGTAGACGACACCTTCTCTCGGCCGGGGTTGCCCGTGCCTGAGCCCCTCGGACCATTCCGGCCGGCGCCAATCATGTTCGGCCTGGGCTACGCCGACGAGTCCTTCTCCGTATACGACCACCCCAAGGTGCTCATATTCCAGCGGACTCGACCCCTGAAGGCCGAGGAAGTAAAGATTCTGCTTACCCAATACCCTGGGGAGACGACGCCGGTGGTAGCCATGCTCACTGCCTCAGAGTGGGCGGCCCAGCGGGCCGGCGGCACATGGAGGGATATCGTCCGCCCCGAGAGCTTTGCCGGGCATTTTCCTGTACTTGCCTGGCTCCTGCTGGTGACAGCTATATCCTTGGCATCCCTGCCACTCACACTGGCCCTTTTTCGCCCGCTCTCGGACCGGGGATACCTGCTGGGCAAGGTTCTGGGCTTTCTTCTGGTCGCCTACATAACGTGGCTCCTGGCCAGCCTTCGGTGGATGGCCTTCAGCAATGCCTCCATCTTCCTGGCCCTGGGTCTGGTGGCCACGGTCTCCGGCCTAATCTTCTGGCGCCGTCGTGAGGAGCTGACGGCATACCTCAGAGGCCACTGGCGACTGATCACCGTGGAGGAGGCCCTATTCCTGGCAGCCTTCTTCAGCTTCATGGCCATTCGAATGGCCAACCCGGACCTGTGGCACCCCTATCGGGGCGGCGAGAAGCCCATGGACCTGGCCTACCTGAATGCTATCCTCCGCTCCACGTACATGCCCCCCTACGACCCCTGGATGGCTGGGGGATACATCAACTACTACTACTTCGGCCAGTTCATGGTGGCCACCCTTATCAAGGCTACTGGCATACCTACGGCTGTGGCCTACAACCTGGCTGTCCCCCTCTACTTTGCCCTTACCTTCGGCGCCGCCTTCTCCATAGCCTTCAACCTGGCCTACGGCCTCCTGGGCCTGTCTCAGGGACGGCGCTCCTGGCTACCGGCTGCTGGCATTGCCGTTGCCGGAGGCCTTTTCGTCGTCGTTATGGGCAACCTGGATGGTGCAGGGCAGGCCCTTCAGGGAGCGTGGCAGGCCCTTATCAAACACCAGCCATTTCCGCTTTTCGACTTCTGGCGCTCCTCCCGAATGATGCCCCCGGACCCGCCCGGCTTCGAGATCACCGAGTTCCCCTTCTTCACATTTCTCTTCGCCGACCTCCACGCACACCTGCTGGTCATGCCTCTGTCCCTCCTGGCGATGGGGCTATCCCTCTGCCTGGTCCTCTATGGACGCGAGAAGGGTCCCTGGAGGGACTACTTGCCTACCTTGGGCCTCCTGGCCCTCGCAATCGGCTCCCTGCCAGTCACCAACACCTGGGACCTCCCCGCCTACCTGGCGCTGGCCCTGGCCGCCATACTCCTTGGGGAGCATTTTCGAGGAAGGGGGCTATCGGTGAGAGGTGCCTTCCGGTTCTTCGCCTTAGCCGCCTTGCTGGTGGGGGTCGCATACGGGCTCTATCTTCCATTCCACCAACGCCTCGAGAGCGTGGTCACGGGGATAGTGGTCAGCGAGACTCAGACTGCCGTCTGGCAGTACCTGGCCATTCACGGCCTCTTCGTCTTCCTCAGCACAAGCCTCCTTGCCCGCCTGGCTTGGGAGGCTGTGGGGCCATTGGGCTGGCAAAGGCTCAGGCCTTGGCTCCGCATAACGAAACCTGCGGCCATGGTGAACATAGGGGTTCTGCTCATGGCCGGGTCTATCGTAGGGCTGGCGGCGGCTAGCGGTTACGTCAACGTGGCGCTGCTGACCGCCCTTCTAATGGGCACGGTCTTCTTGGGAATGCACTACCTTCTCCCAACGCGAACCTCTGCTCCCTACCTGCTGATTCAACCGTGGCCGCCGCCTAGGAGCCGCGGAGCCGGTGTCTCATCCCGCTCCCCCTATCTGGTCTTCCTGCTACTCCTCCTGGCCGCGGCCCTGGCCATCGGCATAGGTGTTGACCTGGTTACGGTGAAGGGGGACATCAGCCGAATGAACACCGTCTTCAAGTTGTATCTACAGGGATGGACCCTCCTGGCCCTGACATCGGCGGGTGCCCTGGCGGTCCTCCTGAGCCCTCAGCCCAAGGGGGTCTCGGTTGCTGTACCTCCACCCAAGTCCCCGTTTAGGCTACTGCTGAGGCTTGGGCTGGGAACCTGGTGGACAGCCTTCACCCTTCTCGTGGCAGCCTCCTTAGTTTACCCGGTCCTGGGGACCAGGGCGCGGTTGCTGGATCGGTTTCAGTTGGCTCCCCTCACCCTTGATGGCACCGCCTTCATGGATAGGGCCGAGTACCGGGACGATCGGGGCGCTGCCCTACTCCGCTGGGACAAGGAGGCCATCGAGTGGCTCCAAGACAACGTCCAGGGATCGCCGGTGATACTGGAAGCCAACACGCCCCTGTACCGCTGGGGGAGCCGGATATCCATATACACGGGCCTGCCAGCCGTTGTAGGATGGGACTGGCACCAGTGCCAGCAGCGCTACGGCTATCCTAACTGCCCAGCAGCGGAGGAGCGACTCCGAGACGTGAAGACTCTGTACGCAACCTCGAACACCGGAGAGGCGATCCGCCTCATAGAGAAGTACCGGGTGGAGTACATAATAGCTGGTGAGACCGAAAGAAACTACTACGGCCAGTCGGGGCTGGACAAGTTTGCCCGAGGCCTGGAAGGTCGGGTGTCCATTGCCTATGAGAACGAGGGCACCCGCGTATACCGGGTCGTGGGCGATGGCTCGCGTTGACGGCCCTTATCCAGAAGCCTATCATGGGTAAAAATGCAGGAGCAGGCATGGCAATAGAGGCTGCGGTCACATCCCTGTCCCTGCGGCACGGTCGTTCGGTAAGGCGGGCGCCCTTCGTCCAGTCATGGTCGGGGAGAGGCCTCTTCGGAGAATTTCGATTCCATGCCCTGGCCGAAGCCACCACTCCTGACAACGATGACCTCTGCCGATGGGCCCTGGAGACGGTGCACAAGCATCTGAGCCGTCCTGCCAGCTCCTTGACCACAGGCCTGACCCGCGCAATGCAGGCCTGCCACCGGGAGCTGCTCCAGGCCAACGCTGAGCAAAAGTCTCAGGGGAGAGTAGGCCTGGGCATCACCTGCCTGGCCTTGCAGAGATCAGACCTGTACCTGGTCAACAACGGGCCAGGTCTCATGTACCTGATGAAAGAGGGTGGAATTCGGCGGCTAGGTCCCAGGCACGGGGCAGTTCAGATTATCGGGCTATACGAGGGCGAGATACGCCCCTACCTCCAGCATATCCCTATCCAGCGCGGAGACCGCCTCCTGGTCTCCTTCTCCACCCTGCTAAGGCTGGTGACGCCGGAGGGTATTGAGACCATCCTGGCCTCGACTCCCGAGGAGAGCATAAGAAAACTGATGATGGTGGCCCGTGAAGAGCCCTCCTTCTCGGCGTTCCTGTTCCATAGAGATTGAGCCATGCAATGAAGGTCCTGGGCATCGAGACCTCCTGCGACGAGACGGCCATCGCTGTGGTGGAGGATGGGTGTCGCATCCTCTCCAACGTGGTGGCCTCCCAGGTTGATCTTCACACCCGCTACGGAGGCATCGTGCCCGAGGTGGCGTCTCGACAACACATCCTGGCACTAGTGCCAACTCTTAGGGAGACTCTGAAGCAGGGCCAGGTCTCCCTACCACAGGTAGAGGCGGTGGCCGTGACCCAGGGTCCGGGCCTGGCCGGCTCCCTGCTCACGGGGGTCAACTTTGCCAAATGCCTCTCCTTGGCCATACAGGCACCTTTCATAGGCATCAACCACCTGGAGGGCCACATCTACGCCGCCTGGCTACAGGAGGGCCCTCCTCCAGACCAGGAGCCTGGGTTCCCACTGATGTGCCTCATTGCCTCAGGAGGGCATACGGACCTGGTCCTCATGAGGGGCCACGGTGAGTACACCCTATTGGGACGAACCAGGGACGACGCCGCCGGGGAGGCCTTCGACAAGGCTGCCCGAGTACTGGGCCTGGGCTTTCCCGGGGGGCCTTACATCCAGCAGGCGGCAGAGGGAGCGCAAGGCCTGGAGTCCCTTCCCAAACCGCTCCTCAAGGACACCTTGGACTTCAGCTTCAGCGGCCTCAAGACTGCCCTACTGCGCCGGGTCCAGGCCCAGAGGAAGGACCCCAACAACGGGCAAGACCCTCGACAGGTCACGGAGCTGGCATTCGCCTTCCAGGAGTCCCTGGCCCAGGTGATGGTGGAAAAGACCCTTGGCGCGTCCCGGCAGCACTCCTGCCGCGGCATTATTGTGGGAGGAGGAGTGGCCGCCAACGCCAGGCTACGCCAGCTTTTCCGGGAACGCTCCCGTATCCCCGTCCTCATCCCGCAGCCGTCCCTGTGCACCGACAACGGGGCCATGATCGCCGGAGCCGCCTTCTTCCGCCTTCGGAAAGGGGAGCGCCACGACCTGGACCTGGACCTGGACCCTGGCCTCCGCCTGGGCTAGGGCCTGGAGCTACCCTTGACCGTTGCCCAGCCCCTTGTACAGATGGACCAGCCCCTGCTGACGCCGGGCCGACATGGGGAGAGAGCTCGGGACCGGGAGAAGCCTCCTCATCTCGCGGGTGAGCTGGTTCTCCTGTAGAGAAGGGTATAAGCGAAAGAGGGCCAGGGTTTCTATTGCCAGGCCGGGGCAGCCCCTCATCCTACCCCAGCTCCAGAAGAAGGGCAGGACCACGTTTACCGCCATGTCCCCGGCGCGGCCCCGGCCGATGAGGGCAGGCCCCAACCTTCCGCTGACCATCAGCCCCTGCACCAGGTGAGCCACAGAGCCCCGGTCCACCAGGGCTCGAAGTCCTTCCAGAAGCCCCTGATCCCAGTGCCTGTCCAGCAGACCAGCCATGCCGAGAAGGCGCCTCCAAGGGGCATTTGCCGGCCGGGTCGGGCCGCCTAGCCACGCCCTCCCATCAACGACGGCCTCTGCCTCCAGAGCATCCGCCAGAGCTGCCAGGGAAGGGCCTGCATGACCGCGTAGCCCCGCAGCCCCCAGGAACAGGGCTTCCAGGTGTGCCAGCCTCTCCCCTGGGGAAACGCCCGTAACCAACCGCTTCAGGTACGACAGCGGCAATCGGTAGGCCAGATTCAAGAAGGGTGATCGGTCCCCGCCATAGCCAAGGACCCCCATGAGCCCCTGATAGAGCACCTCCTCTGGCTTCTCACCTCGGAGGCGCCGTAGATAGGCCCGCCCTTTTCGTCGAAAACGGGCCTCTCCTGCCCTATCCAGGAAGTCCCCTATGTCAGAGGCCCGGGCGACCGTAGAGGGTGGTCTCTGAGCCTGCCTTTCCAGGGCATCTATTAGGGGGTAGAGGGCCACGGTCGGGATCTGGGCCTCGGCTCGAAGGGGGTCCTGGGCCCCGGTGGCCGGCCACAGGACCACATGGAGCACGACGCTCCGGTACCTTCGGTCCCCCTGGTGGCCGTGCTCTCGCCAGCCCTGGGGCTCCAGATGAAGCTCCACATCCCCCTTGATGAGGCGTCCTTGGGCCTCCTCCAGAAGGGCGTCCCTGAAGTCAGGGCCAGGGCCTGACGCAGGCCTTCCTGGATATAGGACGCTCAGCCGGCGCCCATCCCTGGTCATCAGGCCGGGGAGGCGATGGGCCCCTGCTTTCCAGAGCCTGGCCATGGCCCGTTCCGTGATACTCTCACGGAAAGAAAAGGGGGGCTTCACGACCGCTCCTCCACCCGACGGAGAACCTGAAGGAATCGGAGGGCGTCCTCCTCCATAAAGAGGTTGTTGAACATGAAAAGGGCCCCTTTCCCCACCCAGCACTCCGCCAGCCAGGCCATCTCCTCATCGGTGTACTTGTGCCCGTAGCCTCTGCCGCCGTGGAGCCGGAGGCACTCTCTTCGGCCCCCGGGGAAGCCACAGCTAACCCACCCTGTCGGGGCCCTTCTTCTCGTCGTAGCCTCGTGCCTCATACCGCGCTGCCTCCTCAGCCACCATCCTCAGGAGGGTCACTGAGGCGCCCTTGGGCTGGTGAAGCCCCCTCTCCCAATCGCTCACCGTCTGCTGGCGGACACCCAGCCGGCGGGCCAGCTCATCCTGAGTCAGGCCCAGGCGCTCTCGCGTCTCCCGCACGCGGGCTGCCCCCCAGCCCCTCTTTCCGCTCTCGCCCCTTGAAGCCATCCAGGCAATTATACACGAAATCGTGTAAGACAGCGCCAGGCTGCGGTCAACGGTCCTTGAAGGCGGGCATCACCTGCCTGGCAAAGGTATCCAGGGTACGGCGCATGGTGTCCAGTGACTCCCCCTCCAGCTCCTTCAGGCTATAGAAGGTATCCAGCACCAGGTACCCAGCCCCGGCCTGGGACAGTTCCTCAAGGGCCACCTTCACCTCGTCCACGGTCCCCAGGAGGGGCCAGGGCTGGCCTATGGAGTGGTCGTAGAGCTTCATGGGGTGCCGTGGCGCGATGCTGAACCCTTTCAGGTCCCTCCCCTGCCTTTCAGCCAGGCGGCGGATATGCTCCCAGGCCTGGCGAATCTCAGGAGCCCTGATCCGGGTGGGATGCCAGGCATCACCTAGCTCCACGGCCCGGCGGCGGCCCCGGGGGCTGTTTCCGCCAACCCAGATGGGGGGGTGGGGCTTCTGCACCGGCTGGGGCTTGGCCTCCAGGTCCGCGAACTGCCAGTAGCGGCCCTGGAACCGGGGGCGGTCCCTGGTCCAGATCTCTTTGTAGAGCTGTATCGCCTCGTCGGTCAGAGCACCCCGCTCCTGGAAGGACACCCCCAAGTATTCGAACTCTTCCCGACACCACCCTGAAGCCACGCCGGCGATAAGACGCCCCTCCGAGAGCACATCCATAGTAGCCAGGCTCTTGGCTACGAAGATGGGATTGCGGTAGGGGGCTATGACCACACTGATACCGAGCTTGACTCGGCTGGTTATGGGGATTACGGAGGCCAGGACGGTAAGGGGCTCCATCATCGCCTCCCCAAAGCGCTCTACATAGGCGTCCGGGATCACCAGATGATCCGTAACCCATATAGAGTCATACCCCAGGGACTCGGCCTCCCTGGCCACCTGCTGCACCCCCTGGGCCGACATTACCTGACGGAAATGGGGCAGGGTGATGCCAAACTTCATAAATCCTCACCTCCTTCTTTTCACCTAGAGGGTCAAGGCTCCTGGGGTCAAGGCTCCTGATGGAGCATGCGGGAGTGGGCCTACTCCTGGGTCTTCGCCGTGATGTAGGACTCAAAGAGGTAGCGAAGGATAGCGGGGTCTTCCGCCAGATAGGGCACCTGTCTGTTGCCGGGGCTTATCTTTAGGTTGATGAACCCCGGTCCACTGCTGTCCCTGGCCTGGCCCAGGGCCTGCCGGAACTCGCCCTCCTGCCGGCAGCGCCACACCCTCAGCCTGCAGGCACTGGCAATATCCGCCAGGGCCAGACGAGTGGTGAAGGTGGGCTGGCCCCCTGTGGAGGCGTAGGCCTCGTTGTCCAGGACCACCAGTAGGAATTTGGAGGGCTCCAGGTAGCCCGCGGTGGCCAAAGAGTTCAGGTTCATGAGGATACCCCCGTCCCCCTCGACGCCCACCACCTTCCGGAATGGTCCACGCTCCAGGCCCAGGGCTAAACCCAAAGTTATGGAGCTCACAAGTCCCATAGAGTCCACAACGTAGAAATGGTTGGCTCGCCTGCCCAAGGAGGCCATCTCCCGCGAGGTGGCGCCACAGGTAAGCACTAGAGGGTCCTCGGGAAAGACCTCCCCTATGACGGCGAGGGCCTCGATGCGCTCCAAGGGGGGACTCACTCCTTCAGATCCACCAGAACCACCACAGGCCGGTGGGAGACCTGAGCGTGGTGAAAGGCCCTCTCAATGGTGCGGGGCCAGAGCTCGGCAGAGGCAGCGAGAGACAGCTCAAAGGTTGCAATACCGGCTGCCTGCAGAATGCCCGGGACGCCGTCAGAGAGGTGGTGGACGGCGGCATTGATCTCTCCCGGACCACCCCGCCGTACGACGATCAGCAGGGTAGGAACGTGGTAGGCTTGGGAGAATGTGGTCAAGGCCGTTAGGGAGTTGCCCAGCCCCGTGTCCTGCATGAGGAGGACAGCCCTCTTTCCCGTCAACTGGATGCCTGCGGCGACGCCCACGGCCTCCTCCTCCCGGGCCACTGGAAAAGAGGCAATCGAGGGGTGAGCAGAAAAGTGTTCCAGCACGGGGGCCACAGTGCTGTCCGGGATATGAATGAGGAAATGGGGAGCTATGGCCTCAATGGCCCGGATCAGGGCCCGACAGGCTTCACTTTGGTTGGGCATTCCTTTCTCTCCTTGGGAGTCCAGACGGCATGTCACCCCATGTACGTCTGCCTCGTCAAGGGACGGTCCCTTGACGACAGGGTCTTTCCGTTATCACCCTGAAGGACAAGGCGTGACAGAAAAAACCTGAAGGGCCTCTCACTGATTTGTAAGGCTAGTGCGCCATCGGGGGTATGAGCCGAAGAGCCGCAGGTTGGACACCATCTTCCCTACCCCGTTGAGGGCCTCCTTGACCAGGGGGTCTTCTCTATGGCCCTCCAGATCCACAAGGAAGATGTAGCGCCCCAAGGACTCCTTGGTGGGCCGGGACTCAACCTTGGTCAAGTTGATGCCCCGCAGGGCAAACTCACCCATGACGCTGTAAAGGAGGCCCGCCTTATCATCGGCGAAGGAGAAGCACAGGGAGGTCTTATCCTCCCCTGTTGGCGGGTGGTCCTGCGTGGACAGCACAACGAACCTGGTCATGTTGTTAGGGCTTTCCTGGATGCCCCGGGCCAGAATCTCCATACCGTGGAGATGGGCCGCCCTCTCCGGGGCTATGGCGGCCGATATCCCAGATGAGCTCTTTACCTCCTCAACGGCTGCCACGGTGCTCATGGCTGCGATGACCTGAGCCTTGGGAAAGCAACGCTCGATAAAGCTGCGGCATTGGCCCAGGGCTTGAGGGTGAGAGTAGACCGCCTGGATGTCAGCAGCCTTTGTGCCTGGTCTCACCAGCAGGCAGTGCTCAATGGGCATGGCCAGCTCATAGCGAAGGCACAGGGCTCTCTCGTTTATAAGAAGGTCCAGGGTGTCGTTCACCGAGCCCTCCAGGCTGTTCTCGATGGGCACCATCCCTTCCTGAGCCATCCCCGACCTCACTGCAGCGCCAACAGCAAAGATGGACATCAGGGGCATCAGTTGAGCACTACCGTCGTACCTGATGGCAGCCGCCTCTGTGAAAGTCCCCGGCGGGCCGAGGTAAGCTAGAACCTTTGCCATTCCTATGACCTCAGGAGTCCTCTGCTGTAGCGGATCAAGGCCAGCCTCTGACCCTCAGTAGCGAACATTATGCCACATTAGGAGGGGCCACCTCATCCCGTGGCCTGCCCCGGGGAATAGTCTCGGGGCGGCCGGATTTGAACCGGCGACTTCCAGGTCCCGATCCTGGCGCGCTACCGCTGCGCTACGCCCCGATGAACGCAGGCCCTGCTACCATGGTACTACAGGAGGCGTGTCCACAGGTACAACATAGCCCCTGAAAAGCTCCCCCTGGCGAAGAAAGGCTACCGCTATCCGCCTGCCCACGCTCTCTAGAGCCAGCAGCCTGTGTATGTGGTCCACCGTAGGGACGGGTGTGTCGTTCAAGGCTATGAGTATATCACCGCGCTGAAGCCCTGCTCTGGAGGCAGGGCTATCGGTGGCCACGCCCGCCACCATAATGCCGGTGTTCGCCGGCAACCCCAAGGCCTGCACCAAGCGAGGCTCTAGAGGCACCGTATGCCCGGCGATGCCGATGTAGCCGCAAGCCACCCTTCCGTCCCTTATCAGATGGGAGGCCACCCAGCGGGCAGTGTTGACGGGGATGGCGAAGCATATGCCCTGGGCGCCAGCCGCAATGGCCGTGTTTATGCCCACCACACGGCCGTGGGAGTCTACCAGGGGCCCACCGCTGCTCCCGGGATCCAAGGCCGCGTCTGTCTGCACCACGTTTTCAATGAGGCGGCCTGTGAGAGAGCGGAGGGAACGCCCCAGGGCGCTGATCACGCCGGCTGTAACGATGGCATGAAGGCCCAGGGGGCTTCCTATGGCTATGACCAGTTGTCCCACCTGTAGCTGGTCCGAGTCGCCTAGCTCAGCCGCCTGGAGCACCTTTTCCTGAACCCTGATTACCGCCAGGTCCGTATCCGGGTCGGCACCAACACTGTGGGCCATAAGGCTGGTGCCATTCCTGAAGGAGACCTGTAGAGAACTGGCGCCCAATACCAGATGGCTGTTGGTCAGAATGTAGCCATCGGAGTCGATTACGACACCCGAGCCGGCCCCTTCAATATCAGGAGAAGACCCCCAGCCCGGAGCAGGTACCGGCACCTGTCGCTGAACTCGAATAGTGACCACGGAAGGGCTTACCTTTTCAACTACCCGGATCACCGCCTGAGAATAGGAGTCCAGGAGGTTCTCTGGCAACGAGGGGGCATCCCCACCCATACCCTGGAAGCTCATGCCATTGACCCCGCTACGCCTCTGGTCATGGCGACGTGCTCCTAGAGAAGATCACTCAGTCTGCCGGCTCCTGGTCATAGTCTTCAGGAGGCTGCGGCGATTTCTCCTGGGGCAGGGTCTGGGGACCGTCTGAGAGACGCGCGCCAGATGGCCCCGTACCGGAGCTTCCTCTTCTCGGTAGAATGGTCACCTTGCGGCCCTCCCTATCGCCCACGCTCTGGGTCGTGACCCGGCGATCGTTGGCCAGGGTCATGTGGATTATGCGACGCTCTGCGGGCGGCATGGGCTCCAGAGTCATAGGCCTGCCTGAGCTGGACACCCGCTCGGCCATATTCTGGGCCAGCTTCTGCAGGGCAGCCCGCCGCCGATCCTTGTAGTGTTCCACATCCACATGCACGCGCACACCCTCGCCCTTGGTGTGGGAGAGGAGGGAGGCTACTATAAACTGTAAGGCCTGGAGGGTCTCCCCACGACGCCCAATAAGAAGGCCCGAGTCCTCGCCCTCTACATTGATAGCTATGGAGGAGAGAGAGTCCTGCGGGGGTGGGCCGATACTGGCGATGGCGTTGACCTTCATGTGGACCAGTAGCTTGTCCACCACCTCCTTGGCTTCCTTCGCCAGGGTCTGAGTAGGATCAAGCCTCACAACCCTGACCCTGGCTGGCTCCGAACCAAAGCCCAGTATGCCAGTCTTGCCCTTACTTATTACCTCTATTACGACGTCTTCTCTCTGAGCGCCTAGCTGTTTCAGGGCCAGTTCTATGGCCTCCTCGGCCGTCTTGGCTGTCACTTCGAGGCTTTCCGTCATCGCTTGACTCCTCTCCTGGCTGGACGAGGGCGGGGACCGGCGCCCCCGCAGCTTTCCTACGAGGCAGGAGCCCCCCCCAACCGCTAATGAAGTATTGAATGCCTATTCCCACAAGGTTTGAGACCCCCCAGTATAGCGCCAGGCCGCTGGGAAAAGTAAAAGTGAAGAAGGTGAACATTAGAGGCAACATCCACAGCATTATCTGGTTCTGGGAGGCCTGTTTTGGGTCTGCTGTGGGCAGGGTGGTCATCTTCTGCTGGACCCACATGGATACACCCACCAGCAGGGGCAATACGGGAGTGGAATCGGGGCGTCCCAGGTCTAGCCATAGAAAAGAGCTTTTCAGAGGGAGGCTTTGGTGGACCACTCCCAGCCAGGGATATAGACGCTGAGATAGCCCCACGAGAGCTTCCGGCGTAGAGGGCAACGCCTGGAGAACGGCCTGGTACAATCCTATCCAGATGGGTATCTGAACCACCATGGGCCCGAGACAGCCCAGTGGACTGATGCCTTGCTCCTTGTAAAGCTTCATGGTCTCCTGAGAAAGCCGCTGCCGGTCCTTTCCATGCTTTTTCTGGAGCTCCTGCATCTTGGGCTGAAGGGCCGAGAGGCCCTGAGTCTGCCTGACCTGTTTCACCGTGAGGGGGAAGGTAAGTAATCGAACAAGCACGGTGAATACGATGATCACCAGGCCGAAGTTGTGGAACAGCACTGTGTAGAGAAGCACCAGGCTGTTCAGCATGGGCTTCAGCAAGACCTCGTTCCAGATAAGCCCTATGATCTCCAAGGCCTGTTTCCCTTGCTACCCGGCGATGACCAGGTTGGATTCCTTAGTTTCCATTGGCACTCCAAAGGAGGGTGTGGTTCAACGTGTTGACGGCTCTCACCTTCTTGTCCATGCCGTTGATGAAGACCACCGGGCCTTTGGCGGCCAAATTGGCCTGGATGGAGGAGCCCAGGGGGTACCACCACTCCTCCAAGCCATCTCTGGCCTTGACCACGTAGAAGCTACCGGTTTTGGTGCCCACAACCACCCTATCATCCAGAACCAGGGGAGGAACCATGATGGGTCCACCAGCCTCAAACTCCCAAACCTTCTGGCCCGTAGTCACGTCCAGGGCATACAGCTTCCCTTCCAGGTTGCTCACATACAGCCTTTCGCCGTCAACGACAGGGCTGCTCCAGAACCAGTTACCTCCCTGGAAGTACCACCTCTGCTGCCCACTCCCGGTATCAATGGCGTAGAGCCTGCGGTCGAAGGAGCCGATGTAGACCGTCCCGTTGTATACCAGAGGCTGGGCCGTTATGGCCCCTCCGGTCCTGAAGCGCCAAATCTCTTGACCCTGCCGCGCATCGATGGCGTACAGGCTATGGTTAAGGGAGGCCACGTACACCACCCCATCAACCACCGTGGGCCTGGACCATATCTTCTCCCCTATGCTAAATTTCCAGAGCTGAGTTCCCTGAGCCAGGTCCCGAGCATAGAGGTAGCCGTCCGATGAGCCGTATACAAGGATATCCCCTTCCAGGGCTGCCCCTCCCACAATAGGTCCGGAGGAGGGTGATTTCCAACGCACGGAGCCGTCCTGACCGTTGAGGTTATAGAATAGGCCGTTATAGGCCCCCAGGTACACATCACCACCCCGCACCACCGGTGCGCTGTAAAGCCCTAGCAGGGAGTCCCTCCCTTCAGGGTTAAAGCTCCAAAGGAGCTGCCCGCTTTCCGGGTTTAGCGCTACCACCTTCCCCCCCACAATCGAGGCGACCAGCCGGTCATCGGCCAGAGCAAGGCCACCCCAACCTCTTGCGGGCGCGAGAGAACGTGCACATCCCCCCAAGAGCAGCACCAGGAAAACCAGAACTATCCACAGTCTAGAGCGCTCCATATCAGTCTGAAAGAGACCTCTTACAAAAGACTACTGTTCCGGGACGGGGTCATAGCCACGACCACCCCAAGGGCCACAGCGCAGAAGGCGCCACAGGGCCATCCCCACGCCTCTGGCAAGGCCGTGTCGCTGGATGGCAACGCAGGCATACTGCGAACAAGATGGATGATAGCGGCACTGCCCAGGCCAGAAAGGAGACACGAGAGCCTGGTAGAGCCTTATAGCTTTCAGACTAAGGTACTTAATGGCAGCCTCCGCTGGGGGCATCAACGGGTCTCTTGAGAAGAGACGCCTTCTGGACGAGACACTCTGCCGAACGGACAAGCTGCGAAAAATTTGCCTCAGCCGCTCCCTTCTTAGCTATGAAAACCAGGTCCCACCCCTCCTGGATCGTTAGACGGCGTGTGATCTCCCGCAGGCGTCTTTTGACTTTATTCCGGACAACGGCGCCGCCTAATGCCTTGCTGACGACAAACCCGTAGCGGCTAAAACCGTATTCATTGGCCAAGGCCCTGAGGGTCAAATAGGAATTTGACCACCTGCGGCTTTTCTGAAAGACTCTCTGAAAGTCCCTCTCGCGGGCAAGACGATGTTTGCGCGTCATCAGCCATAACGATAGAAAAGCCTAATCGTCCTAACGCCTTTGCTGAAATGCCGACGATATTGGACCGGGTGTTCAGACCGCGATGCGTTTCCGCCCCTTCACCCGGCGCCGCTTGAGAACATTCACGCCCCCGGGCGTGCGCATCCGGGCAATAAAACCATGCACACGCTGACGGCGCCTCTTTTTCGGCTGGTAGGTTCTCTTCGACATAGCTTTGCCGTTTGGTGATGCGATTATAAAGTATCTTCGACTTGCAGTCAATCTAGGCCCGTTGCTCAGGGCGCTGGACGGGAGAGCAGGCCCTGGCAGCATGGCTATTGTCACTGGCACCCTCATGGCTATCACCGTTATAATGGGCCTTAGATGGGAAGAACACCACCAAGAGAGGGCAGCACCAGTTCATCGGGGCTGGAAGCCCAGAGGGCACGGGAAGAGACTATTCCTGCCTTTGCTGCCACGCGCCTGGAGACCCTGCTTCTCATCGCCGGGTCCGTGCGACCCCGCCAGTGGACCAAAAACCTGCTTCTAGCCTTTCCGTTCTTCTTTTCTGTGGGAGAGCGGTGGTCTCTCCAGGAGGTTCGCCTGGGGGCTGAACTCTTCTTGACAAGCCTCTACGCCGTTCTGGCCTTCTGTGCTCTTTCCGGGGCCGTCTATATGTTCAACGACATCATAGACCGGAGCCAGGACCGGCAGCATCCAACAAAGCGTTCTCGCCCCATAGCCTCCGGCCGGTTGCCGGTCTCCTGGGCCGCAGGGGGCTCCGCCATCCTGGCGGCAGCGGCTCTTTCGGCTGGGTTCTACCTAAGTGTGCTCCTGGGGATGCTGATGTTAGTCTACGCAGCCATAAACCTCAGCTACTCTTCCTTCCTGAAGCGGGTAGTGTTGCTGGACGTCTTTGTCCTCAGCAGTGGCTACGTCCTACGCCTGGTAGCTGGCTCTGTGCTCATAGACGTGGCCACATCCCCCTGGCTCTACACCACCATAGGGCTTGGTGCCCTTTTCATCGTCCTGGGGAAACGGTACAGCGAACTCGTCCACGCCAATGGCAATGCCACCATTCAGCGGACTGTCCTTGAGCTGTACACACCGGCCCTCCTCGGCCAGCTTCTGGTAATCACCGCCAGCTTCACATTGGTAGCCTACTCCCTGTACACCTTTACTGCACCCAATCTACCGAGCAACCACCTGATGATGGTCACCTTAGTATTTGTCCTCTTCGGCATGTTCCGTTACCTGTACCTGGTACACTCCCGCCAGGCCGGCGAGACCCCAGAGACCACCATCATCTCCGACACCCCCCTCCTCCTGACAATCCTGGGCTGGGGCCTGACCACTGCCTTACTCCTGGCCTTCCAGCGCTAGCGTGATAAGGCGCTCACCCCAGCCTGGGAGCACTCCCGACCCTGCACATCGCTCCCGCCACTCGTGCCTATGGCCCCGATGGCCCTGCCCCGCATCAGGCGAGAGAAGGAAGGAGGCTATTGACAGCCCGCCTCCACACCCTAGACTTGACGCTGCCGTCAGTATCCCGAGAAACTCCAAAGGAGGGTGAATATGCCGCGGACCCTCATAAATGGGACTCACCTCTACTATGAAGAGCATGGCTCAGGCACACCCATCATCCTGACCCACGGCTTCGCAGGAACCACGCGGATGTGGGACCCCCAGATCCCTGTCCTCTCCCAGGGGTACCGTCTCATCCTCCACGACCTCCGTGGCCACGGTCAGTCTGACGCCCCCAGCGACCTGGCCCAATACTCCTGGGACATTGTGATCGAAGACATCTACCAACTGCTCAGGAATCTGGGGGTCAGACAGGCCATTGTGGGCGGTCTCTCCCTGGGCGGCCTGGTCAGCCTCCACTTCTACATCAGGCATCCGGAGATGACCAAGGCCCTCATCCTCATGGACACGGGGCCAGGCTTCCGCAACCCCGAGAGCCGGGCGGCCTGGGACCGGGAGCGCCTCAGAGTCTCGGCAGTCCTGGAAAAAGGGGGAATGGTAGCCTTCATGGTCAGCCCCTACTCTGAGAACGACTACTACACCAGCCCGGATATCATGGTCTCTCTGAACCCGGTTGGCCTTTCAAACATAAACCGGGCCCTCCAGACCAACCAGGAGATGGTGCCCCTGGAGAAGGTCACGGTCCCCACTCTGGTGATAGTGGGCCAGAACGACACTGCCGCCATTGCGCCAGCGAACTATATGCACAGGAAAATCCAGGGCTCCCGCATGGCGGTTGTACCTGGGGCAGGTCACGGCTCCAACATGGACCAGCCGGAGATTTTCAATAGGGCCATCCTGGACTTCCTGAAGGACCACAACCTATAGAGGGAGACGGACCGAGCATTGGTAGAAGTGGGCCCTTGTGGGATCGAACCACAGACCTCGGTCTTATCAGGACCGCGCTCTAACCAACTGAGCTAAGGGCCCGAAGGAGCCTTGTATTCGTATTCTACCATAGTCCTTTAGCCCACCTTCAAGTAGGCCTCTTCTGTCGACATGAAACCTGGCAACGACCAAATCAGAAGAGCCTACCATCGACTTCCAGGACAAGTGAGGGCTGAGGGCTTTTATCAGCGCTAAGCCCTAGGCAACTGAGAAACATCGTTGATGAGCGGAGCGCCTTCAGCCCTGGATGCTGCGCAGGGGCAGGGCCCGGGAACGTGGAATAATGCCCTTTGGAAGTGGGGCGTTCTTGTCGCCGTCGTTCTCCTGGGAGCCGTGTCCGTTTACTCCTGGGCCTCTCTAGACCAGATGGAGGTCACGGTAGCAGTCTCCGGGGAACAGCTAGTGGGGGAGATCAACGGCAAGAGGGTGCTGGCTGCGGACGGAAGATTCCCATCGGGCGGTGTGGCCCTGCGAATGGGGGACTACCGCTCCTACAAATACTACAGCAACCCGTTCCCTTTCCAGGCGCCCGTGTGGGAGAAGCGTCTTCTGGGTCCCCGCCTAATCCCGGTGGCCCGCGCCCTGGAGGCCAACAACGGCCCGCCCGCGTGGCAATACGTGGAGGTAAGTGAACTCGCTGACACCGGTGTTCTGCTGAGAGACTCTTTCACATCCACCTCGGTGAAGGAGTGGAAGACCAACGGCGGGCAGTGGCACCTGACACTCCTGGGAGAGTATCGAACGGCCACCCGCGGTGAGATAGCTACTGGCTCAGACCAGTGGAGTGACTACCAGGTAAAGGTTCGAATACAGCGGCCCAGGGGAGACCTGGGCATCGTGGTCAGATACCGGGAGGGCTCAGGCTATCTTTTCTGGTTCCGCCCGGAGCATGGCGACATGGGGTGGCAGGTACTCGGTGCGGGAGGCCCTAGCCAAAGTCTCTCAGGCGGCGAGTATCGCCCAGCACTGGGCCAGGCCTTGAAAGGAGTCTTGAGAGAGCTCCTATGGCCTTTCTTGCTAGGAGCCCTGCTTCTTCTGGAAGTGTTGCTGGCGGCCGCTCTGTTGGCCATACCCCTGAGCTACCTCAAGAGGCTCTTCAGCAGGTTGCGCATTAAGGCCCCCGGGGCGCCTCGGCTACCTGCTGCAGCATCCCTGGCCCTGGCGGTCGGGGCCATAGTGCTCGCAGCTATCACCATCAACGCGCTGGTAGCCAGCCTTCTGCTGGATGGCATACCCCACGTGCAAGACTCGGTGGCCTACCTCTTCCAGGCCAAGACCCTGGCACGAGGGGCCCTCTGGGCCCCAGCTCCTCCCCTGCCGGAGTTCTTCACGCAGGAGTTCATCGTTAACTATGGTGAAAAATGGTTCAGCAAGTACCCTCCGGGCCACGCCCTCATGCTGGCCATCGGGGTGCTTGCGGGACATCCGTGGCTCACAGGCCCTATCCTGGGTGGCCTGTCCCTGGGGCTGGTGACTCTCCTTGGCAGGGAGGTATGGGGGCTCAAGGTGGGTGTCCTGGCAGCCCTCCTTGGCCTCCTCTCGCCGTTCTTCATCTTCCTCTCCGCTTCCTACATGGCCCATCCCTCAGCCTTGTTCTGGGGCACTGCTTTCATGCTGACCTTCGCCAAGGCTATGAAAAGCGAAAGGCCCTGGTGGGCCTTTGCGAGCGGCTTCTCCGCGGGCTTCCTCCTCATCACCAGAGAGCTCACGGCTGTGGCCGTCCTGTCTCCCTTCATCATCTATGCCGCAGCAAAGCTGTTAAGGTCGCCTTGGGGATTCAGGGCTGCCCTGGCCATGGCTGGAGGAGCAGCCATTCCCCTGGGGTTCCTCCTACTTTACAACGGACTTTTGACGGGGAACCCATTTCATAGCCCCTTCAACCTCTGGTGGTTCTTTGACCGGCCAGGCTTTGGAGAAACGGTGGGGGGCAGAGGCGGCCACACCGCTGCCAGGGGTCTCCTGAACACCTGGTGGAACCTATCCTCGCTGAACCTGCACCTGTTTGGCTGGCCTATGGGGATAGGGCTAGCCCTTGCCTCTATCCCCTTCCTGACCTGGCAGTCCACCAAGTGGGACTGGCTACTGCTGGCCACGTTTCTATCCCTGATGGCAGCGCATGTCTTCTACTGGGCCGACGGCGTGATGTACGGGCCCAGGTACTATTTCGAGGCCCTGCCGGCCCTCCTGCTACTGACGGCGCGAGGCATCCTGATCCTGGCACGGCTTCCCGGGGAGGTATTCTCGGCCGCTGCTCCTAAAGTGCAGTCTCTCATCGGCGGAGCGAGGACAGGGGGTGCAGTGCTGATGGTAATCCTTGTGCTCCTCCTTGTGTACTACAACCTAGTCCACTACATGCCAGGACAGATTAAGACTTACCAGGGGTTTAACATGATGGACGCCAAGGCAGCGAGGGTCATCAAGGGGAGCGGCATAAGGAACGCCCTCGTCTTTGCCGAGCACGAGCCAATCTGGTACTGGTGGCAGTACGGCTCCGTCTTCATCCTCAACTCCCCCTTTCTGGATGGTGATGTAGTTGTGGCTCGGGACAGAGGCGACACCGAGAACGCGCGGCTAATGAAGGCTTTCCCAACCAGGGAGTACTATCGCTTTCAGGGAGGACGGCTCTACAGTCTCAGCCCCACGCAGACGCCCTAGCAGTCTGATGAAAAACCCTTTTCGACCATCCCCCTCCCCCCTTTCCTTCGCCAGGCTCAGGACAAGCTTTGACCAGGAAGGGGGTGTAATTTATATCTGGGGGGCACCCCCAGACCCCCGCCAATCCCGACTTGTCGGGATCTGGACTTCCCTTTTTCAGAACCATGCTAGCGCCGACCGTTGAGAGGGAGCTGCAGTACCCCTCGGCCGCCAGCAAGCCTTTCACTGTGGGGATCCTCAACGGACAGGTCCAGGTCCACCACTCCGTGGCCGTCCTGTACCTGGGTGTCTGTGACCACTCCACGGAAGCTGAGGGCCTGGTTGTGCAACACCGGCTGCCTCAAGACCACGTCCAGGGTTCTCAGTTGAGAGCCGGGGGCCCATAGGCTCACCAAGCGGAAAAGGTGGGCCATGATCATATGTGCAGGGACAATGGGCCCCGGGAAGCCCTCCTCCCGGGCCCCCTCAAGGCTGACAAAGCGCTTGGGAAGCTCCCTCTGCCAGAGTCGGCAGAACTCGATTACGGCCTCGGTGTCTATGGACCGCTCCAGAGGGCCGAGCTCATCGCCGATGGTCACATCCTCAAAGTACCTGGGCATGCCAACTCCTTCAGGGCTATTCTATAAGAACCATGGATTCCCGCAGGTAGGCTACAAGAGCGCCCTGTTGGCTGGTGAAATCGGTCTGCCAGACGACGAAGACCATGGTACCGCTGCGGCCTGTCTTGGCATAGACATCCTTCAGAACAACGCTAGCCGTGAGTATGTCGCCCACACATATGGGGGCGAATACCTGAAGGCGCTGCCCTCCGTGAATACTGCGCCGATAGCTGAACCGGAGGCCAATGTCCGGCCGGGAGCCGTTATGACGGAGGATGGAGAGCATGACGGGAGGCACCAACTGACCCCGATAGCCCAGCCTCCTTGCCTCAGCGTCATTCGTGTAGATAGGGGCAATCTCTCCAAAAAGCTCGCAAAACCGGTCCACCATCTCCTTAGTTAGCTGGTGGACACCGCCCTCAAGTCTCCTGCCAAGGAACGAGCGGTCGAATTGGAGCTTCTGTTGCACCTTTAGTCCTTGCTGCTTGCCGGCTTAACGGTGGGCACAGACTCCCTGGTCTCCTCCAGGCGGACAGCGCGGAACTGCCCTGACCTGAGGGCGGCTACCACGTCCCGCTCATCCCGCACAGGGCACTTGAACTCAGTAAGACAGCTCCCGATGGAGCTGACAAAATGGGCATCGCTGCCTCCTATCCCCGCAAGACCCATACTGAGGCAGATCTCCTCGGCCCGTTCATTCTCCCCTTTTCGGCTGCTCCCGTTGAGGCGTTCGACAACCCGGATTGGCCCCAAGGGTACCCCCTGGGAGAGGAAATCGCAGAGCCCGATACCGAATCTCCCGGGGTGAGCCGGTACGGCCAGGGCGCCACAGGCCTCCGCCTCTGCAATGAGGCGGAAGGGGTCCATGGCGACATCGACAAAGTCTACCTTTGAGACAAGGGCTGGGGTAACATTGTAGACCAGGAAGTGCCCGAAGCGGGTGTCCAGCTCGGAGCCTTTGAGGACGAGCACGCCGTACTTCTGTCCCAACTCCCTGTAGTCTCTGTCACCGTCAAACTTGCGGTGCTCTGTGAGGAAGATGCCGTCAACACGATAGCCCCTTCGCCTCAGGACCTGAATCCACTTCAGGTATTGTTCAACAGGGGCCCGGGAGTCGTCGGAGGAGACGGAATGGCAATGCATGTCTATGTACACCTCACGAACTCCTCCATCACCGAACCTAAAGAGGTATTATACACATCGCCCTCATAGCAACAAATCCTCTGATATAATCTGAGGTATCCACCCTTGTATGTACCCATTCCATGTCAGGCTTCGAGTTCATCGAGCACACCGCAGACGTAGGAATAATAGCCAGGGGCAGAGACCTGAAGGAGGCCTTTGCCAACGCGGCTCTGGGTATGTTCTCCTTCATCGCCGACCTGGACACAGTGCAGGAGCGGGAGTCTCTGATAGTGGAGGTCACCGCCGCCGACAGGGAATCCCTGTTAGTAGAGTGGCTCAACGAACTGAACTTCATCTTCGAAACAAGAATGTTCATATTCAAGCGGTTCGAGATAGAGGAGATTGAGGACTCCCACCTTAGAGCCCGGGGGATAGGAGAGCCCGTGGACCGCCAGCGGCACCGGATCAAGTCCTCGGTGAAGGGGGCCACCTATCACATGCTGAGGATAGGCCACAACTCTGAGTGGCACGCCCGGGTTATCCTGGACATCTGAGCCGAGGAGAGGGAAGGCAGCGGCATGGCCGAAGGAATGGCCCGTCTCCTAAAACAAATAAACGATTACCTGTGGGAACTGCCCGTAACGGCCAAGGAGGGCATGCGGGTGCCAGGCCTGGTCTATGCCGATAGGGAGATGCTGCGCCAGATCGGCCAGGAGCAGGCCTTGCTACAGGTAGCCAATGTAGCCTTTTTGCCGGGGATCGTGAAGGCATCCCTGGCGATGCCTGACATCCACTGGGGCTACGGTTTTCCAGTGGGAGGTGTTGCGGCTACCAGGGCGGATGACGGCGTCGTCTCCCCTGGAGGTGTGGGCTATGACATCAACTGTGGCGTGAGGTTTTTCAGTAGCTCCCTCACCGAGGCTGACGTTCGCCCAGTCCTAGAGCGGCTCGTGGATACACTCTACCAAAACATACCGTCGGGTGTAGGTTCTGCGGGGAAGATTCGCTTAAGGGATGGAGAGGTTGACGAGGTGCTGACCAAAGGGGCCCGCTGGGCCGTGGAAAAAGGCTTCGGCGACCCGGAGGACCTGGAGGTTACCGAGGAGGGAGGCTACATTGAGGGTGCGGATGCAGACAAGGTTGGTCCCAGGCCCAAGCAAAGGGGGACTCCTCAGCTAGGTACATTGGGGTCGGGAAACCATTTCCTTGAGGTGGAGGTGGTAGAGGAGATCTTCGACAGAGAGGCGGCCGCGACTATGGGCATCGAGGCCCCAGGCCAGGTCACCATCATGTTCCACTGCGGCTCCCGTGGCCTGGGCCACCAGGTCTGCGACGACTATCTGAAGGTTATGCCCGCGGCTATGAAAAGGTACGGGATCATCCTACCAGACAGGCAGCTTGCGTGCGCTCCAGTAAGCTCCCCTGAGGGACAGGACTATATTGCAGCCATGAACTGTGCCGCCAACTTCGCCTGGGCTAACCGCCAGTGCATCGGCCACTGGACCAGGGAGTCGTTCCAACAGGTGTTCGGCAGGAGCTGGCGAGAGCTGGGCCTTTACCAGGTATATGACGTGTCCCACAATATGGCGAAGATCGAAGAGCACACAGTCAACGGAATACAGATGAGGCTGTGTGTACACCGGAAGGGGGCAACCCGCGCCTTCCCTGCCTCTCATCCTGCGGTCCCCGAAAAGTACAGCAAGATGGGCCAGCCAGTTCTTATACCAGGCGACATGGGGCGCTACTCCTTCCTCTGCGTTGCGGGGCCCAGGGCCATGGAGGAGACCTTCGGCACTACGTGCCATGGTGCAGGCCGTGCTGAGAGCCGGGGTGCCGCCAAGAGCCTGCTTAAGGGCCATGATGTTGAGGCAGAGCTGAGGAAGCATGGTATCATCGTACGGGCCCAAAGCTGGGCATCCCTGGCCGAGGAGGCCTCCATCGCCTACAAGGACGTGGCTAACGTAGTGGATGTCTGCCACAACGCTGGCCTCTGCCTCAAGGTGGCCAAGGTGCGCCCAATAGGCGTAGTGAAGGGGTAGCAAGATTAGGCAGTCACATTAGAAAATGGAAAGGAACCTGGTATGCTTGACAGCGGTATCAAGCTGAACACGGACCGAGGAGGCAGCCGGCTGGAGATGGGGTGTGAGCACCAGAACGGCCTCATATACGCGGTGCCTGGAGAGGCCTCATGGGTGTGCTCCCAGGATAAACTAGCGGCCCACGCTTTGGCTGGTTTTCTCAGAGAACTGGTAGCATTGAGAGACCCCCGTGTGACAGCCCTTATGCGCCGTTGGGGCCTCTACTTCCGCTCCAGGCCCGTGCATAGTGCTCAGAAGAAGGGGCAGGAGACCCTTGGAGAACAGGAGGGTGGGACCAGTGCCCCCGGCTAGCTTGCGGGAGCGGGGGATGGTCTTGCCCCCCGAGGCACGGCAGTGGTTCGCTCCGGCTCGGTCTCCGCAGCCGCTGGGGCCGGCGTAGGAGCGGGCCCGGGCGTCAGGACCGGCACATCCTCCCCTTCCGAAGGAGGACTGGTGAAGAGACGTTGCAGCTCCTCCCCCTCCACGGTCTCATACTGGATCAGATACTTGGCGATCTGTGTCAGCTTGTCCTTGTGCTCGGTGAGGATGGCCTTAGCCTTGCCATAGGCCTCCTGCACCAGTCTATGCACCTCTTCGTCGATCTCCTGGGCCACCTTGTCACTGTAGTCCCGCTGCTCCACGATCTCTTTGCCAAGGAACACCAACTCCTCCCGGCGTCCGAAGGTCCGCGGCCCTAGCCTGTCACTCATCCCAAACCTGGTCACCATCTGCCGAGCAATGCGAGTAGCCAGCTCCAGGTCGTTGGAGGCCCCCGTAGTTATGTCCTGGAAGGTTATCTCCTCAGCAACGCGGCCTCCCATGGCCACGGTGATCATAGCCTCAAACTGGGCCCTGCTGGAAAGGTACCGATCCTCCTGGGGCAGCATACGAGTGTAGCCTCCCATCATGCCGCGGGCCACTATAGAGACCTTGTGAACCGGGTCAGCGTTGGGCAGCATGCGAGCAACGAAGGCGTGGCCCGCCTCATGGTATGCCGTAATCCCTTTCTCTTTCTGAGAGATGACCCGGCTCTTCCTTTCGGGCCCCGCAATAACACGGTCAATAGCCTCAGCCAGCTCCTTGATGCTGACACTATTCTTCATGCGGCGCGCCGCCAGGATAGCCGCCTCATTTACCAGATTTGCCAGGTCAGCCCCGCTGAAGCCCGGGGTCTGCTGGGCTATAGTATCCAGAGTCACTTCGGGCTCTATAGGCTTACCTTTGGCGTGGACCTTCAGTATGGCTGTCCTTCCCACGATATCCGGCAGGTCCAGGACCACCCTCCTGTCGAACCGCCCTGGCCTGAGCAACGCAGGGTCCAGGATGTCCGGACGGTTGGTGGCGGCAACAATGATGATGTTAGTGGAGCTATCGAAGCCGTCCATCTCCACCAGGATCTGGTTAAGGGTCTGCTCCCGCTCGTCGTGGCCACCCCCAAGGCCCGCTCCGCGGTGACGCCCAACAGCATCTATCTCATCGATAAAGACGATGCAGGGGGCGTTTCGCTTCGCCTGATCGAAGAGGTCCCGTACACGGCTGGCGCCCACGCCCACAAACATCTCGACGAACTCGGAGCCGCTGATAGAGAAGAAGGGCACACTAGCTTCACCTGCCACCGCCCTGGCCAAAAGGGTCTTGCCTGTCCCCGGGGGGCCCACCAGAAGAACACCCCTGGGAACTCGGGCCCCCAAAGCCGTGAACCGCTCAGGGTAGCGAAGGAACTCCACTACCTCCTGAAGCTCCGTCTTGGCCTCGTCCACGCCGGCGACGTCGGAAAAGGTCACGCTGGGCTTGTTGCCCAGGAACATGCGCACCCGGCTGCGTCCGAAGTTAAGGGTCTGGTTGCTGGTCCCCTGAGCCTGGCGCATCATGAAGAGCAACAGGGCACCGAAGAGGATAAGGGGCAAGAAGTTTATGAAGAGGCCAAGCAGGTTGCCAACGCCGGAGGCGCCCTTTATAACCACCTCGACCCCGCCCGGGCCCGTCTTGACCCCTGCCCGGTCCAGTATCTCGTATATGCTGGACCCTTCCTCCTTGCGGGAACGATAGGTTTCACCCTCCCGATAGGCAGTGATGGTGTCCCCCTGGACATCGAGCTTTGCCAACTGTTTGCTCCTGGCCCACTCGATGACGGTGCTCAGGGGCACGTCCTTGTTACCGTAGGGCATCTGGAAGAACGTGAAGAAAATGGCCACGACGGCCACCAGGATCAGCAAATATAAGAAGCTATTGCGAATCAGCTTGCTGTTCATTGGAACCTCACCTCTATATTACCCCACACAAGTAAGGAACGCAAAAGTCCCTGTCGCCCTCCGCGAGGCATGTTCTGAAGCCTATTTCGGCTTGCCCCAACCGCCTCCTCCAGGTGTATGGATGCTGAGGGTATCACCGTCCTCCACCTGGATAGTGAACTTGGGAGGTAGGCGCACTTCCTCCACCCCCCCTCGCAGCAGGAGGTTCTCCCCAGGGGCGCCGGGCTCCCCACCTTGTAGACCGTAGGGAGCGGACCTCCTCCTTTCGGAAAGGACGGTGACCACAGCAGGGCTGAGGAATTGCATGTCTCTGACCAAACCGTCGCCTCCTGGATGCAGCCCACGGCCTCCTGAGCCCCTGCGGATCTGATACCTGAGGATACGGAAGGGATAGTTGGACTCCAGGGCCTCGATGGGGGTGTTCAAGGTGTTGGTCATATGGGTATGGACCGCTGAAAGGCCCTCTTTGTCTGGGCGCCCCCCCATGCCTCCCGCCAAGGTCTCGTAGTAGGCAAAGCTCTTGCCCCTGACAGGGTCGTGGCCACCAACCAGGACGTTGTTCATGGTGCCTTGAGAGGCCGCAGGAATCAGCCTGGGTACGGCCTGGGCCATGGCACCCAGGAGAACGTCTACTACCCTCTGGGAGGTCTCCACATTGCCTCCGGCCACGGCCGCTGGGAACCTGGGATTCAGGAGGGAGCCTTCCGGCACATGGACTTTGATGGGCCGCATAACGCCATCGTTGGGGGGAACCGCCTCTCCCGCTAGGCACAGCACTACGTACAAAACAGCGGACCGAGTCACAGCAAGAGGAGCATTGATGCAGCCGGGCCGTTCGGGGGCACTTCCGGAGAAGTCGAACTCCATCTCATCGCCCTGGACTCGGACAGCCACCTGGATAGGCACGGGCTCATCTTCAAACCCATCGTCGTCCATGAAGTCGCGGAAGGTGTAGAGGCCATCGGGAACCTCCCGTACGGCGGCACGGATGAGCCGCTCGGAGTAGTCCAAGAGGGCCCTCATATGCTCCTGAACCGTCTCCAAGCCGTACTGCGCCAGGATGTCGAGGAAACGGCGCTCGCCGGTGCGGCAGGCGGCTATCTGGGCTGCCAGGTCCCCTTTCCGCTCCTCGGGGGAGCGCGAGTTCCTGCAAAGGAGGTCTACAATCTGCTGAACAATGCGGCCCCCTTCTGCCAGCTTAACAGGCGGGATGATAAGGCCCTCCTGGAAGAGGTCTGTGGACAGGGGCAGGGAGCCCGGGGTCATCCCTCCTACATCTGCATGGTGGCCCCGGTTGGCCACGAAGCCTGACAGGTCTCCCTGAAAGAAGACGGGCATGACCAGGGTTATATCGGGAAGGTGAGTGCCACCCATGTAAGGATCGTTGAGGATTACTATGTCGCCGGGCTGGAATGCGAAGCCCTCCAGGGCAGCCTGGACGGAAGCAGGCATGGAGCCCAGGTGGACCGGGATGTGGGCGGCCTGGGCCACCATGCTTCCCTGGGGGGCGAAGAGGGCGCAGGAGTAGTCCCGCCGCTCCTTGATGTTGGGGGAGAAGGCGGTGCGGCCCAGGGCCACACCCATCTCCTCGGCCACGGAGGTGAGGAGGTTGCGAAACACCTCAAGAGAGACAGGGTCTACAGGCATCCTTCCTTACCCTCTTTCCTTCCTAGAAGACAGACGCTGCTGCGGGCCCGTTTGTTCCCGTCGCGTCGCAGGCTTCACGAAGCGCTGAAACATCTATGCCCCGGACCGAGATGCGCCTGTGAAGTGTCATCTGCTGTCCTTGAGCGCCAGTGTAGCTACCAGGTTGCCGAAGGGGTCGACCGAGGCCGTCCAGCCGGGCGGGATGACGGTGGTAGCGTCCATCTGGAGGACCACGGCAGGACCGGCAACTTCCATACCGGTCGCCAGACGGTCCCTCAGGTAGAAGGACGTGGCCAGAGAACCATTCCTGAACATGACCTCACGCTTCTCCGCCGCTGCTTCCCGGGGCTTCCTGAGCCTCTTGAGGCTACTCTTGGCAGGAGGAGGCTTGTCTGTGAGGCCGATGGCCTTGAGACGCACGTTCACGATCTCTACAGGATGGGCCGGGTCGCTGTAGCCGAACCTCTGCTGATGGGCAGAGTGAAAGGCCTCAGCGGCTTTCTGGTGCACATCGCTATCCAGAGGAGGGCACTCTAGCGTCAGCTCGTAGGACTGGCCGATGTACCGCATGTCCAGGAAGCGCCTCAAGGTGACCCGCTGGGAAGAGAAACCCTCCTTCACCAGGTCCGCCGAACCGTGGGTCTCAAGCTCCATGTAGGCTTCGGCGAGGCGCCCGGCCCCTGTGTCGCCCTCCCTGAGGAGGACGGTGCGGGAGTAGTCCTTGACCACGTCGGCGATGGCGGCCCCGAAGGCTGAAAGAGCGCCGGGGAACAGGGGGACCAGGACACGGGGGATGTGTAGCTCCTGGGCCAGCTCACAGGCGTGCTGAGGGCCGGCGCCCCCAAATGCCAGGAGGGTGAACTGACGAGGGTCAAAACCTCGCTCCATGGAGATGGCCCTAATGGCTTTCTCCATGCTTGCGTTGACCACCCGCACGATCCCCAACGCGACTCCAGCAACATCGGTGCCCATGTCGTGAGCCAGCTCTTCCACCACGGCCCTTGCTCTGGCTGTATCTAGGGTCAGGCGGCCACCGAGGAAGTAGCTGGAAGCCATGCGTCCCAGAAGGAGGTTGGCGTCGGTCACTGTGGCAAGCTCACCCCTGCCGTAGCAGGCAGGTCCCGGGTCTGCTCCGGCGGACTCCGGGCCCACCCGCAGGGCGCCCCCTTGGTCCAGGCGGGCGATGGAGCCTCCGCCGGCTCCCACTGTGTGGATATCGATCATGGGCACGCTGACGGGGCACCCGCCGACTACAGACGCCGAGGTCTCCTGGACCCGCCCCGGGCAGAGGGAAACATCCGTTGAGGTGCCCCCCATGTCAAAGGTAATAACGTTGGGGTAGCCCGCCAGGTTAGCCACATGGAAAGCGCCAACCACACCACCAGCGGGACCGCTGAGGATACTCCTTACGGGGTGGGAGACGGCCGCCTGCGCCGAGAGGCTGCCTCCTGATGACTCCATTATCCTGAGCCTTCCCTCCAGGGCCGAATCCAGTCGGGAGAGATAGCGGGCCATGATAGGGCCCACATAGGCGTTGACAGCCGTCGTGCTGGTCCTCTCATACTCTCGGTACTGGGGAAGAATATTGCTGGAGACGGAGACGAAAGGCCGCGGTTCCATGCCCTCCAGAGCCTGGGCAAGAAGTCTTTCGTGGTCCGGATTGAGATATGAGAAGAGCAGTGAAAGGGCGACGGCTTCAGCACCCGCTTTGTGCACCTTTCGGACAACGGCTTCCGCCTCCGATGGATCTAGGGACTTGAGGACCTGGCCTGTGTAATCCAGCCGTTCTGGGGCCCCAAAACGGAGCTCACGAGGCACCAGGGGCACCGGCCGGTCTTGCAGCAGGTCGTACAGCTTGGGGCGGTTCTGCCGGCCTATTTCCAGGATGTCCTCAAAGCCCTGGGTAGTGATGAGCGCGGTTCGGGCCCCTTTTCGTTCCAGAAGGGCGTTGGTAGCCACGGTGGAGCCGTGAACGAAAATCACCTCTTCGCCGTGAGGAGATATTCCCAGCCCCTGGATACCTGCAAGTATGGCCTGCAGGGGGTCCCCTGGCGTGGAGGGTACCTTGTGGACCCGGATCTCCTGCCCATCCAGAAGGACGAGGTCTGTGAAGGTTCCACCGACGTCAATGCCCAGGATCACGGGGACATCTCGCGCCGTCGCTGGAAGGAAAAGCGCTTCATATTTAGGGGCTGGGGCTGGCCCCGGCCAGGTAGGCCCGCAACTGCTCCAGGGTCTGGCGGTTCTCCTCCAATGGAAAACTGTCCACAGAGTAGACGGTCTTGCCAAGCATACCGTCCACCGCCCCCCGGTCTACCATGCGGCGGATGACCCCCTCTTCCTGGCCAGGAGTGGGCAGAAGGTCCCGACCCGTGATCTGGGAAAGGGCAGCGGTAAGCCCGTAGCCGCCCCAGTTGGAGACGCTGGCTATGACCAGGCTGGCGACCCGGGTAGCACAGGGCTCCCTTGGCAGGGACGGAACGGCAGGAATGTGTTCCGCCAGGTTACCCATGCCGATCTCATTGCCCCCGTCGCCTATGCCCACGGTGGCCTCATGGAGGAGGAACAGATAGTCCAGCATAGCGTTGTACCGAGAGATGTCCACCCCCCTCATGTTGAGATATTGCCCAGTAGAGGTAAGGCCGCACCGCTCGATGGATATGACCAGAGATGGCTTGAGGCGAAGAAGTAGCTCCTGAGCAAAGCGTCGGCTATCCTCCTGAGGGCTGATAGGAAAGTCTACAAGCCGGCCGGGAAAGGCCAGCCCTTCAAGGAGAAAAGCGCTGTAGCGGTCGGAGACGTAGGTAACCGGGTAGCCAAGGGCCTCCAGGGCCTGGCCAAGGAAGTAGGCGCCAGGGGGTCCGTCGGTCTCGGGAGCACCAACAGAGAGGATGTAGAAGCCGGTGCAGATCAAAACAGGGCCGGGCCTTTCCAGCATGAGCTTGGCCGCCTCTTGGCAGAAGTTCTGGGGCAGAAGCGGGCGCAGGGCCGATATGCCCCGGCGGTCGCGGGCCAGGATAATGTCCTCTATGGCAGACACTAAGCCTTCCTTCAGAGAACAGCTAGCTCTTCGTCCCGCAGATCTGTTATGAACATGTAGCCCGGCGCATGGGTGATCATGAGAGGTGGTCTGGAATGGATAGCCACGGCCTGAGGCGTGACGCCGCAGGCCCAAAACACGGGCACCTCACCTTGCCTAACAGTAGGAGCATCGCCGTAATCGGGCCTGGCCAAGTCCCGGATGCCGATAGCGTCTGGGTCCCCGATGTGGATAGGCGCACCGTGGGCGTTTGGGAAGCGCGATGTGACCTGTACCGCCTTGACCACCTTCCCACTGGGCATGGACCTCATCGACACCACCATAGGGCCCGAGAAGTGACCGGCAGGCGCTGTTGCCACGTTGGTGATGTACATGGGGACGTTTTTGCCCTCCTCCACATGGCGAGGGGGCATCCCCGCGGAGGCCAGAGCCGCCTCAAAGGTGAAGCTGCATCCCAGGAGAAAGGAGACCAGATCGTCACGCCAATGCTCCATGATATCCGGGACCTCCGCCACCAAGGCGCCGTCCTGGTATATTCGGTAGCGGGGCAGGTCAGTGCGTATATCGGCGCCGGGAGCCGTTATGGCGGGTTCGAATACACCCGCCTCCAGAACCTCGATGAGGGGACACGGACGCGGATTGCGCTGGCAGAAGAGGAGGAAGTCGAACGCCTGAGCGCGCGGGAGGATCGCCAGGTTGGCCTGGACATATCCGGAGGCCAGACCAGCGGTTGGTCGCCCCCATCCGCCGCGCCGGAAATGGAGACGCAGCTCCTTGGGTGTGAGAGAGAGACTTACCGATTCCGTCAAGGGGATCTCATTTCGAGCTGGCTCGCTCTAATCAGCCAAGAGTTAGCTACCACGCTTCATCGCTCCAGCCAGGAAGAATGCTAGGGGGCCTAGCGCCCGGTGTCAAGGATAGGTGAGCATATGGATCAGCAGTTGCAGGATGTTCTCAACCATGCTGGATCAAACGGGAAGGAATATAATAGCGGCGGCCGTGGTGCCAGGAATGGTGTGACGGCCAAAAATCAAAGGAGGTATTCCATGCCAGCCCAGTTCAAAAACCCCAAGGGAATAGCCCAGCCCACCGGATACACTCATGTGGTACGAGCGGGGGACTTCGTCTACATAGCCGGTCAGGTGGCGCGGGACGAGCAGGGGAACGTGGTGGGCAAGGACGACTTCAAGGCCCAGGCAGAGCAGGTATTCCAGAACCTCCAGAGATGCCTGACCTCGGCGGGAGCCACCTTCAAAGACGTGGTCAAGACGAATGTCTACCTGACCAGTTACTCCACGATACCGGAGCTCCGGGAGGTGCGCAACAGGTACTTCACTGGAGACCCGCCGGCCTCAACTCTGGCCGTCATACCTTGCCTTGCCCTCCGGGAGTTCCTTATCGAGATCGAAGTCATTGCATACGTAGGCAAGTAGTACCTACAAGAGGCGTCGGCCCATCGACCAGGAGATTCCCACCCAAACGTAAGGAGCTATGTATGCCCAAAGAAATAATACGCCCCAAGGACGTTCACGAACCCAGGGGCTACTCTCATGCGGTCAAGGCAGGACAGTATGTTTTCGTGGCGGGCCAGGTGGCCCTGGACGAGAAAGGCAATCTGGTCGGCAAAGACAACTTTGCCTCTCAGGCGGAACAGGCCTTTCGTAACCTGGATAGGGTGCTGGCTGCTGCTGGGGCGACAAAGGGAGATGTGATCAAAATCAACGTCTACATAATAAGCCAGTCGGACCTGTGGCAGTACCGGGGCATCATAACAAAGCAGTTCCCTGCAAACCCCCCTTCCAGCACGCTGGCCGTAATTCCTAGTCTGGCGATGAGGGAGTTCCTAATAGAGGTGGAAGCGATAGCCTACCTGGGGCAGTAGGGGCTTCAAAGAGCAGCCCTCCAGCTCAGACCAGGCCCCACTGTCGCCAGTGGGGAAGGCTAGCCACGTCCTGGGGCCGCAGGACCTCCTCCTCTAGAATGAAGGCTGAGACCAGGTCGGGTGGCACCAGGTCGAAGCCTTCCTCCGTGGGCAGAGGTACCCCCAGGCGTAGGGTGTCCCCCAAGGCGTAGAAGGGAAGGTGGCCCTTTACCGTCCGGGCTAACTGGAGGGACGGGGTCCCGTTGATCAGAGAGCCGTCTGGGTGAAGGCGATCCATGCCCACCACGGCCAGGTCGGCGTCGGGCCCTCTCCCAGGGAGGGTCCCATCGGAGACAAGCTCAGCCATCACGCCTCGTTGCGACAGCTCGTGGTACAGCCTCTCCCCGTAGGCCACAGGGCCGACCATGGACTGCAGAACGAGAGCCTGGATATCCCGGCCAGAGGCAGCGGCCTTGGCAAGGGCGTTGACCACGTAGGAGCTGTAGCTGCAGGTGATCACTCTGGCACCCAAGGGGATAATGGAAAGGGCGGTCAGAGCAGTCATGTTCATGGCCTGCTCCAAACGCTCCTGAAGCTGGTGACACAGCAGGAAGGGAGACGTACCTACCTCGAGCCCCTGAACAAAGAGGAAGGCGATATTTCTTATGGGTGCCATGGACGGCCTCATACCCATGAGCTGCTGGGCCAGGGAAATGAGCTTCGCCTGCGACATCGCGGACCGGGCAGCCAATCGAAGGACGCGCAGGGCAAGACGTGCCAGGGCGGTGGCACCCTCGATCCGATCGGTGCGCACCCTCTCCAGGAGAACCTCTATGTCTTCCAGAGCTGGTCCCACGTCTGCTTGAGTCCAGGCACAGTATGGAACCGAGCTATCTCTTCAGGCTTCACCCAGCGGGACTCGGTGTGCTCCCAGTCTAGCAGGACCTGGGAGGGATCACCTATCCTGAAGAGGAAAGGGTGTACCAGCCATTGATGGTCCTCCTCATCAGTGACCACGACGGGGTCCCCAGAGCGAAGCAGCTCCACCTGGAGTTCAGGAAGGCCCACCTCCTCCTCAATCTCTCTGAGGGCCTGGGAAAGGGGACGCACGCCCTCAGGTATGCCTCCGCTGACACCCGCCCAGCGGCCACGGAAGGTGCCTACCCGCTGGCTTCGCTTGAGAAGCAGGATTTGCCCTTGGTGCTCAAGGAAGGCTGTCACCACTTGCCGCTGGACCACAAGTTCATTTTATCGCCCCTTGGAGCGATAATAATAGAGCATAATGGGAAAAACACGTGAAGAGGGTGAGAGCTGTTTCACTACTCCTTCTGGCCCATGAGGGCTCCCATCTCCTGCTGGTGAAGCGGCCCCAGACCGATCAGGAGCTTCCTGGCGTCTGGGGTCTCCCTGCTGCTACAGTAGGCGAGGACGAAACGGAGATGGCGGCTGCCTCAAGGGTGGGACTAGAGAAGCTGGGCGTGCCGGTATCACTTGAGGGTGTCGTCGCCAGGGGGCAGCAGGATCGGGGAGCCCACACTCTAGAGATGGCCCTCTTCCTGGGGTTGCTAACTGTGGAGCCTGTGTTACCGGGGTCCTCAGGGAGTCAGGAAGATAAGACTCTCTACGAAGCGTGGCGGTGGGACACGGGAGAGGCCCTGGAGGAGGGCCTGTCTAAGGGGTCTCTGTGCTGCCGGCTGGCCCTGGAGTTCCTGAAAGGATAACCATGGATAGATACGTCTACGTAAGCGTCAGCCCAGATGTCGCCCTCAAAGGGCAGAATCGCCCCTTCTTCACCCGGCTCGTCTTTGCCAACCTGGAGAGGGCCCTGGACGGTCTGGCCGTAGAGGTGATCCACCGCTATCCCCTGGCCCTGCTGCTGCGCCTGCCGCAGGGAGACCTCTGGCCAGAGGTTGAAGAGCGGCTCCGGCGGGTCTGCGGAGTAGTGAAGTTTCACCCCGCCTCTCGCGTCCGCCTGGATCTAGAGGAGATGAAGGCTGCGGCAGTCCAGGAGTTGAACGGTCGCACTTTCTCGTCCTTCAGGGTGAACACGCGTCGTGGGGACAAGGCCTTCCCCCTCACATCGGTCCAGGTAAACGAGAGGCTTGGCGGGATGCTGAAGGAGCGGTTTCATGCACGGGTCGACCTGGAACATGCGGACGTGACGGTCTTTGTGCATATTCTCCCCAGGGAGGCTTTTGTCTACACGGAGGAGGTGGACGGCCTCGGTGGCCTTCCCATAGGGGCCACTGGCAAGATGGTCTGCCTGCTTTCAGGGGGGCTGGACTCTCCCGTGGCGGCGTGGCGTATGATGAAACGAGGCGTCAAGGTGGAGTTTGTTCACTTCCATAGCTTCCCTCTGGTGGAAGGGACCTCGCGAGAGAAAGCCAGGGAGCTGGTTGAGCTGCTGACCCGATATCAGTACACCTCCAAGCTCTACCTGGTTCCCTTCGCCGAGATCCAAAAACAGGTCATCCTGAGCGTGCCGCCGCGGTACCGGGTGGTGGTCTATCGGCGGTTCATGTTCCGCATCGCTGAGGCCATCGCACGTCGAGAGAGAGCAAAGGGGCTGATAACGGGGGAAAGCCTTGGCCAGGTGAGCTCCCAGACCCTGGAAAACATGGTCACCATCGGGGCTGCCTGTCAGATGCCTGTTTTCCGGCCACTGGTCTCTATGGATAAAGAGGAGATCGTGAGAGAGGCGAGACGCCTCGGTACATATCCCATCTCAATCATTCCGGATCAGGACTGCTGCAGCCTATTTGTTCCCAAGCATCCGGCCACTGAGACCAGCCAGTCTGAGATTGAGGTGCTGGAAAAGGCCCTGACGGTAGAAGCACTGGTGGAGCAGGGAGTCGGGGGTGCTCAGCTCGAGAAATTCCGGTGGCCATGAGGTGGAAAGCCCCGCCCTGACGTGAGTTCCATTGCCTAGACCTGCCGTTTCCAGCCTACAAAACTAGCCATTTGCCCTCTCCTGGATGACAAGAAGCCCTTGCGCCTATAAGCACATACGTTCTATTATCTTGGTCGATTTCTCCACAGGAGGTCTACACCGATGGCACTGACTCTGGCTGAGGCAGCGAAGCTCTCCAATGACGTCCTCCTCACGGGCGTCATCGAAACCATAATCCAGGAGAGCCCGGTCCTGCAGGTACTGCCTTTCATCGAGATTGTTGGCAACGGCCTCACCTACAACCAGGAGAACGTGGCGCCAACAGCCTCTTTCTTCGATATAGGCGATGCGTGGACCGAGTCTACACCGACTTTCACCCAGGTGACGGCGACCCTGAAGATCCTGGGCGGCGACGCCGACATAGACAACTTCCTCAAAGCCACCCGCTCCAACCTCCAGGACCTGGAGGCTGCTGTTGTACAGCTCAAGGCCAAGGCCGTCCAGACCAAGTTTGATGACACCTTTGTGAGCGGGGACACGGCGAGCGATGCCAAGAGCTTCGACGGGATAGATAAGCTGACCACGTCAGGACAGACCGTCTCCATGGGGGCCAACGGAGGGACCCTCACGTTGGACAAGCTGGACGAGCTTGTTGACAAGATAAAGGGCGGCAAGCCCCACATGCTCCTCATGAGCCGCCGCTCTCGCCGGAAGCTTACAGCCCTTAGCCGCGCCACCGGCTCAGGCCTCCTGGTGGCAGATAGGAACCAGTTGGGACAGATGGTGGAGTACTACGACGCCATACCCATTGGCGCCAATGACTACATCCCCGACAACAAGACGGTGGGCACCAGCAGCGATTGCTCCACTATCTACGCCCTCCAGGTCGGCGAGGGGGCAGTAACGGGCGTCACCAGCCCAGGCGGCCTTCAGGTGGAGCGGGTAGGAAGCCTGGAAGCCAAGGACGCCTCCCGCGTCCGCGTCAAGTGGTACGTGTCCATAGCCGTCTTCAGCTCCCCGAAGCTGGCCAAGCTGACAGGAGTGCGCGACTAAGGAGACCCTTAGACTCCCTCACGAAAGGTAGAAGACCATGGCAAACGTCCGTATTGATGCCAATGGGTTGCCCAAGGGACCCGTCTTCGAAAGCCTGACCTCGGCGGCACACCGCACCGGTGTCACTACAGTAGACGCCTCAGACCCAGCAGGCACCGCGGGCGCGGTGGACTGCGGCGGATACGAGTACTGCCGCTTCGACATTGAGGTCACAGGCACTGGGTTCAACTATGTGGACGTCCAGGTGCTGTTCTGGAACTCTCGCCAGAGCAAATGGTTTGGAGGCGCCTCCCAGAGGCTCTCCACCACAGGCCGCTACTCCCTGGTGGTAGATGCCAGGGGGTCTGTTATCTATCTGAAACTGCCGGGCTTCTCTGGCACCTCTTTCTCCCTGGGCGCTGACTACATCTTGAGCTAAAGCTGAGCTGAAGCAATGGCAAGGCCTTGTCTAAGACCCGGACGCCTGGCTCCGCGGGACCTGTATCTGCTGAGACAGGCGCAGCAAAGGGCGAAGCGCCTGTCTCTCAGGGCCCAGCTAGCCCAGCAGGAGATGGAGGAGCTGCTTCTAGATATGGAACGGCGGTACGGCCTCCTGGGGGAAAGGGTCACCGTTGATATTAGTACCGGCCTTATCCTTCCTGACGGCCAAAGGGAGCAAAGCAACGAGGTGTCGAAAGAGAGCTCGCCCGCGCTGCGACAGGAGGAGAGATGAACCTTTCAGATATGCGGAGCCGCGTGCGTCGGGACCTCCACGACGAAGACGCAGCCAACTACCGGTGGACCGACGGGGAGCTGGAACGCCACATTGGCCACGCAGTGACTGACCTGAGCCTGGCCATACCGTTGGAGGTTGCCGTTGCCTTGAGCGCAACCGCGGGCAGCCGCGACCTGTCCCTATCATCCATCACGGGTCTTATCGACGTAGAGGCTGTCGAATATCCGACCGGGAAGTACCCACCCTCCTTTGTGCGTTTCAGCAAATGGGCCAACACGTTGACCCTCCTGGTGGACAGCGTGCCCGCAGGAGGAGCGCAGGTGCGGCTGTACTGCCGAAAGGGCCATACCCTCGATGCGACCTCCTCCACCATACCCGCCCACCTGGAGGACCTGGCAGCCCTAGGTGCAGCCGCCTACGCGGCCCTGGAGTGGTCCAGCTTCGCCACCAACAGGGTCAACGTAGGAGGGTCCGAGACGTGGCGCAACTATCTTTCATGGGGAAGGGACAGGTTGGCCCAATTCCAAAAGGCACTGGGCAGGCTGGGAGCCAACAATATGGCGCGCACCCGGCGCCTGTACGCCCCATCGGTCCCTAAGGCCAGCCAGACCACTGACTGGGGGCCCTAGTTGAGGAGCCTCTCCTCTACACTGGCGGCTGCGCAGAAGAGTAGCTCCGGCACGCCCTATGTGAAGGTGGAGGTGCTGGACATGGTAGCAGGGGTGGCCAGGCCCATCTTCGAACAGCTCTACTCAGGTTCGGAGCCAGACTTCTATCACGCCTCCACTGTGGCCGGTGACGGCTCCCTCGTGAGGGCCAGGGTGAATCCGGGCACTGGCGCCCTCTATGTTCAGCGGGTGCCGAACCCAGGGCCCGGGTCCAACTTCAGTAGCTGGACCTTCCTGAACAACGTCAGCGCCCAGGCCGGCATCGCCCTATGCAGCCGCGGGAGCAAAGTGTACCTCTTCTTCGTTGACTCCGTGGACAACAAGAGCCTTTACCTGAGGCAAAGCAACGACTACGGCGCCACCTGGACAGGCCCAGACCTGGTGCTCCTGCCTTCAGTGGACCAGGTGAAATGGCTGGCGGCCGCCGAAAGCAACAGCTCCGCCCTGGCTTTGTTTTATGTAAGCTCCACCCCCTGGGTATACGTGACCAGAAGGATCAGCGGGGTCTGGTCCACACCCTCAAGCTGGCCCCACTCCCTAGCCTCCATAACGGGCATCGCCTGCGTCTACCAGGGGGACTGGAACCTGATGGTCACGGGGAGGGACTCGACGGCCAACAGGGCCTGGACCTGCATTTACGGCGACGGCGCCAGCCAGAGCCCCGAGACCTGGTCAGGCCTGAAGGAGATTGCCAAAGCAGAAACAGACTCCTTAGTGGAGTTTCATACACCCTTTATCACGTACCCAGATGTGTTCCGGTGTTCCTTCGTGGAGAAGTACGGAGGTACGGCCTCCTACAGCCGGGCCCTTCTTGCCCACACCCTTCCTGGCACCAGCTTCAGCGACAGCCATTGGCGGGAGGCCAGCCCCTTCAACCTCTCCACCAGCTACGGCATGGCCCTCGCACAGGGCGGCGGCAACCTGTGGCTTTCTACCCCATTCCGGGTCTGGCGAGGGGACCTCTCCGGCAGCCCTATCGATGTGACAGCCGACGTGGTGGACCTTCGACTGGAGGAGGGCCCCCAGGGAGCGCGCGCCACGGTGACCCTCCGCAACGACCACGGTCTTTACAATAGTCCTGGCAGCGGGAGTGCCAAGGCGCTCCACAAGGGCTCGGAAACTCGGATCAGCCCCGGCTATAGGACAGGGGCAGGGAGCGAAATCTCTTCTGGGCCTGCCTTCTGGATTACCGGGTGGGAGCACATCACCGGTGGGGGCCGCAGCCTGTTGAGAGTTCACGCCGAGGACGGCTGGCTCTTACTGAGGGCGTGGCGAGCACGTAGGCAGTACTCCTGGTCTAGCGGAAACACGAGTGTTCTGGATTTGATCAGATTCCTGGTGTCCCAGGCGGGCCTTGATCTGATTACGATTGCCACCAGCTCCACCATCACCACCCTCAAGCCCGAGTTCACCGTCCAGCCCAAGGAAAGGGGAAGCGAGGCAGTGACGCGCCTGCTGAACATGGTGCCGGACGTCCTCTTCTTCCGTGGCAGGCAGGGCCTCATCAAGTATCCTCAGGGCGGCGACGCCAGCGACTACTCCTTCGGCACTGACCATCCTATATTGGAAGCGCGCTACCTGTCTCAAGCCTTGGAAGTAAACCGAGTCCAGGCCTACGGACGAGCGGGTATGGTCGAGGTCTTTGCCTGGGATGAGGTGGACCAGGTCTATGACCGCCTGCTCCAGATCAACGACCTTAACCTGGATACTCTGTCGTCCCTTCAAGAGAGAGCAGAGGGAACCCTGACCAAGGAAGGGTGGAAAGCCCTCGGCGGGCAAGTAACGGTCCATCCCAACTGCGGCCAAGAGCTTTATGACGTGATCACCATCACGGACGGCCTAGCTGCCCTGAGCGGAGCCCGCCGGCGAGTCCTAGAGCTCCAGTTGCAATACGAGGCTGTGCCACGAAGCAGATACGTGCAGCAGATCAGGCTGGGAAAGGTGTAGGAGGCTTGGAGATACGAAAGGGCACCGTTAAAGGCTTTGATCCCGCCTCCTACAAGGCCACTATCCAGGTAGCAGGGAGCCTCTCTGCGTGGCTATCAGGGGTGCCGGTGGCCAGGAACATCCCTTCAGGGGAGATGACCTCAGGGCGGTCTTGCGCAGTCCTCTTCTTCGACATCGGCAACCCGTCTGATGCAGTAGTCATCGCCGTATACACCTAGCAGGGTAATGAAAAACCCCTTCGACCATCTCCCTGTCCCCCAGACCCCCGCCAATCCCGACTTGTCGGGATCTGCACTCCCCTTTTTCAGCAGCCTGCTAGGGTTTCATCTGCCAGTTGGGTGACTTTACCGATTTGCGGAATATTCTAATATTTTGTAAAATATCGTTAGCGCAAAGAAAAGAGTGGTAGGGCCCTGCGGGCGCCGCGCCCAATAGGCGCTGGGAGCGAAGAGTTCCCCTCAGCATGGGCATTGTGCAACCGCTCCTTCTTACCAAAGAGAAAGCGTTCCTAGGAAACACGGGGCGGGTTTTTTGACCTGCTCCTCAGAGAAAGGTAGATCGAAATGATCATCAAGCAGGCTGACTTGGAAGGCTACACGGCCAAAGACATCCAGGTCCTCGAGGGCCCCCAGGCGGTGCGAAGACGCCCCGGCATGTACATAGGGAGCACCGACCGCCACGGGCTCCACCACCTTGTCCACGAGATCGTAGACAACAGCGTGGACGAGGCCATGGCTGGCTTCTGTGACCGGGTAGCGGTCACTCTGGAGGCCGATGGCTCCGTCCGGGTAGAGGACAACGGCCGCGGCATCCCCGTGGAGACCCACCCTCAGACTGGTAAGTCCGCCCTGGAGACCGTGCTGACCATCCTTCACGCCGGTGGCAAGTTCGGGGGGCAATCCTACAAGGTTGCAGGAGGCCTGCACGGGGTGGGCGCCTCAGTAGTCAACTTCCTGTCCGAGTGGCTCAAGGTGGAGGTACGGCGGGGCGGGAAGTTGTACAGGCAGGAGTATAGGCAAGGACACGCTGTCACTACGGTCGTGGAGGTGGGCCCCAGTGAAGGCTCAGGGACCACCGTCTCTTTCTTGCCTGACAAAGAGATATTCGGCCAGTTGGACTACAGCTTTGAGGAGCTGTGCCAGCGGTTCCGGGAGATTGCCTACCTCAACAAAGGCCTCGAGGTCTCCTTTGTAAGCCACTGGCATACAGACGAAAGGACCTTCCTCTTTGAAGGGGGCATCGTCAGCTTCGTCGGCCATCTTAACAGCACCAAGCAAGTCCTGCATCCGCCCATTTATATACTCGAACAGGCAGACGCCACCTTTGTAGAGTGCGCCCTTCAGTACAACGACTCCTACTCAGAGACGATCTACTCCTTTGTCAACTCCATAAACACTGTGGACGGGGGAACACACCTGACGGGCTTCCGGTCGGCTCTCACGCGCGCCTTGAATGACTATGTGCGTAAGCAGAAGCTGATAAAAGAGGACCAGCCCAACTTGTCAGGAGAGGACGTGAGGGAAGGGCTCACAGCTGTCATATCAGTGAAGGTGACGGATCCCCAGTTTGAGGGCCAGACCAAGACCCGCCTGGGCAACGCGGAGGTAAGGGGGATAGTGGAGTCCGTGGTGGCCGAGGGGCTAACCATCTACCTGGAAGACCACTCACAAGAGGCACGGCGAATCATAGAGAAGTGCCTGACAACCCAGAAGGCCCGGGACGCGGCCCGCAAGGCCCGGGAGATGGTGATCCGCAAAAACGCCCTGGACGGGGCCAGCCTGCCGGGGAAGCTGGCCGACTGCTCCGAGAGGGACCCGAGCAAGTGCGAGGTGTACATCGTGGAGGGCGAGTCGGCCGGGGGCTCTGCAAAAATGGGGAGGGACCGTAGCTTTCAGGCCATCCTTCCCATCAAGGGCAAGATCCTCAATGTGGAGAAGGCACGGCCCGACAAGGTGCTCGCCCACGAGGAGATCCGGGCCCTGGTGACAGCCATCGGTGGTGGCATAGGGGAGGACTTCAACCTGGACAAGATACGATACCACCGGATCATCATCATGACGGACGCGGATGTAGATGGCTCCCACATCCGCACTCTCCTACTTACCTTCTTCTTCCGCAACATGGGATCCCTCATCGGGGCGGGGCACCTCTTTATCGCTCAGCCTCCCTTGTACCGCATTCAGGCGGGCAAGGAGGTCCTTTATAGCTATTCAGAGAGCCAGCAGATGGATGGCTTGAAGAGGCTGGAAGGCCGGAAGGGCCTAGCAGTACAGCGGTACAAGGGCCTGGGAGAGATGAACCCGGAGCAGCTCTGGGAGACCACTATGAACCCGGCCACCAGGACCATCCTCCAGGTGACGGTGGAGGACGCTCACGAGGCAGACAGGATCTTCACCGTCCTGATGGGAGACGAGGTGGAGCCTCGCAGGAACTTCATCTCTCTCTATGCCAAGCAGGTGCGCAATCTGGACATCTAGCCGGGCAGGTGCGCCGCCCGTTCTGGGGACTCAAGAGCCGGAAACGGCGATCTCTCCTTCAGAAGTGGCCTCTAGCAAACTGAAGAAGGGATAACCCCTCTTTCGGAGCTCGTCGGACCCTCCCTGCCGGCGGCCTTCAATGAACGAAAATGCTGGGAGTGTTCAGCTACTTGGCAGGAGCGCTCACAAGAGGCCTACTGCGCAGCTCTTCCAAGCCGGGCAAACTAATGTAGAGATCGCCTAGCTCATCCGTAGCAAAGACGGAGGTGAAATCAAATTTCTTCCGGAGGTTGTCAGCCCCACCTTCGTGACGCTCCAGGAGAGCAATGACCTTGCTGACCACGTAACCAGCTTCCTCTACCGCGCCCACAGCCTTCCTCACCGAACCGCCTGTGGTTATCACATCGTCTATGACCGCCACCTTAGCGCCCTTTTTCCTGGGTAAGCATCCTTCAATGCTTTTACGCGTGCCGTGTTCCTTTTGCTCTTCACGTACATAGAACCCTGGAAGAGGCTTCCCATTTCGGTAACTTAGATTCGTAACCATAGTTATAATAGGGATGGCCGAGTGGGCCATGCCTCCTACCGCTTCAACATCTGTCTTCGCAAGGAGGGCAAAAATGATCTCCCCTGCCAATTCGCTTCCCTCAGGTGTAAGAGTGAACATCTTACTGTCAATGTAATAGTGGGACTGCTTGCCAGATGACAATGTAAAGTTGCCCGTGAGAAGAGCCCCCGACTCTACCATGAGCTCTTTAGCTCGGTGCAGCAGCATGCTGATATCCCGCACGGATTTCCCTCCCGTCATATAGCTCTACAATAGAAAAAGAATGCCTCAGCACGGGTTTTCATGCTACCACTTCTATTCGTTTTACTCAAGAGCATACTCTCGCGCAACCTTCTAGTATTGCTTAACTAAAAGTAAACAAATATGTGAGACATGTCAAGGGATTGTCAAGGGATTTGTTCGAACATCTTGACGACATCTTGACGAGTTTTTTGCTAAAATTTACAATAATGTTATGCGTCCGACCAAGCCTCGGCTTTCAGAGTTTGGCCGCCATCTCGCTACATTGCGTGAAGAGCAAGGGTACACCGTAACTGAGCTGGCTTATCGAGCCGGTATATCGGCTCCTTACCTGTCGCAATTAGAAACAGGAAAGAAGACGCCAACTGACCGAACGATCAGGGCTCTAAGCGGTCCCCTAGGTATTCACCCAAGCGAACTGCATATAAGGGCAGGCCTGCTCACCCTCCCCTGGGAAGGAACCCTAACTTCTTCTGCCGCAAGGCATCCTCGCACGCTGGAGGTAACAGAAGAGGAATGGGAGCACTTATGGGAATACCTCCAGTTTCTTCGCTTTCGTAGGAGTCGTGTTATCGCTGCTGAACCTCACTGAGGATTTGTTGGCTTCCGCCACCGGGTCAAGAACCTCCAGTGAGACCATTAGGTGCTCCGGGGCGACATGCAGCAATTCCCGTTTTCCCTATCCATGGTCTGCCCCTCCTTGGTACAGACGATGCTGTCGTATGTACTCGTCCACCCGGTCAGGGACCCAATATTTAATGGATAGGCCCTTTGCCACCCTCTTCCTTATGTCTGTGCCGCTCACGCCTATGGAGGGGCCTTGAAGGAGGACAACCCTCTGGGAAGCCCCTGGCAACTCCCTTTCCAGAACGGCAGGATTATAGGCGCCGACCCCGGGGCGCTGGACCGCCACTAGGGAGCAGAGTTCAAGTATTCTTCGGGGGCATTGCCAGCGGTGGAACTGGCCGAGGGAGTCCAGGCCCAGGATAAGGAATATAGTTGTAGCCGACGGGTACTCTCGAACCAGCGCTTCCAGCGTGTCAACGGTGTAGGACGGGCCAGGTCTCCGCAGCTCCATATCTGTGACCTTGAAATAGGGGTTACTATCTGTGGCCAGCTTCACCATCTCGAGACGGTGGTGGCCTGGTGAGATTGTGTGCTGGGTTTTCATGTAGGGCTGGCCGGTAGGCACAAAAAGCACCTCGGAGAGGGACAACTGACAGCGGGCCTCCTCAGCGATGATGAGGTGGCCCATGTGGACAGGGTCGAAGGTGCCGCCCAGGACTCCCAGACGATAAGAGGAAGTCCTCCCTACTCCCATATGATCTCCACCTGGCCGATGCGGACCCTGTCCCCTGGTTTGACACCCTGAGCCAGCAACTGCTTGCTGATACCGACTCGGTCCAACTGTTGACGGAGCTGGAGGCGGACGCGTCGGTCCCTCAGGTTTGCCAGGGCGGCCAGACGCTCTACTGGCCTGAAGTTCACAGCAAAGGTATCACCATCTCTCTTGACAGCAACTCTCTCGGACAGGAGTAGCCTGATGATGGGTGGTCTAGCCGGCTCTTTGTCAGAAGGGGAGGCCTCTTTTCCCTTAGGGAGCTCTTTTGCAACCTGTGCCAGTAACTCCGGTATGCCCTCCCCCGTAAGAACGGAAACGAAGATGGGCTTTACTCCCTGAAGACGGAAGGCCTCTTCCACAGAGTGTAGCTTCTCAGGGTCTGAGAGGAGGTCCCGCTTGTTGATAGCTACCAGCTGGGTCTTCTTTAACAGGTCCTGGCTATAGAGCCCTAGCTCTGCCAGAAGAGTGTCATAGTCTAAGAGTAGGTCCTGGGAGGAGCCATCTAACAGGAGAAGGATGGCTTTAGCCCTTTCAGCGTGCCGCAGGAATTGATTGCCCAAACCATGACCCTCATGAGCTCCTTCGACTAGGGGGGGAAGCTCAGCAAAGGTGATAGACCTGTACCCTATCTCAACAACACCAAGAACCGGCTCCTTGGTGGAGAAGGGGAACTCTGCGATCTTTGGCCGTGCACCGGAGACGGTGGTGAGAAGACTAGACTTACCACTATTCGGCGGCCCTATAATAGCAACATCGCAGGGGAGCCTGAGCTCTAATGTAAGAGGAGCCTGCTCTCCTTCATCTCCCTTCTCCGCTAAGCGAGGCGCACGCAGAGTAGAACTGGCAAACCGCGCATTGCCTTTCCCACCATCTCCACCTCTAGCTACCAGCACCTTCTGCCCACCCTGGAGCACCTCTGCCAAAAGCACACGAGCCTCATCTCTCTTCTGATATAGACAGGTACCAAGAGGCACTCCAAGCACCAAATCCTCACCCCTTCTTCCCGTTTTCCGATTGCTGCTTCCATGACCACCACGGCCTGCAGCGTACTCCTTCTTATACAGGAACCAGTCCATACCTACAAGAGAAGAGTCCCCAACAATATAGACAGCACCACCACTACCTCCATCACCTCCATTGGGACCACCCCGCGGCAGATACCTCTCCCGCCGAAAGCTGATACACCCATTTCCTCCGGCTCCACCTTGCACACGTATATCTACTACATCAATCATATGTAGGTAATTCTAACATGGTAACAATAGTAGTTAATATACGAGTGAACAGGTTGAATGCAATGAGACGAAGCGAGAAGGCCTGTTGAAAGAGGGTTTACCGAGCGTTGGGAATTTGTGCAAGCCGAGGGGGAGAGGAAAGTTGGAGTTGGGCTGTTGTTGCGGGGAGACAGAATAGGGTTGGCTCACGTATCAAGCGGAGCGGCGCAGCGTGTCCAACTCTTCGCGAGCTTGTCGTATCTCATCCTGGAACTGGGAGAGAGGTGCCATTTCCAGAGCGATCTTCCTCAGGGCGTGATGGATAGTTGAGCGGTCCCTCCCTCCCAGGAGGCGTCCTATCTCAACGAGTGAATGCCCCAGGTAGTCGTGTAAGAGGTAGATGGTGACCCGGCGGGCACGGGAGACGTTCCTGGTCATGTCCTTCCCCTTTATCCCTTCTGGGCTCACGCTGTAGCGTTGAGCTACGAGAGAGAGAACCTTTTCGGCCCCCACTGAGGATAGGGGCCTCGAGGTGCAGAAGTCGGCAAGGAGCCTTTCTGCCTGTTCTATGGCAACCGGCTGACCTGTGAGTTCGACGAGGGCCACCAGCCGGTTGAGGGCACCTTCTAGTTCCCGCACGTTGGTGCTCACGCGCTTGGCGATGAGTTCTAGAATGGCCTCGGAGAGACGTATGCCTGACCTTTCCAGTTTGACCTTGAGGATGGCGAGGCGCATCTCCAGGGCCGGGGGCTGGAGATCAGCTATCAGCCCCCATTGGAAGCGGGAGCGTAAGCGGTCCTCTAAGGGGCCGAGCTCCTTGGGGAGCCGGTCGCAGGTGAGGACTATCTGGCTTCCCCGATTGTGGAGCTCATTGAAGGTGTGGAAGAATCCCTCTTGGGTCTGCTCCTTGCCGATGAGAAAATGGACATCATCTAGTAGCAGCATGTCCAGGGTCCTGTACCGCTCTCTAAAGCGATCCGCCTGACCTTCCCGCAGGGACTGGAGGAACTCGTTGGTGAACTGCTCTCCAGTAACGTACCGGAAGTTGATGTTGCTCTCCCTCACCTTATGGGCGATGGCCTGGAGGAGGTGGGTCTTGCCCAGGCCTACACCGCTGCAGAGGAAGAGAGGGTTATAACCTTTCCCTGGGCGCTCTGCCGCGGCCAGAGTGGCGGCATGAGCGAGGCCGTTGCATTCCCCAACCAGAAAGGTGTCAAAGGTGTACTTGGGATTTAGGGACGCACCGTTGGGGTACCCATTCGCCTTCTTGGAGTAGAAACGAGGTTCAGGGGAGCTTTCCGATGGCAACGCTGGGCCTGTGCTGAACTGGACGTCTACCGGCCCCTTGAGTACTCCTGCGGCTGTCTTCTGGATCACCCCGTAGAGGCGTTTCTCGAGCCATTCGGCGATGAAAGGGTTAGGAATGCCTACTATGAGATGGCCAGCGGCCATCTCCAGGCCGCGGCTCCCCTTGAGCATGGTTTCGAAGGTATGGGCGGGGACCTGTAGCTGTAGAGCTCCCAGGACTGTCTCCCAAGTGATATCAGCTTCAGTGCGCGCCACAGGGCCTCCTGAGTTTACTGAGAGGGGGCTTGTCCGGAGCGAAGCATCGGCAAACAAGCCAACGACCCAAAAGATGACAGAACAAGAAGTTAACATAACAGGCTATGGGGGTCACAACATTGGAGGCTGCATCCTTTTGGGGCAGTTTTGACGGGGAGAAGTTCTATAATTAAGGGTGGCATGCAAGTTGTGTTTATGGGAACTCCCGCCTTTAGCATTCCTGTGCTAGAGGCCCTTCTGGGAGCGGGGCATAGCGTGGTGGGGGTGTACACGCAGCCCGACAAGCCTCGGGGCAGAGGGCGTGTGGCTGAGGCCCCGGCCATCAAGAGCTATGCTATTTCCAAGGGGCTGCCTGTCTTTCAAAGCGTCTCCTTGAAGGCGGAGGAGGTCCAGGCCCAGTTGAGAGGTCTGGCTCCGCAGGCCATTGTGGTGGCCGCCTACGGAAAGCTGCTCCCGCTACCTGTCCTGAAGATACCGCCGTTCGGCTGTTTGAACGTCCACCCCTCCCTCCTTCCTAAATATCGTGGCGCCTCGCCGGTAGCGAGTGCGATCCTGGAAGGGGACAGCAGGGCTGGTGTAACGATAATCCTGATGGATGAGGGTATGGACTCAGGGCCCATACTTTTGCAGGAGGAGGAAGAAATACGAGATGAAGACACCGCTGAGAGCCTGACGGGGAGGCTGTTTGTGGCAGGCGCCAGGCTCGTGGTGGCTGCCCTGGCGAAGCTGGAGAAAGGGGATCTCCAGCCGATACCTCAGGACGGCGCTCAGGCTACCTTCACTCGTCTGCTGACGAAAGAGGAGGGAGAGTTGGACTTTGCCCGGGAGGCTTTGCAGCTTTGGCGCCAGGTGCGGGCCCACCATCCATGGCCGGGAAGCTACACCTACTGGCAGGGCAAGCTATTGAAGGTTCAGGAGGCCCGGCCCCTACCAGCTATCGAGGGTAAGCCGGCAGGCCTGGTGGTCCCGGTGTGGGGTGAGCCGGGGACCCCCATAGCGGTTGTCACAGGTAAAGGGCTCCTGGGCCTCAGGAGGGTGCAGCTAGAGGGGAAGAGCCCCGTGGGAGCTGAGGAGTTCCTGAGGGGCTACAGAGGTATCCTAGGGGCGGCGCTCCCCGATTGAGCCTGGGACTGGGCACCAATCGGCTGGGGCGAAATATCTCTGCACCGAGCTGGAAAACTCCAACTGTTCTTTCACATGCGCACAGGATGTTTGCTCTACTTCCAGTTAAGGAAGTAGAGCCTTTTACCGTACCCAAAAAGGCGGGCCTGTAGGAACTACAGCCCGGCGATAGCACTTTTCTGGACCTGGAAAAGCCTGGTGAAGCCCTTCTCCGCCAGGGCGAGGAGGGCTTCCATGACGGCTTTTCCGTAAGGGTTCTGTTCTGCGGCTCCCTGGACCTCCACGTACTCATGGCGGTCTGTCATCGCGACGTTGAAGTCTACCTGGGCGCGATAGTCCTCCTCGTAGCACAGGTCCAGCAGGTATTCGCCGTCCACCACCCCCACGCTTATGGCAGCCAGCCCTGCTGTCAAAGGGATGGAGTCCAGGATGTCCTGGCGGACCAGGTTGAGGCTGGCCTGGTAGAGTGCCACGTACCCTCCAGTGATGGCAGCCGTTCGGGTACCTCCGTCGGCCTGTATCACATCGCAGTCCACTAGGAAGGTCCTTTCGCCAATACCGTGGAGGTCCGTTACCGCTCTCAGAGAGCGACCGATGAGGCGCTGGATCTCGTAGGTGCGGCCTCTCTCCTCCCCTCGCTCCAGGGCTCTGGCAGTGCGCCTCACGGTGGACCGCGGCAGCATGGCATACTCGGCAGTGACCCATCCCTGACCGGCGCCCCGCAGGAACGAGGGTACATGGGGCTCCATAGTGACGGCGCACAGGACTACTGTATTTCCCATCTCTATGAGGGCGGACCCCTCAGCGTAGCGCAGGTACCCTGGGGTGATGCGGACTGATCGACACTCGTCGTTGAGCCGGCCATCCACACGGATCAAAGTAGCCTCCCAAGTCCCGTATAGTAGAGATTATATGCAGGATGTTGACGGATTTGTATCCTCCCCGGCGTGGTTTGGGAAACAGTTGGAGGGTCATGGGGACAGGCCCCCGGGTTGCCGGGGTTCCTTGAGAAGTAGCTTCTTGCCATCGCTGATTAAATGGATATCGCCGTCCCGGCCTGTAATGAGAACCAGGGGAGGGTGGCTGAGCTCCTTAAGTGTAGAGAGGGTCTTCGGGTGGGGGAAGCCGTGTAGGTTATCCTTGCCCGCAGTGATAACGGCCAGTGTGGGAGAGACAGATTCAAGAAAGGACCGGGAGCTGGCAGAGGCGCTCCCGTGGTGAGGCACCTTGAGCACGTGGGCTTTGAGGGGCGCCTGCCTGGCAACCAGGGATTCCTCAGCCAGGGAATATATGTCGGCGGTGAAGAGGAAGCTGGTAGACCCGTACTCCATGCGCAACACCAGGGAGTTGTTGTCTACATCAGAGGGTGTACCTTCCAGAAGGGCTATCGTAGGATGAAGGGACTGCATGGTTACACCGTCGGGGAACCGGAGGGTCAGGCCCTCATGGGCCTCCAGAGTACGGATGCCCCTCTCCGAAAGGATACGGTGCCACTCGACAAGCTGAGGCGACGGCGCCGGACTGGGCGCCTCCACAACCAGTCCTACCTGGTACCTCTCGGCTACCTCAATAAGCCCCCCTAGGTGGTCGCTGTGCTGGTGGGTCAATACCAAGACATCCACGGAGCGGTCCCAAAAGGGCAGCCTCCTGCCGAGAGCGGAGAGGGTGCTTCGTGGGTCGGGGCCACCGTCGATCACGACTTGCTGACCCGAAGGCAGGCGCACAAAGATGGCATCTCCTTGGCCAACGTCAAGGAAGATCACATGGAGGCGGCCGTCGGGAAGGGAGAAATAGGCGGCCCAGAGGAGAAGGGCGGCCAGGGCCAGGGCCGGCGCGGTCCGACGAAAGGAACCACCGGGCAACACTCGAAGACTCTCAACGGTGGAGCGAAGCCAAGGCCTAATGGAGGGGAGGACAAGGAACAATAGCAGGAGGGTGATGTAGTAGCCCCATACCAGAGATGGCGCCAGGTCCCCCAGGTTTATCAAGATTCCAGGCAATCGGCTAAAGGCGCCGATGACGCCGGTCATGTAGGAGAGAGCTGCCCAGGTGGTCCAGGCGGGGAGCAAGGCTACACTCGAGTGGATAAGCCCAAGAAACGCGGTCATGGCTCCAGCTATCAACGAGAGCGCAAGGACTGGCAGCGCCAGAAGGGTGGCAGGTATGCTAACCAGGGAGACCCGGTGGAAATAGAAGGCTATGAGAGGCAGCGTGCCGATGGTGGCTGCCAGACCGGCGACAAGGCTGCTGCTCACCAGGCGGAGGGTACGTCCACGCCATCCGTCCGAGGGAGCCCAGGAGCTGGCCCGCCTGTCCCACCACTCCTCCATCGGCTGGCCAACTAGCACAAGGCCTGCCATGGCAGCAAAGCTCAGTTGGAAGGACACGTCGTGAAGGAGAGCAGGGCTGAGGCCCGCCATGAGGGCCGCCGCCAGGGCCAGGGGCGGGAGGGCCCGCGTCTGGCGGCCCAAAAGGGTGGCCAGGAGAAGCATGGATCCCATGATGGAAGCCCTCATCACCGGGGGGGCCAGCCCGGCTAAGAAAGCATAGGACCAGAGGCCTACGAGAGGGATGAGGAGGAACCTGCGTCTTCCGCCGAAGAGGGCCCGTGTCGCTGCCAATAGAACTCCCAGAAGAACGCCTACATGGAGGCCGGAGATTGCGAGAAGGTGGGAGGTGCCTGTCTCGATGAACTGCTGACGCAGGTCTGTGGGAAGGCCCCGGCGGAGGCCCAGGAGAAGGGCCTGGGATAGGGATGCGTGGGGCTCCGGTAGTGCCCTCACCAAGGAGTGCCCAAGTCGGTAGCGCAGTTCGTCGAGCCAGCGCAGGAGAAGGAAGGGTCTACCTTCCGACAAGACCTTGGCCTCGGGATACCACATTATCCCGTAGATACCCTGGCGCAGGAGGAAATCCCTGTAGTCGAAGTCGGCGAAGGCGGGAGGCTCCTCAATAACCCCTTGTAGCCTCACCTGGTCCCCTCGGCGCACGTACGGTTCCCGGAGGCTCTCCGGCAGGTCTGGCGGGACCTGGAGGGTGGCCATTACCACACCGTACACCTGGTGGGTGCGCCCCTGGGCTGTGGTCACCCTCTGGGCAGCCACCCGAAGATACACGGCGGCCCCTAAGGACTCGGCATCTTGCACCGCCTCACCCTCCAAGGTCACAGGTTGCTCCTTGAAGGTCGAGACCAGGGGCTGCTCTGGCAAAGGGATGATACTGCCTCTCATCAGGCCCACAAGCAGGGCTGCCAGAGCCAGAGGGCCAAGCCAGGCCCGCCCGCGAGCATGCAAAAGGAAGCCTACCCCAAGGGAGCCCAGGAGCAATAGGGCCAGGGCTATGGAGGGCAGTTGCCAGCTAGAGGAGAGGTAGAGGCCCGCTGTGAAAATGCCGGCCAGGGTGGTGACGACCAAGGTTATTCCACCGTGATAAGGTCTCGAATGGCGGAGAGGATGGTAGGGCCGATTCCGGGGACCTTGAGCAGGTCCTCAGCGGTGCGGAAGGGACCGCGGCTCTCCCGGTAGGAAACGATAGCCTGGGCCCTAGTCTCGCCGATGTTGGGCAGGCGCAGGAGCTCCTCCGCGGAGGCGGTGTTTACGTTGATTCTGGCCTGAACAGGACTTAGGACAGGTGGGGCCGGAGTTGCGGTCTCACCCTGGCGGGGGATGTAGAAATGGTCCTGGTCTCGTACCCTCAGGGCTAAGTTGACCCGGTCCAGGTCTGCCTGAGGCAGAGGACCGCCGGCGGCTTCCAGGGCCTGCTGGAGGCGGTCCCCGGGTCTCAGTGTGTAGACACCGGGCTGGGCTACGGCTCCTGAAACATAGACGCTCATCTCGGTAGTGGGTGTTGCCGCTGACAAGGTGATCTCAACAGGGCCGAGGGAGGCCTGGCGCAGAAGGATGGCCACGGCTCCGGCGATGGTGGCAACGAGAAGGACTGCCACGATAATCTGGCCCAGGAGCTTCAAAGACATAGAAGGGTATCGGCCGCTATTTCCCATGTTGTGCAGCCAAAAGGCCTTTCAGTATAATGACACCAGTCTCCTAGGGAAAGGAGCGTCTTATGCCAGTGGGTAGGCCATTGGTCTTTCATGAAGGTGGGTTCATGCCTCTGGCGGAGGCCAAGATAGGGATAATGACTCATGCCCTCCATTACGGCACCTCCATATTTGAGGGGATCCGGGGCAACTGGAACCCTGACGATGGGAAGCTCTACATTTTTCGACCCGCTGACCATTATAGGCGGCTTTTGGAAGGCTGCCACATGCTGATGATCAAGTTACCCTACACCGCTGACGACCTGGTCCGTATCACGATCGAGCTGGTGGAAAGGAACGGGTTTCAGGAGGACATCTATATCCGGCCCATTGCCTTCAAGGGAGCTCAAAAGGTGGCCAACTTGAAGCTCCATGAGTTGGAAGACTCTTTTGCTCTCCTGGCCATTCCCTTTGGGGCCTATATCGATACCCAGGGGGCGATAAGGTGCTGCACCTCGCCCTGGAGGCGCATTGAAGACACGATGATCCCGCCGCGGTTCAAGATAGGCGGGCTCTATGTGAACAGCATCCTGGCCAAGACCGATGCGGTGCTGGCTGGTTTTGATGAGGCTATCCTGCTTACCCAGGACGGCCATGTCTCTGAAGGTTCAGGGGAGAACCTGTTTCTCGTAAAGGGAGGAAAGCTTATTACGCCCCCTGTGTCCGACAACATCCTTGGCGGTATCACCAGAGACTCTGTTGTACAGCTTGCGCGTAACGAGCTGGGGGTTGAAACGGTGGAGAGGAGCATAGACCGCAGTGAGATGTATGTGGCGGAGGAGATGTTTCTAACCGGCACGGCGGCGCATCTGACTCCTGTGGGCCAGGTGGACCATCGGTTGATCGGGGATGGGCAAGTAGGGACCATAACTAAGGCCCTGAGCGATTTGTACTTTGGCGTAATCAAGGGAAGGAACGCGAAGTACAAACATTGGTGCGCAGGAGTGACCGTACCAAAGCTGATACGGGTCTAGGGTAGGAGAGGCCATATGACGTGGCTCTGGGTAACCCTTGTGGGCTATTTCTTGGGCGCTTTGCCGTCTGCCTACATTGTGGGGCGGATGGTGAAGGGTGTGGATGTGCGGCGACTTGGGGACTACAACCCAGGGGCTGCTAACGTCTTCCGCGAGGTTGGTCCTCTGCCAGGCATGCTGGTGGCTGCGATGGACATCGGGAAAGGGGCCGCCGCCGTAGTGTTGGGGCGGGAGTTGGCTCCTGGGCATGCCGGTGCTCTTCTGGCTGGGGTTGCCGCCGTGGCGGGGCACAACTGGCCCTTCTTCCTGGGCTTTAGAGGGGGGCGCGGCGCAGCCACAGCCCTGGGGTCACTTCTAGTCTTGGCACCTTCAGCCGCTCTGCCACTCAGCCTACTGGGGGTAGTACCTCTGGTCATCACCAAGAACATGAATTGGGTCTTTTTCTCTATCTTCGCCCCCCTTCCGTTTCTTGCCTGGCACCAGGGGGCCGGACTCCAGATGATAAGCTATAGTGTTCTGCTACCTTCCCTCGTGGGGCTCACTCATCTGGCTACTGCCCGGCGGCCTGCAATGGCGAAAGGAGAGAGCCCGCTTCGCCCCGGTACTCATCCTTGAGGGCTTGTCACTGAGTTTATGGCAACGGACTATTTCATCCTCGTCTACGTGGCTGCTCTGGGGGCCCTCCAGTTGGCGGCAGCCTATAGTGGACTAGGAGGTCTCATGTTCCTGCCGGGGCGGCGGCTTTCGTTGGTGTTGGGAACAGCCCTAGCGGTGGGTGCGTTTGCCTGGTTCTTTGCCTCGGGTGAGAGGAACATCCCTGACACAGAAGGGGGGTTGGACGGCAATGGTCAGGCAGGAGTCTTTGCCGCGGCTGCTGGGGCGGCCTTGGTATCCGGCCTCGTCCTCTCTTCCCTGACTAATGCGTTGAGACTGCCGGGCAAGCCTCTGGAGATAGGCTTGGATGGGCTCAATGGGGCAACCTATCTTCAGGCCCTTTCTGGTCTGGTGGCAGAGGTGAGTAGAAGTTGGCGCAGGCAGATTCAGCAGTACTTCTCTGGCTGAACAGATGGGTGGGCCATTTTCCTTGGCTGGATCGCCTTGTGGCTGTTCTGGTGAGCGACTACTTCATACCAGCCATTTTCGCCCTGGTCCTATTCAGTCTCTGGTTTGCGGGGAGGGATAGAGTAGAGCGGGAGGCACACCAGAGGGCCGTAGGCATATCCATGACGGCACTGGGCATTGCCAATCTGGCAGTTCAGGTCATCAACAGCGTGTATTTTCGGCCGCGCCCTTTCGTCCAGTATGAATTGGACCTACTCTTCTATAGGCCTACAGACTCCTCATTTCCAGCCAATCCAGCGGCCCTGACCTTCGCCATCGCGACTGGGGTCTGGGGCGGGAACCGCAGGGTAGGGGCAGCCCTTTATGCACTGGCCGTCCTGTACGGGTTGTCCCGGGTCTATGCGGGGGTCTTCTACCCGTCTGATATTCTGGCCGGTGCTGCCATTGGGGTTGTGGTGGCCCTTCTGGTTTCTAAGCTTTTCCTTCTTCTTGAGCCACTGCCTACTATTGTCCTTCGGCTGGCCCGACGCCTCTATCTCGCCTGAGTCTCAAGAAAGGCCACCCCCGCCCGGGGGGCTTAGGAGGCCCAGGACGTTCCGTTCTTATGCTTTTGTTGCCAACGATAGCTGCAGGTGTATCGTTCACCAAGGCTAATGCCCTCTCCTGCCCGATGATTCGAGCTGCCTTTGCCACCGCTTCCTTAAGGAGAGGGACGCGGTGCCCCTTAGAGGAGTGGGCGTCGGAGGCCATGAGGTGGACTAGACCCTGGCTCAGGAGAAGCTGGCTGAAGCGCGCTACCGGGCTGCCGAAGGACCCCAGGAGGCTCCCGGCCGTTATTTGCGAGAGCATTCCGCGTTCAACAAGCTCCACCAAAAGGCGAGGCTTTCTCTGGATGGGCTCGCAGCGCTCCGGATGGGCGATGACTGGGATAAAGCCCTTGACCTGGAGTTGAAAGAGCACCTGATCCACGTAGGGAGGGTATTGGAAGAAGGGGAGCTCGACCAGGATGTAGCGACCCCCGTTGAAGGAGAGGGCCTGCTCTTCTTGAGCCTTGAGGGGCAAGTCTGGCTCCAGGTGGTTTTCCATTCCGGGGAGGATGTGGATGTTGACGCCGGACTGGACCAAGGCTGCGTTGAGGGTCTGGATGAGGGAGAGGGCCTTCTCGATGGAGGCGTGCTCCCAGACATCCCGGTTATGGGGCGTGGCAACTAAGACTTGGGTGCCCTCTTGGGCAGCCAAGCGGGCCATTGCCAGTGACTCTTCCAGGGTCTTGGGGCCGTCGTCCAGCCCAGGAAGGATATGGCAGTGCAGGTCTAGCAAGGCGGCCTCCCGAACGAAGGGCCTGCAAGGCTCACATGTGGGTGCTCTGGATATGATATCAGGCCCATGGGAGGAAAGAGGTCCTTCTGGGAATTGGGCGAGAGACTAGCGGCGATCCGGCACACCAGGAGGGGGTTTCCGTCAGACCTTACAAAGGGCAGGCTGAGCTGGGAAGAGTAGGCTGTCATAGGCATTGGCCAACTCCTGGGCCATAGCGCCCCATGTCTGGTCAGCCGCCAGGCTTCGGGCCGCTTTTCCCATGCTTTGCCTGAGGTCTTCGTTGTTCAGGAGGACCTCCAGGCGCTCAGCGTAGATGTCGGGGCAGTGCCAAGCAAGGAGATAACCGGTCTCACCCTCTCTAACAACGTACTGGAGGCCCCCGACCCTGGCAGCGATGACGGGTACGCCACAGGCCATGGCCTCCAGGGCAACTAGTCCGAAGCTTTCGTAGTAGGAGGGCAGGACTAGGACCTCTGCTGCGTTGTAGTAGGTGGGTAACTCCTGGTGGGCCACAGTCCCTGTGAAGCGGGTCGTCTGGGCGAGGCCCAGCGAAGAGGCTGTGGCGTGAAGGCGTTCCAGCTCCTGGTCCTTTCTGGGATTACCGCCGACAATGAGGACGGCCAAGTCTTCCTTGTCCTCCACCTGGGCGACTGCCTGGAGGAGAAGGTCCAGCCCTTTCAGGGGCTCAATGCGCCCTACGAAAAGGGCCACCTTCTTGCCTTCCAGGCCCAGTGCCTTCTTGGCAGCAAATCTGTCCATGGGCCTGAAGCGTCCGCTGTCTACACCACAGGGGACCACACGGATCTTGGAGGGCTCTGTGTGGTAGAAGCGCTCCAGGGACTCCTTTTCGTGCTGGCTGAAGGCTATGATGAGGTCCGCCTCGTGGCAGATACGAAACTCCATGGCGGCCCTCAGGTCCGGTTCATACTCACCAGGCCTGGCCCGGCGCTTGACTTCCGCCAGGGTGTGGAATGTGGTGATGTGGGGCACGTCCCACCGGGCTGCCAGGTCTAGGCCTACCAGACCCGAAAGCCAGTAATGGGTGTGTACTATCTCATAGCTGAGGCCGTGGGACGACTGGAACTCGAGGATTCTGTCTAGAAACTCGGACAGATAGCCATATATGCCGGTCTTGCCCTCGTCATAGGGCCCGGCCGGGAGGTGTATTACCTGTGCTCTCTCCTGCAGAAAGACCACGCGGGGCTCCTGAGGGTCATGCACACGGGTATAGACGTCTACGGTTATACCCTGCCTGGCCAGCTCACGGGCCAGCTCCAGGACATAGACATTCATGCCGCCGGTGTCCTTTTCCCCCAGGCGGGCGAGGGGGCAGCCATGCACGCTGATTATTGCCACCCTTTGGACCATCATTCCCCGGCTCTCACAGTTACCTCATAGATGGCCCTGTCCTGGCCACCCAGGTGGTACTTGTATCGCTCGTTGCCCCGCAGAAAATCGAAATAGGACATCCCGCTCTCTATGGCGTCTTTGAGACAAAGGGCCTTGAGCAGGAGGCCCACGCTGAGATGGCCGTAGGATGGATCAAAGCCGCTGTTGTACAGGTACCGCGTCTTGCCATAATCGAAACAAATTGCCGAGGCTACCCTGACACCGGCTACCTCAAGGAAGTAGAGATTGGCTATGCCTGCCTGGGTCAGTTTCCCGACTGCGGAGAGCATGAAGGCCTCATGGCTTGGCGTAAGGAACCTGTCCTTTTCCTCTCTGCTCTGCCTCATCAGGCGGAAGAAATCGGCCATGCACGCGGGAAGTGAGGAGGCATCCTTGCAGATATAGTGTCGCCAGGGGGTGGCCTCGTCGAGGCGGCGGAGCTTGCGGCGAAGCTCATGCCTGTCTTTCTTGCTGAGGACTGAGAGGTATTCATCCCAGGTGGAGGGAAGTCGAAGGCCAGGAGCCGTGTCCTCATCCCTGATCTCAACATTGAAGCCTTGGGCTCGGGCGATTCCGGGCAGGGCATTGAAGGTGGGTGACCAACCTGGCAGGGAGGGGATAGAGAGGGATTGCCAGCCTGCTGAGCGCATGAAGTCGATGAAGCAGTGGAGGAAGGTCTCCAGGGCCGACGTGGGGGCTATGAAGTCCCTATAGTCGAAGAACTCCTTCTGGCCCAGAAGGCTAACGTGCCCATCCTTTTGAGAGAGAGGTGCTATGCCCAGGATGTCCCGGCCCTGGCGGAAGGCCAGGATGACCAGCTCGTTCTGGCCCATCTCCGACCACCAGTGCTGCTGCCACAGTGGGGCTAGAAAGAGGCTCTCGGTCTCGCACCGGGGCAGAAGCTGCTCCCATTGGTGAGAGATGCTCTCAAAGGATTCCCTGCTGACGGTGTAGGTCAAGTCTGACACCATTCTCTCGACAAGCATTAGGTATAACCTATTGACCTGTTCTTTGTCCAGCCCGACGGTGTCATCTGGCCAGGGACCGCAGGTGCTCCTCAAGGGTTTTCAGGTCTGCCGGCAGGTGTTTAATAGGCGTCTCAGCGAATTGGGAGGCCATCTCGGGGTCCTTGAGGCCGGTGCCGGTGATGACGCAGACGGTCCGCTTATCCTGAAGGGGCAGGTTTTTGGCAGCCAGCTTCAATAGGCCAGCCACCGAGGCGGCTGAGGCGGGCTCGCAGAAGATGCCCTCCTCCCGGGCAAGAAGCCTATAGGCATTGATTATTTCGTCGTCGGTGACGATCTCTATGGCGCCTCCGGACTCGTCTCGGGCTGTCAGGGCTCCCTTCCAGCTAGCTGGGTTGCCGATTCTGATAGCTGAGGCCACTGTCTTCGGGGAAGAGATGGGGTGCCCTTTGACGATGGGGGAAGCCCCCTCAGCCTGGAAGCCCATCATCCTGGGGGTGAAGGAAGCGAGGCCCTTGGCCTTATACTCGGTAAAGCCCTTCCAATAGGCAGTGATGTTGCCGGCGTTGCCCACCGGGATACAGAGGTAGTCGGGAGGCTCGCCCAGTTCGTCCACAATCTCGAAGGCTGCCGTTTTCTGTCCTTCGAGGCGGTACCGGTTTACGGAATTGACCAGAGTGAAGGGCAGCTTGTCGGTGAGGGATCTGACCAGGCTGAGGGCTTGGTCGAAGTTGCCGTCGATTGCCACAATGTGAGCGCCGTAGGCAATTGCCTGGGCCATTTTACCTTTGGCTACATCTCCCTCCGGTATTACCACGATAGTCTGGATGCCACAATAGGCCCCATAGGCGGCAGCAGAGGCGCTGGTGTTCCCCGTAGAGGCGCACATGATGCCCTGGGAGCCCTCTTCGAGGGCTTTGGCTATGGCCATCACCATGCCTCTGTCCTTGAAGGAGCCCGTGGGGTTGCACCCCTCCAGCTTAAAGTAGAGCTCAGAGCATCCTGCGCGGGCGCCGATGTGGCGGGAGCGTACCAGGGGCGTTTGCCCTTCCCCCAAGGTGATGACGGGCGTCTTGTCAGTGAGGGGGAGGAGATGGCGATATCGCTCTAGCAGGCACAGGCCCATCTGGCACCCTCCCAACTGCCTATTGACTCCGAAATAGCCGGACACCTGGTCGTTTAAGTCGACTCCACCCTAAGGAAGCTTGCAACCTTCTTGACAACTGCCAGTTCGTTAAGCCTCACCAAGGCGTCTTGGATTGCTGCTTCCAGGGAAGGGTGTGTCATGATCACTATCTCCGCCGTGCCCTCCTTTGGGTCGGCATCCTTCTGGATGACAGAAGCTATGCTGATCTGCCGGTCCCCGAGGATGTGGGCAATCTGAGCCAGGACGCCTGGCCTGTCCGCCACCAGCAGGCGAAGATAGCACCTGGTCTGGAGTTGAGTCACAGGCTTGATATTGAGGCCGTGGTCCATACCAAGCCACGGGGCAGGCCTTGCTCCGGCGGCGATATTTCTTGCGATGGAGATGACGTCTCCCAGGACGGCACTAGTGGTGGGCAGGGAACCGGCTCCCATCCCGTGAAAGAGGACTGGGCCTGAGAGGTCTCCCTTAATCTCTATAGCATTAAAGACGCCGTCCACCTTTGCAATTATCTCGTCTCTGGGGACCAGAGCAGGGTAGACCGTTACCTGAACGGCGCCGTTGCTCTTGCGCCCTATGGCCAGGAGCTTGATGGCGTAGCCAAACTCCTGAGCGTAGCGGAAGTCCTTGGGGGCCAAGCGTGTAATTCCTTCGCAGTGGATGTCTGAGGGGTAGACCTTTGTGCGGAAGGCCAAAGTAGCCAGGATGGCGAGCTTGTAGGCGGCGTCGTGCCCCTCCACATCGTTAGCTGGATTGGCCTCGGCGTAGCCCAGTTCCTGGGCCTGGCGAAGGGCGGTGGCAAAGTCCTGGCCTTCATTGGCCATCTTTGTGAGGATGTAGTTGGTGGTGCCGTTGATAATGGCCCGAATGGACGCTATGTTGTTGCCCAGCAGGTCCCGCTGCAGAGGGGCGATTATGGGGATGCCAGCGCCCACGCTGGCCTCAAAGAGGAGCTGTACCTCCTTCTGGGAGGCCAGTTTCAAAAGGTCGGGGCCGTGCTTGGCCATGATCTCCTTATTGGCGGTGACTACGTGCTTCTCCGCGCTGATGGCCTGCTGGACGTATTCCAAGGCCGGGTGCTCTTCACCCATTACCTCTACAACGATGTCAGTGGCCCTGTCGCCGAGTATGTCCTCCGGGTTGGTGGTGATGAAGGAGTTAGGGATAAGGCGGGGTTTCCCAGGGTCCCGGACGAGGGCGCGGCGGAGAACCAATGGGCACCCCACAAGGCTTGCAAACAAACTCTTTTTTGACTGGAGGACGGAGGCTATCCCCGAGCCCACTACTCCTAGGCCTAGGAGGCTTACTAGTATCTCACGGCGTGGGCTGGCGGGAGCCATCATAGAAGGAGTTGGCTCAGCTTTGGGGAGGTTGGGCCCGGCGGGACTCGGATATCTTTAGCTGTTTTACTACCCAGGCGTAGGTATCTGAGTCGAAAGAGAACTCCACCCTGTTCTTGGAGCGCTCCTGGTTTACCCATTCCTGGAGGGCGTTTGTCTTCAAGCTCTCGCGGTGCTTATCTTCCACAGGGCGGGCCTCAGCGACATCTTCAACATAGTAGAGGTCAAAGCCTGCCTCGGGCTTGGCAATGGGCTCGGTGAGCTCTCCCTTCTTCAGCTTGAAGAGCTTCTCTTCAAGCTGGGTGTCCAGGATGCCTTTGGGCATCCAACCCTGATCCCCACCCTGCTGAGCCGAGGGGAGCGTAGAGAAATCCTTGGCTAACTGCTGGAAGGTGAACCCCTGCTTCAGCTTGCGCTGGACCTCGTCTACTTTCTGCTGGTCTGGCAAGGTCATGCTGTAAAGGCGGATATGGGGCAGCACTGTAGGCACCTCCTGTCCCAGAAGCTCTCGTAGCTTCTCCCGGGACAGGTCCCACCGGACTATGCGTCGGTGTTCTTGTTCTGGTAGCTGTATCTGATTCAGGTACTGGCGATACCGTTCCTTGAAGTCCCTGTCCAGTTGCTCGGGAGGTGTAGAGTCTCCCTCCTTGGGTTTTCCCATGATCCTGATCCGGACCTCGGCCTGGATCTCCTCGTCGGATACTGAGATGTTGTATCGAGGCGATGCCTGGCGGATCAGCTCATTCTCTGTAAGGACATTGACCAGTTGAAAGGGCATGCTACCCAGGTCTAGATTCTGACCTGTGGCTTCAGCACCTTTCTGCTGCATTCGTAACAGCCTAACCAAATACCCCGTTGTAAAAGTGGTGTCGTTCACCCTGGCGATCACTTTCTTGGGTGGCAAGATAAAGGTGGCTACGAAGCCGTACAAGGGTATGGACACGATGATCAGGAGGGCTGCGATGCCCGCAACGATGGCTATGCGCTGGCGCCGCTGCTCCTTTTGCCAGCGGTGCGCCTGGCGACGGGTTGGCCTTACTTCTGGGGCTCTCTCCTTGGGGCTCATTCTAACGACACCGCTGAAGACAATAGTCAGGCGGGCATTTCGTGGCTTGGCGCATAGGGAAGAAGCGCCAAGTGCCGCGCACGTTTTATGGCTGTGGAGAGCATACGTTGGTGTTTGGCGCAGGTTCCAGTACGGCGACGGGGAAGGATTCTAGCCCTGTCTGAAAGGAAACGGCGCAGGCGGACCCCATCCTTGTAGTCGATGGAGTAGAGCCCTTCAGCACAGAAGGCGCATACCCTCTTTTTGGGGAAGAAGCGGGGACGACCCTCGCGGCGCTCGGGAGCCCTGGCCGGAGCTGCGGCGGGTTGGGAACCCTGTTGGGCCTTAGGCTGCTCTGTTCTATCTGTTGTCACTGGACAAGCACCACCTATTCAAACGGTGTTTGTGTTGCTTAGAAAGGGAGATCTTCTGGCTCTGCGGGAGTCGTATCAGGCTCTGTCTCTTGCCCCTGGGGCACCGGGGCCTTGTCCAGGAACAGCACTCTCGCAGCTATTATCTCGTTACTAAAGCGGGGCGTTTTGTCAGGGCCTTCCCAGGTTCGGCTGCGGAGCCTTCCCTCTACATAGGCCAGCCGACCCTTGACGAGAAACTGATTGCACTGCTCTGCTAGCTGGTTCCAGGTGACGACTCTGAACCACTCTGTATCCTGTTTGCGCTCTCCGTCTTTGGTCTTGTAAACACGGCTCGTAGCCAGACTGAAGGTAGTCATCGGGGTTCCGTCGGGCGTGTACCGCATCTCCGGGTCTGTTCCTAGATTACCTATAATTATTATCTTATTGAGCCCCGCCATCCCTTGTCCCCTTTACAAGAACGTTTCCATCCAGGAAGCTGCGGTCTAGTGCTAAACGGTAACCAAAAGGTGCCTCAGAACGTCTTCAGACACGCGCAGGGTGGTATCTACGTGGCTTACCTGTAGGGTGTCCAACTTGAACTGGAGCAATTGGTAGTTGCCTTCTCGGAGCCGCTTGATAGGGTAAGCCAGCCGCCGGATGCCCCACTGCTCCCGTTTGGTGATGCTGTTGCCGCTCTCTGTAACGATCTTCTCGACTCGGCCAAGGACGCTGCCCACACGCTCTTCACTGGCCTGGGGGCTGAAGACAACTATCAACTGGTAATCACGAAGTGCCAGCTTTAACCTCCTGGACCGTCCAGCGACGGGTGCCCTCCCGTGAAAGGGCACAAGGTCTCGCCCGACGTAGTTATGCCTGAATTATAGCACGGGGTATCTCAAAAGGCAAAAACCCCTACTCATCTATCCCAGGGGCAGGGAAACGGGAGGTCAAGTCGTGTACCTCCTCGCGTACCTGGACCAGGGCTGCGGAGTCGTTCTTGCTGGCTAGCACCCTAAGGATCAACCGGGCGATCTGCTTCATCTGGGCCGGGCCCATCCCACGGCTGGTGACGGCGGGGGTTCCGACACGGAGACCGCTGGCGACTCTGGGTGGTTTCTGGTCATATGGTATGGTGTTGCGGTTGACTACTATGGCAGCCTGCTCAAGGGCCACCTCCGCCTCTTTGCCCGTGAGGTTCAAGGGGGTCAGGTCCACCAGAAATAGGTGATTATCGGTCCCGCCGGTCACTAGGCGGAGCCCTCCTGCCTGAAGCTCTCGGGCCAGGGTCTTCGCGTTTTCCACTATCTGCCGGGTATAGTCAGCAAACTGGGGCTGGAGGGCCTCTCCAAAGCAGACAGCTTTGGAGGCAATGATATGCATGAAGGGCCCTCCCTGTGTAAAGGGGAAGACAGCCCGGTCGACGGCCTGGGCCTGTTCTCCGTTGCACAGGATGAGGCCGCTACGCGGTCCCCGGAGTGTCTTGTGAGTGGTAGAGGTGACCAGGTGGGCATAGGGAATACAGGATGGATGGACCCCGCCTGCGATGAGTCCTGCTATGTGGGCCATATCCACCAGGAGGAGAGCGCCTATGCTGTCGGCGATCTCACGGAACCGTTTGAAGTCGATGATGCGGGGGTATGCGGTGGCACCTGCCACGATGAGCTTTGGCTTGTGCTCTTGGGCCAGGCGCTCCACCTCTTCGAAGTCGATGAGCTCCGTCTCCCGGTTCACCCCGTAGGAAACGAAGCGATACAGCTTACCGGAGAAGTTTACCGGGCTGCCGTGGGTCAGGTGGCCGCCCTGGTCAAGGCGCATGCCCAGGACCGTATCGGCCGGGTTTAGACAGGCGAAATAGGCCGCCATGTTCGCCTGGGCGCCGGAGTGGGGCTGTACGTTGACATGCTGGGCGCCGAAGAGCCTCTTGGCCCTTTCAATGGCCAGGTTCTCGGCCTCGTCCACAAACTGGCACCCGCCGTAATAGCGACGCCCTGGATACCCTTCGGCGTACTTGTTGGTGAGGACAGAGCCCTGGGCCTCCAACACGGCCTTTGAAGGGTAGTTTTCGGAGGCGATGAGGATGAGGCTGCTTTGCTGCCTCTCCATCTCCTTTTGAATGGTCTCTGCTACCTGAGGGTCAGTCCTGCGCAGGACGCTGAGGGATTCCAGGGGTGCCATTTCCATGGGCTCCTTTCCCTGTTTGTTCCCCGGAGTTGAGTCAATAAGCAACCGAGTACACAGGAGATTATAGCCCAACTCTTGACCAGAGTGTCCAAGGGCAACGGGGTCTGAAGCCCTTTACGGGTTCAAACCGATGGCGGTGGCAACAGTAGTGAGGTCCTTGTCACCTCGCCCGCTGAGACAGATCACGATGGTCTGATGGCTGGGCAAGGTGGATGCCAGTTGCGAAGCATGGTAGATGGCATGGGCGGGTTCCAGTGCCGGCATGATGCCCTCGGTGCGAGTGAGGAGAGAGAAGCCATCCAGGGCTTGAGCATCGGTCACGGCCACGTACCGGGCACGTCCGGTGTCCTTGAGATAGGCGTGCTCAGGGCCCACGCCAGGGTAGTCCAGGCCTGCCGATATGCTGTGGGTCTCTGTCACCTGGCCATCCTGGTCCTGTAGCAGGTAGGACATGGAACCGTGAAGAACGCCAGGGCGGCCTGCGACCAGGGAGGCGGCGTGTCTTCCCGTTTCCAGCCCCGCCCCGGCAGCCTCGACACCCACAAGGTTGACACCGAGGTCAGAGAGGAATGGGTGGAAGATGCCGATCGCGTTGGAGCCGCCGCCTACACATGCGATTATGTAATCGGGCAGCCGTCCCTCGGTCTCCAGGATCTGGCGCCTAGTCTCGTGCCCGATTACGGACTGGAAGTCGCGCACCAGCATCGGGTAAGGGTGAGGGCCTACTATACTGCCAAGGAGATAGTAGGTGGTGCGCACGTTGGTGACCCAGTCTCGCATGGCCTCGTTGATGGCGTCCTTCAGGGTACGGGAGCCGCTGTCCACAGGGCGGACCTCGGCCCCCAGAAGCTTCATGCGGAAGACGTTGCTCTTCTGCCGCTCCATGTCCTCGGTGCCCATGTACACCACGCATTCCAAGCCCAGCTTGGCACACACGGTAGCGGTGGCCACGCCGTGCTGCCCTGCCCCGGTCTCGGCGATGACCCTTTTCTTGCCGAGGCGCCTGGCAAGAAGTGCCTGGCCGAGGGCGTTGTTGATCTTGTGGGCTCCGGTGTGGGCGAGGTCCTCCCGCTTCAGATAAAGCCTGGCACCGCCGCAATGCCTGGTCAGGTTGTCGGCCAGGTAAAGGGGTGTGGGCCGTCCTGCGTAGTGCCTCAGCAGATCATCCAGCTCTTTCTGGAAAGCGGCGTCTGTCTTCACCGCCAGGTAGGCCTGCTCCAACTCCAGGAGGGCGCTCATGAGGGTCTCGGGAGCGAAGCGGCCCCCATAGGGTCCGAAGTGGCCTGTAGCGTCTGGGATGGGGTTGTAGCTCATGGAGCAGCCGACCTCATGGTCTGCTGGCTGGCCTGGGCGACGGTCTCCAGGAAGGCCCGCGTTTTGTTGGGGTCCTTAACGCCGTTGGTCTCCACGCCGGAGGAGACGTCGACAGCCCAGGGATGCACCCGGCGTATGGCGTCAGCCGCGTTCTTGGGGCTGAGGCCGCCGGCCAGAAGGAAGCGGTGGCGTCGGGACAGGGCCTCGGCCACGGACCAGTCGAAAGTCTGACCCAGCCCGCCCGGTTGGAGATCGCTTTTTCTGTCCAGGGCGAGCATGAAGCCCAGGGACTCGAAGTCTGTCATCTTCTGCTCCAACTGCTGTACGACAGCATCAATGGGCTTGCCATCAGGCACATGGAGGACCTTAATGACAGGCCTCTCGACTTTGCGGCAGTACTCCAGAGCCTCGTTGCCACATAGCTGGAGCATGTCCAGGTTACAGAGGGAGGCGGTCCTGTTGACCTCTTCAACAGGCTGGTCAGCGAAGAGGCCCACGATCTTTGGCGTCCTGGTTCCCAGGGCATTTCGGACATCTTCGATAATTGTGGAGGCCTCATGGACCTTTAGCTGGCGACGCACCCCGGGGACGAAGACGAAGCCCAGGAAGTGGGCTCCAGCTTCGGCAGCCACCAGGGCGTTGGAGGCGTCCCGCAGGCCGCAGACCTTCACTAGGGTCATGGGCCGCCACCGGCCTTGGACTGCGACGGAATGATACCAAGCAGTTCTCTAACCTTCAGGCCCACGTCGGGCGCTGTTACCAGGGCCTCCCCCACCAGAACCGCATGGACGCCGTACTGCTGAAGGCGGAGGACATCGGCCCGGGCGGAGACGCCGCTCTCGCTGACAATGATCTTGCCTCTGGGCACCTTTGGCGCCAGGCGTTCAGTTACCGAGAGGTCCGTAGCGAAGGTGTTCAGGTCCCGGTTGTTGATGCCTATGACCTCAGCACCTGCTTCGAGAGCCTTTTCCATCTCCTCCTCTGTATGGACCTCTACCAGGCACTGGACCCATAGGGAGCGGGCTATAGTTAGGAGCTCCTTTAACTGGTTCTGGGTGAGGATGGCGACGATGAGCAGGATAGCATCGGCGCCGTATGCCCTGGCCTCGTAGACCTGGTACGAATCGAAGAGGAAATCCTTTCTCAACACTGGCAGGCCAAGGGGAGACACAGCGGCTTTGACGGCAGCCAGGTGCTCTAGCGTGCCCTGGAAGTGAGCGTCGGTGAGGACGGAGATGGCAGCGGCGCCGCTCTGGGCGTAGGACAGGGCCAGGGACGCGGGGTCGAAGTCAGGCCGGAGAAGGCCGCGAGAAGGCGAGGCCTTCTTCACCTCGGCGATCAGTCGAACCGATTCGCCCCAGAGGGCGCCTGAGAAGTTTAGGGGTGGTTTGACAGGCTCACCATGAGTTGGATGCCCCTTGATGCGGGTCTTCAGGTCGGCAAGCGGAGCTCTCTGCTTGCTTTGGGCAAGCTCCTTTCTTTTGGCCTCTACTATGCGGTCCAGGATGGTTGGCATGAAGGATTCTCTTTCCTATCACTCTGAGTCCGCCAAAGGCGGGCGAAGAGCCTGGGAAGGTGGGGTCCTCCCATGTTCTTCAGTGTTTCTTATGATACCCCTCCCCAGATTCTTCGGCTCGTCCTTCGACAAGCTCAGGACGGCCTCGGAATGACAGGTTTACTTAAGTGTCTGGCTCAGCGTTGCCAGGGCTTGCAGTTTGCCGTAGGCCTCCCCGCTGTCGATGGCCGTGGCGGCCAGGGCCAGGCCGTTTTTGAGGTCTCTGGCAGCTTCCGCAGCCATCAGGGCCGCGGCCGCGTTAAGCAGGACGACGTCCCTGGCAGGGCCCTTCTGCCCTTGAAGCACCGCCGCCATGATGCTCTTGTTGGTAGCCACGTCGCCGCCTTTGAGGGCTTGAAGGCGGGTGGTGCGAAGTCCCAAGGTGACGGGGTCGATAGGATACTGGGCCAGGGAGCCCCGGTTCAACTCCCACACCAGAGTGGGCCCCGTTAGGGTGATCTCGTCCAGGCCGTCCTGGCCGTGGACCACCAGCGCCCTGCGGGTGGTGCCTAGGCGCAAAAGGGCTTGGGCCAGCTTCTCTGCCATAGCGGCGTTGGGCACACCAATGACCTGGACCTGGACGCCGGCAGGGTTAGTGAGGGGGCCCAGGAAGTTGAAGACGGTGCGAATCCCTATCTCTCTTCGCACTGGCGCGGCGTGTCTCATGGAGGGGTGAAAGGCAGGGGCGAACATGAACCCAATTCCTACCTCTTCGATGCAGCGCTTCACGCCTTCAGGCCCCAGGTCTATCTTGACGCCGAAGGCCTCAAGGACGTCGGCGCTGCCGCACTGGCCGGAGGCGGCCCGGTTGCCGTGCTTGGCCACCCGCAGGCCAGCGCCGGCCACCACGAAGGCGGCGGCGGTGGAGATGTTGAA
>JACPCK010000051.1 GCA_016179845.1 Chloroflexota bacterium | reverse complement strand
GTACTCGTAGAGGGGGTAGCAGAGGGGGTCCCAGGGGTAGAAGCCGGAGCCTGGGATGAGCTTGAGGCAATAGAACTTACCGTACTCCTCGAAGGCCCGTTTCATGAGCTCCAGGGCGCCGGTTCTTCTGGGATCGATGTTGACATAAGGCAGGAACTTCCCCTGGTACTTTCGGCCTAGCTCCGCCGCGTGGGTATGCTTCTCTTCCCAGGTGATATCGGCAGGCTGGCCCCAGGTGGCGTCGTAGTCCACGGGTAGTATTGTAGTGGCGTCGATCTTGTGGTACTCCATGCTCTCGATGGTGTACTTCCCATCGTAGTCGGACATGCGGGACAGGTGCCTGGGGAACAGGGTCTTGGGGTCCTTGTTGTAGGGCGGCGTGCCACTGTAGGCCCAGCCCATGCATATGTCCCAGGCCTGCCTCGTCGGGAAGTACCGGCGGAGCCGGCCTCCTTCCTCGATGTCATACCAGAGGTGCTGGTGCCCGTCAATGATCATACGGCCCCTCCCAGAGGTTTGTGCGCATTATAGCAGAGCCCGCGCCTTTCTACACCGCCAGACCTTCTACAGAAAAAGGCCCGGCAACCTGCCGGGCCCTCTTCCTGCCCTAGCTTATGTCCCTACTTAGGGATGGCGTAGTCCAGAAGGCCGGGGTCCGTCTTCTTGGGCATCGGTGTCCACTCCTTCACCTTTGGCCCTACTCCAAAGGGAGTGTGCAGCAGGGAGACGGCCACCGTGGGGAAGTACTTGTATTCCAGGTCCCCTATCTGCCGCTCCAGCCTTACCTGCTCGGCAATGTCCACCGTCTTCTCTATTTGGGGGCAGATCTCGCTGTAGAATGGCAGCTCAGTGTGGGTGATGACCTCATAGGTCGGCCCGCCATGGAGACAGGCGTACCGGAAGGGGCGGGCAATGGGAGACCCGCGGAAGAGGTAGGCCCAGCCGGCCGTGTTCCGCTCAACCAGCATGGTCCGCAAGACAGGGGTATATTCCCCCAGCCGCCGGTTGATCTTGCACCCCAGCTCCTTCTCCCAGGTGGAAACCACGGCCTCTCCAATCTCCGCAGACAGCGACATGTTCGAGATGTACCAGAAGTTGAACTCGAAACAGTTGGGGTAGCCCGCTTCCGCCAGAAGCTGCTTGGCCTGCTTGGGGTCGTATGGCAGTGGCTTCCAGTCCGGGTTCCACCAGGGGAACTTGGACGAGATGTAGGAGAAGCTGATGACCCCAGTCTCACCGTAGCCTGCCTGAATCTTGTCCACGATGGCCTGCCTGTCCACTACCAGGTTGAGGGCCTTCCTTACCTTGGTAGGCCTGTCCGCCAGCATGTCCGTGCCCTTGCATCCGCCTACCCATGGCGAAGTGGGATCGCACTTGGGTCTATCAGGGAATAGCCCACCCAGTGCAACGAAGGGTTCAGCGCCGTTCTCTGAGACGGCGACGGTGATACCCGCTGCCTTCAGCTCCGGCGCCAGCAGAGCGGCCACAGCCGCAATGTCTATCTGTCCGCTCCGGAGCATCGCCACCTTTGTGGCTTCCTCAAGAACCTTGAAGTAGTGTACCTCAGCAAAACCCTGAGTGACTCGGTAGAAGTCTGGCACCGCTTTCAGTAGCAGGTCATAGCCGCGTCTGGCAGACACATATTCGTACGGGCCCGCGAAGATGGGCTTCTGGGCAAACTCTTGCTCGCCTACCTGCTCAAAATACTTCTTGGGCATGGGCCGAAGGGAGCGGGGCTCCTCGGCGGAGAAGGTGCGGAACAGCTCGATGAAGCTCTGGCCCTTGGGCTCGTGGACCTTCAGGGTATACTGGTCCACGACCACCATGTTGTTCGGGTCTTTCCCGTAGAAGTCCGTCCAACGCCTGGTGTTGGCGTTCACAGACCCCGGCTTCGAGACCTGCTCCAGGGAAAACTTCACGTCCTCAGCCGTTACCTCGCCCCAGCCCTTGTGGTACTTTACCCCTTTCCTGATCTTCAGGGTGTAGTCCCGGCTGCCGTCTGCATTGTTCGTAACCTGCCAGCTTTCCAGCACGGCCTTAGCTACCGGTGCATCCTTCTCCCAGTCCCACCACACAAGGGGCTCTCCCAACAGGCTTAGAGGCTGTTCCTCTGTAGAGGTACGGGTAAGCCAGTTCTCCGTGCCCACGCCTGCTATGACGTTCAGCGTGCCCCTGGGCTCCCGCTTGGCCGTTGGGGTAGGGGTCGCGGGGACGCGAGTCGGCGTAGGTGTTAGGACAACGGCTACTACGCGGGTTGGCGTAGCAGTCGCTGCCCCCACCACCGGCGCCGTCGTGGGCGTGGCCGTGGGCGGAGCCTTGGTTGGTGTGGGCGTTGGCGCCGCGCGGGCACAGGCTAGCAGCAGCACCAGCGCGCTCAGGACAGCTACCAATGTAACAACTCTTCCTCTTGCCACTGGGAACCTCCTCTAGGAAATCTCTGCGGACTCTATGTATGGACCTGTTCTATTCTACGAGTTCTGAACTGTGTCATTCTAAAGCACATTTGACACCTAAGTCAAAAACCCAAGAATGTGTCCAAACATTAGCAATGTGGGCGAAAGGCACACTGCCAGGTTCCATGTGAGCACACGTCCATCAATGTGGATGGTATGAGACTGCGATTCAGGCCACTTTCATGATAGCCGCTATGCTGCGAATACAGATTCCATGAGCGTCCCCCCGTAGCACCGACATAACTCGTCTCCCAACAGGACATCGCCAGACGGTTTCGTTGATCAATAAAAAGGACAGGCCCGGCGCGGAGCCGGGCCCGTCTGGCGCCAGACTTGTCCTTCAGCTACTTGGGCTGAGCGTACTCCAGCAGCCCGGCATTCGTCTTCTTAGGCATGGGCGTCCACTCCTTGACCTTGGGCCCCACACCGTATGTGGCATGGACGAACCCAACGGCCACCGTGGGAAAGTATTTGTATTCCAAGTCCCCGATCTGCTGTTCCAGCTTCACCTGCTCGGCGATATCCAGTGCTCTCTCAATCTTGGGGCAGATCTCGCTGTAGAACGGCAACTCAGTGTGGGTGATGACCTCGTAGTTGGGTCCGCCGTGGAGGCAGGCGTACCGGAAAGGCCTGGCTAGTGGACCGCCTGAGAAGGTGTAGAGCCACCCGGAGGTGTTCCTCTCAATGAGCATAGTCCGCAGAGTGGGCTGATACTCCCCAGCGCGCCTGTTGACCTTGCAGCCCAACGTCTGTTCCCAGGTGGAGGCGGCCACCTCGCCGATATCCTGGCTGTAGGGGTCCTGCCCCACTATCTGCCACATCTTGAACTCGAAGCAGTTGGGGTAGCCCGCCTCCGCCAGGAGCTGTTTCGCCTGCTTGGGGTCGTAAGGCAGGGGCTTCCACTCTGGGCTCCACCACTGGAATTTGGGTGAGAGGAAGGAGAAGCTGATGACCCCTACGCCCCCGGAGCCGAACAGGATCTTGTCCACAATGGCCTGCCGGTCTAAAGCCAGATTGAAGGCCTTCCTTATCTTGGTGGGGTTCTCCGCAAGCATCTGCTCTCCCTTGCATCCGCCTGCCCAGGGCACCGTAGGGTCACACTTGGGCCGGTCTGGGAAGAGACCGCCGAAGGCGATGAAGGGCTCCTGGCCGTACTCCGAGACGGCTACCCTCACTCCCGCCGCCTTCAACTCTCCCAAATACCTGGCCGGCACGGTCGCTATGTCTACCTGGCCGCTGCGCAGCATGGCTATCTTGGTGGCTTCCTCCAGCACCTTCACGTAGTGAAGCTCCGCAAACCCGGGTGTTACGCGGTAGAAGTCTGGCACCGCCTTCAGCCTGATGTCATAGCCCCGCTGCTGGGAAACAAACTCGTAGGGGCCGGCGTAGATGGGGTTTCTTGGGAACTGCTCCTCTCCCACCTGTTCGTAGTACTTCTTGGGGAATGGCCGAAGGGTGCGGGGTTCCTCTGCCGATGCGACCCGGAGGAGTTCTATCAGGCTTTGCACTTTCGGCTGATGGATTCTGAGGGTGTAGTCGTCCACCACCGTCATGTTGTTGGGGTCCTTGCCAAACCAGTTCGTCAGCCTCGCGGTGTTCGCATTCACAGAACCCGGTTTCAGGAAGTCCACAAGGCTGAACTTCACGTCCTCCGCCTTGACATCGCCCCAGCCCTTGTGGAACTTCACCCCCTTTCTGATCTTGAGGGTAAAGTCCTGGCTGCCATCCGTGTTCTGCTTGACATCCCAGCTCTCCAGTATCGCTTCGTTGGTGGGAGAATCCTTTTCCCAGTCCCACCACAGCAGTGGCTCGCTGATATACCACATTGGCGACTCACTAGTGGAATGCCGTAGTAGCCATAGCTCGTTCCCCACAGCGTCTATAATATTCAGAGTGCCCCTGGGCTCTCGCTTGGCTGTGGGCGTCGGCGTTGCAGGGGCTCGGATTGGTGTGGGCGTGGGGGCCACAGCCACAACACGGGTCGGCGTAGCAGTCGCTGCCCCCACCACCGGTGCCGTCGTGGGCGTGGCCGTGGGCGGAGCCGTAGTAGGTGTGGGCGTGGGCGCCGCCCGCGCGCAGGCCATGAGCAGCAACAGGACTCCAAGTGCCAGGAACGGTGCCAGATGCCTTGACCCCAGCTTCATGAGTTCCTCCCTAGTTTTGCTCAGTCTACACCCTGCTTGGCCCGATTCAGATCAGAGGGCTATTTAGGCTGCGCGTACTCCAGCCGGTGCAGGCCTCCGCCCCTCGGCTTGGGCACCCAGGAGCCCTCCTTGACCTTCGGCGAGACGCCGAAAAGTTGGTGGTTCAAGGATATGGGGATGGTGGGGAAGTACTTGTTTATGTTGTCCCCTATCTCCTGCTCTATCTTCATGAACGCTGCCAGGTCTGCCTGGTCCCGGGCCTTGACGCACAGCTCCGTGAAGAAGGGCAGCTCCGTGTGGGTGATGACCTCGTAGGTTGGGCCACCATGCAGACAAGCATACCGGTAAGGCCTGGCGATGGGGCCGCCCGCAAAGTTGTACATCCACCCCGCAGTGTTCCGCTCCACCAGCATGTTGCGCAGCACCGGGCGGTACTCACCAACCCTCCTCTTTATCTTGCAGCCCAGGTTGGACTCCAGCATGGAAGCCACGGCCTCGCCGATGTCCCTCACTGTGGGGTTCTCCGGCTGGATCCAGAAGTTGAACTCGAAGCAGTTGGGATACCCGACCTCCGTCATCAGTTGCTTGGCCTGCTTGGGGTCGTAGGGCAGGGGCTTCCAGTCAGACTTCCACCAGGGGAACTTGTCGGAGATAAAGGAGAAGCTGAGCGCCCCGACACTGCCGTACCCAAACTGTATCTTCTCCACTATGGCTGGCCGGTCTGTGGCCATGGTGAAGGCCCTGCGCACCTTCAGGGGTCTCTCCGATAGCATGTCCGAACCCTTGCAGCCTCCCACCCACGGTACATTGGGGTCACAGCCCGGCCTGTCGGGGAAGAGGCCGCCAAATGTAATGAAGGGCTCGTTGGAGTTGGGGGAAACAACTATCTTGACATCGGTGTTTTTCAGCTCGCCAGCGAAGCTCCCGGGTATGGCGGCCATGTCTATCTGGCCTGTCCGTAGCATAGCCAGACGAGTGGCGTCCTCCAGGACCTTGTAGTAGTTGATCTCGGCAAAGCCTGGCGTCAGGCGGAAATGGTCCGGGACCGCCTTCAGCTTGACACTGTAGCCCCGCTGCTGGGCCGCCCACTCATAGGGCCCAGCGTACACAGGCTCCCTCTGGAACTTGTCCTCACCTACCTGCTCCATGTACTTCTTGGAGTAGGGCCGGAAGGTGCGGGACTCCTCCTCGGAGATTATGCGGAATACCTCGGTTATCGGCTGTATCGTGGTTTCGTGAATTACTAGGGTATATGGGTCCTTCACAGTCATGTTGTTGGGGTCATTGCCGTACCAGGTGATGAGCTGGTTGGTGTTGGCGTTCACCGAGGCTGGCTTCCTAAACTCGATGAGGCTGAACTTGATGTCGTCCGCCGTCATCTCGCCCCAGCCCTTGTGGAACTTGACTCCCTTTCTTATGTTCAGCGTCCAGTCCCGGCTGCCGTCAGGGTTCACCTTGATCTCCCAGCCCTGAAGGATGCCATTCTTGGTGGGGGCATCGATGTCGTAGTCGAAGGTCACCAGGGGCTCGCCGATGAGCCACAGGGGCGCCTCTCCAGTAGAGGGCCTCAGGAGCCAAAGCTCCGTCCCCAGCCCGTCGATTACGTTCAGAACACCCTTGGGGCCTGGTCTCGTGGTGGGCGTTGCGGTGGGCAGCACGCGGGTCGGCGTGGCGGTAGGTGCAACTGTAACCGCCCTGGTAGGCGTCGGCGTAGCGGCCGGCGCCACCACCGGCGCCGTCGTGGGCGTGGCCGTGGGCGGAGCCTTGGTTGGCGTCGGCGTTGGCGCCGCGCGGGCGCAGGCTAGGAGTAGTAGCAGGACGCCAAGTACGAGGAACGGCGCCAGATGCCTTGACCTCAGCTTCATGAGCCCCTCCTTAAGTCCCTTCATTGGTCAAGCCCAACCCTGCTTCACTGCGGACCGCCGCCAACCTCATTCTTCCGAAAGGGTAGCCCACCGGTCGCTTATATAGATAATGGTTTTCATTTGTCCAGCTTGCGTAAGGTCCTGAAGGCCTCTAAGCAGGGCATTTATATCATCTGGGACGGAAAATGTCAAGTAAGGCACTGCTGAGAGCCCAGCGTCTTACGAAAATCGTCGCAATTTACGCGCGCCTGATGCTATAGGGTTGCGCATGCTCTTGAAACAAGCGGGCGGGTCTGAGTTCCCTCAGACCCGCCCGCCAGCAGTCTTTGACCAGAGGGCTATTTCGGCTCGGCGTACTCCAGCAGACCCGCCCTCTTATCGGTGGGCACGGGCTCCCACTTCTTCACCTTGGGCCCCACACCAAAGGTCTGGTGCACCAGGGAGATGGCCACCGTCGGGTAGTACTTGTACTCGTTGTCTCCTATCTGCTTCTCAATGCTCACCATTTCCGCCGGGTCCAACGTCTTGTTCAGCTTGGAGCACAGCTCCGTAAAGTAGGGCTGCTCCGTGTGCACGATGACCTCGTAGGCCGGACCGCCGTGGAAACAGGCGTAGCGGAATGGCCTGGCTATGGGGCTCCCCTCGAAGAGATACGCCCAGCCCGCCGATGTCCGTTCCACCAGCATGGTCCGCAGAGTCGGCCGGTACTCTTGCAGGACCCGGTTTATCTTGCAGCCCAGGTCCTTCTCCCAAGTGGAGGCTACCGCCTCACCCACGTCGGCGCTGTAGCTCTGCCCTGCTATGAAGTAGAACTTGAACTCGAAGCAGTTGGGGTAGCCTGCCTCCGTCAGGAGTTGCTTGGCCTGCTTGGGGTCGTAAGGCAGAGGCTTCCAATCGGGGTTCCACCAGGGGAACTTGGGGGAGATGAAGGAGAAGCTGACGATCCCCTGCTCTCCATAGCCGAACTGGATCTTGTCGACGATGGCTTGCCGGTCCACATCCAGGTTCAGGGCCCTTCTCACCTTGAGGGGGTTCCCGGAGAGCATGGCCTCCGCAGTGCAGCCGCCTACCCAGGGCACGGTGGGGTCGCACTTGGGCCGTCCCGGGAACATGCCGCCCAATCCGACAAAGGGCTCCAGGGCGTTCTCTGAGACGGCTATCCTGATCCCTGACGACTTGAGCTCGGAGGCGAACCTGGCGGCGACGGGCGCAACGTCCACCTGGCCGCTGCGCAGCATGGCTACCTTGGTTGCCTCCTCCAAAACCTTGAAGTAGTGTATCTCTGCGAACCCAGGGGTGACCCGGTAGTGGTCCGGAACGGCCTTCAGCCTCACGTCATACCCCCGCTGCTGTGAGACGAACTCGTAGGGTCCGGCAAACACCGGCACCTTGTTGAAGCCGTCCTCCCCCACCTGCTCCATATACTTCTTGGGGTAAGGACGCAGGGAGGTCGGGTGGTCCGCCGACATGCTCCGGAAGATCTCCAGCATGTTGGTCTGGCTAGGCTGATGTATACCCAGGGTATAGGTGTCCACCGCGGTCAGGTTCTTGGAGTCCTTCCCGAAGAAACCCACAAGCGTGCTGGCGTGGGGGCTTACCGATCCCGGTTTCAGGTAGTCCGCTAGGGAAGACTTCACGTCCTCGGCGGTTACCTCTCCCCAACCCTTGTGGAATTTAACCCCCTTCCTGATCTTGAAGGTCCAGTCCACGGAGCCGTCAGCGTTGACCTTGGAGGACCAGCTTTCCAGAAGGGAGTTGTTGACGGGGGCATCGGCCCCCCAGTTCCACCCCATGAGGGGCTCACCAACATAGTCGAGGGGGTTATCAGACTGGCTGATGCGGATAAGCCATAGCTCGGTGGCCATCTCGTCGATGACGTTCAGTGTGCCCTTTGGGCCCACTCTGGCCGTGGGGGTAGGTGTCGCCGGGATGGGTGTGGTGGTCGGTGCGGCCCTCACCACTGGGGCCGTTGTAGGTGTGGGTGTGGCAGCGGCGGGCGCTGCCCTGGTAGGCGTCGCAGTCGGAGCAGCCACCGGGGCCCTGGTGGGCGTCGCCGTTGGCGCTGCCCGGGCGCAGGCCACGAGCAGCAAGGCCATCAACAAGGCAGCAGCGAGGAAGCGTTTTCTCAGCAGCATGCACAACCTCCCTTTGTGAATAGGGTAAAACTGTACTCCTTTTAGTGCTTAGGTGAAGGACGATCAGAAGCTCGGACGTTTGTACCATACATGGCGACGAAAGTCAAGCAAGCCGACGGATTCCGTAGGGTCTTTTGGTTGTCACCCTGATCCCTTCACTGTCATTCGGAAGGAGTGAAGCGACAGAAGAATCCGGTTCAGGGTAAACTCCGCGAAGGGTCTGGGGAGGGGAGGCTTTTCTTCCAGGGTATCCATCCCTTAACCTGGCCCGCCCACTACGTTTAGCCGAGAAGCCGGGTCTGACATGGGCATCAGACCCGCCTCTCCGTGCCCCTTGAGCTGGACAAAGCCTACTGTCTGGACCTTGGGGGCGGGTTGAGCCTCTGCCAGCCGAACTTGTGGGGGATCTCCCGCTGCGGGTCCCGCTTCAGGCCCATCAGATGGGCCGCGTTGAGGCCCAGGACCATGTCTAGCTCCTGGGGCGTCCATTTGTAGCCATACTTGGCGGACCTCTCTGGCAGGTCCTTCCACCAGTTGATCAGGCCCCGCCAGCCCATGCCGCCGGCCATCGTATCTTCCTTGGCGAAGGATGGGCCGGCAGCGCTATCGGAGCCCCACATGATTCGGTGGGGTCCGGCGGCAGACTTGGCCTTGGCCAGAAGCTCCATGATGAGGGGCTCGTTGTTCAAGGCGCTGGGCTGCCATCCCTGGGCCGAGGGATGGCTTCGGGACCCCCATCCCTTGATCCAGAAGTCCAGTTGCAAATACACGTTGGGGTTGCTGGCTGCCGCGTTGAGGCACTGCTCGAACCAGTAGATGTATGGTGAACCGGCGTGGCAGAGGACCACCGTCAGGTCGGGAAAGTCGTGGGTCATGTCGCTGATGTGCACCGGCTCCTGGAACCGGGCATAGCGGTACGACCCCCGGGAGACCTCGGTGCAGAAAAAGACAGGCTGGTTGTTGTCCAGGGAATACTCATAGAATGGGTACATCATCTCGTCCCAGGCGTAGTAGCCTGAGGCTGGCACGAACTTGATGCCCTTGAGCTTGTGCTCCTCTACAGCCCGCTTGTAAATCTCCAGGGCGTTAAGGCGCCTGGGCTCAGGGCCCGCGGTGCACACCAGGCGACCCGGATACTTGCGCTGGAGATCCGAGTAGATCCTGTGCTTCTCCTCTATGGACAGGCCTGCGGGCTGGCCAAAGACGAAGTCGTAGTCGATGGTGTAGACCAGGCAGGCGTCGATCCCCGCCTGGTCCATGTTGCTTATGGTGTAGCGGCCGTCCGGGTCCGACATGCGCATCTCCTGGCGCGCCAGGAGGGCTGCCGGGTCCTTTGTGAAGGGGGGTGACTCGCCGGTGGCGTAGGCCCAGGCCAGGCATACGTGCCAGTTCTGGCGGGCGGAGAAGTACTTTTTCTCCGGAGTCCCTGTCCAGATGTGGTTGTGGGCATCAATGATCACCTGCTCCCTCCTGACGTAGACTTATGGAAGACGATAGCGCGCCCCTTATATCATGAGGTTGCCTATGCGTCAAGGAGACCGGCTGACGCCGGTTCGGGTCCAATGGTACAGGTACTGCTGGGCGTACCCGGCATAGGGACCGAAGTAGGAGCGCGCCCAACTGGATAGGTGCCTGTAGGGGAGGGTCTTCTTCTCCGGTGGCAGCTCCTCCGGGTAGAAGCGGCGAAGGGCCCTCTCCACCCAGCGGTCTATGGGGAAGGCCTCCAGCTTCTCCAGGGAGAAGAGCAGCACGCAGTCGGCCACCTTGTCCCCCACCCCTGGAAGGGCCATGAGCTTCTCCTTGCCCTCCTCATAGGGCTTATCTCTCAAGGCCTCCAGGGATATCTTGCCATCGGCCACCAGGACAGCAGCCTGGGCCAGGGCCCTGGCACGGAAGCCCAGCCCCAATTCCCGCAGGCCAGCCTCGCCTGCCGCCGCCACTCGCTCCGGCCCGGGGAAAGCGTAGGCCGTCTGCCCCTTCACCGCGATGGGCCTCCCATAGTGTTGCGCCAGGGTCTCCACTGTCTGGGTAATGCGGCCTATGTTGGAGTTGGCGGAGCATATGAAACTGGCCAGGCACTCCCACGGCTCCTGCCGCAGCAGGCGCAGTCCCCTGTGCCGTCTTAAGGCTTCCTTTACCCAGGCATCCCGGCTTATCTGCCTGCCGATGGCCTCCAGGTCGTCCTCCAGGCGGAGATAGCTCCTGAGGAGAGGCGCCACCTCCTCTTCTGAAGAGGGGGCTGAGGTGAACTCCAGGCCCAGAGGCTCCTGGCGTAGGCGCACCAGGTTGTCACGGACTGCGCCCTCGTGCCACTGACCGCATTTGCGCCAGCGAAAGGCCTGCCCGCTCTCCAGGGTTGTGGCCAGGTCCAGGGGCCCCTGGAACGGCAGCCGCATTCTAAAAGCCCAGCCATTGGCTCACGGCCTGGCCCAGCTCCCTCAGGGGAGGACGGACTAAGGTGCAGCTCGGCAGGGAGTCCAGGAAGGCTTTGCCGTAGGGCCTCGAAAGCAGGCGCGAGTCCATGATTACCACCGCACCTCTGTCTTCCTTTCGCCTGATGAGGCGGCCGAACCCCTGGCGGAACCTGAGAACGGCCAGGGGCACGCCATACTCATTGAAGGGGTCCTGGTACAGCTCGCTGCGGGCGACGAAGACCGGCTCTGTCGGCACATTGAAGGGAAGTCGAGCCACCACGAGGGCCTTGAGGGACAGGTCACCGGCCAGGTCTACGCCTTCCCAGAAGCTGGCCGTGGCCAGCAGTACAGCCCGAGGGTCCTGCTGGTACGTTTCCATGAGCTGCCGCGGCAGCCCGTCCACTCCCTGGCCCAAGGCCCGAATGCCTTGGGCCGCCAGCCTGGGTCTCACTGCCTCCAGGGTCGCTCCTAGGGACGAGTGGGAGGTGAACAGGACCAGCGTTCGTCCTCCCGCTCTCTGGGCCACCTGTACGATGGCCTCCTCCAGGGCCTGCTGGTAGCCTGCCGTGTCCGGTGGCTTCACCCCCTGGGGAATGCAGAGGAGGACCGCTCTCCGATAGTCGAAGGGCGAGCCGACAAGCAACTCCTGTGCCTCCTCGAGCCCAAGCCTTGCCCTGAGGGGCGCAAAGCTGCCCGCCGAGGCCAGGGTCGCACTGGTCAGGATCACGCTGCGCTTCTCCTTAAAGAGCGATCCCTTCAGAAGTCCGGAGACATTCAGAGGGGCGCTGTTCAGAGAGGGGGAGCCCTCCCGGTTGATGCCTATCCAGTAGACGCGCTCTTTCTGCGCTCCCAGAAAGAACTGCCTTGCTTGTTGCCGCAGCGACTCGTTCCAGTCCGCCCGGTAGGCCAGCTCGCTTACCAGGGACTCGTAGTTCAGGAGGCCCATGTCCTCCAGCCCCTCAAGGGAGCCTTTCAGGGTTCCCAGGGCCCTTCCCGCCTCGTCCAGGGCCGCCTCACTCTCATCCCACGCTACCTCCAGGTCCGACCAGCCCGGCTGTGCCCTGGTGCTGAGGCTGATCCGCAGGGCTTCATCCTTGCCCACTGGCGCCTCTCTATGCTCGTCCAGGAAGCGAGAGGTCAGAAGGAAGAGGAGCTCCACTCTTGTTCTCGCCTCAGCGCCGGCTTTGGTCAGGGCCTGGGCGGCCTCGCGCGTGGCCCCCTGCCGGTCCTGACCCGCCCTGGAGCCGCGATAGGCTGACACCGCCTCCTGGGCCAGGCCCCGGCCACCAGCCAGTGCCTCAAAGTGCTCCTCAAAGTCCGCCTGGCTTAGCCGGAAACCGAAGGCTCTTGTCGCTTCATCCTCCAGGTGGTGGGCCTCGTCAACGATCAGGTGCTTGTACTCAGGTATGATCCCTGCCTCAAGGGCCAGGTCCGTCAGCAGGAGGGCGTGATTTACTATCACAAGGTCGGCCTTCTCGGCCCTCTCCCGGGCAGCCCGAACAAAGCAGACTCCACCCGGGCCCTGGCATTCCTGAGAGCTTGGGCCCGACAGGCCCTCCCACAGCCTGGCCTCCCGGCCCGATATGTGGAGCTCTCCCCGATCCCCCGCGGCGGTATCCTGAAGCCAGACGAGGACCTTTGCGGCCAGGCGGGCCTCATCTGGGCTCAAGCTCTCTGCGGACCGGGCCCGGCTCCAGCGGCGAAAGCACAGGTAGTTGCTCCTTCCCTTCAGGACAGCCACCTTCAGGTCCTTCAAGTCCAGCCCGTGCTCTTCCTCTGCCAACTTCATTAGCAGGGGTATGTCCTTCTTCATAAGCTGGTCCTGAAGGTTAATGGTGTTGGTGGCGATGACCACCCTGGTTCGGTTCTTGACGGCGAAGGCCATGGCAGGGATAAGGTAGGCAAAGGTCTTGCCAACACCCGTACCCGCCTCCACCACGAGGTGCTGGCCCTCCTCCAGAGCGCTGGCCACAGACCGCAGCATCTCCGTCTGCTCTTGGCGGTGCTCCAGGCCGGGAAGAAATCGAGCGAGAGGCCCTTGAGGCATAAGAAGCTGGGCCAGCTTCTCTACATCTACGCCTGCCTCAGCCAAGGGCGGCTTTGCACGAGGGCCATCGTGAGTGCTGCGCAGGCGGTCCTGCAAGGCCCGCGTGTGTACGCCGCCTAGCACAACAGTCGTTGAAGCTCCGGCAGCAGGCATTCCCTCGATGGCTTGAAAGAAGTATCGGGCGGATGAGCCGGAGACACTCGCCAGACGGTGAAGCTCTGCTATGACCCCCGGGCCCAGCCTCGCCGCCTGCTCTACAAGTCGGAGGAAGAGATGCCGGGTGACCTGGGCGTCCTCCAGGGCCCTGTGCAGGCGGGAGTGGGGTATGCCCAGGTGCAGGGCCAGCTCCTCCAGGGAGTGGGCGACCCGTGGCAGCAGTACGGCAGCCAGCTCATTGGTGTCCAGGCAGGGGCTGGAGAACTGGACTCCCCTGCGTCTCAGGAAAGAGAGGTCGAAGTTCACGCTGTGGCCCACGAGGGGCAGCTCTCCCACGAAGTCTGCCAGCTCCGTGCCTACCACGGCGAAGGGAGGGGCTTGGCTCACCTCGTCAGGGCGGAGGCCAGTGAAACTCTGGATGAAGGGGGATAGGGGCCTGTAGGGGTTCACCAGAGAGTGGTAGCTCTCCAATACCTCCTGGCCCCTGAACTTGACAGCTCCTACCTCGATGATCTCATCTCGTTGTGAGTCCAGGCCTGTCGTCTCCAGGTCTAGGGCCACGAGGGTCTGCTGGTCCAGGGGTGCTGTAGCCATCGTTAGAGGGGTCCCTCAAAGAGAGTCAGCCGTCCTGAGTTGAAGCCCTCTCCGGGAGTAAAGCTGCCCGTCCCCAGGGCTTCCAGCAGATCCTTCTGGTCCCTTACCAGGCCGTGGAAGACGGTAACGCCTCTGCCGATCCCGTGGGTTGAGTGGGCATCGCTGCCCCCCGTTCCCCTTCGGCCCAAGCTCCAGGCCGCCTCCAGAGCCATCCTGTTCTCCTCATCGGACGTGGCGCCGTTGACCACCTCTATCTCATCCACCCACTGGAAGATCGGGGCCCTGGCCGTGTCCCTGGGGCTTCTTCGTGGTCGGGCCTCTTTCCCTACCAGAGGGCTGGTGTCAAGGGCCAGCGTCTTCAGGGAGTTGCGGAAAGGATGGGCGAGGACCATGTAGCCCCTGCGTTCGATCACCACCCGTCGGAGCTCCCGCAGGTCGAGAATGCCGGGCAGGTAGCCGTCCAGGCCGAAGACCAGCACGTGGCCCATGTCGGTCGCCACCTCCAGCCCCCTGACCACCACTAGCCCCTGCTCATGGGCAAACTCCTGGAACTCGATTGGGCTGTGCCAACCGCTGTGCTCCGTGAGGCACACTCCGTGGAGCCCCAGGCGCTTGGCCTCCCTGGCGAGCTCTTCTGGTGAAAGGTTGCTGTCACTGCTTCCCTTGGTAGTGTGAGGGTGAAGGTCGAAGATCGAGTCGCTCTGGCTCGGAGCAGACTTTCCTATCATAGCTACCCCATTCTAGCGGGGCTGATAGGCGTCAACAAGGGCTTACCTCAGAGTGACGGCGGGATTGACGACGTGCAGCAGATAGGCCCGATGGCCTTCCCTCAAAAGCCTCGCTACTATCTCTTGGCCGGCACTCTGATCAGTCACCAGGGAAAAGATGGACGGTCCTGCTCCCGTCAGGTGGACCCTTCCGCCCCCTGCCCTCTCCAGGGCATTCCAGGCCTCTTCCAGCCCGGTGAAGACCTGGAAAGCCACCTGCTCAAAGCTATTGACCATCAGCTCTTCGGGCGGTGGCAGCCCTGCCTGCAAGGACCGCGCCAGCTCCTTGGTCCTCCCGCCGTGGCTGAAATGCTCAGGCCGAAGGCGGGAGTACAGGAGCCTGGTCTTGTCAGGGACGAAAACGGGAGGCACTACCAGCACCATCCGGAGGGCTCTTGCCGGGGGCAGGTAGGTGAGGCGTTCGCCCCTGCCCTGGGCCAGGGCTGTCCCGCCCCTGAGGAAAAAGGGAACATCTGTTCCCAGAGGACCGGCTACGGCACGAAGTGTCTCCTCTGGCATCCTGGCCTTCCAGAGCTGGCTCAGGGCCTTGAGGGCCGCTGCGGCGTCAGCGCTGCCCCCTCCGAGGCCTGCCGCCGTGGGGATGTGCTTATTGAGGACTATGCGAGCCCCGGCCTTCTGGCCCCACGCCTGGAGTACTGCATCGGCTGCCCGGACCACCAGATTGTCAGGCCCAGAGAGGGTCGGGTCATCGCACTCCAGGCTGATCGTCTCGGCTTTTTCAACACTCAGCTCGTCCCATAGCGATACCGTCTGAAGCACCGTGACGACCTCATGGTAGCCGTCAGGCCTGGGCCCCAGAACCTCCAGCCCTAGGTTAACCTTGGCGTAGGCCTTCACTCGCAAGCTACTCATGCTGCTCCAGCCAGACACGGTACAGGTTGGCCCATTCTGGCAGGCCCAGGGTCTCGGCCCTCCTGGTGGGGTCAATGCCTGCCCTTAGCAGCACCTCTGCCATACTGGGGGCAGGCAGGCCAAGGGCCCGGCTCAAGGCCCCCTTGAGCTGCTTTCGCGGCGCGCTAAAGCCCCCTCGCAGCAGGCTGAAGAACCTCGGGACGTCTGCTATCTTCCAGGGCGGCTCGGGATATACCTCTATGCGGACCACCGCCGAGGTGACCTTGGGCGGGGGGTAGAAGGAGCCAGCATTGATATAACGCACGATTTTGGGGTGGCCATAGAACTGGACCCCCAGGCCCATCAGGTTCATCCTGGGCGGTGCCGCCGCCATGTTCTGGGCCACCTCCCGCTGGACCGTCACCACCATCAGCGAGGGCCTGTGGCTTCCTTCCAGGAAGCGGCGAACTATCGGGCTTGCCGCGTAGTACGGCAGGTTGGCCACTACCTTGTAGAGCTTTCCACCCGTGACCTCCAGGGGCTCTATCTGGCGCGCGTCGCCCTGGAGAATCTGCACACTGGGCAGCTCCTGGAAGCGGGCCCTGAGCGCCGTCACCAGCCCCGGGTCTATCTCTACCGCCACGACGCGTGCTCCCTGTCGGGTGAGAACCTCTGTGAGGATACCCAAGCCGGGCCCCACCTCCACCACCAGGTCCCCAGGGGAGAGCTGGGCTGCTTGGACAATGGAGTCGAGCACGCCAGGGGATATGAGGAAATGCTGGCCCCAGGCCTTTCGCGGCGAGAGGCCCAGGGAAGCCATCAGGGCCCTGGCGCTGGCTATTTCTTGAGGGGACAGGCCGTGCACCCCCCTTCGATCTTGCCCACAGACATATCCAGTGGAAGGCTCAGGCTAGATATCCCGCGGCGCCCGGGCGAATCCGTGTACCGTTGCTTCCTTCCGGACCTGGCGGGGTTTACGGCCACCCGCCGCGCAGGGCCCAGCCCTCAACACCCTGCCACGGGACAGCGGCCTGAAGATGGGACCTGGGGAGGGAGTTCGACCTCGCTATAGCGGATTGCGAGTACAGGGCACCGCTAGCTCCCCATCTAGCACGGCCTACCCTAATCCTAGAGGAGGCCCATTCCCCTGTCAACGCAGAGACACCTGCCACTCCCACGGCCCTTCCCAGTCGTCCAGGCGGGATACGACCACACGCATTCCCTTCACCGAGGCCGGCAGGGGGTCGAGCGTCCATACAAGTCGTATCCCCGTCTGCTCCTCTTTGTTGCCTGCTCCCCCTGCAAAGATGCGGGTGCCGTCGTCCAGGTACACCTCTGCCACTGCCACATGGGGTGCCCCCGTCGGGCCGAACTGTAGATTTGGCCGGTAGCCGGGAGGCATGGCCAAGGCCTCTATCTTGACCTCCCGGCGAGTAAAGGACACCCGTTCCAGGGTCATCTCTACTCCTTTTGCCTCCCTTTTCTGGCCCACGGCGACCTCCGCCTCCAGGGCCCCTTGAGGATGCTGGATCAGCACGGCCGGCGCAGACATCCCCATCTCGCGCCCATCTACCGCAATCTGTACCAGGACCCCGTACCAGCCCGGCGTTGCCAGACGGCCCTGGGAATCCCTGCCGTCCCAGACCAGGGGCAGTGACACCCTCTCCCCCGGCTTGAGGGCCATTCTCGCGGTGCCTCTGCTAAGCTCCCGTACCACCTGGTAGGGCCGCATCTTCCACACCCGTACCTGAGGCGGGGAGGGCTCTATAGTGACCTCTCTCTCCTCCGCGGACGTCACCTCCAGGTCTAGCCGTATGGTCTCTCCAGGCAGGTACTCCTTTTCTGGAGGCCGTACCGCTATTTTGACTTTTGCGCCGTCACCTCCAGGAAGAGGTGGTACAGGAGTAGCCGTGGGGGGCGCCACCGTTGGGCTGGGTGTCGGCGCAGGTGCAGGCCTTACTGTGGCCGTGGGAGATACAGTCCCTTCGGAGGTATGGCAGGCCCCACCCAGGAGCAATACAGCCCCCAGAAGCACTACTCGCAAGCCGACATGCCACTTCCTCACGTCTGCTAAATCATACCGCGTCCTCCCGTTTGGCACACGCCCCTACCTCCGGGCCTATGGGGGTGCTACAATAGCAGTCGCTTGGCCCATCAGAACCCCTTTGATCTCTCCAAGTACGCGGGGCCTGCCGGGCCCCTTTTGCAGACACATCAAGAGCTGGGGTTGTCCATGCAGGTAAAAAAAGCGGTCATCCCTGCCGCAGGCTTTGGTACTCGCTTTCTTCCCGCATCTAAAACCATTCCCAAGGAGATGCTACCCATCCTGGACCGGCCCATGATCCAATACGTGGTGGAGGAGGCCGTTGCCGCCGGCATAACTCAGATCGTCATCGTCACCTCTCGCGGCAAGGAAGCGATGGCCGACTACTTTGACCGGTCCCCGGAGCTGGAGCGGGCATTGGCCCAGAAAGGGGCGACGGCCGGCCTTGAGGAGGTCCGGCGCGTCGCCTCCATGGCGGAGGTGGTCTTTGTCCGCCAGCAGGAGCAGCTAGGCCTGGGCCACGCCGTCCTCTGTGCACGTCCTGCCGTGGGCAAGGAGCCCTTCGCCGTCTTCCTTCCTGACGATATCATCTACCACCCGCCCAAATCGGGCATTGCTCAGCTTCTGGAGGTGTACCAGCAATTCGGGGCCAGCGTGGTGGCCGTGGAGGAGCTGCCCAGGGAGGCCATCCGAAACTACGGCGCCATCGAGCCCCGGGAGGTGGCCGAACGCACCTACGAGGTCCTGGGTCTGGTGGAGAAACCCGACCCGGCGGTGGCCCCCTCCAACCTGGGCATCGTGGGCCGCTACGTCCTGACGCCGGAGATATTCGACTGCCTTGAAGGGGTGAGGCCGGGAGCCATCGGCGAGCTTCAGCTCACCGATGCACTGGCCCTGCTCCTGAAGCGGCAGAAGGTGTACGCCTGCCGTTTCCGAGGCGTCCGCTACGATGTGGGCACTCCGCTGGGTATGTTGAGGGCCTCTCTGGAGCTGGCCCTCACCCGTCCGGAGTATGCTCCTCACCTCCGCCGGTGGATGGGGGACCTGCTGCACAAGAGCCAGTGAGGCGGCCAGGCACAGGAGCGGAGGTAAGGGCGACAGATTGACGCTGGGGACTCGCGTTGTTACCCTTGGCCGAAAGGAGATGCCCATGTACGATACGCGGGAAGAGGTCCTGGCCATCATGGACCAAGTCTGGTTGGAGCTCCGCCGCCAGACCGACGGTCTGTCCAATGCCCTGGACTGGCGCGCCTCCCCAGACCAGTGGTCCGCCCGGCAGGTCCTTTCTCATCTGGGTGGGGCGCCAGGCCAGAACGTTCTGGCCTGGGTGCAGCGAGTCCTCAGAGAAGACCATCCTGCTATCTCCGTAGTAGGCAATGACCCCTTTATGACCCCCGAGCGGCAACGGATGCGCCTTCCTGACCTCCTCGCCGAGCTGGAGCACATCTACGGCTCTACAGCCCACATCCTGCGGACTGCCTCTCCCGGAGACTTGGCACGCCAGGGACTCTTCCGCTTCGCCACCCGGCCCGAGGAGGAGCGCACGCCTCTCATCATTGCTGGCTCCTCCTTCGACCGCCACTGGCGGGCCCATGCCCAGCAGCTTGCCCAGCTCCGCGAGGACCTGGGTCTCAGCGACATATAGGCCGCGTTCAGGGTTTCCCCCAGTAGCTTCAATAGCTACTAGAGCCGATTCGGAAATATCCCTCCGGGGGAGTCCAGAGTCCCGAGGCATCGGGATTCTGGCGGGGGTCTGGGGGTATCCCCCAGATACATATTCTTCCCCCTCTCCCTTGCCAAGGGAGAGGGGGCTAGGGGGTGAGGGTTTTCCGAATAGCCTCTAGGAGATGTCCCGAAAGAGCGTGGCCCTCGTGGACTCGTAGGCGCCCACGCCGAGGAGCAGGGCTGCCCCGCCGGTGAACAGGACAATGAACAGCTCCCCTACGTCCCACCTCAGGGGATTGCCTTTCAAGAGACAGCTCTGGACATCCTGGCTGATGTCCATCTCCTTATAGGGGGCCTGCTCCAGCCGCTCCTTCCTTGCCGAGGGGGCCAGGGCTTTCAGCTCCCTGAAAGACTCAGTGTGGGGGGCACCGTTGGAGATCTGGCAGTAGATGCTGCCCAATGCAGGGGCCTCGATCACGGCGGTCTCCACCCGCTCTACCACCTCGGCCCGCCAGCCGCTATGCCATAGCAGGAGGCCTACGTAGGTTGCAACAAGGGCCGTGGAAGCTATCCGAATGAGGGCCAGCCAGGCGACCCCTCTGACCCGCCTGGCCACCTTTTTCTGGGTGATGGCCGCCTCCGCCCAGGGGTACTTCTCGCCACCGTTTATGGCCCTGGCGAGGCGCGGGAATACCAGCTCCCTGTTGAGCCAGTAGTGGCTGTGGTCCAGGAAGGGGCTGTCCAGGTTGATAACCCGTCGGCGCTTTATCTGATCATGGCTTATCTTCGCCCGCTCCTCAATCCACGGGTCCAGGTCGCCGGCAGGCACCGGATCGAAGCGGGAGTACAGGTCAAGCCAGAAGAAACGGCTCCGCAGGGCCTCCGGGTCCTGGGGCTGTAGCGGGTCCCCGTACCCGGTCACTTCCTTTGCCAGAGGCTTCCTGAAGTTGAGCTGGGCGTACAGGTTAGAGCCCTCGGCCATGGCGAAGGTCTGGTTGATGGCGCTCCCCACGCCTACAAAGGTGATCTTCTTCCCCCTCCCGATCCGCCTCAGCCGCTTCACCTCCTGAGCGACGGGCCCTCCCTCAGCCAGGGCGTCGTAGGTGACGGTGCATCCCAGGGAGTGGGCCACGATGGTGATGTCTTCCACCTTCCCGTACTCGTCCCTCAGCATCGCCAGGAGCACCCCCTCCAATACGCCGCGTACACTGGCTGACCAGACGCCATGCTCCAGGTACCTCTGCACGTCGCCGATGCTCTTGCTGAGGAGGGGGTCCAGGGAGTGGAGCAGGCTCAGGGCCTTGTCGTAGATGCCGAACACGTTCAGCAGGTTGATTCGGGGTATCCAGTAGAAGGGCCAGAGGAGCAGCAGCAGGAGGCGTACTGCTATGGACAGCGGAACAAGCGCCACGCCGACGGCTGCCACCTCCACCCAATAGAGCACCTTTAGAAAAAGGCCTGCCCGGTATCCGTACTTCTCTTTCTCCCGCTCCCCTTCCGTCAGGAACCTCTCGTTGTTGACCGGGTCCTTCCATAGCCCCCAGAAGATGTACCGTAGCTGCCTGCTCCCTACGCGACGCATCCATCCCGCTACCGTCGATGCCTTGGGCGGGTAGAAGGCGTCGGCCCAGAAGGCCTCCCGGAATATCCAGGTGCTCTGGCTCTTGTCCGGCGCCGTGATGTCTAGGGTGGCCCCAGCAGGGTCTCCCGTCAGGTCCATCTGCCGCCGGATGACGGGGTACACTGCTTGCCCCTTCTCGTCTACCCCGTGGGACTCCTCCAGGGCTTCCGCCAGGCCGTTGACCACCCGGGCCAGGAACTCCCCTTTCTCCTGGCCCTCGCCGATCCCGTGGACAACGATGACCCCGTGGGGCCCAGGGGTCAGTCCCGGAGTAGCATCAGCCATTGATTTCCTCGAGTCCTGTTTCGGTCGCCGCGCTCACTCTTACCACCGCAGGGCCTCCCTGTCAAGAGCCGTGTGGCGTGTGCAACGACTGAGGCCCTGTGGTAAGCTATACCAGATGCGCGGCGCATTCGTCTAGCGGCCAAGGACGCCACCCTCTCAAGGTGGAGACCACGGGTTCGAATCCCGTATGCGCCACCATACTCTCGTACAAAAGATTGACAAGCACCAAAGCCCAGCAGTATGCTCTGACCACCCCAGTTGCACCTTGCTGATGGCACTGGATCAGCCGATATGGGAAATCTCGGTTGAGGTGCATAGTTGGCTGGCCTTGATGCTTCGTATGTAGATGCGTTTGACAAGAGTCGGGCTCTTGGGCGCATTCTTCATGACCTGGAAACCGATTTCGTGTATGCGCCGCATTACCATCTGCTGTATGCAATGCTGCCAGACGATCTCTGGGCACTCGCCATCGAAAAGCTGAAGTCTGGGCAATATCAACCCTCTTCTCTTATAACAGCCGAAATCCCGAAACCAAGCGGCCTTACCCGTCCAGGCTCAATACTGACACCCATAGACCGCATCATATACCAGGCGGTTGCCGATCTTATTGCTGATAACTTGGACTCCGACCTCGATGGGGCGCGGGTGTTTAGTTATCGGTTGATTAGGCCGGATGACAGCAATATCATGTTTCGCCCGCGCCCGGAGACTTACGAAGAGTACAGGGAGGCGATGGCAACCGCCGCGTCAAAGTCCTCATTCGCTCTCAGAACAGACATTGCTTCATACTTCTTCCACGTCAATCACCACACACTGGAGAACCTGCTTACCTCAGCGGGCGTACCAGACGGGGTCATCCGCCTCCTCGTGAAGACGATGCTAGAAGCCTGGAGTGGCCGCTTCTCTCATGGTCTTCCACAAGGGATGTTCCCCTCTGATCTACTTGGCAACTACTACCTCAGCACCTTTGACACCTACGCTGCTTCGCGTGGTATTCCGTCCGTCCGATACGTCGACGACATTGTGATGTTCTTCAATGAGGAGTTCGCTGCTCGCAGTAGTCTTGCTCCGCTCACTCGTTTCCTTAGGACTATAGGTCTTGATCCCAACGAGGCTAAGACTTCAATAGTCACCTCCGAAAAGGCTGTTCACGAGGAAACCGAATTGGATCGTCTGTTTGAAACAGCGAGAGAAGAGGTTTTAATAGAGATTGAGGAGGGCATTGCCGCCTTCGGATACGGCTTCCAAAGCCCCTGGGAGGATGACCCAGAGACAACGGAGGCTGCCGAGTCGCAGGCGCTTAATAGGTTGTGGGAGGCGAGGCCCATCGAAAAGGGAGAGAAACGCGATCAATTGGACCGCTTCTGTTTGACCGCGTACGGCCGACTCGGCTCAGATGCCATTATTAGTGATGTCCTGGCTGAACTTGGGCACCGCCCGCACATGACGCGTACGTACTGCGCTTATCTCTCGAAATTCGCTCGAGGCCGCGATGACGTACGGGGGGCGCTCCAAGAGATGCTCAAGTCGAAGACAGCCTACGACTCGGAACTACAGTGGCCGATCGCTGCTTTGCTCAGCGCATCCTCAAACCCTCCAAGTTCGGTCTCAGACGCCCTGAACATTCTGACCGACCTCCGGAGGAGTGAGGAACTTCGTGCGCTCTGCGCAATTTTTGTTGGCAAGTTCGGCAATGCGGCGAGTCGCACTGTACTCAGAGGACATTGGGACAGCGAGCCGGCACAGCACGTCAAGGCTGCCATGATTTATTCCCTATTGTTCTTTGGCAAGGAAGAGCGGCATGTCCTTTTGACATATTGGGGCCAACAGGGCGAGATATTCGCCCTGTTGGCCAAGGCGGTACGTAAGGCGGTTTCTGAGAAGTCCCCCGCCTGAGCCGGTTCCAATACTCCAGCCCTGAACGCCTCGTTGGGTCCTACCGGCGAAGTCATGAATGAGCGGCTAAAAGTCTCCTCAGCCTAGCCACCAGCTCCGGCCGTAGAAGGTTCGAGTACTGTCCACAGAGGCCTACCATAGTCCCAAGAGAGGGTGCTAGCTTCGGGGCTTGGCGTCCCTTTCCGCCATAAAAAGAATCCGCCGCGAAACATTGACACTGTGCTACACCCCCCTATATTATGGTTCAGGCCTGCGACAATGGGTTTCATAGCTATTTCTGCGTAGAGGCCACGCAGCTTGTGCCCTGTCCGCGGACAGAGACTTTCCAGTTGCCTGACCCGGCGTTGATCGGCAGCGGTCGTCCACAAGATAGCAATTCTTATTGCGTAGGAGGAGGCATATGACTGCAAGTGTGGGGACGGCTCCGGCGGACAAGTTCGCTCAGGTGAGCGGCCTGAAGCTCCACTACCTGGACTGGGGTGGGAAAGGGCGGACCCACGTGCTCCTTCACGGCATCACAGGGAATGCCCATAACTGGGACAGCTTCGCCCCCAAGTGGGCCCAGCATAGCCATGTCCTTGCCCTGGACCAGAGGGGCCACGGCGATAGCGACTGGACCAAGGAAGGCTATCCTGTCCAGGCCTTTGGCTCGGATCTCTACGAGTTCGCCCGCCAGCTAAACCTCGCCCCCTTCGATGCCACGGGCCACTCCCTCGGCGCCCGCAACCTCATCGACTTCGCCGGGGACCACTCGGATATGCTGGCCCATCTCGTCCTGTCCGAGTGCGGGCCTGAGTTGCCCCGCGAGGGGGCTCGAAACATCAACAGGCGTGTAGGAGGAAGGCCTACCTCCTTCCGCTCCTGGGAGGAGGCGGAAACCTACTACAAGGAGGCCTTCCCGGACTGGTCCCCCGACCGCCAACAGCAGACGATGAAGCATGCCCTGCGGAGCAACTACTCAGGCAAGCTGGTGTGGAAGGCCGACCCAGAGCTCTTCTGGATCACCGGCTCCTTCGGGCTCAAAGAGGTGCCCTACCTGTGGGCCCAGTGCGCCAAGATCACCTGCAAGACTATCATCCTGCACGGCGAGAAGAGCGAGATCCTGGCCGCTGAGACAGTCGACCGGATGCTCGCCCTCATGCCCAACGCCACGGTTCATCACTTCAAGGGCGCCACCCACAATATCCTGGCGGACGCCCCTGGCGAGTACGAGGCGGTAATCCGCGACTTCCTGAAGACGTGATTGTTCGGGGCCAATCCTCTCTTCAGCAATGGAGCGAGTTGGCCCCGTCCTGGTTGCAGTTTCGCAGCAGCCCCTACATTCCGGACTTGGCTGGGCCAGTCTCCATGGGAAGCTGCGGGTCGTTGCCCCACTCCTCCCAGGAGCCGTCGTAGTTCCGCACCTTCTTGTAGCCATTCAGCTTCAGCGTGAAGTAGGCGTGAGCGGCGCGCACCCCCGACTGGCAGTAGGTGATGATCTCCTGGTCGGGCTTGAGCCCCGCCTGCTCGAAGAGGCCCCGTATCTCCGCGCCCGAGCGGAAGCTGCTCACTCCGCTTACGGTTGCTACCGTGGTCGCCCAGTCCACGTTGACGGCCCCCACAATGCGTCCTCCGCGGTCGGCCCTCTTGTCCTCCCCCGTGTACTCCTTGGCAGAGCGGCTGTCCAGCACTGAAGCTGCCTTGTTCTTCGTGACGGCAAGGACCAGTTCCTTGGTAGCCAGCTTGCTGGGGTCCGGCTTCGGTGTCCACTTGGTCTTGGCCGAGGATGGTGCCACCTTGGTCACCTCCCGGCTCTCTGCCGTCCAGGCGCCAAAGCCCCCGTTGAGTAGGCTTATCTTGGGGTGGCCAAAGTAGTCCAGCGTCCAGTAGAGCCGGCTGGCCGTGAGGCCGTTCCCTTCATCGTAGATCACAATCTGGGTATCGGCTTTTACTCCCATGGAGCCCATAACCTCAGCGAACTGCTCCGGGGCAGGAAGCTCATTGGTCATCCTCCCTGCCTTGCTGGTGAAGAGGGCTGAGGGCAGGCTGAAGGAGTTAGAGACGTGGCTCTCCTGGTACTTGTCCGCAGCCCGCACGTCGATGATGCGGACCTTGCTATCGTTGAGGCGGGAAGAGAGCCACACCGTGTCCACCAGCATGTCGGGCCGGGCAATGTCCTTTGGTACCGGGGCCACGCTCACCTGCCCGGAAGGTGCCTGGGTTGTGGTCCTGGCGCAACCCGCTGCTACCAGGGCCAGCAGGCCAATCGCTAGAATGGCTTGTACTATTGTAGATACAATCTTCATGTCTTCCCCTCCTTAGAGACCTGGCTTTTTGTTAGTGTCAGCTTCCACTCAGCGGAGGCCACCCGCTGTATGCTGACGTCCCACCCTAGCTTCACCGCCTCGTGGGGGATGGTCAGCAGGGCAGGGGGGTGGTCCGTGAGAACCTCGATGACCTCGCTCCCCTTGGCCTTCTTCATGGCCTCAGAGGCCTTGAACATGGGGTAGGGACATATCTCCCCCCGCACGTCCAGCTTCACGACCGGCACCGTCTCGCCCATTCTCTCCTCCTTGCGCACCGCCGTTATGCCAGGCGGCGCAATATTTTCACGCCTACGTAGCTTCCACCAAGGAGCCCCACGGCAAAAAGCCAGCCGTTCAGCGCCAGCGAGGGCACGGCGGAGAAAAAGGCCCCCAGGGTGCAACCCAGGGCCAGTGCCGAGGCATAGCCCATGAGAATCCCGCCGATGAGGGCCTGAAGCAGCCGCCGTTTCTGGCGGGGCACCCGGATCTTGAACTCCCCAGCGCCGGATGCAGCCACGAATGACCCCAGGACCATCCCCCCGACGATCATGGAGTCGTGGCTGAGCCCAAAGGCCTCCCCCCGCTCCGAACCGACGTTGCATGCCCCACCCAGGCTGGCCAGGCCCGTGAGAGTACCCGGACTCAGGCCCAGTGGGGTGGCGGCCGCATCGGCCATCTGGTACAGGGCGCCCGTCACCCCCCACGGGTGATGAAGCAGGAAAAGGGCCGTGTTCAGCCCGCCCAGGAGCACTCCTGCGGTCACCACCGGCCAGCTATCGACGAAGACCCGGCTGGCCATGGCCCTCACCTGGCCCCCGAGGCCAGGGCTCTCCACAGCGGCAGCTTCCCGTATTGGTATGCCGTGCCTCCTCGACCGCGACTCCCACCACAGGAGGGCTATGAACGAAATGCCAACCAGTAGCAAGGTCAGCAGCATGCTGCCCACGTAGCCCATGCTCTGGGGGAACCATATCTTGGGTGAGTAGGATACGCTGGCCGTCCACCAGAAGTCCCACGTGTAGCCCAGCAGCAGCAAGCCTATGAAGATGCCTAGCAGGGCGACAGCAGAGGCCACATACCCCTCGCCAATGCGGTAGAGGTTCCCCGAGATGCAGCCGCCCGCCAGCGACATCCCTATGGCAAATACCACCCCCGCTAGCAGGGTGTGGAAGCCCAGGGGCAGGATATTGGCCGTGGCGATGTACCGTCCTGCCATAATGGTCGGGCTGAAGGTGTACATCACCAGAGTGAACCCCACGGTGGCCACCGCCAGGCCGGCCAGGATGCCCTTCATGACCCTGGCTTCACCTAGAAGGAAAAGGTCCCGGAAGGCCGAGGCGAAGCAGAACCTGCCCCTCTGGAGGATGAATCCGAAGAGGAGACCGAAGACGAGGAGAAGTTGCCAGTGCCCCTGGTTTCTTACGCCCACATATATCAGCGCCGCGAGGGCCAGTCCGCCTAGCACCCTCACGGCCTGGCCCGAAAACGGCAGACCCCTTTTGGCCTGTGCCTCTGTCCATGTGCTCACCGGGATCGTCTCCTCACAGAAAATCATCAGCCCCTCGGGATCGGAGGGGCCGATGGTTCACGTCGCCTTGGGTCTGGCAGCTACCTTGGGCCTGAAGCGAACACGACGGCCCTTGTTAGTGTAGTGTCCCCGAAAAAGGACCCAAATTGTCTTTGCGAGGAGCCGCAGGCGACGAAGCAATCTGGCGGGGAGAGCGGAGCGCCACCCCAGATTGCCACAGCCCTCCTTCGTCGGGCCTCGCAATGACCGCCCGGCGTGAGTTTCCTTGGCGAACTTCAGGGACAGGACACTGGAGGAAGGCAACACCTACAGCAGCCCAGGAGAGTCCGCGACACGCTACCGAAAGCCTTCATGAAATCTCTCACGCCTTTCTTGGCGGGCTCTACCTTAGCCCGACTCTTAATCCATTGTCAAGACAGCTTTTGGCCTATTTGTCCCTTTTGCGGCAGCTACGGAAGCTCCCGGTCACAGAATTGCCTCTCGACCTGGCTAGTCTGCAACAGGCCGATAGGCAATTTCCCTCCAATGTCATTGCGAGGCCCGACGAAGGAGGGCCGTGGCAATCTCGCGGCGGGGTCTGTCCCACCGCCAGATTGCTTCGTCGTCCCGACGCGTCGGAACTCCTCGCAATGACAATTCGTAAGCGTATTTCAGGGACGGGACACTAGTACCTAGTTCCATAAATCCGCGTACATAAGGCCCGCCCCATCCCCGCTCACCCTGAGCTTGTCGAAGGGCGAACTGCTCATGGTTCGACAGGCTCACCACGAGCGGTCGATTATGATGCCCTTTTCCGCAAGTAGGTGCTACCTCTTGAGGGTAACGGTCTCCAGGTTGACCATTTGGGCCGTACCGGGCCATGGAGTGTAGCTATTGACCCTTTTGACGGCCGCATAGAGGGAGTTCCCGTTGCCGATAGGGACATTCCAGTAGTTCTGGTACAGGAAGTCCCCCAACTGCTGTATGAGGGGGATGGCCTTCTTCATGTCCAGCTCCTTCAGCAAGGGCCCACAGTACTCGTCCACCTTGGGGTGCTCCGTGTGCAGGATGGTGGCCCAGCTTGGCCCTATGCAGCAGCCGCAGCCGTAGTTGACGGGGTCCGTGACCCCCCCATTGGTGTAGAGGTAGGTCCACCCGGCAGTGGCCCGCTCCACCAGCTTCTGCCGCACCGTGGGCCGGTACTCCGTGTTTTGCCTCTTCACTCGCAGGCCCAGGTTCTGCTCCCACATGGAGGCGATCGCCTCGGAGATGGCCTCGTTGGCTGGCTCCCAGGCCAGGCTCATGATGTAGGCGTTCATGTCAAAGCCGTTGGGGTAGCCCGCCTTGGTAAGGGCCTCCTTGGCAGCCTTGGGGTCGTAGGGGTAGGGCTTCCAGTCGTCCTTCCACCAGGCCACGGGGGCTTTCTGGTAGTTGAAGGCGATGGCCGTCAGGTACCCTTCGTTCAGGAGGATCTTGTCCAGAATGGCCTGCCGGTCAATGGCCAGGTTCATCGCCTTGCGCACCAGGCTGGGGCTCTCGTCAAGGGGCTCTCGCCCGGCCCAGGGCACCGTGGGGTCGTACTTGGGCCTGGTGGTGAGGAACATGCCGCCGAAGAACAGTTGTATCTCGGTGGCTGTCTCCCCCCTGAAGATCTGGAGCCCGGCGGCCTCCAACTCCCTCTTGTACCTGGCGGGAATGGAGGTCATGTCTATCTGCCCGATCCTGAGCATGGCTATGCGTGTCGAAACCTCCGGAACTATGAAGAAGTTGAGCTCGGCGAAGTCGGCGACCCTACGGTAGTGCTCTGTTTGCGCCTTGAAAGTCACCTTCTCGTTGCGTTTGTGCTCGGTCAGCGCCAGAGAGCCCGTGCCCACGGGCCGCTTTCCGTAGGCCTCCTCCCCCACCGATTCCATGTACTTCTTGGACATCAGGGAAATCGAGGACATCTGTCTATCGAAGATGGCGCTTCTTACCGGACTCTGCACCTCGAAGCTGTACTTGTCAACGATCTTCAGATTATTGATGTCCTTGCCAATCCACTCCACATTCTTGAATGTGCCGGAGTTCACCGACTGGGGCTTGAAGTACTCGTTCAGGGAGAACTTGAAGTCCTCAGCCGTCACCTCGCCCCATCCGCCATGGAACTGGATACCCTTCTTCAGCGTGAACTTCCAGAGGGAGCCTTCGCTCCCGACTGGCTCCGCGCTCCATTTCTCTGCCAACTGGTCGAGAGGGAACGTGGCCGTTTTGGGCTCGTATTTGATGAGCCCCTCGTATATGACGTTCATGACTGTGCTCTCATCGGTGGTGACCTGCCGGGGTAGCCACACCTCGTTCCCCAGGTTAGAGTAGGAAACGTTCAGCACACCGCTGGGGGCCCGCCTGGCCGTGGGAGTGGGGGCTACAATGGCTGTGGGTGTGGGCGTCGCCGCGACTATCACCCTGGTCGGCGTGGCCGTGGCGGCAGCCGCCGGTGCCCTCGTTGGCGTAGCCGTGGGGGCTGCCGCAGCAACGGGCGCCCTCGTCGGGGTCGCCGTCGGCGCGGCCCTGGCGCAGGCCAGCAGCAAAAGGCTCAACACGAGGACAGCTACGAAACTCGACCTCAACATCCTTCCCACGATCCACCTCCCAGTTAGTTTCGTCTCCTGGGCCTATCTATTTCAATTCCCGCTGCTCTAGAGCCTTACCTGTTGAGGGTCACGTACTCTATGACCTGCATGAGAGAACTCTGGGGCCATGGGGTGTAGCTCTTCACCCGCTTGCCGGCGGCAAAAAGAGCGTTCCCGTTGGCGATAGGAGCGTTCCAGTAGTTGTAGTACAGGAAATCCCCTAGCTTCTGGAGTCCGGGGACCCATTTGTTGGTGTCCAGCTCCTTCAGCAATGGCCCACAAAGCTCGTCCACCTTTGGGTGCTCCGTGTGGAGCACGGTGACCCAGCTTGGGCCGATACAGCACGCACACCCGTAGTTGACGGGGTCCGACACGCCGGGGTTGGAGAAGATGTAGGTGTATCCGGCGGTAGCCCGCTCCACCAGCTTCTGCCGCACCGTTGGCCGGTACTCTGTCAGTTGCCTCTTGACCCGGAGGCCCAGGTTCTGCTCCCACATGGAGGCCACCGCCTCGGAGATGGCCTCGTTGGCTGGCTCCCAGGCCAGGACCATTACATAGGCGTTCATGTCGAAGCCGTTGGGGTAGCCCGCGGGTCGTACTTGGGCCTGGTGGTGAGGAACAGGCCGCCGAACATCTGCTGTATCTCGGAGGCGGACTCAGCCCTGAAGATCTGGAGCCCAGCAGCCAGCAGCTCGGCCTTGTATCTGGAAGGAATGGCGGTCATGTCTATCTGCCCGGTGCGGAGCATGGCGATGCGGGTAGATATCTCGGGAACAGTGACCAGGTTAAGCTCCGCATAATCAGGGGTTACGCGCCAGTGGTTTAGGATGGCCTTGAAGCTCGCCTTCTCGTTGCGCTTGTGCTCTGTCAGATCCAGAGGGCCCGTGCCCACCGGGTTCTTCCCATAGCCTGCCTCCCCCACGGAGTCCATGTACTTCTTGGACATGACCGGCAGGGCGGTACGGGATATCCGCCTGGCCAGGGTGGCGTTCCGCGAGGGGCTATTAACTTCGAAGCTGTACTTATCAAGCATCTTGATGTTGTTCGGGTCATCGCCATACCACTCCACATAGGCGGAGGAGCTGGCATTCGTCGAGTTGCCCTTCTTGTACTCCGTGATGCTGAACTTGAAGTCCTCGGCCGTTATCTCGCCCCAGCCCTTGTGGAACTGGACGCCCTTCCTTAAGGTGAAGCTCCACAGGCCTCCCCCGGCGGGGGTATCCTTTACGCTCCACTTCTCTGCCAGAAAGTCTGAAGGGAAGGTCGCTGTATCGGGGTCATACCCCAGGAGGCCCTCAAAGAGGACCTGCATGACAGGAGCTTCGTCTTGTGTAGTGTTGCGGGGCAGCCACACCTCATTACCCAGGTTCGCGTAGGCAATGGTCAGCGTGCCGCTGGGGGCCCGCTTGGCTGTGGCAGTGGGGGCTACAATGGCTGTGGGTGTGGGCGTCGCCGCGACTATCGCCCTGGTGGGTGTGGCCGTGGCAGCAGCCGCCGGCGCCCTGGTAGGCGTGGCCGTAGGAGCTACTGCTACAACGGTCGGTGCCCTGGTAGGCGTGGCCGTTGGGGCAGCCTTGGCACAGGCAAAAAGCAGGAGGCTCAAGGAGAGACTAACAACAATCGTAGACAAGATGCGGCTGTTCACGTCTAATTCCCTCCCACCTGGCGTACTGCCAGGGTTGGCAAGAGTTTACAGTCTTTGAGGCTTTTGTCAAGAAGTTACGCCAGCGAAAAGGCCTGGATTCTGGTTGGGGAGCACAAATCGAGCTAATCCTACGAATCTCGTAACGCAATGGCGGACTTCAGGGGCGCTAAAGGTAAGGCCAATCTTATGACGGCTGCCCCAGGAGGGGGTAGCTTTGTGCATATTGTGCATATAAGGGACTGGAAGCTGCATGGGAAATGTCACCCTGAGTGAAGCGAAGGGTCTGGGGTGGGTATGGCCTCTTGTGCCAAGCCAGGGCTACGGAGACTGGCGGCGCCTAGGGGTCTACCACCAGGAAGGCCACGTCAAAGAGATAGAGCATCTCGCGGAAAAGATCGTGGCTCAGGGGCCTTCCCCCGCAGGTGAATAGCAGGACGGATCCGCCGCCTACCCTCTTCGCTTCCCCTTCCAGGGACGGGCAGCGCCGCCCGATGAGGTCTCCCTCCTCCGGCCGCGTGGGGCTGGTGTACGTTTTCATACGCTGCAAGACCGCCTCCCGGTCCCGGGAGGCGGCTTCAGGGTCCGGGTAGTGGAGGGCCAGCATGGACACCGGTTTGCCTTGCTGAAAGGCGACGGCCACCCCTAGCCAGTCGTAGATGTGTAGCGGCTCGTAGGGCTCATAGCGCTTCCCCAGTTCTATTTGCAGCTTGCGAATATTCTTCTCGTTGGGCAACACTAGAGGCAGGCGGTCCAGCAGGGGCTCCTTGTATATTGTCCACTTGACCAGCGTGGCGTGCAGCACGTCGCCCAGGCCCTGGGCCAGCTCTACCAACGAAGGGTCTGACGCCGCGCTGGGGCCGCTGCCACTCCATACATCAAGGGCCTTCTCCGCGTAGGCCGTGGCACTGGAGGCTACCAGGCGTTCTCCATCAACACCAATTCGGTTCAGCTCGCCCCAGTGGTCGAAGCCCTGGGGAGCTGGGCTATTGCTGTCAAAGTCAGGGGCTCCGTTGGTGAAGAGTTGCCCATGTCCACTGGAGCGACCCTCATAGCCCAGGCCCTGGAGCCTGGGAAGGACATCTTTGACGAACGGCCCCTCCATCACAATAAGCTGGCCGGGGGACTCCCCCACGCTGATAGCCCGCTCCGGGCTAAGGAAATCGTAGCCGTACACCCTCCTGAGCTGCTCCAGGGCACGGGTGGAGATATCCCGCGGGCGCTTCACCGTCGCCCAGAAGAATATGCTCCACTGCGGGTCGTCGGGATGGAACCTCTCCTCTACCACCCTAAGCGCATCCTCCTTGGGCAGCCCGTAGACCTCCCTCAGGGCCTGCACGTTGGAGAACTCGATCCAGGGTAGCTCCCCGGCCTCTACCACTGGAGGCGGAACGACCTCCAGCATCCTCTCCAGGGCAGACTTGTTCCTCTCACCGCCTGGCACACAGCCCCAGGCCAAGAGGGCAATGGATAAGGTTGCTGCGAAAACCGCGAGGATCTTTAGGGGTCTTCTTGCTCCAGGTGAGGAGAATATGTGGGCCAAGGACACCTCTCCGTAGCTTTGTGCGTGGATTATAGCACGTGGTGCCGATTGGCTATTCGGCAGCGCTATCCCTGGCCTAATGGTTCGCTCTCCCCACCGCCCGGCAGTTCATAGAATGCCCTGCGCAAGCTTCGCCGCGGCCAGCAGAAGCACTACCCCCAGCAGCCGCCGTAGCAAGGGTCCTGAGAAGGGCCCAGAGCCCAGGTAGGACCCCAGGAGCCCGCCTGTGAGGGTGGCTCCCATGATGGGCCAAAGTGGGCCCATCGCAAAGGTGCCTCCTGCTGCCCTTCCCAGCAGGCCTGACGCAGAGTTAGCCACAATGAACAGGGCGGAGGTGGCAGACGTCCGCTTGGGGTCAGCCCATCGGGCGAGTATCAGGAGTGGGCTCAAGAATATTCCTCCACCTATCCCTATGATTCCAGACACGAGGCCGATACCTCCACCTGCGGCAATGGCCAGGGGAAGCCTCAGTTGTCTTGTGCCTCCACCCCCTGCCGGAAGCGCCAGAATAAGCCGGAGCGCTGCCAGGAACAGTACCACGGCTAGCAGACCTGAGTAGACACGAGGCTCCACTGAAAGCATTCCACCTACCAACGCCGCCGGCACGGAGGCAACCGTAAATGGCCAGGTGAGGCGTCCGGAGAAATGGCCCGACCGCCAGTAGAAGAAGAAGCTTGCCCCTGCGACCAGGAGGTTCAAGATCAGCGCCGTCGTAGACATCTGCGAGGATGGTATGGAAAGGAATAGAGCCATCAACGCCAGGTAGCCCGATGCCCCGCCGTGGCCGACGGAAGAGTAGAGAAAGGCAACCACGAAGAACAGGGGTGATAGGGCCAGCCACGTCAATGTCGGGTCCCCGTCTCGCAAGTGAAGAGCAGCCCAGGCATGTCCATCTTCGAGGCGCTACATGCTCCCTGGTTTACAGGTAACGTACAAGCTAACGTACAAATGTAAGGTCTGGAGACCTCGCTGTCTAGTTGGCCCGCTGCGCCCGGCTGCCGAGGTCTGGCAGGACTACAGCCCTATCAGGCTGCTGAAAAAGGGGAGTGCAGATCCCGACAAGTCGGGATTGGCGGGGGACTGGGGCCTGCCCTGAGCCGAAGCCCTGAGCCTGCGAAGGGTCAGCCGAAGGGGTGTCCCCCAGATACAATTTTC
>JACPCK010000050.1 GCA_016179845.1 Chloroflexota bacterium | reverse complement strand
GATGACGAGAAGTTCCTTTCTAGCCTGCCGGCGGACCTGGCCACGAGAGTCAAGGCCCTTCTGGAAGGGGGCCGCATAACCCCGGAGCTCTACTTCGCCATCTTCGAGGAGCTTCACAGGGAGGCGCGGGAAGACACTGGCCACAGGGTCAATGTGCTCATCGCACCCACCAACGCCCACTGGACGCCTGACGAGCTGCTGTTGCAGATGAGGGAGGAAGCGACCCGCTTCAGGACCGGTATTCACATCCATCTGGTGGAGACCGCCTTCCAGAAGAAGGCGGGCCTCCGGCTGTACGGAGAAACGCCTTTGCAGCACCTGGACACGCTGGGCTTCCTGGGGCCTGATGTATCCCTCGCCCACGGGGTGTGGCTCAACGCGAAAGACATCGAGGTCATGGCCGACAGGGGGGTAATCCTCTGCCACAACCCGTCCTCAAACCTGCGCCTAAAAGGGGGGATATCTCCCGTGGCCTTTATGGCCCGCCGGGGCATAACCGTGGCCATTGGCACCGACAGCAACTCCATTAACGAGGACGAGGACCTGCTCATGGAGATGCGCCTCGCCCACCGGCTCCACAGGCCCCCTGGGGTGAGCTCTCCTTCCCTAACGTCTCACCAGGTCCTGAAGATGGCCACCGTCAACGGGGCCAAGGCGACGATGTTCGATGACGTGGGTGCCCTGGAGAAGGGTAAGCGGGCCGACGCGGTCCTGGTGCGCCTGGAGGGGCTGGTTGAGCCCTACCTTGACCCCAACATGTCCATCGTGGATGCCCTCGTTTACCGGGCAAAGGCCTCCGACGTGGACACGGTGGTCATTGGGGGCCGGCCTGTATTGAAGGGCGGGAGGTTCGTCAACATAGACGAGGCCTCCGTGGTGCAGGAGCTCAAGAAAAGCCTGGACCGGCCCTACACGCGGTCAGAGCAGGAGCGGATCAGCACCGCCAAGGAGCTCATCCCCTATGTGCAGAGGTTTTACGATAGCTGGGAGATTGGTGAGGCCCAGCCCTTCTACGGGTACAACAGCCGCACGTAGCGGGCAACGCCGTTCGGAGGTGGGTTCAATGCCTTACGTGGAGACCAAGGGACATCGATTCAACTACGTCATAGACGACTACACAGACCCCTGGAAACCGGCCAGGGTTGTTGTGCTGCATCACTCCGCCGCGGGCAACCTGAACCGCTGGCGCGCCTGGGTGCCTACGTTGGCACGGCACTTTCGTGTGGTACGGTTCGACATGCGGGGGCACGCAGGCACTCCACCGCCGGCAGGGCTCCAGTTCTCCCTGGAGGAGCTGGCTGCTGATATCGCTCGCATTCTGGACGCCCTGGGCGTGGAGAAGGCAGACCTGGTGGGGGCTTCTGGTGGTGGCATCGTGGCCGCGCAGTTGCGGGTCGACCTGGGAGCATGGGGCCGTCTGTTGAGAGAGAAGGGGGTCCGGGAGTGGATTCTGGCTGATGCGAAGCGGCGCTTCAGCCCCAACGCGGACCCGGGCCTTATAGAGTGGTTCGCCGAGGAGGGCGCCAAGACCTCGGCAGAGGTAGTGATGGCGCTTCAGCGGTGCCTGCTGGCAGAGGACCTGACACCCTTGCTGCCCATGATACGGGTGCCAACCCTTATTCTGGCCTCCCGGGAGAGCGCCATGATGCCCCTGGAGATGCAGCGGCTGATGGCCCGCCGTATGCCCAATGCCACGCTAAGGACCTTTGCAGGCGTGGGCCAAAACATGAAAGTGGAGATACCGGACCGGCTTGCCCGAGAGACCCTGAAGTTCGTACTGGCTCATGCGGGGCCTTCCGGGCGGTGAAGCCCGACATCGAATCCCGCTCTTGTGGCTTCGGGAGAGCTTGACACGCAGAAGGGCTGGGATTACCGTTACGGGCTGGACTCCGGCCCCGAGGAGCGGCGCCATCTTTAGCTGTGTGCCCTGTCCCCTCAAGGCTCACTACCAAGTAGTTCCACGGGTGACATTTCTCTATTGTTAGAAAAGCAAACCTAAGAAGGAGGGCCCATGATCATCGACGGACACCATCACATCTGGTACGACATCCAGGAGAAGGAGAAGCTGCGCCGCTATTTTCCGACGCGGCAGGCCTGGGACCAGTGCGTGACCTGGGCCTACGGCGGGACGCCGCCTTTCAAGGACCCCAACGCCCTCTACTCCCGACACCTGGCCCGCATGTCCGACTACGACGGGAAATATACAGCCGAGAGCCTGGAGTACCACAAGATCGACGCCACTACCGTCTTCCCCGTGGACTACGACCTGGCCTGGGGCCAGCCGGCGGACATCACCATCGAAGAGAAGCTTATCCACACCGGTGAGCTGGAGCGGAAGCACCCGGGCAAGTTCCTGCCGTATGTAAACGTGGACCCACGACGCACCGGTGCCCTGGACATCGTGAAGAAGGCCTTCGAGGAGTGGGGCAAGTTCTACGCCCTCAAGCTCATCCCGGGGAGCGGCTTCTATCCCTGGGACCCCATCGTCTACCCGATCTACGAGTACTGCATAGACCGTGGCATACCGATTGCCTTCTGCGTCGAGGGAGGCGGCAGAGGCTACCGCATGGAGCGCTTCAACGACCCATCGAACATAAACGACCTGATGTGTGAGTTCCGGGACATGAGGGTGATCATCCTCCACGCGGGCGTGCCCTACACGAGCTGGTTCGAGAAGTGCTGCTACAACGCCCAGCACGTGAACTGCTCCATCGAGATAGACGCCTGGATGTACGGGCGTGTAAGGCAGGGCACAGGTGCCGCTGCCGCCAGGGGAAGGCGCGCCGGGCACCCCAATATGATTGATGACCCCGACGGCCTCACGACTATGTTCCACTTCGCCAAGGTGACGGCAGGGGCCCATAAGATCATCTGGGGGACTGACACCGCCCACGGGCCTTCTTACACCAAGGAGACGGACATGGAGCACCTGGGCTGGAGCACCCCTGTCAAGTGGCTCCGGAGCCTTCCGGAGCGGGGAGCCAAGCTTGGGTACCGGTTCACTGCTGAGGAAGTCGACTGGATGGTGGGCGGCAACCTGGCGCGAGTGCTGGGCATCCAGAAAGACCCCGCCTGGAACATCCCAGACAAGTTCGGCTGGCGGTACCGCTTCCCATCGGCCAACCGGTACCGGAGCTAGGGCGGGCCTGCCTTTCTAGTGTCCTGTCTTGGAAAAACGTTGAATAAGTTGTAGCCAATCCGGGTCCAGGGGCGTCCCGACTTGTCGGGATGCCAGGGGTCTGGGGGTGTCCCCCAGATATAATTTCCTCCCCCTTCCTGCAAGGAGAGGGGGCCAGGGGGTGAGGTATCTGTCTCCAGAGAGGACGTGATTTCTCGGGAGGCAGCGTCCACTTTTGTAAAGAACTAAGGGGACTCCACACTAGCCGTTGCCAGGACGAGAGGTGTCACTTGAAAGCCTTCGTTGGCGCAACCCTGATAGATGGGACGGGCAAGGCACCTGTCAAAAACTCGGTGGTCCTGGTCAAAGAGGACCGCATTGAGGCGGCGGGCCCAAGGGGGGCCGTGATGCTCCCTGACGGGGTCGAGATAGTGAACGTGTCGGGCCTCACCCTGCTGCCGGGCCTCATCGACACGCATGACCACCTGGTGACGGAAGGGTACTCTTTGTCTCAGCGGTGGGGCCTATCGGAGCCCCTGAGCCTGAAGTACCTGAAGACGGCCAGGGCGGTGGAGGATACCCTGATGAGTGGCTATACCACGGTTCGTGATGCCGGGTGGCTGGATGCGGGTTTCAAGCGCGCCATTGACGAAGGTGTGATTCCAGGCCCGCGCCTCCTGGTAGCCGTTGCCATAATCTCGGCCACCGGCGGCGCTGCCGACCGGTTCAGTCCGGCGGGCTACAGCCACCCGGGCTTCGGGGACCCCCTGATACCCTCGGGGGTGGCCAACGGGGTGGACGGAGTCCGGGCCAAGGTGCGTGAGGTGTGCCGCGCCGGCGCCGATGTCGTCAAGATAGCCACCACTGGCGGGGTAGGCAGCAGGCCAGGCTTCGGCCCGAAGGATAGCCTATACACGCTGGAGGAGATAAGGGCTGCGGTGGACGAGGCCCACTTCCAGGGAAGAAAGGTCATGTGCCATGCCATAGGGGGGCACGGCCTGCGGCTGGCCATCGAGGCCGGCGTGGACTCCATCGAGCACGGGGGATACCTGGACCAGGAGCCCAGGCTGATACAGGCGATGGCTGAGAGGAACATCTTCTTCACGCCTACCTTCACGGTATACGTCTATCATAGGGAGCGGGGGCAGCCTCACATGCAGTCTCGGGCCAGGGAGATGCAACCTCACCACATCAAGAGCCTCCAGATGGCCCTGGCCGCCGGGGTCAGGGTCTCGGCGGGAACTGACGCTGGGGGCTATGTTAAAGGGGACAACGCCCACGAGGTCCAGTTGCTGGCGGAGGCTGGCATGTCCCCGATGCAGGCCCTGCGGGGTGGCACCGGCTGGGCCGCCGAGTGCATAGGGCTGGAGAGGGAGGGTGGCACCGTGGAGGCAGGGAAGCTGGCAGACCTGCTGGTGATAGATGGCGACCCTCTCAGCAACATCAGCGTTTTAAGGGACAGGAGCCGGACCAGGTTGGTCATGAAGGGCGGGAAGGCCTATGTGGACCGCCTCGGTGGTGGGGGCCAGGCAGGTAGGGGGGCCTCCTAGAAGCCATCCCGGAAGGTGCCTGGCCCTTCGACCCCACGGCCAGCACTTCGATCCTCGATGGCAGACAAGGCGTTGCTCGGAGCGAGTTCGAGGTTGTAAAAGCACGCAATAGGTGTGTAATGGTTTGTAATTGTGTTGTAATCAACCCTTGACAGCCTACCAGGGGTGTGGTATATTGCTAGCCTCAATTGAAGGGGCTAGTGAAGGGGGGAAGCACAGATGCGACTAGAAATGACGGCTGGCAAGCTCTACCGGCTGATTGGGAGGTTGGTTGTCCTGGGGGCGGTCCTCAGTGCAAGTAGCCTCTTTATGGGAGCTACTATTACATCAACCAAGACTGCCCAGGGTATCATGGTGGACCTGCAAGCCAGCGGGACATTTACGTCGGTTGACAGGAAGACCTACAGGTTCAATGTGGACGACCCCAGCCAGACAGACGCGAACGGCGTGATGCTTCCCGCTGCCTCGTATTTCACCAACACGCTGGCCAGCGGCCCCACCGTGAGTTGCAGTGGCTCTTTAACAAACTGCGCATCATCAAACCAGCCGGGCACACCTGTTGCCCTCACCCCAAGCCTATCTCAGGTGACTGGCCCTAGCGGGGCCTGCCACCGGCAGAGGTGTACTTTCCTCGATGGCGGCAAGCTGACCGGCTTCACCTATACCCAGTCTAAAACCGTAAGTGGCCGAAATGGCAAAGGTAGCTGGATTTTCACCTGGACCTATACCGTAGCGCCGGAGCCAAGCAAGGACGTAGACCCCAGCACCGATGGCGTCCAGGTGAACCCCTTCACAGCCTGGGTTCTGACTAGCGAAGACGCCAATTTAGCTCATGTCCCTATTGGGGCAAAGATTGCCGGCGAGTCGGTGGTCCAGAGCAGTAACAGTAAAGTCGGGACGAAGTACAGCTTTAGCCTGCGCAACTCTGACGGAACGAGCCGGGTTACCAACCTCAAGCTATGGCTGAACGAGGTTCAGGTAGCTAGTCCCAGCTCCACAATCTCGGAGAACTGCCCTGGCTGCCTGCCCGGTGCCCCCGGCGCTGTGGACTTTACCTACTTCACCAACGCTGGGAGCAAGGGCACCACCTCTCTGCTGAAGAACGGGGACGCTCGTAGCATCCTTAATTCCGACTCCTTCAAAGGCAACGATGACGGAGGCGCAGACGGCACGGCTCTGGCTGTCGCCCTTATGACGCCTGTCTACCTCGACCTTGCAGCCGGCAGTTACACCGTGACGGTTACCGGCACGGTCAAGGGCAACACGGGGCAGGTGGACATCTCCTTCACCGTGAAGCAGAATCTGATCATCATAACACCCGGGTGTGGCAAATAGACTGGAACAGGAACACGCCTGCGGAGGCCGGGTGCTGCCCGGCCTCCTTTTTGTTTGAGCTTGTCTGAGAACTCAACCAGGCCATAGGGTGTCGGAGCAGGGCATCCCTCTTGCTACGGAAGCGGCAAGACCTGCTGGCGTGGCAAGAGGGTGTGATCAGAACGGCTTGCTCCTACTTAGACTATGCATCCTGCGCCCTCTCCTGTATCATGCACTGCCTACGCTGGGCATTTGGATGAGTTCGTTGCATCATCTCAAGTGTCGGCGTATTGCCAGGCAGAATCCTTTGGCTTAACCTAGACTGAGCTCTGCTAAAGCATTTTCGTAGAGTCACTGCAAGGAGGGCGTCATGAGAATCGAGCTACTGAACCCGCCTGGCGAAAAGAGGCCGCCAGCCTTCTCTCAGGGGGCGGTGGCGGGGGACTGGGTCTTCGTGTCGGGGCAGCTTGCCTGGACCAGGGACGGCGGCATCGCCGGCAAGGGGGACATCAAGGCGCAGTCGGAGAGGGCCTTCGAGCACATAGAGCAGGTGCTGCGCATGGCGGGAGGGGGCCTGTCGGACGTTGTGAAGCTGACGGCGTACCTGGTGGACCCGCGGCACTTCCAGGGCTACTGGGACGTGCGGCGCAGGCTCTTCCCCAGCAATGCACCCGCCAGCACCACCGTGGCAGCCACGGCGCTGGCCTTCCCCGAGGCTCTCATCGAGATCGAGGCCTACGCCCACCTGGGGAAGAAGACCCGTTTCGTCATGCCATCGCCTCCAGGGGGGCCGGCCTACTCGCAGGGCGCGCGGGCGGGCAACACCATCTGGGTGTCGGGACAGACCTCCCAGGACCTGAAGGAGGGGAAGCCTCAGGCTGTAGGCGATTTCCCCGGCCAGCTCCATATCGCCCTCCGCAACGTCAATGAGGTGCTGAAGGCGGCCGGAGCCGGGCCGAAGGACCTGGTGAAGATCAACTACTTCCTCACCAACCCCCTCTACTACAAGGACCTGTTCCAGATAAGGGCGGACACCTTCAAGGAGAGGGCGCCGGGCGACGACGTGGCCTCGATCCGGGCCCTGGCCCTGCCGGAGCTGCTGGTGGAGGCCGAGGCGGTGGCCGTGGTGCCCCCCGCCAAAGTGGAGTACATAAACCCGCCGGATGTGCCGCAGCCCTTCAGCTTCTCTCAGGTCGTCATCGCGGATGGCCTGGTGTACGTGTCGGGCCAGACGCCCTGGGACAAGGACCGTAAGCTGAGCTCGCCCGGGGACTTCGAGGGACAGCTTGCGCAGGCCTACCGAAATGTAGAGGCGTGCCTGAAGGCGGCGGGCTGCACCTTCAATGATGTGGCGAAGATCACCTACTACATCACGAACTCCACCTATTTCGCTCGCTCCAGGGAGGTCCGGGCCCGCTTTGTAGGGGAGTCCCCTCCTGCTATCACTGCCATCGTCGTGGACGGCATCGGCGGCTTCCCGGAGCTGATGTGCGAGGTGGACGCGATTGCTGTGCTGCCTTAGCCCAGGAGTCCCTCCATGCGGGGTATGGAGCTAGGGCCCAGGCTGTAGAGCTTTGCTGGGCCGGACATCCAGCCTCCTCCACAGCACAAGTCCGATGACCACGGCGGCCACAAATATGCCCAGGATGACCATCATGCTGCGCTGGTAGGCGATGGGTATGCCCTCCGAGGCGAAAACCCGCAGCAGGGTGGCGGCGAGGGCGGGCCCGACTACGTTGGTGCCGTGGCCGGTGACGGCCATGACGCCCTGGGCCAGGTTAATCTTGTCCCGTGGAACAGAGCCGAAGATGACCTGTCCGCTGGCGGTGGCGAAAACAGCGAAGCCCGCCCCCAGCACCAGAAGGGCCACCAGGATGTGGGCGACCTGAGGGCTGCTCCCAAGGGTAAGCTGAAGCAGCCCTCCCAGCAAGAGTAACCCGAATGAGATCCGTATAGGCCCCTGGGCGCCGACCCGGTCTATTACGTAGCCGGCGATGGGCGAGACCAGGGGCTGCCCCAGGTTGAAGGCCATGAGGGCTGCGCCAGCCGCGGAGCCACTCCATCCGATACCCTGTATCAGGTAGAAGGGCAAAAGGAAGTAGCTGCACTGCCGCAGAAGGAATGCCCCGACGTTGTAAACAGTCGTCACGGAGAGCATCCTCTGCCGGAAGAGTCGTGGGTCGATAAGAGGGTTCGAGAAGCGCCACTCCCATATCACAAAGCTAGAGCCAAGGGCCCCAGAGAGGATAAACAGGCCACCACCAAGGAGGATGGTGCTCGGGTCTCCCAGGCGCTGAGTGGCCACTGCCAGGGTGATGATGCATGAAGCGATCAGCAGCAGGCCCATGAAGTCGAATCGAGCCATGGAGATAGGACGCCGCTCCTGGGCCGGGGCGTCTTTGACGACAAGGATCCCCGCCAGTGCCAATGCCACGTACATGGACGAAGTGGTGAGGAACAGGTATCTCCAGCCAAGGGTGTCGGCCAATAGGCCTGCAATCACTGAGGAAAGCAGCATGCCCCAGCCCGTCCCAAAGCCCATGAGCCCCAGGGCCCGGCCACGCCTTTCGGGAGGATAGGCCAGGACTACCAGAGGGGGCAGGTTCGCCAGGATCATGGCGTTCCCCAGGCCACCGAGCATCCTGATAGGGATCAGCCAGGTGAAACCGGGCACCAGGAAGAGCCCGATTTGGGAGAGGGCCTCGAGAGTGGCCCCTATGACCACCATCTTTCTGCGACTCCATGCGTTTCCCAGGTAGGCGGCAGGGAGGACGAAAGAGGCTGTGGTCATGGAGAAGGCGACCACCAGCCAGGCGATGGCGGAGCGGGATACCCCAAGGTCCATCTGGGCAAAGGGAAGCACTACGACTGCACCAGCGATGTGAAAAGGACCGCCCCAGCCAAAAAGCCACTGGACCAGGAGGACGCGCCACCGGTAGGGCATCTGTCAATTCTCTCTATTCATTGCGTCCACGGCCAGGCTTTTCGAGCACTGGCACTGTAGAATAATATACCTTAGGCTGGAGCAGCCGGGGAATTCTCCCGCATCTTCACTGTAAGTAGGGTTAACCGAGGGCTGTTTTGGACGCACAAAGACCCCTGGGCAGCAAGCCCCTCATCGCCGTAACCATGGGCGACCCCTGCGGCATCGGCCCTGAGGTAGTGGTCAAGGCCCTGGCCTGTCCGGAAGTCTACACCCTGTGCCGCCCTCTGGTGATAGGCAGCCTCGACGCCTTGAGGCAGGCCGTGGCCTACAGCAAGGTGAGGGTGGCATGTCGGGAGGTCGCCTCACCCTCCCAGGTGAGGGCTGAGGCGGGTGTGGTGGAGGTGCTTGACGCTCGGAATCTGGACCCGCGGGCCGTTGTGCCAGGGCGCATGTCCCCAGAGGCAGGGAGGGCTTCCATGGAGTGGGCGGAGGCGGCGGCGCGCCTGGCGATGGCCGGGGAGGTGGCTGCGGTTGCCACTGCCCCCGTGAACAAGGAGGCGGCAGCCCTGGGCGGCTACCGGGACATGGGTCACATGGAGCTGTACCAGCGGATAAGCGGCGTCCAGGAGGTAGCTACCATGCTCCTGGCCGGGACTCTGAGGGTGGTCCACCTGACTACCCACCGGTCCCTTCGCCAGGCCTGCGACTACGTCACTAAAGAGAACGTTCTGGCCAAGCTCAGGCTAACCGATAGGTCTCTTATCCAGTGGGGCATTCGCCGCCCTCGCATCAGTGTGGCGGCCCTGAACCCGCACGCTGGCGAGGGAGGCCTGCTGGGCCATGAGGAGGAGCGGGAGATAGCTCCCGCCGTGGCTGCTGCCCAGCGGGAAGGGATCGATGCCCGTGGGCCGGTGCCCGCCGACATCGTCTTTCACCAGGCCCTGGAGGGACGCTGCGACGCGGTGCTTGCTATGTACCACGACCAGGGCCATATACCGATCAAGGTCCATGACCTCTGGCACAGCGTTAGCCTTGCCCTGGGCCTCCCATTTGTCCGTACCTCTGTAGACCATGGCACCGCCTTTGATATTGCAGGCAAGGGCGTGGCAGACCACCAGAGCATGCTGGAGGCCATCCGACTGGCTGCAAGGCTGGCCTCCGGTGGCGGGCTGGTTGAGGCGCGGCAACGATAGGGCCCTGGCCGAATGGGGCTAGTAGGCCCATGCTATAATAGCGCCGTGACTGCGTCCAAAGGTGGAACTGCTGAAGCGATCGCCTTCGTTGGCGGCGGGGTGATGGCCGAGGCCATCATTCGAGGCATCCTGGCCAAGGGGGTAGCTCAGAAAGAGGATGTCACCGTAGGAGAGCCCGCGGAGGCCAGGAGGCGTCACCTCACCGAGCGCTACGGTGTTGCCACGATGGAAGAGAACCTCAGGGCCTGCCAGGGAGCAGGTCTTGTGCTCCTGGCAGTGAAGCCTCAAAGCCTCAGGGAGATATTCCAGGAGCTCCAGGGAAGGCTCAAGCCCAGCCAGAGCGTCCTCTCCATCGTGGCCGGTGCCCGAGTCAAGAGCCTGGCCCAAGGCCTTGCTCACCCCAACGTTATTCGGGCCATGCCGAACACGCCTGCCCAGATCGGTGCCGGCGTGAGCGTATGGACGGCAGCATCCGAGGTGCCCAAAGAGGCGGTGCAGAGGGCCAGGTCCATCCTGCGCGCCCTGGGCGAAGAGGTCTACGTCTCCGATGAGAAGCTCATAGACATGGCCACGGCCCTCAGCGCCAGCGGGCCCGCCTACGTCTTCTACTTCATCGAGTCCCTCATAGATGCCGGAGTGTACCTGGGCATGCCCCGGGACATGGCCCGCACACTGGCTGTGGAGACGGTCCTGGGGAGCGCCCACCTGGTGAAGGCCAGCGGCAGCCACCCTGGTCAACTGAGGGACAAGGTCACATCCCCTGGAGGCACCACAATCGAAGGACTGCTGCAACTGGAGGAGGGTGGGTTCAAGGCGGCGGTCATGAAGGCGGTAATCGCGGCGTACAAGAAGTCTCTGGCCCTGGGGGAAGGCTGATGTCCTTCTTTGTCCAGTTTGTAGACATCCTTGTGGGGGTCCTGTACGTTGCTATTCTGCTGCGGGTGGTCCTCTCCTGGTTCCCCATGGGGAGCAATAACCCTATTGCTGCCGTCGTCTACCAGATAACAGAGCCGGTTCTGGCTCCACTGCGTCGTGTAGTGCCTCGCCTTGGATTGATCGACATAACGCCCATGGTGGCCATCCTCCTGCTGACACTCATCCAACTGGCCGTCCATGCTGCCGTCTGAAGCGAGCCCTTACCACGGCGTTCCGGGTCATTGGTGAAGCCTAGCTAGTGTGGTGTCTCCGAAGTTCACCTCCAATGTCATTGCGAGGCCCGACGAAGGAGGGCCGTGGCAATCTCGCGGCGGGGTCTGTCCCCCCTGCCCGATTGCTTCGTCGGCTGCCGCCTCCTCGCAATGACAATTGGTAAGCGTATTTCAGGGACAGGACACTAGCGCCCGCAGAGCAGGGTTCGGCCTGTGCGGGCGTCGGTACTTGGGCGACAGGAAAGCGCCTTCTCCAGCTCCTTTCCTTGACTACCTCGGCAAGCAAGATGCATAATGACGCGTAGCAGTGGGAGGAGGAGTCCTATGTACAAAAGGGAGCTTCTCAAAGGTAGTACGGAGACCCTGCTGCTCTCGCTGTTGGCGCGGGAGCCCATGTACGGCTACAGGCTGGTAAAGGACATGAATCGCCTGAGCGGCGGCTACTTCCGCTTCAAGGAGGGGACCCTCTATCCAGCCCTCCACCGTTTGGAGAAGGAAGGACTGGTAGACGGGAGATGGCAGCCAGCCCGCAGCGGCCAGCAGCGGCGGTACTACTTCATCACAGGCCAGGGGCAGCGGGCCCTGGAAGCGAGGCAGAACGAGTGGCGCCGGTTCTCTCGAGCGGTTGATAGGGTAATTCGCATGGAGACTGTGTGAGGTAGCGAGCCCATGGGGCCGGACGTAAGGAGCTACCTTCAGCACGTGAGAGATGACCTTCACCTTCAGCCTGCTCAGGAGCATAGCATCCTGCTAGAGCTTCAGGGGCATCTGGAGGAACGCGTCCATGAGTTGCAGGAGGATGGTCTTCCCTATGATCAGGCCCTGGATAAGGCCCTAGGGGAGCTGGGGGACCCCCGCCTGATCGCCCAGCAGCTATATGCGGTCCATACCAAAGCCTCATGGCACGAAGCAGCCCTGGCGGCGGTGCCGCATCTCCTGTTTGCCATCCTGTTCGTTTTCCATCTATGGACAATCTTCTCCTGGGTCGTCCTTTTCATAATCGGAACTGCGCTGGTCAGTGTCCAGGCCTGGCGGAGGGGCTACCCCAGGTGGATATATCCCTGGCTGGGCTATTCCCTGGTGGGGCCCATCGTGATCTGGTTCCTGGCCCTCATAGCTATTGCGACGGGGATTTTTGGGTTCCTGGCTCACGTGCGTTCAGCCTTGGCTCTTCTATCTCTCCTGGGGGCGCTGATGTATCTACCACTGGGCGGGTGGCTTATCTGGAAGCTCTTCTCTCCGGTGGTGAGGCGGGACTGGGTCATGGCCTCCCTTACGCTTCTTCCTCTCCCTTTCCTGGGCTCCTGGCTTCTCCTGCTATGGTCCAGCGGCGGGCCCTTTGCCTACAACAGTCAGACAATGTTGGGAGCGGACCGGGTGGCGAGCCTGGTTTTCTTGTGTCTGGCGGGCACCTCCGTGGTCTTCTTCAAGCTGGGCCACAGGAGCATGCGGGGCTTTCTGCTTATGCTGGCGACACCCATCCTTGTTATCCTGGGTATGACGGGATTTGGAGAAAACCCTGCATCGCTTGGTGTGTTTCTATTTTCTATCCTCTCTGTTGGGCTCCTCCTCACCCCCGCCCTGCTGGAATCGCGCCTGGGCCATGAGAGGCATGGTTCCAGGGGCCCAGGGCTCTTCCACTAGGTCCTCTCAGGCCTACTTCGCGGAGACGGCCGTTGGATAGAAGCCGGGTAGCTGTGGTGACCGACAGCACCATATCGCTGCCAGACGATGTGAGAGGCCAGCTTCATATTTACAGTGTTCCTCACGAGTTGCTGGTCAACGGGCGTACCTATCGGGACGGCGTAGACATATCTTCTACCGAGTTTTACCGTCTGCTGACCGAGTCCCCTCAGCCGCCGAAGACCTCAGCGCCGCCTCCTGCCAGCTTCCTTGAGGTCTTTGTGAAAGCCAGCCTGCATACCAAAATGGTGCTTTGCCTTTGCCTGGCCTCTCGCCTCAGCTCCACATACTACTCGGCGTGTACCGCGGCCGACCTGGCCCGAGAGCGGGTTCCTGGGGTTGAGCTAAGGGTGGTGGATACGGGGACCGCTGGCACTGCCCTAGGGCTGGTAGCGCTGGAGTGTGCCAGGGCTGCCGAAAGGGGGGCCGGGCTGGACGAGTTGGCCCAGCTAGCCTCGCGCCTTGCCGACCGCGTGTATTTTGTGGCCTTTCTGGAGACCCTTTACTACGTCTGGAGAGGGGGGCGTATCCCAAAGGTAGCCCTGTGGGCCGGTAACCTGCTGAACGTGAAGCCCCTGCTGGAGCTGAGAGGTGGGGAGGTCCGTATGGTGGAACGCCCCCGGAGCCGGGCCCGGGCCCGGGAGCGCCTCCTGGCATATCTGGAACGTCACGGCGGTGCAGGGCCCCTTCACGTCGCGGTCATGCACGCCCATGCTATGGAGGAGGCCAACGAGCTGGTGGAAGAGATCCGGGGTCGGTTCAACTGCACCGAGTTGTTCCTCAGCGAGTTCACGCCCGTCATGGGAGCCCACACGGGGCCAGGGCTGTTGGGCTTGGCGTTCCTTTCGGAAGCGTAGATGGGAGTGATGCCTCTGAGCACTGGCAAGCCTCTTTTCAAGAACGAAGGCAAAGGCGCTTCCTCTTAGGGCTATGGAGGGTACTGTACCTAGAGCTGACACCGATGTCTTGAGAGACGGCCTTACGCCCCTGCCGGCGCCGCTACCGAAGGCTGTGCTGGTCGTGGTCAGCGGCTTGCCTGGGACAGGCAAGTCCCACTTTTGCCGCTGTCTGGTTTCCCGTTTACCAGCAGCCGTCCTGGAGACGGACGCCCTGAGGAAACACCTGTTCCCTTCCCCAAGCTACTCGGCTGAGGAGAGCACCCGCCTCTTCCGGGCTGTCCACGCACTCATTGAGGAGCTTCTCCGCAGGGGCATCCCAGTAGTATTAGACGCCACCAACCTGGTGGAGGCCCACCGGGAGCGCCTTTACAACATATCAGACCGGGTCGGCGCCAAGCTGATCCTGGTCCGAGCGGAAGCCCCCGCAGAACTGGTCCGGGAGAGGCTGGAGAAGAGGAGGTCCGGGGCTGAGGCGAGGGAGGACTACTCTGATGCCGACTGGTCTGTCTATCAGAGGATGGCCTCGACGAGGGAGCCGATTGTCCGTAACCACCTTGTGGTGGACACGTCCAGGGACATGGCCCCGGTCATCGACAAGGTGATGCGGGAAGTGCGACGCTGGATTAAGATATAGGGCTGTGAAGAGGCTCAGCTCTGTCGAATCGTCATGCAGACTGCCACTTCGACTGGAATCATAGTACGGAGAGAGGTGATTGGCCGTGAAAGTCAGGGCCGAGGTTGGCGACATTACCAGGCTGTCCGTGGGGGCTGTTGTAATCAATCTTTTTGAGGGTGTCAAGCAACCCGGAGGCGCTACAGGGGCTATGGATCGAGCCCTAGACGGTGCTATTACGAGGCTTATTGCCTCAGGGGAGATCAAGGGGAAGAAGGGGGAGATAATCCGCATCCACACCTTGGGGAAGGTCCCGCCCGAGCGGGTCCTGGTGGTGGGCCTGGGGAAGCAGGAGGAGTTCTCCCAGGACACCGTGCGCTACGTGTCCGGCGAGGTGAGCCGATTTCTACGGGACATCGGCGTAAGCCGGGCCGCCACCGTAACCCACGGGGCGGGCATCGGCGGGCTCGCGCCTCAGGCAGCGGCTCAGGCCCTGACCGAAGGGGCACTTCTGGGCCTTTACAGGTTCACCAAGTACAAGAGCCGCGATGAGGAGGAGAAGGAGCCTGAGGAGCTCGTCCTGGTGGAGATGGACAGGAGCAAGCTCCCTGCCCTGGAGGAGGGTATTGCACGAGGCACCGTCCTGGCGGAGGCCACGGCCCTCTGCCGCGACATGGTCAACGAACCCTCTAACGAGATGACTCCCTCGCGGATGGCGGAAATCGCCCGGGGCATAGCCCAGGAGGAAGGGCTGGAGATTTCCGTGCTGGAGCGGTCCGAATGCGAAGCGATGGGAATGGGCGCCTACATGGGCGTGGCTCGAGGCAGCCATGAGCCCCCCAAGTTCATAGTCCTGAGGTACTGGGGCGACCGGGACAACCCCAGTAACGGCCTAGCCCTGGTGGGGAAGGGGATAACCTTCGACTCGGGTGGCATCTCCCTCAAGCCGGCCGAGGGTATGGGTGAGATGAAGGGGGACATGGCTGGGGGTGCCTCCGCCCTGGCCGCCGTGAAGGTCCTGGTCAAGCTCAGGGCAAGGGTTAACGTCACCGCCATCGTGCCTGCCACTGAGAATATGCCAGGGGGCTCTGCGCAGAAGCCCGGCGACATCCGCAGGGCCATGAACGGGAAGAGCATCGAGGTGGACAACACCGATGCTGAGGGGCGCCTTGTTCTGGCTGATGCCATGTGCTATGCCCGTCGGCTGGGTATGCGCAATATAGTAGACATCGCCACCCTGACGGGGGCCATACGGATCGCCCTGGGGGAGTACCGCACAGGTGTCTTCGGCAACAACCAGCCCCTCATCGACCGGCTGCTTCGGGTGGGCCAGTCTACTGGAGAGAGGATGTGGCAGCTACCGATGGACCCGGAGTACAAGGAGCAGATCCGGAGCCAGGTTGCCGACATCAAGAATACCGGGGGGCGAGCGGCGGGCTCTATCACCGGGGCCCTGTTCATAGGGGAGTTTGCTGAGGACACTCCCTGGGCTCACCTGGACATCGCAGCCACGGCGTGGACGGATAAGGAAAAAGGCTGGCAGGTGAAGGGCGCCACCGGCGTGCCGGTGCGAACTCTGGTGGCCCTGGCGCTGGACCTGGCGGAGAAGAAGTAGGGCTTTCGTGTCATCATCGTTCGTGGCGGAGGACCTGCTCCGGCGGTCTGCGGGTGGCCCTGAAGGGGGCTCCTTGCCTGTTGTTGCCCTCTTCGGCCCTTATCTTGACATTGAACAGCCTGACCCTAAAATGAGGCCGATAGTTGGCCGGGAGCTTCTGGTGGGGATGTATCCTTCTCACGGTGACCGGCGAGAAGCAACTGGAGGAGGTGTCCTTTGAAACCCGAATACCTCAGGCCCCGAGGTGTGAAGCGTCCCCAAGGCTTCTCCCAGGGGGTACGTGTAGGCGACTACATCTTTGTCTCCGGACAGCTTGCCTGGAACAAGAGAGGGGTCGTGGCCGATAAAGGCAACTTCAGGGCGCAACTGGAGCGGGTGTACGACAACATTGACGGCGTCCTTTCCTTGGCCGGGGCCTCGATGAAGGACATTGTCAAGGTGACCAACTACCTGACGGACCCGCGCTTCTATGCCGACCACAGAGAGATCAGGAGCCGCGTATTTCCCAAGGATCCGCCGGCCAGCACCCTCCTTTTTGTCAGCGGCCTGGCCTTTCCTGAGGCCCTGGTGGAGGTAGAGGCTATAGCCTACGTGGGACGGAACAAGAAGGTCTTTAATCCTCCTGGGGTGGTCCGTCCCCCCGGCTACTCTCAGGCTGTGAGGGCGGGGGACCTCCTTTTTGTGGCGGGCCAGGTGGCCTTCGGCAAGGACGGCAAGATCGTCGGCCCAGGGGACGCCGGGGCCCAGATCAGGACGGCGCTGAGCAACGTAGAGAGTGCGCTCAAGCTGGCGGGGTCTTCCACCGGGCACGTGATCAAGACCAACCACTTTCTCACGAGCCCGGTATACCTGCCCACCTTACGCACCCTCCGGCCCAAGTACTTCTCCCACGAGCCTGCCTCAACCCTGGTCAATGTTCCTGCCCTGGCCTTTCCAGAGCTTCTGGAAGAGACAGAGGTCATCGCTGCCGTATCCTCTCGCCCGCGGTTCCTCAGCGTTCCCAATACCGTTAAGCCTCCCGGCTTTTCCCATGCTGTCAGGATAGGTGACCTGGTCTTCACCTCGGGGATTGTGGCGAGGAACCGAACTGGCCGGGTGGTAGGCAAGGGTGATGTAAGGGTACAGATAGAGAACATCTTCACCAACATGAGGCGTGTCCTGGCCCTGGCGGGCGCCGGTCTGAGGGACATCATCAAGGTCAACATGTACTTGACCAGCCCGACCTATGTCTCGGCATGGCGGGAGGTCCGGGACCGCCACCTGGGCAAGCGTACTCCTCCCCCCGCCTCTACCACCGTGGCCATAGCTTCCCTCGCAGCCCCCGAGTTCCTGGCGGAGATGGAGGTTGTAGCCGTGGTGCCATCCAAGTGAAGCTGATCCCCAGTGCCAAGTATTAGGCCCGATGATGGAGGGAGAATGATCTACGAGGTTCGCACCTACATCCTGAAGCCCGGGACAGTGCCTGAGTTTGAAAAGCGGTTTGCCGAGACTTTGCCTCATCGAGAAAAATACTCCAGGCTGGCCGCCTTCTGGCACACGGAGTTCGGGCCCCTGAACCAGGTGGTCCACATCTGGCCCTACGAGGACCTGGGTCATCGTACGCAGGTCCGCGCGGAGGCATCGCAGGACCCCCACTGGCCCCCCAAGGCGGCTGATCTGATAGTAACCATGGAGTCGGAGATACACAACCCTGCGCCCTTTATGCGGCCCATGGGCAATGAGAAGCTGGGCAATATCTATGAGATGCGCATGTATACCTATCAGTACGGCGCTATACCCGAGGTGATAAAACGCTGGGGAGCGGTTATTGAGGAGAGGGAGAAGCACTCGCCCCTGGCTGCCTGCATGTATAGCGAAATCGGGGGGCTGAACAAGTGGGTCCACATATGGCCCTACGCCAGCTTGGAAGAGAGGACCCGCATCCGGGAGGAGGCGGCCAAGGGCGGCAAGTGGCCGGCGCCGACCCGCGACCTGATGCTCCGCCAGGAGAATAAGCTCCTTATCCCAGCGCCTTTCTCGCCCATGCACTAGCCAGGCCGGTGGCAAAGGAGGAGCGATGCCGAAGCTCATTGATCTGACCCTGACCCTGGGTGGCCCCGGGATAACTCCTGTGCCGGGCTTGCCCAGCGTGACCTTCGAGCCTGTCCACACCCACGAGCGGAACTACCGCTCCAACACCAAGGTGGTCCTGGCCACCCACATAGGCACTCACGTGGATGCCCCCTATCACTTTGTCCCAGGGGGCACGACCATCGATGAGATGCCGCTGGAGACCTTCGTCGCCCCGGGAGTGCTCCTGGACCTGAGGGATGTGACCCGGCCGAGGTCTCCCTTCACCCTTGACCAAGTCAGGCGGCTGGGTATAAGGGGGAGGCAGCTAAAGGGCAGAATTGCTATCCTCTTCAGCGGGTGGGTAGCCCAGCAGAGCGGGAAGCCGAACCTGTATACCGACAATCCTTACATGCATCCTGAGGTAGCCGAGTATTTGGTGAAGGCCGGGGTGAAGGCCATCGGCGTAGACTTCGCCGTAGACCCGGGGGTGCTTACGCCAGACCCCAGCGCCTATCCGGTGCACAGGATAGCGCTGGGCCGCGGCGTGCCGCTCATCGAGAACCTGATTAACCTGGACAGGCTGGTGGGGAGGCGCTTTGAGGTGTGGGCCCTTCCGGTGAAGTTCTACCGGGGCGATGGTGGCGCCTGCCGGGCTGTGGCCCGTGTCATTCGTTGAGATCATCCAGCGTGAGTACGGTGGGTGCCTGATGGCACGGGGCGATCAAGAGCTGGGGATGGCGTCCCGCTTACAAGCGGAGGCCATAGGTGCTCCTGGGCAGAGGCGTTTTCGCCTGGTGGTGGAGGCGGAGGGCGGTTCAGCCCTCCTGTGGGTGGAGAAGGAGCAGCTTCTTGAGCTGGCCATCGCTATCAAGCGGGTATTGGTGGCGGCGCCGCAGGCGGCATCCCCGCCAGTTGCGCCTCGCCCGTCTGGCCGAAATACCAGCCGCGAGCTAACTGTCAGCAGTCTCTCTCTGTATCACGATAGTAAGCGCAACCTCTTTTGTCTTCGCGCCGAAGAGGCGAGCGAGACAGAAGAGAGACCCCGGCTGCGCTTCTGGGCTGGCGAGCAATTGCTTGCCGGTGTGTCAGAGGAGGCCCTTAGAGTGGTAGCTGCCGGCAGGCCCCGCTGTCCTCTGTGCGGCGCTCTCACGGAACCAGATCCTCATGTATGTGCCCGCGGCAACGGCCACTTCAACATCGCCAGGGAGGAGGGTCTCAAGTAGACCCGTTGCCGCGCGGAATGGCTGTCTCGGGGGTCCCCGTTGTCGGAGGCCGCTGGCTACGAATGCGAGGATCTTGACTGGTTGGGGTGCCAGAAGTTGCGTTTGTTGAGCCAACGGTAGAGGATGAGGCTGTTGCCGGCCACTGCTCCAACGAGGGCGCCCAGCGGTTGGGCGAAAACGAAGGGGTAGTCCGAGAAGCCCAGGAAGAAGGCAGGTACGGCCGCCAGGGTAGTTCCCATGAGAGCCCCGACGCCGGCGGCGTTGACCATCTCCAGGTTGCGGGCCACTAATAGCCACTCTCTCTCCGAGCGGTATCCCCAGCCTTCCCAGGACCAGCTCTCTTCTTGCGGTTCTGCGTAGCGGATCCTGTTTAGGTCAGGGCGGCGAAGGTCCGAGGGTGGCTGCCGGTAGTCCGTCCGGGGTCTGCCCTGCGCGAGCGGATTCTTCGGGATTGGCACACCTGAGGGAGCGGTGACGGTGTCAGAGGTAGTCGCCATAGCCAGGCCTCCTATCTACATAAAGCTTCCAGCACACGGACAGCGGGGCCGTGTGAATTACACAAGGGCCAGTGTACGGAAGATGTTGGTGGGTATCAAGACAAAAACTAAACATTTTTTTAATATTTTTCAAATAAAATGGTCATTAAATATCTCATAATTTCTCCCCAGATTCGGCCCCAAACCTATTGACAAAGCTATAGCTACCTATGTATTGTCTAGCTAGCGCTAGCTTGGCGCCAAATAGGAGAGCAAGGAGGTCCTCAATGGTTCAGGCCTATTGCTTCAAGTGCCGGGCCAAGAAAGAGATCCGCAATGCCACCAATATCAAGCTAAAGAACGGTCGTCCGGCTACTCAGGGCACGTGCCCTAGCTGTGGCACGAAGGTTTTCCGCATCGGCAAGGGCTAGCCTTAGCGGCAGTCCTCCGCCAAACTAAGAGCCTCGCACATCAGGCGCTCTTGTGGTGTGGCCCGGGTAGATTGAGCCGGGCCAAGAGAGTCTGAGGGTTGTGCTTGAGGACCTGACGGGCTTCGGCTACAGTTAGGCCCGCGCCGTGGGCTATGGCCTTCGCCAGGGAAGGGGTGAGGAGGTCCTCAGGCCCGTGGGCGTCGGAGTTCAGGAGCAGCAGTGCTTTTGACTCCCTCGCCAGGTTGGCTATGTGGCCGTTGGTTAGGGAGTGGCCCCGTCTAGCCGATAGCTCCAGGAACTTGCCCCTTTGGGCAGCTAGCTTCACTAGCTGTTGTGAAATGAGGCCAGGATGGGCCAGGATGTCCACGTAGTCGGACATCAGGGCGGCTAGGTTTGTTCCTTTCTCCACCGGCTCCACGATAGTTTCGCCGTGCACTAGCACCAGGGCGGCGCCCATCTTTTTGGCCCTTCGCGCTGCGGCATCTATGGAGTCCTTGGCCACGTGGGTCAACTCTACCCCGGGTATCACGAGCATATTGAGGGTTTGGGTAAGGGCGGCGCACTCCCTCACCAGGGTCTCAAGGACCCGGTCCTGGTCCGTTAGGCCCACATGGTCGGTGATGGCCAGGGCCGTGTAGCCATTCACCTTAGCCCTCCGAGCCAGCTCTGCGGGTGAGAGGACCCCGTCGCTTAGAAAGGTTTGGGTCTGGAAATCGAACAGCAGGGTGGCCTCCATGTCGTTGCTAAGCAGGGAGAATACCACGAAGGGACTGGCTGACACAACAAGCGAGGCCTATCTAACAGAGGCGCTTCTGTCAAGACTCAGCCCCATCGTGTTATACTTTCGTAGTAGCCTGACGTTTAGGAGATGCTCTCTTGAGCAGGATAAACGTGGCAATAGTAGGTGTGGGCAACTGCGCTTCCTCCTTGGTCCAGGGCGTCCACAAGTACAGGAACGTGTCGGATGACGGCTTTATCCCTGGGCTTATGCACCCGGATCTGGGCGGCTATCGTATAGGCGACATCGAGTTCGTAGCCGCCTTCGATGTGGATCGCAACAAGGTGGGCAAGGACCTGAGCGAGGCCATATTCACCGCTCCCAACAACACCATAAAGTTCGCCGAGGTGCCCCACCTGGGAGTCACCGTAGAGCGTGGCATGACCCACGACGGCCTGGGGAAATACCTTTCGCCGATAATTCAGAAGGCCCCTGGGCCCACCTCGGACATCGTGGGGATCCTGAGGGAGAGGGAGTGCCAGGTGGTGGTCAACTACCTGCCCGTGGGTTCGGAGGCGGCCACCAAGTGGTACGTGGAGCAGGTGCTGGCGGCCGGCTGCGCCCTCGTCAACTGCATACCTGTATTCATTGCGCGGGAGGCCTACTGGCAGCAGCGCTTCAGGGAGAAGCGCCTTCCAGTCATCGGCGACGATATCAAGTCCCAGGTGGGTGCCACTATCACGCACCGGGTCCTTACGCGGCTCTTCCAGGACCGGGGGGTGAAGCTGGAGAGGACTTACCAGTTGAACTTTGGTGGGAACACAGACTTTCTCAATATGCTGGAGCGGGAGCGCCTCCAGTCTAAGAAGATCTCCAAGACTGGCGCTGTGACATCCCAACTGGACTACGATCTGGGGGCCGAGAACATTCATATAGGGCCCAGCGACTATGTGCCCTGGCTCCAGGACCGGAAATGGTGCTATGTACGAATGGAGGGGATTGGCTTTGGGGGTGTTCCCATCAACCTGGAGGTGAAGCTGGAGGTGTGGGACAGCCCCAACTCTGCGGGGGTGGTCATAGACGCGGTGCGGTGCGCCAAGCTGGCCCTGGACCGGGGTATCAGCGGCGCCCTTGCGGGCCCATCGGCCTACTTCATGAAGGCGCCTCCCGTCCAGTACACGGACGAGGAGGGGCACAGGCTGGTGGAGGACTTCATAAGGGGTGTAGAGAGCTAGGGACCGCCTTCCGGGGCCTCCGCTGGTATGAAAATTGCCCTGGTATCCCCTTACGACTACGCCTACCCCGGCGGGGTAAGCATCCATGTTGCCCAGCTTGCAGCTCAGTTTACGCAAGGGGGCCACTCGGTCCACATCCTGACCCCCTCCTCTAAACCCTCGGGCTCCGCACGAATCATTCGGTTGGGACGTCCTGTCCCCATACCTAGCGGCGGCTCCATGGCCCGTATCTCCCTTTCCCTCTGGCTGTTGCCCAAGATACGGGCCCTCTTGGAGCGGGAGCAGTTTGATGTGGTCCATCTACACGAGCCTCTGGCGCCTTTCCTGCCTCTTGCGGTTCTGCACTACTCCAAGAGCGTGAACGTGGGCACCTTCCACGCCTTTCATGGAAGCGGCCGTCTATACGGGGTTAGCAGGTTCTTTCTCACGGGGTCCATGGCCAAGCTTCACGGCCGTATCGCCGTCTCTGCGCCCGCCCTGAGGTTTGTGGCCCGCCATTTTCCCGCAGAGTACCGTCTCATACCCAACGGAATTGACATGGAGCATTTCTCCCGCCCTGCGGTGCCTTTGCCGGAGCTGGCGGACGGGAAGCTCAACATCCTCTTTGTGGGCCGTATGGAGAGGCGGAAGGGTCTACAGTACCTTCTGGCTGCCTACAGCAGGCTCAAGTGGGAGTTTCCCGACCTGCGGCTGGTGGTGGTGGGGCCAGGGACACCCGACAAGGACACCTTCCGGGTCATGGGGGCCAGGAACATTCGAGACGTGGTGTTTGTCGGGGCGGTGCCCTACAGCGAGCTGCCACGGTACTATCAAGCAGGTCACATCTTCTGCTCCCCCGCCACAGGCAAGGAAAGCTTCGGCATGATTCTCCTGGAGGCCATGGCAGCGGGCCGGCCCATCGTGGCCAGCCGCATAGAGGGGTATGCCAGTGTGCTGACGCACGGTGGGGAGGGGCTCATGGTCCGGCCAAGGGATGAGGCAGCCCTGGCGGGGGCCCTTCGGAGGCTCATAGTGAACCCTGAGCTGCGACAGCGCCTGGGCCAGGCTGGTCAGGCCAAGGCCCGGGAATACAGTTGGGCCATTGTGTCTGCCAAGGTGATGGAGTACTATCGCGAGCTTCTGGAAAGGCGTCGTGTCTCTCCAGACCTGGTGAGCACGTCCGGGCTCAGGGATCCCTGATAAGATGTACCGCGACCTTTCCCGCCGCCTCCTGACCAAACACGTGGAGCCCCGCCTCGGCGCCTTCTTGTCCTTCCTGGGCCTTAGCCCCAACCATCTGACCCTCCTGGGCCTTGCTTTTGCGGGCCTCACGGCCTACCTGCTGAGCCAGGGCTGGTTTGTGGCGGGGGCCGTACTTCTCCTGATAGCGGGAGCCTTCGACCTGCTGGACGGCATGGTGGCCCGGCATTCGGGGAGAGTCACCGCCTTTGGCGCCTTCCTGGACTCGCTAGTGGATCGGGCCCAGGAGGCTGTGGTCATGCTGGGCCTGCTTTTGTACTATCTGAGCCCGCCACAAGAGGTGCCTCTTGTCCTTGTCTATCTGGCCCTGGTGGGCTCCTTTCTGGTAAGCTATGCTAGGGCGAGAGGCGAGGGGCTGGGGTATAGCGCCCAGGTAGGTGTGCTCACCCGGACGGAGCGGGTGCTGCTGCTGGCCCTGGGCCTCTTTCTCAACCGGGTGCCTTTCACCCTTGGCCTGATTGCCTTCTTTACCGTGGCGACGACGGTGCAAAGGGCACTGAAGGTCTGGCATGACAGCCGTAAGCATTAGCCTCCAGGGGCAATCCTAGATAGAACTCTGCTGCCACAGTATTGTCATGAGGGTTTAGCTTGCTGCCCGCGGTAGAGCCAGTCCACTTCAGCAGCGGTCTCCTGACTCTGGAGGGGGCGCTCCATAGGCCCCTTCGGGCCAGCCCGTTTCCAGGCGTGGTGGTATGCCACCCGGGGCCCCTTCAAGGGGGCGATATGGACAACAACGTGGTGATGGGGGTGACCGAGGCCCTGGTGCACAAGGGTGTAGCTGTCCTCAGGTTCAATTTCCGCGGTGTGGGAGGTAGCCAAGGGGTCCATGACAAGGGCATCGGCGAGGTTCAGGACGGGGCAGCGGCCCTGAGCTTTCTTTCCCTTTGTCCGGGCGTGGACGGCTCAAGGCTGGGTGTGGCAGGCTACTCCTTCGGCGCCAGAATAGCCCTGGCAGTGGCCCAGGGGAGTGGGGTCAAGGCCCTTTGCTTGATAGGCGCCTCTCCCCGTTCCATTACAGACACCTCCATGTTCCAGATAGCTGTTCCCAAGCTTCTCATCAGCGGCGACAGGGATGGCTTTGCTCCCTCCCAGGAGCTGGACCGTATGTTTGAGGGGTTAACGGGACCCAAAGAGAAGGCGTGGGTCGCTGGCTCCGACCACTTCTTCGGGGGTTACGAGGAAGTGGTGGGCCGGCTGGCATCCGAGTTCTTTGCGAGGGAGCTGTAGGAATGAAGAGCTCGGCAGTCTCCTTCAAGGCAGGCCCGCTTCAACTGGAGGGAATTCTCACCATGCCTGGGGACCAGGGAGGCCCGTTTCCAGGCGTGGTCCTGTGCCACTCGCATCCTTTTCTTGGCGGGAGCCAGGACCAGCCTCTGCTTCATGCCGTCTCAGGGGCGTTGGCCCGCTGTGGCGTGGCCTCCTTGGCTTTTAACTTCAGGGGCGTGGGCCACAGCGAGGGGGTATTCTCCAACGGCAAGGAGGAGGGGGATGATGCTGCCTGGGCGGTGCGGGTGCTGAAACATTGGCCTGGCATCCTGGGTAGCCGCGTTGGGCTCGTGGGCCACTCATTTGGAGCATCGGTGGCCCTTTCGTCTCTGCCCAAGCTAAAGGACGTGAAGGCCCTTGCCCTGCTGGCTCCCACCGTTTCTTCCCTGGTCAGCCCGTCTCTGGCGTCGGACCGCAGGGCCAAGCTGTTTCTGGTATGCTCGCGGGACCGGATCACACCGCCCGACGAGCTAGAGAGGAAGCTGGAGCTGATGAAGGGGCCTTTCGAGTTCCGTATCATCGAGGGTGGCGACCACACCTTCCGTGGGTGCGAGGACAGGCTGTCAGAGCTGCTTGCCGACTTCTTCTCCCGAACCCTCATCGGCACCTCCCGCCTTCGTAAGAGTTGGGAGTTTCTGGCCCGCCGCTCGCGACGGCCCTAGAAGCTGTTCAGCGTGTATCTGCCTTCTCGGAGTCCTGTGGGTGAGTTATCATGCGTATGGTGAGGAGAATATTCCATTCGATGAATAGGGCTATGAATAGGGCTATGCCGCCAGTGTGGTCCTGGATCAGGCTGTTCCTGAACTGGCTGTTCCTGCCGGTGTTTCTCCTGACCCTGGCAGTGGACCAGGGGAGCAAGTCCCTGGTGACCCACCTGATGGAGCTGGGGGAGTCCATACCGCAAGATGGGATCGTGAGGATAACCTACACGGTGAACACGGGGAGTGCCTTTGGCCTCTTTCAGAACCAGAACGCCTTTCTCATCGTAGCCTCTATTGCGGGTATAGCGGCCCTGCTTCTTTTCTACCAGACCCTTTCCCTGCCTCAGACTCCGGTGCGCGTTGTGCTCGGCCTCCAACTGGCGGGCGCCATAGGCAACCTGAAGGACCGCCTCACTCTGGGGTACGTCGTGGACTTCATAGACCTGGGCTGGTGGCCGGTGTTCAATGTGGCCGATTCAGCCATTGTAGTTGGCATGGTGGTGATGGCCTGGCTCTTCATGACCTCGCGGGGCACCCACCGGCAGCAGACAATGGGGGGGCCCAGGGCGTTGCCTCCGCCCAGGGAGTACCAGGTGTTGCCCCCTCAAGCCGGTCCCCCGCCGACGGAGGGTGGCGAGGCGCAGTGAGCGCGCCCCTTACGTTCCGTGTTGGAGAGAATGGCGAGCGGCTAGACAAGTTTGTGACGTTCCACTGCCCCACTGTGAGCCGCTCAGCAGTCAAGAGGCTCATAGAAGAGGGCCTGGTGGAGGTCAACGGGCGGCGGGCTAAGCCCTCACACCGCCTGAGTGTGGAGGACGTGGTGACTGTGGAGCCCAAGGTCCCTGAGCCTACCTCTCTCCAGCCTCAGGACATCCCTGTCAGGGTCGTCTACGAAGATTCAGACATCATCGTCGTGGACAAGCCGCCCAATCTGCCGGTGCATCCTTCGCCGGGCCATCCTGATACTACTCTGGTCAATGCGTTGCTGGCCCGGTGCAGGGACCTGTCGGGGATTGGCGGCGTCCTGCGGCCTGGCATTGTTCATCGGCTGGACAAGGACACCTCAGGCCTTCTGGTGGTGGCCAAAAACGATGTGGCCCACAGGGAGCTGGCGGGCCAGATAAAGGAGAGGCAGGTGAGGAAGGGCTACCTGGCCCTTGTCCAAGGAAGGGTATCGCCGCCTCAGGGGCGGATCGAGGGCCCCATTGGGCGGGACCCGCGGAACCGCAAACGGATGGCCATTGTGCCGGAAGGGCGCGAGGCGGCTACCAACTATCGGGTGCTCAAAAGGCTTGGGGACTTCGATCTGCTGGAGGTGTTCACGGAGACAGGCCGTACCCACCAGATACGGGTCCACCTGGCCTCCGCTGGGCACCCCATAGCAGGCGACGCGTTGTACGGTGGCCGAAAGTTGCCGGGCCTTGCCAGGCAGTTCCTCCACGCCCATGTCCTGGGCCTGCGCCTTCCGAGAACAAAAGAGTACATAGAGTTCAGGTCGGACCTTCCAGAGGACCTGGCAAGCGTCCTGGCGAGCCTGGAGGCCTGACGGGAAACGGGCATCTCGCCTAGCTGCTCTTGAGGGCCCTGCGGAAGGTCAGCAGGTTGGCCTCGGGCTCGTTGGGGGGGAACCCCTTCCGCCCCCGCTCCTGAATTCGCGCCACAATGCACCAGGGGCCATCCTCCTGAAGGGCCCTTCTCACCGCTTCCTGGAACTCCTCCAGGCGCTCCACCCTGAGGGCCTTCCCGACCCCTGCGCCACGCGCTATGGCGGCCAGGTCCGCCACCGTGGCGGTGTGGGTAGGCTGGCCCCCCGTCTCGGCCCACTGGCTGTTGTCCCACACTATGTGGACCAGGTTCTTGGGGGCCTGGTCGGCGATGGTTGCCAGGGTCCCCAGGCCCATGAGGAGGGAGCCGTCTCCGTCCAGGATCAAGACCTTTCGATCAGGTGTCGCCAGAGCCACCCCCAGGCCGACGGCTGACGTGACGCCCAGGGCGCCCCACATGTAGAAGTTGAGGGGGCGGTCGCCTGCCACAAATAGGTCCCCGGTGGCGGGCCCCAGATTGGATATGACGGGCTGGTCCGTGAGATGGGCCACCAGCCACTGGGTCGCCTCAAACCTATCCACGCTTGGCCCCTGTGAGCAGGGTGGACACCAGAAGAGCCACGGGCAGCCGGCCCGAGTAGCACAGATCCAGGGCTCCCCTGGAAAGGGCTTCCACGCCCTCGGGCCTGTCCAGGGTGAAGTGGTGCAGTCCCAGGCTTTCCAGGATGGGGCGGACAGCCCGCCCTACAGGCACCTGGGCGATGTTGAACTCGCCGAGCTCACCGCGAAGGGCCACGACCAGGGGGACTGGAATCCTGTAGGTCACGTTCAGGGAGCCCAGGACGTTGACGCAGTTACCCAGTCCGCTGCTCTGCATGAAGGCGACGCCCCTGGAGCCAGCGGCGTAGGTGCCCGAGGCTATGCCTATGGCTTCGTCCTCTCGAGTGCAACGGATGAGGTGGAAGAAGGGGTCCTTCTGCATCAGGGAAAGGATCTGCCAGGTGGCACCGTCAGGGACGTAGGCGACAAAGGGAACGCCTTTCTCCTTGAGACACGCAACAAGGGTTGCCTTCCAGTCCATGGATGTCCTTTCTAGGGCTGGGCCTCGGCTGAAGGCTGCAGAGAGGCGCTCCTTGAGATGCCTCGGGTGTACCGCTCCAGATCGCGGCGGGGCATGAGGACACGGCGTCCACACCCCTGGCATACGATGCCGATATCGGCGCCCAGCCTGTAGACCTGCCACTGGTGGCTGCCGCACGGATGCCTCTTCTTGAGCCGGAGGACATCGTCTATCTGGAAGTCCATTACCTGGGCCAAGGCTTGCCCTCCCGCTGGAGAGTCTCGTTGATGAGGTCGCGCACACGCAGGGCCTCTCGGCGGGCAGCCTCGGCAAAGGACGCCCTGTCTCGGGAGGCGTAGAGGACGCTGCGGGAGGCGTTGATGATGGCCCTCCTGCCGTTGCGGTCCACGCCGTACCGGACGGCTGTTTCCAGGGCGCCTCCCTGGGCGCCGACGCCGGGGATCAGGAGGGGCATGTCGGGGCATAGCTCCCGCAGGTGCTTGATCTCCTCGGGATAGGTTGCCCCAACGACCAGGCCCACGTTGCCGTGGGTGTCCCAGGCCGCCGCCCGCAGGGCCACGAACTCGAAGAGGGGGCGCCGTTCCCATTCCAGGCCCGTTAGCTCCAGGTCCTGGAACTCTCTGGCCCCTGGGTTCGACGTACGGCAGAGCACGAAGACCCCTTTCTCGGGCCGCTCCAGGAAGGGCTCCAGAGAGTCGCTTCCCAAATAGGGGATGACGGTGACGGCGTCGAAGCCCCAGCGGTCGAACATGGCCCGGGCGTAGAACCGGGAGCTGGGCTGGACATCACCGCGCTTGGCGTCGCCGATGGTGACGATGTGAGAGGGTATGTGCTGGAGGGTCTTCTCCAGGGCCAGGAGACCGGGGACTCCCAGGGCCTCATAGAAGGCCAGGTTGGGCTTGTAGGCGCAGACCAGGTCGGAGGTGGCCTCGATGATGGCCCGGTTGAACTCGGCCACATCAGGCAGAGCCATCTGGGCAGGGTCAGGGTCCAGGCCTACGCAGAGTAGTGATCGGCTTCTCTGGGCTGCCACCAGCAGCTTTTCGACGAAGGCTGACACAGGGATCTCCTGGGGAAAGACTCGCACCTAGTTTAGGGGCTTGAGACCAGTGCTGCAAGTTGCTCGGATAGGACAGGAATGGTAGGATGCGGCGGGTGAAGCCGTGAAGCTATCTGAGGGGCTGTTACGCTCCACCTTCGTAGGGTGTGGAGGCCTTTGCCTACCGGTGCAATGTCAGTCTGAAGGAGATATACATAGAGGGGCCTATTCCCGTTCTGTAGCGAAGGGGTGAGGTTGGTGCCGATGGGTGCAAAGGTACAGGAGCCTTCACTGATGGAGGTGTTCCGCCGCCTGCTGGAGGCGTATGGTAGCCAGCGCTGGTGGCCGGCAGAGAGCGCCTTTGAGGTCATTGTGGGGGCCATTCTGACCCAGGCGGCGAGCTGGAGGAACGTGGAGAAGGCCATCGCCAGCCTCAAGGCCGCGGGGGTCTTTTCCCCGGAGGGGCTAAGGAGGGTGCCCCTGGAGGAGCTGGCAGGCCTTATCAGGTCGGCGGGGTACTTCAACGCCAAGGCCCGCAAGCTGAAGGCCTTCATGGAGCACGTGGGACAGGCGTACCAGGACGACCTGCGAGTCATGTTCTCCCACGAACCGGCGGAGCTGAGGGAGGAGCTGCTCTCCATCTACGGTGTCGGCGAGGAGACAGCCGACGACATCCTCCTCTACGCCGGGCGGCTGCCCTTCTTCGTTGTCGACGCCTATACGCGCCGCATATTCCGCCGGCTGAGACTGGGGCCCGATGAGGAGGGCTATGAGCCGTGGCAGCGGTTCTTCATGTCCCGTCTTCGGCGGGACGTCCGGCTATTCAACGAGTACCATGCCCTCCTGGTGCATCACGGAAAGGACCGGTGCCGCAAGGCGCCTCGCTGCGGGGGGTGTCCCCTTCTGGATGTGTGTGCCACAGGCCAGGCCCAGGTGTCCTGAGAAGCTCCCGCCTATTCCTGGCAGCCCTGTTCCCAAACGCACGGTGAAGCGGTCCCAGGAAGGGGCGGCCAATTGAAGGCCTGCGACGCGCCTTATATACTAGAGAGTGCCCTGGGGATTCGTCTAACGGTAGGACGACAGACTCTGGATCTGTTAGTCCTGGTTCGAATCCAGGATCCCCAGCCAATTCCTTTGGTTTTGTTGTTTTCCCTACACATGGACGTGTCTTCCCTGATGCCGCGACAGGAGTGCATCCGCCAGGGCATTGATAGGGAGCAGGACCCTAGCTTAACCACCTGTCCGAATTTTGGGGTCCATCTCAGAAATCCTTTTTGACGCTACGCTTAGGTGAGGAAACGCTTCAGCAGTCGCCCGCGCTGGCTTTCTTCCGAGACTGCCTGGCGACAGTGATATAATCCCGTTAAAGTTAAAACAAGGGTAAAGTCCCATTTGAGCCACCAGACTAGCTTTGGAGCAGCTTGAGTAAAGTCTTCACCTGTTTTGGTCCCGAAAGACGCCGATGATTGTAGCGCC
>JACPCK010000056.1 GCA_016179845.1 Chloroflexota bacterium | reverse complement strand
AACGGCCTGTGGAAGATCGTTCAGGTTCACGCATCCATTGGCGTTCCAAACGAGCAGGTCATGGCTTAGCAAAACGTCATTCTCTCTTACCGGTGTCGCGCTCTTCCGCAATGTTGCCGTAGAAATCCGACAGTCCATGTATGCTCATGGACATGTCAAACCTCACACTGATCACACTGGCCTGGGAACTGTACCAGCAAGGGGTGCCGAAGAGCCGCATCGCAAAGCGGCTGGGGAAGAACAGGGAGACGATTCACCTCTGGGTGAAAGGGATTGAAGCGGAAGGGCTGCTCCCTTTCCTGGAGCGTTACCAGCAGGCCAAGAAAGGCCCACGTACAGAGCGCCAGGTGAACCCGTTGGTGAAGCGTTGGGTCTGGGATCTGCGGGAGCGGGAGGCGCAATGCTGCGGACAGAAGATCGTCTACTTCCTAGAGCGGGAGCACGGTGTCCACCTCTCAGTCCCCAAGGTCTACGAGGTTCTTCGAGAGAGGTACGTCATCCGCTCCAAGTGGAAGAAGAACCACCTGCGCGGGCCTGTGCCTCACGCCACGGCACCCCGCCAGGTAGTGCAGATGGACTCTATCCTCCTGGGTGGCCTTTACGCCTTCACCGGCATCGACATCTACACCAGGGAGGCAGATATCCTGATTGCGCCAGCCCTCACCGCAGCCTACGGACGTGCCTTCTTGGATCAGGCCATGGCACGACGGTTTGGTGGCCACGTGGCGCTCATCCAAACAGATGGCGGGAGCGAGTTCAAGGACACCTTCTTAGCGCAAGTCGCGGCCTATTGCGAGCGGCATCGAGTGGCCCGTCCCTACAAGAAGAACGAGCAGGCCTACATCGAGAGCTTCAATCGCACGGTGCGCAAGGAGTGCTTGGGCTGGGGACGCTACAGCGCCGCGGACCTACCCTCCTGCCAGAAGGCTGCAGAGGCTTTCCTAGAGCGGTATCATTATCATCGGCCGCACCTCGGCCTTGGACTGCGCACACCCCTCACGAAAGGAGCCTGACTGTCGGATATTTACGGATAATACAACGGCCCCTGTCGTGGTTCAGTCAATATGTCACCCCTAATGGTTCAGTGATTTTGTCACCATTGGGTAACGTCTCCACGGGTGATCCGGGCTGGGCTTGTAGCCGTTGTCTTTGTTGCCCGCCTGTGGGCAGGCCCCCTCATGGTCTGGGCCCTGCCCATCATCACCACTCCCCTGAGCCCTATTGGGGCTCACCCCGACCCTGAGGCTCACCGGAGGGGGAAGGGGATCCCTGGAGGTATTCTTGCGGGCTCGCAGGACCATCGCCTGGGGTGGGGCCTCGGTGGTGGCAATGACCTGGCCCCGGTAGGCCACCACCAGGTGAGCGTCCAGCCGTTCCTGGACCTCCACCCGAGCGTGGGCATAGCCCAGGCGCTCCAGGTTCGGCAGGAGCTGAAGGGTCCGCCCTCCGAAGCGCACGGTGTTGTCCCTGGCCACCGTGCGCTGGTATTTGAAGCACAGGACTCCATCTAAGCATACTCCTGGTGGAAGCTGTCGATAGGCCGGGCCCGGCTGGGCTGCTGCCCTTGGCCTGGGGGGAGAGGGCAAAGATGGCCTGGACCCCCAGCTCTCGCAGCGCCCTGCCCATCTGGGTAGGCTGCCGCTCCCCAGCCAGTTGCTCCTCCAGGGTTTCCCGCTGCTTGGGGTTGACCTGGAAGATGCTGTGCCGGTCACTATAGAGCGCAAGGGGAATCCCCTTGCTCCGGATGATCTCCTCCATCAGCAGAAAGTACCCCTGGGCATCCTCCTGTTCTCGGAACAGGGCGGAGGGGACGGTCCCCGTAGCGTCATCTATGGCTCCCACCAGGGTGAGGTAGGGCCCACGCCCTTCGAGCCAATCGTGGCGGCTGCCATCTACCTGCAAGAGCATTCCCTCCTGGGGATACCGCTCCCGCCTACACCTGTGCTTGGGGGACCGCCGCCTTCTGGGGCTCTTTAGCCCTGCTGCCACCAGGATGCGCCTTACCGTGGAGCGGGACAGTGCCAGGCCCTCCCGCTCCACCAGGAGATCCGTCAGATGGTAGTGATTGCAGCCGGCGTAAGGGCCTTGGGCCAGGGCCACTACAATCTTGCGCACCTCCTCTCCCACCCCATGGACAGGACGGCGACCTCGATTGCCATGGGCCATGGCGGCTACTCCCTCCTCCCTATACGCCGCCAGTAGCCTCCATACCTGGCGCAGGGAGAGGCTCATAAGACCTGCTGCCTCTCTCCCCACAAGCTCCCCTCGCTCTAACCGGTTCAGTACCATTACCCGTTGCTGCTCCTTCTGGTTCAATGAAACTGTCTCCTTCTTCATAAGATGACATTTTCACTGAACTATTAGGGTGTGTCATAATCACAGACCTACCACACCCAAAGCTTGTTAGCCTCAACTGGACTGTGATATACTGAGGCTCGGAAAAGTAGAGCACT
>JACPCK010000049.1 GCA_016179845.1 Chloroflexota bacterium | reverse complement strand
CATGCGTCGGCGTCAACGGCGGCAACTGGACCGCTCGCCAAGTCGGCCCGAAGCGCGCCCCGTCACTGCGAGAGCGCACTGGTCTGCGCCTACCCCGCCTGGATAGAATCGCGGCTTTTTGAGGTGGGCCTGGGCGCGCCAGTGCGAGTCGCTGCGTCCAGGAGAAAACTGGCGACTAGAGCCGCCTATACCACAGCAACTGGGCTTCGTCTGGAAGGTCGGGATAGGCATCTCGATGGACGGCCCTCAGCTCGCAGCCCATGCGAGCGTAGAACTTGCAGGCGGACACGTTGATGTCCTGCGTCTCGATCTTGAGGAGCGTACAGCCGCGGTACTTTGCCCACGCTACAATGTGGGGGAACAGCAATGCCCCGATTCCGGTCCGGCGATTCTCCGGGCGGACGCGGATATCCCAGAGAACTGCCAGATCACGACGCCCTTCCAGCATGTAGACACCAGGCGTGTTAAACGCGATCACCGCGCCGCCGATGCGCTTCGCTCCCTCAAACACCGATAGGACGCCCCAATTGGCGATATCAAACCGCCTCGCCCACGTGATGGGCCCGCCATCTGCCGCATCGTAGTCCTTGGTCCAGGGATGCTCCACCCTCTCTTCGGTCATAGTCCAACCACCCAGGCCGCTGCGGACCGGCTTTACCCTGAAGCGGGACTCCACGAGGAAGGCAATGGAGACTTGCCCGTAGTCCTGGAGGGTCGCGAGGGTTGGTGGCTCTTCCCTGATGTCAAGCATTGCTAGGCTGCGCGGAGTGGTATAGGGGCAAGAATCCACGAACTGATCCTTAAGCTACAACAGCAATGACCCCGCTCATGGACTCATGTCTCTGGTAGCTTTCTGCTGTCGCCCACCTGCTGGCCAAGGTACTTCGCCGTGGCACCTGACTCAATATCCATCCAGAATTGCGCCTTCAACTCGTGCGGGAAGATGTTCAGGTCACGCATCTCCGCTGGCGACAGAAAACCAACCTCCTTAATATACCTCGAATCCAGGTCTCCTGGCCTCAGGTTATCGATGGTCAGCTTGCCGTCAAATCTGTCAGCCAGAATGAAAAGCTCAAGATTATGAAGGTGCATTTCCATATCCACGAACTCTCTAATGTAGAGGATTCGGCCCAGTGTGACCCGGAGCCCAGTCTCCTCCAGGACTTCCCGGGTAGCTGCATCGTAGATAGACTCTTGGCCCGCATTCACACCCCCTCCAGGAGGCACCCAGAAGACAGAGCCGCTCTCAGGGTGGACGTGCTTCACCAGAAGCAGCCTGCCTTTCTTCACTATCAAAGCAGCGGCCCTTATCCGGTGCTGCAATACTCCTCCAATCCGAAGGTGCTCAGCTTGACCTCACGCTCGGCTACGGCACTGGTAGATAACAGGCCGATATCTTGGTGGCGGTATGGGCTTGTTGGCTTTGCGCGCCGCCTCTAGCCAGGCAGCTTTGGCGCGCCTGACCTCTGCCAGAGCTTCTTCTGGCGTAGCCCCAAATGCTGAGCAGGACACCAGGTCTGGAATGTCAGCAATGTAGCCGCCGTCCTCTTCGCTATAGAAGATGTTGATGTGGTAGTCGCTCACTTCTCTTCCTCCAGCTTTATATTATACCGCTCGACCAACCGAAGGAGCTGGCGAATCTGATAAGGCTTTGCCTCACCCCGAACTGATTGAAGGTTAACCAGCTCCGTGAGGTCTGGATGAGTGAAAATGTGGTGGCTCCCCGAAACACGTACTAGCTGAAACCCAAAACCCTCTGTCAGATTCACCAAGTCATCAAAGGCTACATTATGAAGTGCCCCCTGTATCAAACGTCTTAGAAGCTGCCTGTCTTACTCTGCGGAGGCACTGCCCGGCCCGTATGAAATCAAGAACTTTTGAGATAGCTTTCGCTGTACGCTGACAGACCCAGGGCACAAATATCGGGCTAACCGAACAAGGAGCGCTGCACCCCGGACTTCGCACTATTTTTAGGATTGCGCCTGTGGGGATGCGGAACGGCTAGGTCAAACTCGCCTAGCACACCCTCTAGGTCCCGTTCCATTTTCATGGTCACGAAGCTTTTCTTCGGTGAGATGTAGACCAGAGCGGGCCGTCCACGCTTTAGCAGCATACGCACACTGTTCAATGTGCCATGGCTCTTACCATTCCAAAGGAACAAGCCGTAGTCAGCCTCTCCCACCATCCGCGCATCTTTCTGAGCGTAGTGCTCAAAGTCGAGTTTTTGGCGACCAGTGGGGATGAAGACCGTCTTCCAGTTTCCGAGATTGTTTCGGCAAACATCACCCGAGCAGAAGACTGTGACCTTCTCGTAGCCACGGGTGGCCAGATATTCCTGTAGTGCTTTGTCAGCGCCATTGGCGTCCCCAATGACGATGTCAAAGCCCTGAGAGACTATGTTTTCAACCCGCTCCCTTACAGGCGCATTTAGGCGTGAAACAGACCGAGACCCTCCAAGGATAACTTTGCTCATCGTCTTGTCCTCGTCATTGTTAATGTTAGCACATACAAGTCCTGGATCCCCGCATTCTCGACCAGAGCGGAGGCAACTGCCTGCAGCGTCGCTCCAGACCGGTACAGATCGTCGAAAAGCAGGACATTCTTCTTGACCATGGCAGTCTTGGACACGGTGAAGGCGTCCTTCAGCACTCTTGATCGCTCCGACAGATCATACAGGTTCTTCAACTGGGGCGTCTCGTGCACCTTCACAACGCAGTCACCGCAATACGGGATACCAAGGGTCTTGGCGACAGACTCCGCCAAGGCCAGCACAGGCTGGAATGCGCGCCTGTTTGACGGAGGGACTGGCACTACCAAGTCGATCTCCCAGGCTTGCGCTCGAATAAATTCTACAGCGGTCTCAACGATTACCGGAATAGTAACTTTGTCGGACTGGTACTTCAGACGGTAGAGCAGGTCGCCCATGTCGGAGCGCTTGGTATCGAAGACCTCGTGTCCCCACTCGTCATAGCCGACGAGGTTACTAGAGAGTGTATGCAGGTCAAGTGCGTACCCGGCTTTCCAAGGACCTGAGAGACGCTTGGGTGAGACAGTAACCATGAACGCTCCTTGCAGGAGGCACTGCCCGGCCTGGATTCGAACCAGGGTCAGGGGATCCAAAGTCCCCTGTGCTACCACTGCACCACCGGGCATCGCCGGGGCCCTTTCGATTGTAACCCGCTAGGGCGGGCCTCCACAACGGCAGCCAGCCGGAGAACCTAGCGGGCAAGGAGGCTGTGGAGACTTATGCCCAGGGCGATGAGGAGCCCGGTCGCCAGGTGAAGCCGAGCGCTCCCCATCAGGACCGCGTTGAAGTGGGGCCTGGCAGTGGCCTGCCAGAGCCTCTGAACCAGGGAAAGGGCCCAGGGCAGGGGGGCAAGGCCCAGAATGGCGAGCTTCGGGGTCACCCCAGCAAGGACAGCAGCAACGAGGACGAGATAGGCACCCAGCACCAGGACGGCATAGACCCACCGGCCCGCACGGGTTGCACTGGAGGATGGCGGTCACCAGGAAGGCGATGGGCAAAGAGGACCAGAAGCCAGGCCAGGTGATCTCCTGGGCCTGCACGAAGTAGCTGGCCATGACGATGACCACGCCCATGAAGAGGAAGACCGTCAGCTCGCCCAGGGCCCAGTGGCCCAGGGGGAAGGGGCCGCTGCTGTGGAGGTAGCCCGCCAGGATGCTGAGGATGCCCACCAACAAGATCGGCCAGCCGACCTGGGAGACGATATAGAGGCCCATGGCGGCGCTGACGGCGAAGGAGAGCACAGCGCCCGCTAGAACGGCCCGCGGGGCCAGGAGACCCCTCTGGATCACCTTGTGGGGCGCAGGGAACTTGGCAGCGCCGCCGGTGCGGCGGTGGTCGATGTACTCGTCGGCCAGGTTGGTGCCGGCCTGGATAAGGACGGCGCCCACAAGGGCCAGGGAGAAGAGGAGCCAGTCGATGGGGCCTTGCGTCGCGGCGAGGGCCGTTCCAACGAGGACAGGGGTAGCCGATGCGGTCAGGGTGAGAGGACGCGCCGCCAGCGCCCAGCTACGAATGGGCCCTGGAAAGGCCAGGAGGCCAGCTAAGGAGCGTTTCCTGTTCCTCAAACCATCAGTCTCCATGCAAGTTCTGAGGGTCTTTGTTGTTTGGCCCGCTCAAGGTTAACCAAGCTCGGTATACAATCCAACTTTGCGCGCCAAGCGCGCTCAGCTTTGCAGGTATTGGAGAGCCCCAGCGGACTCAAGGGCATTAAAACCTAAACAGGTGAACCGCCCCTTCGACGGCAGGGCGAAGCCTGCCAGGACGTTCATGTTGCCACGCGGAAAGACACATCCTTCGTCCGATAGCAAACTAGTAGAGGGGATGATAACATATCGCCCCACTTCAGGTTCTTCCCCAGTTAGGTAAATTGATTGACCCGGTCATGGTTGCTTAAGCTCGGTACATCCCTCTCGTATCTGAGAAGCTGCATGTATTGGGACGCTCGAGGACTCTTAAGCTGACTGACCTGCAATTGGCGGGACTGATGCGTGCTGGCCTCTAGCCAAGCTCGGCATATCAAACATGACCCATCCCTTGACATCAGGCTAGCAACTGCTGTAAACTATCTATAGATAGTTTACAGATTAAGGAGGAGGCATGGTTGCTCTTATGGAACAGCTAAAGGTGGCTGTAGAGCAGATACGGCAGGTTCGCTCGTCAATCGAAAGCGAGGGACAACGTTACCGCCTGGACATAGCGCTGCAGGCTATAGAACGCACTATGAGTTCGCTGGAATCTCCAGCCACCGAGTCCAATGAATACGTGGCACCACCCGAGAAAGATCATCATGGGTTCCCTGCAAAGGTAATCTGGGTGCGCCCTAGGAAAGGTCAGCGATTTGAAGGGCTATTGCTTAGAAACGGTAAAATCCGCCTCCCGGAGAAGGATGCCACTTTTACGCCGTCTGGCGCTTGTATGGCCCTTGTGAGAGGGTCCTTTGACGGCTGGCGCGAGTGGAAATATTTGGATGAGGGAGGGGAATACGAAGCATGGCTGCCAATTGACGAGCTTCGCGTCGCAGGGTATTTCGATGAGAGCCCCTAATGTACATCAGTGACCCATTCCACCCTAAATACCTAGAGTGGATATACTGCATTGACCTCAGCTCTTGAAGGTTAAGTTGGCTTAGCCCGCACTTGGCTGAAGAACCCTTAGCGCGCCGAATTCATGTAGTCTTTGTAGGGATTGCCCGGCTTATCCCCCCCCATAAGCCGCCCCATACCTGCTACCAGCCCCAAAAATAATGCGGGTATTGCTGAGCTTGTCCTTACCCGAGCTCACCATGAGGGGAATCATAGACCGCTCACCCCTGGAAGCTATTCGGAAAACCGTCAGCCCCCTGTGGACGCCCCTGGGAGTGGATTCCCGAACAGCCTCCAGTTTCCTGAATGGTGCACTCCAAGCCTACCAGGGCATATGGCGAAAGCGGGAGAAGTCAGGCTTGCGTTTCTCCAGAAAGGCGTTGCGGCCCTCCTTAGCCTCCTCGGTCTGGTAGTAGAGGCTGGTGGCGCCGTGGGCGACGAACTGGAGGCCGTAGGCCCAGTCGGTATCGGAGTTGAAGGCAGCCTTGAGGAAACGGAGGGCAGTGGGGCTCTTCTCCAGGAGGTCACGGCACCAGCGCATGGTCTCGGCCTCCAGCTCGGCGGGTGGGACCACCTTGTTGACCAGGCCCATCTCCAGGGCCTCTCTGGCCGAGTACTGCCGGCAGAGATACCATATCTCCCGGGCCTTCTTCTCGCCCACGATGCGGGCGAGGAAGACGGAGCCGAAGCCGGCGTCGAAGCTGCCGACGCGGGGGCCGACCTGGCCAAAGATGGCCGTGTCGCTGGCGATGGTGAGGTCACAGAGGACGTGGAGGACGTGGCCGCCGCCGATGGCGTACCCGTTGACCATGGCGATGACCGGCTTGGGGATCATACGGATGAGGCGATGAAGCTCCGTGACCTGGAGGCGGGCTTGGCCCCCCTCGTCCAGGTAGCCGCCGTCGCCGCGGACCCTCTGGTCGCCGCCGGTGCAGAAGGCCCTCTGCCCCACACCAGTAAGGACGACGACGCCGACGCTGTCATCGTGCCAGGCGTCGGTGAACGCCCTGACCATCTCGTCCACGGTGCGGGGACGGAAGGCGTTGAGGACCTCGGGACGGTTGATAGCGACCCTGGCAACGCCGTCCTTCTTCTCGTAGATGATGTCGGTGAACTGCTGGGCTGTCATAGAGCCTACCTCCTTGGTCCCTCTTTTTCTAAGGGCTTCTTTACGCCCATCCTCAACAGCTCAGGAAGAAGACCAGGGCGACCAATGCCCAGAAACTTAGCATAATAGTCGCGTATAACTTTATCTCCGGCAGCCTCCCGGCCTTTCGGATGCACCGCTCTACTCCTGGCATCGCGAAGGGCCATTAAGTCGGTGCCCACACCAACCCAGAAATTCTCCTCAATGCCAGGCCACTCCCTCTGTGCCCACTTCAAGAACTCTGCCCTGTGGTCCCTCCACAATTCGTCAATCAATTCAGTGATTGGCAGGAAAGATTTATTTTCAGCAGTACGACGCGGAGAATCTTCCAGGCGCACCCCCCTCGAGGACTCCCCACTTAGCCACTTCCTGAACGGGCGTGCCAAAATGGTTTCGACCACCGCCTCCACAGCCAAGCGAAGGTTTTCCAGCACATCGCCTCTCCTGCCTTCCGTTGCCCAGAAGGTATTGTCAGCAGCTATCAGTGCTTGCTGGGCGTTTTCAGGCAACATGTTCCAAAGTTCCCCGAAGAAATACGTACAGAGACGGGCCTCCGACTGGGTTCTCTCAGTCTCTCGAAGGAAGCGCACAAGAGCATCAGGGCTCAATTTGTGCAGGGCTAGCCCGCGAGCCTGAAGCCAAAAGTCACGAGCTGTTTCACAGCGTTCAAAAAGCTTTGACGGAACGCCCGAGGCTGAACCAGGTTGATCCCAAATGTTTTCTAAACTCCGGCACCAGCCTGCCACCCGTTGCCAATTCGCGTCTCCTGATGGTGGCCCAACGAGTCTCTCAAAGGAGTCGATAGCCCGTTCGACCGGTACGAGAAACCTGAGCAAGTGAAAGCCCATGCCAAGCACTCCAACACCTGGCTGTGATGTGTCCGGTATCGGTGGTATCCAATCGTCAACCGTTTCACACTCGGGAAAGCAATTGTACAGCTTGTCATCTGCTTCGACACAGCTCTTGGCAGCCCTAGGCAGGCATTCGAGAGCCTGGTCGTATGACTTGTCCACATTGTGCCTTTGGAACTCTTTTGCCCACAAAAGCACCTCCACAAGCCGGGTGGAAACATCCACGTCAACCGAGAAGTCGTAACGCGAGAAGTCGGCTTCCTCGTACCATCTTGGGCCACCCTCGTTTCGCCTCTGGAGCACCCTACGACTCTCTTCAATAGCCTCCAAGAACCTCTCAGACTGGCCGCCTTCAAAGCGCTCCAGAGACACGGCTAGGGTGGCGGATACGTGGGCAAAAATTATCGCGGCTAGCTCATTCACTGGCTCATCTGGCGCAGGCTTTGGACGGTAGCGCTGCACCAACTCCACGAGGCGGTTCAGAAAAGCCTCCTGCGCTTCTCGGTCCATTTCCTCTGCTCGCTGACGAGCCAGTTGCCAATTCCTCTGGACATCTGGGTTGGAAAAGAACTGCGGGTCCATCTGAAGCTTGACTTCCTTAACCCCATCAATGAGTCGGGTATTCACTGTTAGGCTGGTAGATTCCATGACGTTCCAGAAAACTACAAACGCAGCTTCAGCGTCTGGGCCTTTCTCCAGCTTAGATAAGGCATCTTCAAGAGCTGGATAGTGTTGCTGGATTTCTTTCGGCGCCCACAGAGCGTAGGAATATTGCTCAAACCAATTGGCAGAGGCGCCTATCTCGTTCTCTTGTTTACCCATGATGTTTCCCTCCGATATTGCAACATGCAGACTGTTTGCCGCAACTCATACCCGGTCCAGTCAACTAGACGCTGTTCCGTCTCATATGGCTCCCTGGGCCCTAAGGCGAGCCAGCGCCTCCTCCGTTATGTCAAGGAGGCTGCTCAGGACCTCCCGGGTATGCTGGCCCAGGGCCGGCGAGGGTCCTGAGGGGCCCAGGGCGGCCCCGCCCAGCCTGAAGGGTGTGTTGGCCACGCGCCAGCTTCCCAGCTCTTTATGGGGGATGGCCGCCACCATGCCCCGCTGCTCAACCTGCGGGTCACGGATGACATCGGCCACGGTGCTGACTGGGCCACAGGGGATGTCGGCCTGTTCCAGGACCTCCAGCCAGTAAGAGGCGGGCCTGGAGTGAAATGTCTGCTGAAGGGCTGCTACCACCTCCTGCTGGTGTTCCATGCGACCCGTGTTGTCCTGGAAACGGAGGTCCGCGCCCAGGTCGGGGCGGCGGATGGCGTCGCAGAGGCGCCCCCAGGTCTTCGGGTCGTCGGTAATGAGGGCGAGGACGAAATAGCTGTCGCTAGCCTGGAAGGCCTGGAAGGGCGTGGCTGCCGGGTGGCGGGTACCCAGGGGCCCGGGGAGCTGGCCTGTGGCGAAGTAGCGGGCTATGGGATTCTCCATCAGGGTAAGCTGGCAGTCCAGCATAGCGGTGTCGATGTACTGGCCCTGGCCCGTTGCCTGGCGCTGAAAGAGGGCAGCGACGATGGCCAGTGCAGCAAAGGTCCCAGCGACGCTGTCGCCCAGAGAGACGCCGGGCCGTATAGGGGGGCCGCCCGGCTCCCCGGTAATGCTCATGATACCACCCATGGCCTGCACGACGATGTCCAGGGCCGGGCGCTGAGCGTAGGGGCCGTCCTGGCCGAAGCCCGAAATGGAGGCGTACACCAGTCGTGGGTTCACCAGGCTCACCCTGGGGTAGTCCAGCTCCAGGCGGGCCATGGTGCCCGGCACAAAGTTCTCGACCAGGACGTCAAAGTGCGGAAGGAGGGATAGAAGGAGCCTACGGCCCTCTTCCGAGGCGATGTTGAGGGTGATACTCTTCTTACCGCGGTTGACGCTGATGAAGTACGCGCTGTCGCTGCCGACGCGGGCGCCGAGGTATCGCGCCGGGTCACCCTTGACAGGTTGCTCCACCTTGACCACCTCGGCGCCCAGGTCAGCCAGGAGCATGGTGCAGAAGGGGCCTGATAGGATACGGCTCAGGTCCAGGACGCGGATGCCTTGGAGGGGAGCCGTCATGTCGAGCCTCTCAGGGGGAACTTCAGGATGAGAATCGTAGGGGTCGCCTGGCGGGGGTTCGCGGTCCCGTTCCGCAGGCCGTATGTTACCTCGAACACGCTGGCTACGGTGCGGTACGGCCTGCTGGTGTTCCTATACACCGACGGCGGGCTTGCGGGCATAGGAGAGGCCTCCCCTCCCGTGCCAGGGAGCGAAAGGGACGTGGAAAACACGGCCTCAGTTGTCGCCGGCCTGGCGCCGGAGCTTCTTGGAACAGACGTGCCCTCCGTTGACGTGGCGCAGAGAGTGAAGGCCCTCCGTGCAGCGCCCTGGGTCCGCTTCGGGGTAGAGACCGCCCTGCTGGACCTCAAGGGGAAGGCTACGGGCCGCCCTGTGGTCGAGCTGCTAGGTGGCTCTCCGGGGCCGGTGGAGGTAAACTTTCTGATCGCTTCGGGAAAGGCTGCCGAGGCTGTGCAGGAGGCCAGGGAAGCTGTATCTATGGGGTTCGGCACCCTCAAGCTGAAGGTAGCCACAGGAGCCATAGCAGAGGACGAGGCGCTGGTTGCGGCGGTCCGGGGCGCTGTAGGCACTGGGGTGAGGATACGGGTGGATGCGAACGGCGGGTGGAGGGTAGCGCAGGCCATCGAAGCCGTCAGGCGTCTGGCGACGTACGGGCTGGAGTACGTGGAGCAGCCGGTGTCAGCAGGGGACATGGAGGGGCTGCGGGAGGTGAGGCGAGCCACGTCTGTCCCAATAGCTGCGGACGAAGCCATAGGCTCTGCGGAGGACGCCAGCCGTCTTCTGGCGATGGATGCAGCCGACGTGCTGGTAGTCAAGGCGGGGCGTCTGGGAGGGCTCCACTCCTGCATGGAGGTGATCAGGATGGGAGCTAAGGCAGGCAAGGCGGTGGTGGTGACCTCCTCCCTGGAGTCTGGCGTGGGGGTGGCGGCGAGCGCCCACCTGGCCGCGGCGGTGCCCGTCCACCTGTTCGCCCACGGCCTGGCCACAGGTCTCCTGCTCACGCACGATCTGGCTTCGGGGCTCCGCCCAATTGGGGCCCTTGTAACGATACTCAGGGCGCCAGGGCTGCAAGTGGCGGCAGAGGGCGGAGCGCTGGACCGGTACAGCATCGCCGTCAGGGGGCTGGCCGGCTCGTGGCCGAGCTAGCGGCGCGGACCCCCTGTGAGGGGAGTCCGGAGAGAAACTCCAGGACGGCTCTATTGAACTCCTCGGACTGCTCCAGATGGGGGGTGTGGCCCGCCCCGGGAATGGCATAGAGGCGGCTTTGAGGGACAACCCGGTGCATGGCACGGCCGATGGCGGCGAACCGTTGGTCCTCCTCTCCGGCGATGAAAAGGGCAGGCGCAGAGAGGGAGGGAAGACGGGCATGAAGGGGTGGCTGTACCCCGGTGCCTATGCCTCGCAGGCTGTTGGCCAGTCCCGTGGGGCTATTCTGGAGCCGCTGCCGACGCAGCCTCTCTCTCGTAGCGTCTGGAAGGCGGGCGTGGCTGGCAAAGAGGGGCAGATTCTCCCAGTACTCCACGAACCTCTCGATGCCTACAGTTTCAATCCAGTCGGCCAGCTCCCGGTCGCGGCGGACCCGCTCTTCGCGCTCTTCCGATGTGGCTAGGCCCGGGGAGCCGCTCTCCACTATCAGAGAGGCGGTCCGATGAGGCAAGGCCAGGGCCGCGGCCAGGGCGATGCGACCGCCCATAGAGTAGCCCAGCCAGTGGACCCGCCTGAGCCCGAGAAGGTCCAGGAGGCAGTCCAGGTCCTCGATGCACCGCTTCATCTCATAGCGTGCGGGGTCTTGAGGCGCTGCGGATGCGCCGTGGCCCAGCATATCCACAGCCACAACGGTGTAGCTGCGACGAGCAGAGGCTACAAAGGGCTCCCAGGTGGCGGCGCTGCCCGTGAAGCCGTGAATGGCGAGGATAGGGGGGCCTGCACCACTGGTCTCCACGTTGAGCCGGACGCCGTTGACGGTGACGATAGCCATGACTACCCGCTCCCGCACGCCTTGGCGGCAGCGGCCACCGCGTGCCAGACACGTCGATGGAGGTCCACGTTCAGGGCCCTGTCGCAGGGGACCTCGATGATGGTGGTTCCGGCGCCAGCCAGGCTCTGGGCCACCGCCTCTCTGAACTGGAGCCAGTCCTCAGCCTTGGCATAGCCAAGGCCGTAGAGCTCGGCAGCGGCGCGGAAGGTGAGCCCGTGGGGTGTGCCAAAGTAGGGCTCGAAGACATCGGGATAGCTGGCCTGGGGCAGGAAGGAGAAGATACCGCCGCCGTTGTTGTTCAGGACGATGATGGTGGCATCGAGAGAGTGAGACTTGGCCGCCAGAAGGCCGTTCATATCGTGGTAGAAGGAGATGTCGCCCAGAACAAGCACCACCTTCTTGCCGGTGGCGGCATCGGCTCCCAGGGCTGAGGAGACCACGCCGTCGATGCCGTTAGCGCCCCGGTTGGCCAGGAAACGGACCCGCTTGTGCACGGAGGGGAAGAAGGTCTCCAGGTCCCGCACAGGCATGCTGTTGCCCACGAAGAGGATGGCGTCCTCCGGAAGCAGGGATTCGAGCTCGAGGAAAACCCTTCCCTCAAACATCGGCTGGAATCCGGTGACCTCCTGGCGGAGGGCTGAGGCGGCTGCCTCGGCGACCTGGCGCCACTGCCGCACCCATGTGCCCCGTCGCTCGCCGGACAGATGCCCCACAAGGTCCTGGCAGAAGGAAACAGGGTCTGCGAGGACTACCTCGGAGGCGGCGTGAATGGGGTCTTTGAAGCCGTCTCCTATGAGTATCTGGTGGGCGTGGCGATGGCGGGCCAGGTATCCGGCCAGGGGCCGGGGGGCGGGGAAGGCGCCGAAACGGAGGACCACCTCCGGCGCCAAAGACGCCGCCAGGTCCGCATCCCTGAGGAAGGCGTCGTAAGAGTCGATGACCAGGGTCCTGTCGTGGCTGCCACAGCGCACCTGTGAGAGAGGATCGGCCAGGATGGGGTAGCCCAGCCTTCGGGCCAGGAAAGCTACGGCTTCGGGCAGCCGGGGGTCTATCTGAGGCCCGCACACGATGACTCCCCGCTCCAGGGATGACAGCTCCCTCGTCAGGCGCTGTGCATCGTCCTTACTGAGGGCAGCCTGGGCGATGGCGACATGGAGAAAGGGCTTCCCGTCGGCCCGCCCGCGCCACTCCTCCGGGGCATCGGCCTCGGCCATGTCAGAGAAATCCGAGGGCACAGAAACCGGCTCCAGAGGCTCGCGGAAGGGGAAATTGACGTGGACGGGCCCGGAAGGGGGCTCCAGGGCGGTGGCGAAGGCGCGGCAGGCCGTGGCCCGAACGAAGGCGATAAGGGGAGTGGTAGCCTCTGGGACAGGCATACTGACCGACCACTTAGCATGGGAGCCGTACAGACCGACCTGGTCGATGGTCTGAAGAGCCCCCCAGTCCCATAGCTCAGGAGGCCTGTCCGCCGTCAGGACAAGGAGGGGCACACCGCTGTTGCGGGCCTCGGCCACCGCCGGGTGGAGGTTGGCGGCAGCGGTGCCGGAGGTACAGACCAGGGCCACCGGCTCCCGCAGAGCCCTGGCCATGCCGAGGGCGAAGTAGGCTGCGGAGCGCTCGTCCAGGTGCACCCACTTCTTGACGGCTGCGTTGCGGGCCAGGGAGATGGCGAGAGGCGAAGAGCGGGAGCCTGGGCAGATACATGCGTGGCGCAGTCCGCAGCGGGCCAACTCGTCGACGAAGGCGGTTGCGAACGCGAAGTTCCTGTTCTCGAAAGCCAAGGTCAGCCTTCCTGGAAGACTCTAAGGAGGGACCGAAACTTCAGTTGCGTCTCCTGAAACTCCTGGCCTGCATCGGAGCCCTGGACGATGCCGGAGCCAGCGAACAGGGTGGCCTTGTCGTCGGTGACCAGGGCCGAGCGGATGGCCACGTTGAACTCGCCATCGCCCGCTTGGTCCAGCCAGCCGACGGGGCCGCCGTACCAGCCGCGGTCCCCCTCCAGTCGGCGGATGGCCTCCAGTGCCCCTTGAGTAGGAACGCCCCCTACGGCGGGAGTGGGATGCAGCGACTCTATAATCTGGAGTATGTGGTGCGGCTCCTTCAGGCACCCTTTGAAGAAGGTGGCCAGGTGCTGGATGTTGGCGAGCCTTACAACCTCGGGTGTGGAGTTCCAGCGGAGGTCCTGACTGAAGCCGTTGAGTCGGTCGAGCACCGCGTCTACGACGTAGGCGTGCTCTCGGAGCTCCTTAGGGCTGCTGAGGAGGGCCGCGCCGAGGGCGTCGTCCTCCTGCGGGGTAGTGCCTCGGGGGGCCGTGCCGGCCAGGCAGGAGAGGGTAATGGTGCCCTTTTCCAGGTATGCCAGAGCCTCCGGCGTGGCGCCCAGGAAACAGGAAGAGCCGGTATCAATGGCAAAGATAGAGCACTTCGGATAGGCGGTGGTGAGGCGGCGAAGGAGGGCTTCCGGCGAGAACCCTCCCTGTGCTGAGAGGCCCATTGTCCGGGCCAGCACCACCTTGGTGAGCTCATCTGCCTCGATAGCCTGGAGGGCCTCTCCGACCCAGCGGAACCACTCCGGGCGCTGGGGATGCTCCTCCTGCTGGAGAACTGGCGGTGGCTCACCCTCCGGAAGAGTGAGCATACCTAGAGATCGAGCCTCCTCTGCTATTCTCTGGGCGGTCGCCCCGGGCTCAGACTGGGGGTCCATCAGGACGTTGGCAGTAATCCACCGCTCCTCGCCCTTTGAGGTAAGGAGGAACCTGGGGAGGACCAGAAGGCCATCGGGAAAGGCCGCCCACAGGGCACTCCTAGGTGCGGCGGTGTCGAAGCGAAAGCCTCCCAGGAGGAGCGGGCCGACGCCCCTTGCTTCCGGTCCTTGAAGGACCGCTCCGTCGAAGAGGCATAGGCATTCCTCCCGGGCCCTCTGGAAGGGATGGTGGCTGCGCACAGAGATGGTGTGGGCAGTGCCCAAGCCCACCAGGGCAAAACCCTCAGAGGGTCGGGCCCACATTGTGCGAAAGGCACCGAGGCGCCTGCCTGCGGCGAAGGCAGCCACAGGTACCCAGCACTGAGAAGCAGGTAGTGACACGCTGGCCAGGACAGGGCGATGAAGGGCCTGGGCCCGCACCCAGCCCTCCTGGATAGGGGCGATGAGCCTCCCGACATCCAGTTGAAGGCCAGATGCAGCGGTCGCCGTAGGTTTCACGCTAGGCCCTGCGCTGAAGGGGCTGGAACATGGCCGGGTCAACCCCTACGCTGCGGAGAAGGGTGCTCCGAAGCTCCGGAGCGACCCCGGAGAGCGGGCTAGGCTGGCCGGTCAGGAGCCATCGCATGATGACCTCGTGAAGGGCCCCGACCCATACGGCTGCAACGAGGGAGGTGTCCTGGCATTCTATCTGGCCCTGGGCCACCGCAGCGTCCAGCTCTCCCTTAATGAGCTCTGATAGCTTCTCTCTGATAGGCAGGAACCTCCGGTCGATGGTCCGGCCGTGCCCCATGAGGTTGACCAGGAGGACCTGGGCAACCTTCCGGTGTCGGGAGAAGGTGGCCAACAGGAACTCTATTCCGGCGGCAACCCGGTGGAGAGGCGTCGGCTCCCCCTGCACGGCCTCCTGGACCCTCTTGATAAGCCTGTTGCTCATCTGCTCCAGGAGGGCCATGGTCATAGTCTCCTTGCTGGGGAAATGGAAGTAGAAGCTACCCTTGGAGGTGCCGGCGCGGTCTATGATCTCCTGGACCCCTGCAGCGGAGTAGCCTCTCTCGGCAATGACCTCTACGGCAGCGTCCAGAATGCGGTCGCGGGTATTGGAAGCCTCTACGCCAGAGGGAGTGGCCACGTTTAGCCTTTACAAACCGACTGGTTGGTCTACAACCAGTATGGCTCCACCCTTTCGACAAGTCAAGGGGGTTCCGGTCTATAGTGGTTAGCAATTGATTTACTAGGAAGGCACTGGATATACTTAGCTGCATGTTATGGAACGTAGTAGCTCTATACCTTGGCCTGATTGTAGTTTGGGGCGCAGAGTTCATCCATGAAGCTGCCCATTGGATATTTACCGTGCCTTTCGGAGGGTCTCTCGAAAATGGGCACATACTACCGAATCCTGGATGGGCTAATGTCATGCCTGCCCCTAATCCTTGGGGAACGATAACTTTCTACGCAGGCGGACTGTCCGCTAGTTTTTTCCTGTTGGCATTCCTTTGCCTGATGGTTTGGCGTTTTCGACAGACTGGCAGCCGGTTCTGGTGGTGGCTTGGTCTATCCCTGGCTTTTGGAGTCTCCGCAGAGTTAGTCGCTGGCCTATTCGAAGGAGCTTTTCCTTCGCTCTATACCCCCACTCTCTTTCTACCGATTGCAATTCTGATAGGACTCGCGGGATGCTTAGTCTATTGGCGTGTGATTCCGCCTGGTGGAAGTAACACGACAACAGAATATCGGCGGTAATATTCGGGTCGAGCGCCTACTGCCCATATTTCCACTCGTCCTTCAAAGAAACCAGGACGCTTATACATAAAAATAACTCTAGAAGAATTACGAAACCTGCCACTTCCGCAAGAATGTAATGTAGTTATATAAAGCCGTATCTTATCTCACAACCAGCTTCTTCGCCTGAACAAACATGCTAGTCACTCCTCTGTCCTCCGCAATGGAACGGAACCGTCAGGGCTATTCAAGAAACCGGTGCTAGCCAGGCTTGACGCCCAGGTGAAGGCTAATGGTATCCAGGTGCATGGACCGGTAGCTCACCTGGAGGAAGCCTGAGGACTCCATGAGGGCAGCGAGATGGGCCGGGGAGAGGAAGGCATCCACAGAGGTGGGGAGATACTGATAGGCCGTGCGGTCGCCAGTGAGGGCCCATCCCATGAGGGGCACGGCCCTCTTGAAGAAGGCCTCGTAGACCAGGCGATTGAGGCCCCTGGAAGGACGGAAGATTTCCAGGACGACCAGACGGCCCCCTGGCTTGAGGACTCGGAGGAACTCCCGCAGACAGCCTCCGGGGTCCGTCACGTTTCGGAGTCCGAAGGCGATGGTGGCACAGTCGAAGGAGCTATCCTGGAAAGGCATGGCCAAGGCGTCGGCCACCATGAGGCGAACAGAGGCGGAGCCGTGGCCGCTCTTTTCCTGGAACCTGCGGCGGGCCAGGGCGATCATGCGGTCGGAGAAATCGAAGGCGATGACCTGGCGGGCGCGGCGGGCAAGCTCCTGGGCCAGCTTGCTGGTGCCCGTGGCGGCGTCCAGGGCGTTCCCCATGGGAGCCGGGGCAGCGAGAAGGGCAGCGCGTCGTCGCCAAAGGCTGTCCCGGCCCAAGGTGGCCACCGTATTGAACAGGTCGTAGCGCAGGGCGATACGACCGAACATGGCCTGGACGGCCCTGGCCCTGCTGTTGCTGGGGCTGGATGAGGTCATGCGACCACTCAGCTAGAGGGCCTGCTGGGGCGGTGCGGCGTAGCGGGCGTCCCTGGCCAGCATCTCCGAGTGGCCCACCACCTCGAAGGCCTCCTGAAGGGTGGCCATCTCTGCCATGAGGCCCGCCGTGGTGCCCTTCTGCTTCAGCTCCCTGAGGAGCTTGGGGAAGGCAAAGCAGACGGTAAGGAAGGCGCTCACAGGGAAGATGACGATCTTGAAGCCCAGCCTCTCCAGCTCCTGGACGGACAGGGCAGGCGACTTGCCGGACTCCACGAAGTTGTACATCAGGGGTACATGGAAGGTGCGGGCCAGGCGGGCAGCCTCCTCAGGCGTACGCAGGGCCTCGACGAATAGGACGTCGGCCCCCGCCTTGAGGTAGGCCTCGCAGCGGGCCATGGTGTCGTCCCAGCCGGTGACGACCAGGGCGTCGGTGCGGACGATGATGACGAAATCGTCGTCGGTGCGGGCGTCCACGGCGGCCCGCACCTTCTGCACCATATCGCCCACGGGGATGACTCGCTTGCCCTCCAGATGGCCGCAGCGCTTGGGGAACTCCTGGTCCTCAATGTGGAGGGCGGCGACGCCGGCTCTCTCGTAGGCCCGGATGGTCCTCTGAACATTGAGGACACCGCCGTAGCCAGTATCGGCGTCGGCGATGAGGGGGATGGAGACACATGAGGCGATGGCCCCGGCGTTGGCGGCCATCTCGGTCATGGTGGCGAGGGCCAGGTCGGGATAGCCCAGGCGGGCCAGGGAGGTGCCAGCGCCGGTCATGTACACGGCGGGGAAGCCCTCTCTCTGGACCAGCCTGGCCGTGAGGCAGTCGTAGGAACCGGGGGCGACGACGATGCCTGGGGAGCGGAGCAACTGGCGAAGCCTGGTAGTCTGCCTCACTGGGACCTCCTGCTCACTTTCTGTAGGCTTCTGACGAACTCCTCCGAGGCCATGACCCTGCCGAGGTTGGCCAGGTTCTTCAGGGAGGCCTCGTGGAGGGCCAGGTTGTACCCGGTCACACAGTCGGAGAGGGTGATGACCTCTAACTCGCGCGCCACGGCGTCTCTGGCGGTGCCCTCGACGGCACCGTAGGTGGCGATGCCGGTGAAGACCAGGGTAGTGACGCTCAGGGAGCGGAGGAGCTTCTCCAGCTCGGTGAGGTACATGGCGGAGTAGCCCCACTTACGGAAGGTGTAGTGGGGCCTGGGAAGGTCATCGATAACCTGCTGGCCCCAGGAGCCATCGCGGAACCCCTCTCTTTCCAGGAAGGGGTGGAGGGCGCGGACGTGGCCCAGGCCCATAGCCTGGCCCTGGGGATCGGTAAGAACGGTAAACTGGGAGGCGATGATGGGAATGCGGCGCCGGCGACAGGACCCCATTACCCTGCGGATGCGAGGGATGATGGGCGAGATGGCGCTGGGGTCCAGGCCGTGGCGGGGGAATACACCCTCCGGACGGCAGAAGTCGTTCTGCATATCCATGAGCATGAGAGCGTACCGCTCCTGGGCCACGCCTACCCCCTTACGCCGTTTGTGGGGCCATTGTATCGGAAAGGGGAGCAGCCTTGAAGCCCAGGGTGCGAGTGGACAGGGTCTTTTAGTTATCTGCTGCCTGCCCTGTCACTCCATGCCCTCATCCCCCTAGCCCCCTTCTCCCAGGCTGGGAGAAGGGGGTAGTTGTTTGTCTCCGAGGGGGCTGACGCCCCCTCAAACTCCCCTGCTTCTGCCGGATTTGGAACACTAAAAGGCCCGGTGGGAGCGGAGGCTGAGAAGGAAGAGCGCCGCACGGGTGATGTAAAATGAAGTGTGTCTTCAGGACAGTGCGAGCCGAAGTGGCGGAATGGTAGACGCGACGGTCTCAAAAACCGTTGGGGGCGACCCCATGCCGGTTCGAATCCGGCCTTCGGCACCAGCTTGCCTTTATTTGCCTAGCCTTGCTCGAGTCAGGTCCGCCGCGCCGATGACGCCGGCCCTGGGGCCTAGGGCAGCCCTGGTAATGCGCAGGCCCCGGTTGGCAGCCTCCAGGGCATGGGCCTTCACGAAGGCTTCAGCCAGAGAGACGAGGACGGGTAGGCCCTCGACAACGCCGCCGCCCAGGACCAGGAGCTGGGGGTTGAAGGCGTTGACGATGGTTACCGCGCCAGCGCCCAAGTAGAAACCCGTCTCTTCCACCAGACGCTGCGCCAGGGGGTCGCCCCCGCCGTAGGCGGCAGAGACGGTGGCCGCTGAGACATTCTCCAGCGCACCGGCCAGGGCGAGGAGCCCCTCTCCTGCCCAGGGGTCGGCCTGAAGGGCCTCCTGGGCCCGCTGGGCGATGGCCCAGCCGCCGGCATAGGCCTCCAGGCAGCCGCGGCCGCCGCAGCGACAGGGCTTGCCACCGGCCACGATGGTCATGTGTCCCATCTCGGCTGCGCTATTGGTGTGCCCTTCCACGAGACGGCCGCCCAGGACGAGGCCACCGCCGATGCCCGTGCCGACGAAGAGGCAGGCCATGTGCTCCATGCCACGGCCGGCGCCGAAGCGCCACTCGCACCAGGTGGCGGCACGTACGTCGTTAGTGACCATCACAGGGAGACCCAGGGTAGCTTCCAGGCGGGCCCGCAGGGGCACATCCCGCCAGCCCAGGTTGGGGGCAAAATGCACTGAGCCCGACGCCCTGTCTATCTGGCCTGCCATGCCCACGCCCACCCCCATCACCGGCACCTCGGAAGCTATGAGACACTGCCTGATGCACCCCAGTATGGCCTCAATAACCCCGTCGGGGCCCTGCTGGACGGGCGTCGCGATATGGGCAGAGGCGTGGACGCTGCCCTGGTCATCAACCAGGGCGGCCTCAATCTTGCTGCCACCCACGTCTACCCCCACGGTGAACAGGGGCTGTTCCCTCTGTTGCAATGGGCCCTCCTGTACCTAGTGGCAGAACGACTGACAGAGCCAGCAGGGTGAATCAGAAAACCGCTGCCAAAATGTCATTCTGAGCGTCAGCGAAGAATCTGGGGAGGCGGCCCCCACCCCCGCCAGATGCTTCACTTCGTTCAGCATGACAACGCCAGCCTCCCATTATGCAACGAATCTCTGACTCAGGACACTAGTGGACGCCCAGTAGAGTGTACCACCGTCCACCAAGAGGAGAACGTCCCCTCTGCCGCGGCAGGAGAGTCTGAGTACTCTGTTGCATGGAGTTCGCATGCACGGGGTCCGCACCAGCCCCGCTAAGCCTGCCAAAGGGCGAGCCGCTCGTGGTTCGACAGGCTCACCATGAGCGAAGCCGAAGGACTCACCATGAGCGGCTTCTAATCTCGCGCTTTTTCGCAAGGAAGTGCTAGCAGGGGGACCAGAGCGCGGCATGGGGGAAGCGCTTGTTGATCAGCGGGGGCTAAAGCCGTCGTCCAGACGCACGCGCTGGAGGGACATGCCCGAGGCTGGGTCCAGAGTAACCAGGTTGGCGCTGGGAAAGGACCCTCCCGCCTCGGAGGGCGAGCCGGAGTAGAACGCAGGTACGCCATTCGCCGAGACATCCAGGAAGCGATGCCAGTGGCCCAGGGCCAGGTAGCTGCACTCAAGCTGGGCTATGTCCTCCCGGCGGATGAGAGACGACCGGCGGAGGTCGTCAGCAGTTGCAAAAAAGTGGCCGTGGGCGAGCACTACGTTCCAGTAGCCTGATGGACCAGGGGTATACCCTTCAAGGGGTCTATTGCCGGGATGGTGGTCCACCATCGCCCTGGCCCAGACCGCCAGGCTCAAGTCGTGAAGGAGGACGTGCTCCCCTGCTGGCTGCTGTATCAGGCGCACGTGGTCGCCGGCCCTGCTCAGGTCAACCCGACGGTAGATGGAATTATCGTCCAGGCAGTCGTGGTTGCCAGGGGCGATGACGATGGGGAGGTCGAGCCGCTTCAGTTGCTCCAGGGCCTTTTCAACGGTAGAGTCGGAGAGGCGGATGTTGTCAAAGAAGTCGCCAGCGACTACCAGGCAATCAACCTGAAGGGCCAGGGCGGCGTTGACCACCGCTTCGAGGCCAGCCATACGGCGGCGTGGATCGTAGTCATCACCCAGGTGAATGTCGGCGGTGTGAAGGAGACGAACTCGCGGTCTTTGGACAGGCATATGAAAGATACTATCGGTGGCCCCTGCGGCTGTCAACGGGCGACGTGCCTTCGGCGGCGCACCTCCCCGGGTAAAAGAAGGACCCTCCGAATCGACTCTTAAGAGCGAGCTGTCAGTGAGGTACTCCCAGGCCGATGTATGGTATAATCCGACATCACTATTGAAAGCGGGGAGGGGAAAATGGGACGTTCCTCTAGAAACGTTCTCGGCGGCCTTATCCTACTGAGTGCCCTGCTACTAGCATGCGCTCGGGCTGCGCCTACGGCGACGCCGACGAAGGCACCTATACCACCAACCGCTACGCCCACGCGGGCTGTCGCACCCGCTACGGCCACTCCAACCAGAGCCCCCGTTGTAGTAGCCACGCCGACGCCTGTTACGGTACCAGCTACGCCAACGGCTACAGCGAGACCCGCTCCGAGGGGAGTGCTGAACGCGGCAGTTGAGAATCTGGGCTCTGAGAACTGGGCGCTGCGGGTGGTGACGGGCGACGAGCAGGTGATCATGGGCCACGTCTTTGAGCTCCTAATTGGGTTTGAGCCTGCTACGGGCACCTTCCCGGCTAGTGGACTGGCCGAGAAGTGGAGCGTGGCAGATACGCCCGGGGGCGGAGCGAAGTGGAGCTTCACCCTGAGAAAGGGAGTGCAGTTCCACCAGGGGCAGGGAGAGCTGACGGCGGAGGACTTCAAGTTCTCGGTGAACGAGTTCTTCAAGCCCCAGTCGGTGAACCCTGACAGTGCCACCAACCTGCGGTGGATCGGCAAGGATATCAACAACATCAAGATCATCGACAAGTACACCTTCGAGGTCAACAGCCCGGAGAAGCTGGTCATCATGATAAGGCGGCTCAGCTTTGCCCGTCTGGGCATCGGCCTCAGCCCCACGTCAAAAAAGTACGTGGAGACAGTAGGGGAAGAGGTGGCCACACGAAGACCGGTAGGCACCGGACCCTTCGAGTTCGTGGACCACAAGCGGAACCAGTCGGTGACCCTGAAGGCGAGGACAGAGCACTGGCGGAAGGTACCAAACGTGGCCGAGGTCAACATTTTCGTTGTTCCCGAGGTGGCCACGAGGCTAGCCCTGGTCAGGACCAAGGGGGTAGACATCACTCCCATTCCGGCCAGGTTCAAGGCAGAGGTGGAGGCCGGGAACCTGAAGATCTTCCGCGGCGAGATGGCCACGGACCTCTTTGGCATCTTTGGAGGCATGGTGCTGCCGAGCAGGCCCGGGTACAAGGCGGACCTGCCCTGGACGGGGCCGGAGCCGACCAACGAGAAGCCGCGCTTGGTCCGCCAGGCCATGAACCTGGCAATAGACCGGGAGGCCATCCTCAAGAAGATACTGCTCAACGAGGGGTTCCTCATGGGGGTCACCTTCAACTTCCAGAAGGAGGGGGTAGCCTGGTGGAATCCCGAGTGGAAGGTATACCCCTACGATCCGAAGAAGGCCAAGGAGCTGCTGACCCAGGCAGGGTATCCCAATGGCTTTGATACCAATATGTGGGTGATCAAGCTGGCCTACTCGCCGGAGAACGTGGACGCCTCGGAGGCGGTGGCCTCCTACTGGGAGCAGAACCTGGGCCTGAAGGTGAAGCGAGAGTTGACCGAGTACAGACCCAGCGTCCGGCAAAAGCTGGTGGAGCGCACCACGGCAGGGTGGACTTACCTCTACACCAACCCAGGGGTGACGGACCCCATCGACTACGCCTGCTCGGTGAACACCAGCTACGCCACAGTAACGCACACGGAGCACCCCGTGACGGACGACCTGTGCAACAAGGCGTACAACGAGCTGGACGCCGCCAAGAGGGTGGACCTCATACGGCAGATGGGTAACTTCTGGTACAACCAGTACTGGACAGTGCCTCTGGCCAACGGAAACATCCTCTACGCCACCAGCGAGAAGGTCGTCAACTACCCGGTCTTCCCTCAGCGCTCGGTAGTGCTGAACCTGGAGTACGTGACCATAAAGTAGGGCACACGGAGGCCTTAATAGGAAAGGCCCGGGGCTTGAGCCTCGGGCCTTCTTTTTTCAGGGGAGTCGCCAGCGGTCAAGGCTCGTCGAGATGGTGCGGGTGGTAGGGCGTGAAGCTGGGCAGGTCTCTGGCAACGGCCTCCAGAAGTTCGGAGGCGCCGCCCAGGAAGGCCTGGCTGGCTAGGGCGCGGCGGTAGTAGATCTCCAACGGGTAGTCAGTGTGGTAAGCAACGCCGCCGTGGACCTGGTGGGCAATCTGGGTAGCGAAGGGGAAGACGTGGCTCATCTTGGCCTTGGCCATGGCCACATGGCGACCAGAGGGTAAGCCCTGGTCGATCAGGCGTATGGCCTCGTAGGTGAGCATACGGCCCAGCTCCACCTCCCGATACACGTCCACCAGGTGGTGCTGCACAGCCTGGAAGCTGCCGATGGGACGGCCAAATTGGACGCGGCGCTTTGCATAGGCGACTGCCATGTCCAGGACGGCCTGAGCGCCGCCCAACATCTCAGCACACTTTAGAGCGGTAGCCTTCTGGAGGACCGCCTCCAGGGAGGGCCACCCCTGGTGAAGCACGCCGACGAGGCTATTGAATGGAACGCGGGTGTCCTCAAAGACCACCTCAAACTGCCTGTCCCCCGCCGTCGTGAGCAGTGGATGCAAGGTGACCGTGCCGTCCCTGGCGGGAACCAGCAAAAGGGTAACGCCCTGCTGAGGGGCCGTGTCCTGACGGGTAGAGGCTACAACGATCAACAGGTCGGCCAGGTGGGCGTCCAGGACGAACATCTTAGCGCCATGAAGGGTGAAGCCCCCGGAGGCTGGCTCGGCCCTGGTATGGACCTCTTCCGATCCCAGGCGGCCGCTAGCCTCGTACAGGGCAAGGGCGAGGTGCTGGCGGCCCTGAATGAGGGCCGGCAGGATGGCGCTCCTCTGCTCCTCAGAGCCCGCCTCGTAGAGCTGGAGCCCTCCCAGGATGACGGACGAAAAGAGGGGGGACGGGACGGCACCGTAGCCCAGGGCCTCCAGGACCAACGCCATGCCCAAGAAGTCGGGGCCAGCGCCCCCGTACTGCTCGGGAAAGGGCAGGCCCAGCCAGCCCATGGCGGCCATCCTTTCCCAGAGGGCAGGCACATAGCCAAGGGTGCTGGCCTCGGCCTCGCGGACCACTGAGGGAGGACACTCCTGAGAGACGAAGCTGCGGGCCGTCTCCCGAAGCATCCGATGGTGGGACGAAAGGACGTGCTCGTCCAGCGTCATCGGGGGAGCCCCAGGCCCCGAGCGGCGATGACGTTCCTGGTAATGTCGAAGCCGCCGGCGGCGAAGTGGAAGTAGACGTTGTTACGGTACTCGTGCTCCACAGCGCCCTCCTCAGGGGCGTGGCGGGAGCCGGGCTGGAGCTGGGAATGCATACCCAGGATCCGAACCGCAACGTTGTCTATGCGGCGAACCGTTTCCCGTTTGTGGAGCACCGCCAGAGAGGCGTAGTGGTCGGGCCTGCCGCCCTGAGCCAGGATGGCGAAGACCCTGGCCGTCAGCAGCCGGACGGCCTCCACCTCTACGGCGAGCTCCGCCAGTTGCTGGCGCATCAACGGGTCCTCTATCAGCGGCCGCCCTTCCCTGGAGGTGGTGCGGCAGTAGTGCAGCAGCCGGTCGAAGCTGCGGAGGGCGTGTCCCGGGCTGGCCAGAGCGGCCCGCTCGTAGTCGATGGCGCCCATGAGATGGTACCACCCCTGGTTACGCTGGCCGAAGAGCATGGTAGCCGGCACGCGGACCTGTTCGAAGTAGACAGAGGGATGGTCCCAGCCTCCCATGGTCCGGCTCTGGGCAATGGAAATGCCTTTAGACCTCATGTCAACCAGGAACAGAGAGATGCCGCGGTGCTTGGGCACCTGGGGGTCGGTACGGGCCGCCACCAGCCCGAAGTCGGCCCGATGAGCGTTGGAGGAGAAGACCTTCTGGCCCGTGATGACAAAGTCGTCGCCGTCCTGGAGGGCGCTGGTCTGAAGGTTAGCCAGGTCGGAGCCGGCGTCGGGCTCGCTGTAGCCCAGGAAGAAACGGCACTCGCCCCTTCTTATGCGCGGGAGAAGCAGATGCTTTTGCTCCTCGGTGCCGAAGTCCAGAATGGCAAAGGGGATGTAGGTGAAGGTGCCGGTGGAGGCACCCGGGGCGTCGTGGTACTCCACCTCTTCCTGGAAGATGCGCTCGAAGGTCAGGTCCTGGCCTCCGCCGAAGGGCGCGGGCCAGGCTGTGCCGATGAAGCCCTCCTGCCCCATCTTGCGAAGGAGGGCCCGGGTGAACTCCAGGGTGTAGCCGTCATGCTCGGTGGGCGCCTGGGCTGCGATAGCCTCCGGCGAGCCAAGCTCCTGCGTCAGGAAAGCGCACAGGCGCCGACGGAAGGTCCTGTGCTCGTCCGTTATGTCAAGGCCCATCATGTCTCGGCTGCTCCCCGGCGGAAGAGACCGCACCCGCCCTGATTGTAGCATGGGCAGCAGGACGTTCTAGCGGAAGGTATCACCAACTACGCCTTCCTCTCTCAACTCCTGCACCTCACGGCGGCTCATGCCCAGGATGGTGCCCAGGACAAGCTCGTTGTGCTCGCCCAGGCAGTTGGGCGCTACCGCGGGTGGCGTGCGAGACCCGGTGAGACGCCACAGGGGCCCTGGGTAGCGGTGCTCGCCGGTGAGGGTGTGGCTCATCTTTGTGAAGAAGCCTCTTGCTGCCAGGTGAGGGTCCTCGTAGAGGTCCGCATCGTCGAACACCGCCTGGGCGGGGACCCCTGCCGACTGGAGCAGGTGCATCACCTCTCTCTTGTCCCGCTGGGCCGTCCATTGGGCAATAAGGGCATCTAGCTCCTCACGGTACCGGAGCCGCACCTCCTGGGTGGAGAAACGGACGTCGGAGGTCCACTCGGGGTGACCCAGGGAATGGCAGAGGGCCTGCCACTCCTCCTCCGACGTGACGGCTATGACCACCCAGTTGTCCTCGCCGCGGCAGCGGTAGCAGCCGTGAGGAGCCGCAGCGGGGTCCGCATTCCCCATAGGTCTGGGCAGACGCCCATTCATCTGATAGTCCATCAGGGGGCGGGCCAGGTGCGGCAGGAAGGCCTCCACCTGGGAGAGGTCTATCCACTGGCCCTTCCCCGTCCGGTTGCGGTAGTGGAGGGCCGCAAGAACTGAGAAGGCCAGCGAAACAGCGCCGACGGCGTCGGTGTGCTGGGCCACAGGGGTCACCGTTGGGTCACTGTCGGGATAGCCGCGGAGCCAGTGGTGGCCCGTGAAGGCGTCCAGGGTGCTGCCCAGGCTCACGTAGCCCTTATAGGGACCACTGACCCCGAAACCGGGCATGGAGACCATGATGATGTCAGGCCGAAGGCCTTTCGCCGCGGGGTAGCCGATGCCCAGCTTCTCCGCTGTGCCCGCCGAGAAAGACTCGGTAAGGACATCGCTGATCTTGATAAGCTCATTCAGGACATCCCGGCCCCTGGGGCGTCGAAGGTCCAGGGCGATCCCGTACTTGTTCCGGTTCACCATATCGTGGGTGGCATAGCGATCCCAGGGCCTGGGTGCCGTCACGTCGTTGCCCACGAAGCCTCTACCTGGGCCAGCCCTGGGCACCCGCGTCACGGTGTAGCGGGTAAAGGCCTCCACCTTGATGACCTGTGCACCCAGGTCGCCCAGGAGACTTCCTCCCAGGGGACCGGCCCAGGCCTCGGCCAACTCAAGGACGCGGAAGCCTTCCAGCGGGAGCTTCAGCACATTGCGACTCCGAGAGAACCCATGGAGCTGCCCTATGCGGCAGGGGCCTTCACAGGTCTGGCTTTTCTCAAGACCATTGAGGAAAGAATAATCGCGAGGATGGCGGCCACAGCCTGGGCACCGGCCAGGGCCCGGAAGACCCACTCAGTGCCCCAGCGATCGGCGATGAAGCCAGCCGTGGGAGGGGCAATGAAGCTGAAGCCAAAGGCCGAAAGGAACGTGATGCCGAATATGCTGCCCTGGAGTCGGGGTGGGCTGTAGTCGGCGATCAGGGACGTGTACAGCGGCTGGGCCATGAAGTTGAAGAAGGCGAAGAAGGCCCCTGCCGGCAGCAGTGCCGGCCCTGTCACGAAGCCCAGAAGGGCCAAGCCAGGGATGATGAGGAGGGTGCAGGGAACGAGCAGCTTTTCCCTTCTTATCCGTTCGCCGAGGTTGCCTCCTGTGTACTGGCCTGGAATGGCAAAGAGAAGGGCAACGGTAGTGACGTAGCCGCCCAGGGCTACCGGGTCCATGCCCAGAAGGGAAACGTGGAGCTTCAGCTCGAAGTGCTTGGGCAGGAAGGTAAGGGCTCCGCGGTACACCAGGCCGCCCAGGGTGTTGACGGCGAGGATGAGGACAAGGGGCACCAGATAGGGCCTGAGGCCGGAGAATCCGCCCCCTCCTCCACCAGAGGAGGCGGAAGAGGGGCTTCGATAGGAGGGCTCCTCGGCCCTGGTCAGGATGACAGCAACGCCGATGGCGAGGGCAAGAAGCCCCAGCACCACAAAGGCGGCCCGCCAGTTTAAGAGGCCCGCCAGGAAGACGGCCATGGCGGGCGCAACCACCGCTCCCAGGTTTCCGGCCATGCCGTGGTAGCCAATGGCCATGCTGCGGGCCCGCACTGTGCGGCTGATGAAGGACAGGCCTATAGGATGATACAGGCCCACGGCCAGACCCAGGACGGTGAAGGTGACCGCCAGCATCACCAGGGAGGCAGAAGCGGCTGTAAGGAAGCTACAGAAGGATGTAAGCCCGGCGTATACAAGCAGCATGCGCCTGGAGCCCAGGCGGTCTGATAGGATGCCGCCGACAGGCGACGTGAGGCCGGCGGCCAACGCATATACTCCGGCGATAGCGCCCAGAGCGGTGAGGCTGGCCCCGAGCTGGACCTGGAAGAGGGCGATCAGCGCAGCGAAGGCCAGGTCGGGCATGTGAGCGAGACCGTGGGCGCCGGCCACCAAGCCCACGACACGCCGCTCGTTGGCGCTTAGTCGCGGTCGCGCCGTAGAGCTCTGGACCGTCTCAGCCACGGGCCTCTCCAGTCTGCGAATGGGGTGACTACCAACGAGGCAAGTCTAGAAGCCGTGCATAGAGGTGTCAATAGAACCGCTATAATGGCGGATGGAGCCGGAGCGGAGGGTTGGCGAGTGAAGAGTCAGATGACGCACCAGGAGCGGGTGAAGGCGGCCCTGGCCGGCCAGGAGGTGGACCGGCCTCCCATAAGCATGTGGCGCCACTTCTACGCCGGAGAGACATCGGCGGAGGGCCTGGCGGAGGCCATGCTCTCCTTCCAGCGCCGCTTCGACTGGGACTTCATGAAGGTGAACCCCAGGGCCTCCTACCACGCCGAGGCCTGGGGCCTGAAGGTGCGATATGACGGGGACCGGCCTCCCGTGGCGGTGGAGCACCCCGTCAAGGTGCCTGAGGACTGGCTAAAGCTGGAAACAGCGAGCCTCGACAAGGGGGTCCTGAAAGAGCAGCTCCGCGCCCTGGAGCTTATCGCCCGGGGCCTCGGAGAAGAGGTACCCTTCCTGATGACGGTGTTTACCCCCCTCTCCATTGCGTCCCGACTGGCTTCTTCGGAAGAGGTCTTTCTTCGGCACCTCAGGGAGCACCCGGAGAATGTCCGATACGCCCTGGAGGTGGTCACGGAGAGCTTCATCGGCTTCAGCAAGGCATGCCTGGAGCGAGGGGCCAGCGGCCTCTTCTTCGCCACCACGTCCTGGGCCACCACCCAGCGCTGGACGGCGGGGGAGTATGCTCAGCTCGCCCGGCCCTACGACCTGAAGCTCCTGGGTGCGCTGCCTCCCGCGCGGTTCCATATCCTGCACGTGTGCCGGGACCAGAACATGCTCGCGTCTCTCAGGGACTATCCCGTGCAGGCCTTCAACTGGGACGCCCGCGGAGCGGGCAACGTCTCGCTGGCGGAGGGGAAGGCAATGGCGGGTGGACGGGCTGTAGTTGGCGGGCTGCCCCACGGGGAGAGGCTGGCGAAGGCCACGCCCCAGGAGCTGGCGGGAGAGGTGCGGGGAATGGTGATCGCACTGGGGAGGAAGGGGTGGATGCTGGGAACAGGGTGCACCTTCCCACCGGAGACGCCGGAGGTCAACGTCGAGGCCATCAGGAAGGCTGTGGAGGAAGGTCTCAAGCAGACGTGAGCAATAGGGCCTCAACCTGAGCAGCTTAGCCTTCTGTAGTCGAGGCCGTTAGCCCGCTCATGGTTGGTTAAGCGGGGCATAGCAGACAGCTTTGCGAGGTATCTCGCGTTGGCCTTGCAGGTGTTGGAAAGCTTAAGGGTAATAGGGGAACCCTTGAGAGAGACTGCTGGCAGCAGCATAGACCTGCATCGGGAAACACGGAGTTCGATTCCTACACGGTGAGCCAGTTAAACTTTTGTTAATCTTTTGCCCAACGATTGCAAGCAGGGTCTCATGCCGTTGGGTGACAGAATCCCCTTTTATCTCCAGGCTGGGGGTGTTATAATTTGTCCTGATAGCACATATGTTCCCATTGGATGGCCGATATAATGCTACAAATTCAGGAAATTGAACTCGCGAGATTGCGACCATGGGAAGACAACCCGAGGCGAAATGACCACGCGGTGGATGCAGTAGCTGAAAGCATACGCTCGTTTGGCTTCAATGTGCCTATTCTGTGCGATCAGAACTTGACTATTGTGGCTGGCCATACTCGTTGGAAGGCAGCTCAGAAACTGGGCATGACGACAGTCCCCGTAATCGTGGTCGAGATGAACGATGCGCAGCGGCGGGCTTTCTCTATCGCTGATAACAAGACGGCCGAAATCGCCGACTGGGACTTTCCTAAGCTTCGGGACATCCTTGAAGAGCTTCGGTCTGAGGACATTGACATCAAAAGCCTCGGTTTCAGCGACGAGGAGTTAAGGCGACTTCTCTTAGACAAAACCGCTGATGAGGATGCTGTTCCCGAGGTCAGCGATACGCCGCCGGTTACTCAGCCTGGAGACCTCTATGTCCTGGGCAACCATCGCCTGCTCTGTGGCGACTCCAGGGACCGAGACGTGCTGATGTTGCTCACCGAAGGCGGTCCTGTGGATCACGTATTTGGCGGGCCGCCTTACTTCAATCAAAGGGCCTATTCCCACTGGGATGAATATCAGGCGTACCTCTCGGACATGAGGAAGGTCATCGAAAACTGCGGTCAACTCTTGAACGACGGCTCCGTTTGTGTCTGGAACATCGCCAATGGGAGCAGTACGCATCACGACCATGTCAGTCATCACTCCAGGCTCTTTGAGGAAACTGGGTTCCGGTATTTGGATACCATCATATGGGAAAAGACTGGGGCTAATTACGCCATTCCCAGGAACGCTCACATCCTGCGCAATGCGTGTTACTACCCAGCTTTAGAGTGGGAGTCCCTTCTTGTCTACCAGAAGCCAGGCCCAATGCCCAGGATGACACCAGAAGGACAGGAATATATGTCGAGCTACCAGTCCGACGTTTGGGAGATACCAGCGGTAACCCACCAGTTAGAGCATTTTGGGCATCCGGCGGTGTGCCCGGTGGAGATCCCGTATCGTTCCATTCAGGCATACACTGGGGGTGGAGCCAGCATCCTGGAGCCCTTTGGCGGTTCAGGGACTACACTGATTGCAGCCGAGAAAAGTGCTCGAAGAGCCTATGTTATGGAGATTAGTCCCGCTTATTGCGACGTGATCGTCAAGCGCTGGGAGGCCGCCACAGGCGGCAAGGCAGTCCGCGTTGCTGGTGCCAAATGGTGAAGATAAGGGAAATCTCATGAGGCCCATTGGCCGGCAAGTAGATCTATTTGGCGAGCCTCTCTTCAGGCTTTCGTTGCCTGCCGACTACGAGCCTTTTCGGCCAGCTTACTTTGAAGTTTCCCGAATTTACCTTACGAAGGGCAGCGTGGCTACGCCGGAGCGCAGACGATTTGTAGAGCGAATCTGTGGCCTCTACCCGGAGGCTGAGGTCAGGGAGTGCCTAGACACACCCCACAGCCGAATAGAACTGCACGAGCGGGACGAGCTAGCCCGGCACCAGCTCGGCAAGCACATCCTCGTTTTCGGGGAGCTCCAGGCGGCAGTGCGGTTCAGCCAGGAAGCCGGAAACGTCTGCCCTAATTACTGGCACTTTTCTCCCTACGGCTTCTGTCCTTACGATTGCAAGTATTGCTACCTTGGCGGAACAATAGGCGTGAAGTTCTTCCCAGCAGTCAAGATCTACGTTAACCTGCCGGAGATGCTAACGGAAATCGACCGGATCGCTAGGCGCCGCCAAAGGCCCACAGCCTTCTACCTGGGCAAGCTCCAGGACCCCCTGGCCCTGGACTCTCTGACAGCCTACTCCACCCTCATGGTCCCCTTCTTCGCCGCACATCCTCTAGCGCGCCTGACGCTCCTTACCAAGAGCACACATGTTGATCGGCTACTGGAATTGGAGCACCAGGGGCATACCATTCTATCCTGGAGTGTGAACCCTCCGGAAGTATCCGCTGCTTTTGAAGGGAATGCCCCCAGCGTCGATGACCGTCTGGAAGCCATGCGTCGGGTTGCGCAGCGAGGCTACCCCGTACGCGCCGTTATGATGCCGATCATACCCATCCAAGGTTGGGAAGATATCTATACAGCGTTCACGCAACGCCTCATCGAAACCGTACCCCTTCAGCGACTAACCTTAGGCGGCATTTGCATTTATCGAGGAGCACGAGCGCTCATGGAGCGAAAGATGGGGCCGGATAACGCCATTTCTGTCCACATTGACAATGACACGTCGCAAATAGGGGATGGAAGGGCGCGCTATTCTCCGCAACTGAGAAACACGGCCTATACACTGATCATCGAGGCCGCACAGCGCCTGCGCCCTGATCTGGAGCTCGCACTCTGCTTGGAGGAGAAGGCCGTGTGGCAAAGTACTGGGTTACGCAGACCAGGGCGATGCAACTGCGTCTTATAAGCACTAAGAGCCCACGATGTATGAAGATCATTATGCTCAGAAGCTCGCCTGGTTCAAGCAAAACGAAAAGCCAGAGGCGGTACTTCTGGTGGCCGACAATCCGGAGTTCATAAGGATTGTCATGGCCTGGACCAACCTTCACGTAAAGCGCGCCGATAGGCTGACCGCACTGAGAGGTGGGTCCGAGAACGAGGTCTGGGAATGGCTTTGGGAGAACACCAGATATTCCCAGACAGAACTCATAAACAGGATCGGTATCCACTTCTCCGAGTCGGGCTTAGACAGCAAGATGAGACCGCTTATCGGCAATCGCATCCTTTATCCTGATGGCACCGTCAACTCATTTGTCCAGCGCTACCTGCGGGAGCAAGTGGTCAAGCTTTTCGAAGCCAAGTCAAAAAGGCCTATCAGAAAGGGCTGAAGACCGGGGAGTTCTTAACCCCACCAATCCCTGCTACTGGCCGGAGTGCCTGCAGGTATTGCCCGCCTCAAGGTGCCTTAACCCGTCCAATACCTGCTAGCGGGCTCACAAACTGAAGGTTTTGCTGAGCTTGGGGTTTCTCGGCCCCACCATGTCACCCTGAGCCCTTCACTGTCATTCTGAAGGAGTCCTGACGTATCGGGACGACAGAAGAATCCGGTTCAGGGTAAACTCCGCAAAGGGTCTCTGGCTTCGGATTCTTCACTTCGTTCAGAATGACATCTACTGGTGTTGGGCATCCCGAGGTTCCACCGGCTCACCATCAGCGGAGGCGGGTTTTCAGACGGCTCCGGTCTTGTGCAGGTGGGCCAGGTCCTCAGGGGAAAAGCCGAGGATATCGCGGTAGACCTCTCTGTTGTGCTGGCCCAGGAGGGGTGCTGGCGTATCGGTGCGCCAGGGCGTCTCGGCCATCTGGAAGGGCGCACCCGGATAGGAGAGCCTGCCCGCAGCGGGATGGGTCAACTGCTGGAAATACCCACGGGCCCGGAGCTGCGGGTCTTGTAGAAGCTCCTCAGGAGTGTATATGGGCGCGCAGATGACCCCGTGGGCCTGGCAGTGCCGGAAGATATCCTCCTTGCTTCGTTGCATCGTCCATTCCAGAAGGATGGCCTCAAACTCCTCCTGGTGCGCCGCCCGTGCCTCCGGGGTGGCCCAGAGGGGGTCCGTCAGGAGATCCCGACCGAGGTCGGGGCCAATGGCTACGCAGAGGCGGCGGAAGTACCGGTCGGGCCCTATGCCAAAGACCACGTAGCCGTCCTGGCAGGGGAAGGCGCCCTGGGGGTATCCTGCGGGCCGTGCGCCCCTCTGGCTCTTGACTCCGCTGTATTCGTAGGACAGCGGGCGTCCCATAACATTGCCTACCACCGTCTCCAGGGCAGATACGTCCACGTGCTGGCCTATGCCCTGGGCGCGGCTCACCAGGAGAGCCCCCGTGGTGGCCGCAGCAGCGGTGGACCCGGCCAGGCACCAGACCACGTCGGGCGGGTAGCGGAGAGGTTCCCTCTCGGGGACTCCGTGGACGTACATGGCGCCGCTGAGGGCGGTGACTCCCATCTCCGTGGCTTTGTGGTCACGGTAGGGCCCCGTCTGGCCAAAGGGGGCTATGGAGGTCATGACGAGGCGAGGGTTTGCTCGCTCCAGTTGCTCGTAGGACAGGCCCAGGGAGGGAAGAAAGGAAGGGGGAAAGTCCTCCACCAGGATATCGGCCCATTTCGCCAACGCCGTCAGGATTCCTCTAGCAGACTCGCTTCGGAGGTTGAGGGTGACGCTCCTCTTGCCCCTGTTCAGATGGAGGAAGAGGCCGCTTTTCTCGGGG
>JACPCK010000007.1 GCA_016179845.1 Chloroflexota bacterium | reverse complement strand
ACTCGGTCCGGCCCAGCAAAACAAGACCAAGGCCGGAGATGACGCCGCCCAGGAAGACCAGTGGCCGTGGCCCGAACCTGTCAAAGAGCCAGCCGCCAACAGGGCCCAGGACACCACCCTCCAGCCGGGCGGCGGAGAACACCAGGGACGTCTGGGCTGAGCTGATGCCCAGGTCCCGCTTGATCGGCAGAAAGAACACGCTGAAGCCATAGTAGAAGATCCCTCCCTGGAACACGGAGACAACCGCACCGATGGCCACAATCCACCAGCCGTAGAAGACCCGCTGGCGTGCCTTTAACACCTCTCCTACCGATAGCTTCATCGCCTGCCCTGCCCCTTAGCACACTCTGTGAGAGCCCAAAACATCATACTCGCCGCCTTCCAAAAGGGAATAGCCTCCCTTTTGGCACATCCTGCCTGCACGTACTGCCAGCTACATGGCTGGGCGGGCCTACCATACTTCAGTCCCAGGGCCTTTTAGTGTTCCAAATCCGACAGAAGCAGGGGAGTTTGAGGGGGGCGTCAGCCCCCTCGGAGACAAACAACCACCCCCTTCTCCCAACCTGGGAGAAGGGGGCAAAGGGGGGATGAGGGCTATGGAGTGACGGGGACTTCAGTCCCCCCTTGGGCGGGCGTGCAAGCGGGGTGTGGTATAATTCAGCTTGGGCTTCTCCAGAGAGCCTGATGGGTGGAGGTCTTATGCCGCCTTTCGAAGAATTGAAGATATTTACTGGTAATGCGCACCCCCAGCTAGCAATGGCAGTGTGTGACTATCTCGGCATACCCCTTGGCAAGGCCTCCGTCTTCAAGTTCAGCAACGACAACACCTTCGTCCAGCTCCAGGAGAATATCCGCGAGTGCGACGTCTTCCTTGTCCAGCCCTTCGCCTACCCCGTCAATGATAGTATTATGGAGCTCCTCATCATGATCGACGCGGCCAAGAGGGCCTCCGCCGGCCGCGTCACCGCCGTCATCCCCTACTACGCTTACGGCCGCACCGATAAGAAGGACCAGCCCCGTGTGCCCATCACGGCACGGCTGGTCGCCGACCTGCTGGAGGTGGGGGGCGCCAATCGGGTCCTCACTGTAGACCTCCATGCAGGTCAGATACAGGGCTTCTTCAACATCCCCGTCGATGAGTTGACTGTCCTCCCGCTTCTGGTGCGGTACATCCAGGACAAGGCCCTCGACGAGCCGGTTGTCGTCGCTGTCGACATCGGCATCACCAAGCGGGCCCGGGACATGGCTGCCCGCCTGGGTGTGCCTCTGGCCATTGTGGAGAAAAGGCGGACGGGCAACAACGACAAAACCGAGACCCTGAACGTCATTGGCGATGTGGTCGGCAAGACGGCCATCACCCTCGACGACGAGATCGATACAGGCGGCACCCTTCTCAACGCTGCGGCTGCCTTGCAGGAGGCCGGCATCAAGGAGGTGTACGCCTGCTCCACCCACGCCGTATTCTCCGGGCCCGCGGTGGAAAGGATCGAGGGAAGCGCCTTGAGAGAGGTCATCGTCACCGACACCCTGCCTCCTAAAGACAAAATGCGCTCCGGCAAGGTCACCGTCCTATCGGTTGCCCCTCTGCTGGGAGAGGCCATCCACCGCATCCACAACGGCTTCTCCGTGGGAGCCATGTTTCAGTGAGGTCCGTGGCCCCCCTTATATCGGACTAGTCCCGAGGAGCGAACGTGCTTAAGACTCTAACTTCTCTCTTCACCGACTCCAACGACAAGGCCCTGAAGCGGTTCAGGCCCTTCGTTGAGCACGGCAACGAGCTTGAGCCCCAGGCCGAGCGCCTGTCAGACGAGGAGCTCCGCGCCACCAGAGAGACCTTCCGTCGCCGCCTGGAGGAGGGCGAGGGCCTGGACGACATCCTTCCAGACGTCTTCGCCAGAGTCAGAGAGGCCGCCAGGCGCGGCATTGGCCAGCGCCACTTCGATGTCCAGCTCCTGGGTGGCATCGCCCTGCACCAGGGCAAGATCGCCGAGATGAAGACCGGCGAAGGTAAGACCCTGGTGGCCACCCTGGCTGCCTCCCTCAACGCCGTCACCGGCAAAGGGGTCCACATCGTCACCGTCAACGACTACCTTGCCAAACGGGACACGGTCTGGATGGGGCCTATATTCCACATGCTTGGCCTCTCCGTGGCCTGCCTCCAGCACGAGGCCTCCTTTATGTACGACCCCACGGTGGAAGGAGAGGGCCCCTCCACGGGGCATCTCCGCCCCGTCTCCAGACGGGATGCTTACCTCGCCGACATCACCTACGGCACCAACCACGAGTTCGGCTTCGACTACCTTCGCGACAACCTCGCCCTGGACCTCTCCCAGACAGTCCAGCGGGAGCTCTACTACGCCATCGTTGACGAGGTGGACAACATCCTCATTGACGAGGCCCGGACCCCTCTCATCATCAGCGGCCCCGCCCAGGAGTCCACCCGCCAGTACGTCACCGTCGCCCAGTTGGCCCCTCGCATGAAGGAGACGGAGGACTTCACACTGGACGAAAAGCAGCGGGCCGTCTCCCTTACCGACGTGGGCATCGGCAAGATGGAGAAGTGGCTCAATGTCGGCAACCTGTACGACCCGGGCAACTATATCCTCACCCACTACATCGAGAACGCCCTGCGGGCTCTGGTGGTATATAAGCGCGACCGCGACTACGTCGTCAAGGACAGCGAGGTAGTCATCGTCGACGAGTTCACCGGCCGCCTCATGCCAGGCCGCCGCTGGTCCGATGGCCTGCACCAGGCCATTGAGGCCAAAGAGGGCGTCAAGATCCAGCAGGAGAGCATCACCTACGCCACCGTTACCCTCCAGAACTACTTCCGCATGTACAAGAAGCTGGCGGGGATGACCGGCACCGCCGCCACAGAGGCCGAGGAGTTCTGGAAGATCTACAAGCTGGAGGTAGTGGCCATACCTACCCACAAGACCATGATCCGGAAAGACAGCTCGGACTTCGTGTACAAGACAGAAGAGGCCAAGTGGCGCGCCGCTGCCAAGGAGATCGAGGAGCTCCACAGGCGGGAACAGCCCGTCCTGGTGGGCACCACCTCCATCGAAAAGTCCGAGCGGCTCAGTGACTTGCTGCGGCGCCGCGGCGTCCCTCACCAGGTGCTCAACGCCAAGTACCATGAGAGGGAGGCGGCCATCGTCGCCCAGGCTGGCCGGCTCGGCGCCATCACTGTCGCTACCAACATGGCTGGCCGTGGCACCGATATCATCCTCGGCGGCAATCCTGAGCGCATCCTCACGGATCGCCTCTCCAAGGACGGCTCTGCTTCCAGCGCCTCTCCAGAGGCTCAGGAGGCCCTGCGAAAAGAGGTCATGGCCCAGTGGGAGGAGGAGCATCGCCAGGTGGTGGCGGCGGGAGGTCTCCATGTCCTGGGCACCGAGCGCCATGAGGCCCGCCGCATCGATAACCAGCTAAGGGGTCGCTCCGGACGCCAGGGCGACCCGGGCAGCTCCCGCTTCTACACCTCCCTGGAGGACGACCTCATGAGGCGCTTCGGGGGAGATCGCATCAAGACGTTCATGAACTGGGCTGGCCTTCCCGACGACCAGCCCATCGAAAATGCCATGGTGACCAAGGCCATCGAGGGTGCCCAGGTCAAGGTCGAGGCCCATAACTTCGAGATGAGGAAGCACCTGGTCGAGTACGACGACGTAGTCAACAGGCACCGGGAGGTGATCTACCAGGAGCGGCACAAGATCCTCTCCGGCGCCGACCTCAAGACCAACATCCTCGGCATGATCGAGGCCGAGCTGAAGGAGACCCTCGCCCGGTTCCTGCCAGGGGACGACGCCGACCGCTGGGAGCTGGACGGCCTCATCCAGGAGCTCCGCACCGTCTTTCCCTTGCCCGAGCACCTGCAAAAGGCTTCCCTGAAATCCATGGCCAGGGAGGAGGTAGACAACAGCCTCCTTACCCACTCCCGCGAACTCTACGAGCAAAGGGAGAGGGACATCGGCCCCGACAACATGAGGGTCCTGGAGCGGCTTGTCATGCTCCGCACCATCGACAGCCACTGGGTAGAGCACCTGACCGCCGTGGAGAACACGCGCCAGGGCATCGGCCTCCAGGCCTATGGCCAGCGGGACCCCCTCGTGGAGTTCAAGTCCGAAGGCCACCGCATGTTCCAGGACCTCCTGGCTCGCATCCAGCACGACATCGTCCACACCATCTACCACGTCAGCCTCATGGTCAACAAGTCCCCAGAGGCCCCTGCTGAAAGGGTCAAGGCCAGCCCCATGGCCGCCGTCGCCCGGCCCCGCCAGGTGGCCAGCGCCGCCTCTACCAAGGTGGGCCGCAACGACCCCTGCCCCTGCGGCAGCGGCAAGAAGTACAAGCGCTGCCACGGCGCCGCCGCCTGACTTTCCGGCACAAGAACACCTGCTCACCCTGAGCCTGTCGAAGGGGTGGGCGGGCTAACTAACCGCTCATGGCGAGCAGCGTTCTCTCCTGCTCATGGTTGGTTAAGCTCGGCAATAACTGACCCTCACCGCCAGCTATCAAACCTGGAGTTTAGCAGGCGCCGACAACCCTCCCTTCTACCCACCAAGTGCCTTCAGCACACGTTCGGCTATGTCAGGGTGAATCCATAGTTTGCGCGGCTCACCATATGTATGCCCGTAAGGCCAGGAGGTTAGTCTTTTAACGTCCTTGACTCGTCTTGCTTGGTTCCGCGGGCCTCCCCATGTGCCTGCCCATTTGATGTGGTCCCAACCTAGTTCGTCCGCTGCCTTTCTCGGATCTATGACAAGGTTCTCGGCGAGCACTTTGACAACCTGGCGGCCTTTGGGGGAGCAACCCCTCACCCAATCTCTCACGGCAGCCTCATCCCACTGTGTACCATCGTCTATCGGAGCGAACCGACTCTCAGGCCTAGCGACGCCGCCCGGGAGGTACCCCCAGGGACTTTCTGGTTGCCTGGGCGCGGCTGGGCTCGCATCGCCGGTCTGCATGGGCGGATTGTCAAAGGCTCCCACCAGAACCTTCACCTGAGCCACGACTTCTTCCAATGAACCTGCACTAATCGTTACAGAGATCATTTGTGCCTCCTTAGTTTTTTCAAATAAATTATAATGATCTACTTAAGTAAAGTCAACCATTATACAATAACGTCTGCAGCCAATTGGGAAGTAGGCAGGTTTCGAATTTGCTGGGGAACCCGGCGACGCCGGCATACCACTCCCTGCGGTACTGCAGGTATTGCCCGCCTCATCCCCCCTTAACCCGGCCAATCCCTGCGCTCTCTGTAGGTATCGCTCTGCCGGAGTCCAACTTCCGACAACCTCACCATAGGCCGATGCATCCCGTCCCGTCGCCTTCGCCCCTCAAGGGACACCTCTTGTATAATCCCTCTAGGTGCACGGTACGGTTATGCTATCATACCACCCAACCACACTGCTGCTGACAGTATCCATGGACTGGAACATGGCCGTCGATCCCATCACGCTCATCCCGGCTGCGTTCATCGTTCTGGCTGCTGGTGTCATCAAGGGCACCAGCGCCTTTGGCTTTGGCCTGGTCTCGGCCCCTCTCCTTCTACTCCTGTGGGAGCCACGCTCCATGGTCGCCATCGTCTTGCCGCTGGTGTTGGTCCTGGATACGCTCATTATCCTGCAGGGGCGCCGATTCGTGAATGTGCGGCGCATCCTGCCCATGATGGCCGCGGGAGCTGTGGGTGCCCCCCTGGGGACCTACATCCTGATAGAGGCTCCTCCCGCCCTCTTGGAGATGGCCATCGCGCTATCCATCGTGGGCTTTGCTGGAGTCCTCCTGCGGGGCTACACCCTCACTATCCGGCGTGAGACTATAGCAGGAAGCATAGCAGGCTTCCTCAGCGGCCTGATGGCGACAACCTCCGCCGTCTCCGGCCCACCTATGACTCTGCTTCTCCTCAACCAGCGGTGGGAGCGGGACATCTTCCGGACCAGCATTAGCTCTTGCCTGGTTCCGATCAACGCCATCGGGCTACTCTCGCTCGCCCTATCGGGAGTGGTGACAAGCAAGACGCTTCTTGTGGACCTGGTATTCCTACCCCTTGTCCTCCTCGCCTACGTGGGTGCCCTACGCCTTTTGCCCCATCTCCACGGCGAGGTGTTCAGGCGGTTGGCCGCCCTCCTAGTGATGGCCGCTGGGATCATGGCCATCATCGGCCGTGTCGTGGAACTCTTCTGATGTCACGCCGCTCCGCCCTCAGCTCGAAAGAGCGTGCAGCGGGATTTGCCCCTGGTAGAAGCCAAGTGGCTCTCACCACTCGGCGCTGGCCTTCACGGGCTGAATCAGGTTCAGCGTTCGGTAGCTCTCGCACTGTGGTTTAAGGAGCGGTTGCCAGAGACCGAAGTGACGTACATGGTGTGTTCCAAGACCGGACGGGAGGCTGATGACAACCTCAAACACTACTCGAACGACTCCAGTTGGGAAGGAATGCCTGGCGATTTCTTTCTACCTATGACCAAATTTATCAGCCAGCTCGCTGACCGCGTCCTGGAGGCTCATGCGATTAACTTGTGTTGTCGCTCTTGGGGTTCTCTAGGTGAGGCTGTCAGCAGGGAACCAATGCTGTCAGAAGTAGGCGACTTCCTCCGGCACCACGGGCAAGGCCGCATGTACAGAGGTCGTCCAGCTACTCTCATCAAGACACTCCCGATGGCACCTTAACCCGTCCAACACCTGCTAGCAGGCCCAGGAATAATGCAGGTATTGCTGAGCTTGAGGTTACCCATCTTTACCATAGGCCGATGCATCCCGTCCCGTCGCCTTCACCCCTCAAGGGACACCTCTTGTATAATCCCTTTAGGTGCACGGTAAGGAGGGCGGGGACCTCAACATGCCCGTCACCAACGATCAGATCGCCGGGGTCTTCCTGGACATGGCGGCTCTCCTTGAGCTGAAGGGGGACATCGTCTTCAAGATACGCGCCTACCAGCGCGCCGCCCGCGTCATCGAGCAGTACCCCGAAGCCCTGGAGCGGCTCGACCTCAAAGACGTCCACGCCATGCGGGCCCGCGATCTCGGAGTGAATCTGGTGATTGACACCGACTCCCACACCGCGGCTTTTCTTGGTATGATACGCTTCGGCGTGGCGGTGGCCCGCCGTGGGTAGTGCCAGGCCGGGGATATCCTTAACACCCGGCCCCTTGAGGAATTCATGACATGGCTGAAACGACGACAGTGACGACAGTAAAGAGGCGCAGGAAGCCTACCAGACAAAAGGCCCTCTCGGATCGAGGGGCTCAGCCCTGGTCCTCCCTCACGAGAGCACACGGCTCCCCCAACGGCCATCTCAGCGAGAAGGACGCGGAGCTTCTTCGAGCCCTCCGACAGGAGGTGGCTGAAGGCGGCGCTTGGGGGCCAGCCCTCCTTAACGCCGTGGCCCGCTGGACAGCAGCCAACGAGGTCCTGGACACCGAGTACTACCAGTACCTCATCGGTTCCGAGGCCTTCGACTGGCTCCGCCTCGCCGAGCGCCTCTGCCGAGAGATAGAGGGCTGCGTCCCTGTCAAAGAGCTACACCTTCTCCTCACTGAGGGGGTGCTGCCCCACGGTCTCACCGATCAGGACTTCCGCCGGTACCTGGGTGCGGAGAAGTACCGTGCTCACCTCAACTACTGGTATGGCGTCGTTGTGGAGGAGGCCCTGTGGGCTGTCACCGACGAGGAGATCATGAAGGAGAGGCTCTCCCGCTGCGCTCCCTTCAGGGCCGACCTCACCGACGACGTGTTCCGCAGGCTCTACGGCAAGAGCCGGATGGACCTGCTGCGTCAGTTCCGCTCTGAGAAGGGGCTCCCCGACCTTCCGCTCATGTCCTACGTGGAGGGGCAGGAGTTCACCTATTGGCTGTTCAAACTGAGGTTCGGCTCCAGCGAGAAGGCCCGCGTGGCCAGCGACACCCGCAAGGGCCTGGAGTACCTCCACCACCTTAAATCGCGCCTCGTTAGCCTGTAAAGGGCTTAGCGCTACTCTGGGTGCTTCCACCGTCATGCTGAGCCGCGGTGCCTTCCCCTTGTCATCCAGAGCCGTGGCCCCCCCCTGTCATTCTTGTATCTTTGAAGAGGGTGGTGGGAAGACCGGTGTCATTCTAGGGCAGCAAGCCCGTTGCTCAGATAGGTCTCCCTCACACCCTTGCAG
>JACPCK010000048.1 GCA_016179845.1 Chloroflexota bacterium | reverse complement strand
GCCCAGACGTATCTGGATTGGACCGCCAAGGCCCTGCGGCAGAGGGGTGTTGAAGTGGAAGGGGTCCTGCGTCGGGGGCTTCCCGCCAGGGAGATCGTCCGCTATGCCAGGGAGGAAGGGGCAGACATCATCGCCATCTCCACCCACGGCCGCAGCGGCCTCGGAAGGCTCGTCTTCGGCAGCGTGGCCGACCAGGTCCTGCGGGAGTCGGGCAGGCCGATCCTGCTCATCAGGCCGGAGACATAGCGCTGGCAGCCTGCTGGTGCAAGTGCCGTAATACAGGGGCCGCGCGGCCCCCTTTGCTGCCCTCACTAAAGGGCTTCAGGCGGCCTTCTCAGTAAGAGCGAGCTTTTCTGAGAGAGGCTGCTTGGACTTCACCTCCACGGAGTTGCCGCACTGGAGGCACTGGCGATACTCGCCTAAGCTGTCGGTGCCCAACTGCATATCGCCTCGGCATCGTGGGCACGCCTTGAAGTAGATCAACTTGTTCACCCCCTTCTTTCACCACTCCATCAACTATTGTTACGATATTAAAACGGAGCCGGATCTCTCCGGGTTAGGTCTACCTCTCCGCTCCTCAAGCCCTCAAGGCAGTTCACCCTGCGGGACGTATAATATCACTTGACATGGTGTGTGTCAAGTGATATTATCCCAAGCGCAGGAGCGTTAGGGTATAATATGGGCGCAACCCCATTGAAGAGGCAGGGCCATGAAGCGAGAGGCTGGTAAGAGCGGGCGCACGGAGCTAGACCCAGGCAGAGCCATAGCCTACGGCGAGGCAGAAGGCAGGCCAGTCAGGCTGGAGGTAAGGCAGGGACCGGCCCCGGACCCTGAAGGGGTATATGGGGGGGTCTTCGTCATGAGCGTGGCCTCAAGGCTCCTGGAGATGCATCCGCAGACGCTGCGCAAATACGAGCGGCTGGGCCTCATAAGGCCCTCCCGCACTCTGGGCATGCGTCGTCTCTATTCGGAGGACGAGATAGTCCGCCTGAGGCTCATCAAACATCTGGTGGAGGAGATGAGGCTGAACCTGGCGGGCGTGGAGTTTACATTGACTCTGCTGAGCAGGCTCCAGGAGATGCGCTCTCGCCTGAGGACTATGGCTGATGCCGATGATCCCTTCGAAGCGATGCAAAGGGAGATGAATGCGGTATTCAAGCTTCTCCTTCAGGGAGAATAAGGGGGGTAGCGACCCCTCTGAGAAAGCCCGCGAAAGCCCAGGGAGGGACGATGGACGAAGAGAGAAGACTCCAAGAGGGTAGCGCCGCCGGAGAGCCTCTGCTGGAAGGGCCTGAGGCTGGGGTGGCCGAGGAACTTCAGGCAGCCCTGGCGGAGGCCGTGAGAGAGCGGGACCAGTTCCGGGGCCTGTTGCAGCGGACTCAGGCTGAGCTCGTGAACTTCAAGAAGCGGATGGAGGAGGAGCGCCTGGGGTGGCACCGCACCGCCCAAGGAGAGATCCTATTGAAGCTTCTCCCTACCCTTGATGACCTGGAGCGGGCCCTGGCCCAGGTGCCCCCAGATAGGGTTGACAGCGGGTGGCTGGAAGGGATGAGGCTGGTCTACCGCAGCTTTCTCGCTGTCCTTCAGTCTGCGGGGGTGGCCAGGATCGATGCCCTGGGCCGACCATTTGATCCCTGGGAGCACGAGGCCATCTCCTATGAGGAGAGCGCCGAGCACGCCGAGGGGACGGTGACCAGCGTAGTTCGAGAAGGGTATAGGCTGCACGACCGGGTGCTGCGGCCAGCCCAGGTGATAGTGGCCAAGGGGCCTCCTCCTAAAGTGGAGGTGCCCCAGGCCTTCCGCTCCGTCATAGAAGAGCTGTCGCAGAAGGAGGAATAGCGTGGCAGGCAAAGTCCTAGGTATTGATTTGGGGACTACCAACTCGGTGCTGGCGGTCATGCTGGGTGGCGATGTGACCGTGCTGGAGAACGCCGAGGGTTCCCGGCTCAACCCGTCCATCGTGGCGGTCAACTCGAAGACGGGGGAGAGGTACGTATGCCTCATGGCCAAGCGCCAGGCCATTGTGAACCCGGAAAACACCATCTTCTCCGTCAAGCGTCTTATGGGGAAGAAGTACGATGACCCCACCGTCCAGGAGGACATCAAGCGGCTCTCCTACAAGATTGTTAGGGCCTCCAACGGCGACGCCCATGTGGAGATGAGCGGCAAGAGCTATTCGCCTCCCGAGATCTCGGCCATGATCCTTCAGAAGATGAAGCTGGATGCGGAGGCCAAGCTGGGGGAGAAGATTACCGACGCCGTCATTACGTGCCCGGCCTACTTCAACGACTCCCAGCGCCAGGCTACCAAGGACGCAGGGAGGATAGCCGGCTTCAACGTGCTGAGGATCATCAACGAGCCAACGGCCTCGGCGCTGGCCTATGGGCTGGACAAGAAGTTCAAGAAGGAGGCCCATGTGGTCGTCTTCGACCTGGGGGGCGGCACATTCGACATATCCGTGCTGCGATTGGGAGAGGGGGAGCCGGGCGAGAAGGTGTTCGAGGTCCTTTCTACCTCGGGGGACACCCACCTGGGGGGCGACGACTGGGACCTGCGGGTCATGGACTCGCTGGTGGAGGAGTTCCGCCGGGACACAGGCATAGACCTGAGGAACGACCGGATGGCCCTACAGCGGCTCAAGGAGGCGGCGGAGAAGGCTAAAATCGAGCTGAGCTCGGTGGCCCAGACGGAGATCAACTTGCCCTTCATTACCGCAGATGCAGCCGGCCCCAAGCACCTGGTGATGACTCTCACCAGGGCCAAGCTGGAGGCTTTGACGGCAGGCCTGATCGACCGGGTGGAGGGGCCGTGCCACCAGGCGTTGAAGGATGCCAACATGAGGCCGGAGCAGATAGACGAGGTGATCCTGGTCGGGGGCATGACCCGCATGCCTGTCGTCATTGAGCGGTGCCGCCATATATTTGGCAAGGAGCCCAACCGGTCCGTTAACCCGGACGAGGCAGTGGGCATGGGCGCAGCCATCCAGGCGGCGGTGCTGCGGGGCGAGGTCAAGGACATCCTGCTGCTGGACGTGACGCCCCTCACCCTGGGAATCGAGACCCTGGGAGGCGTGGCCACGCCACTTATACCCAGGAACACTACAATCCCTACGGCCAAGTCTGAGACATTCACCACGGCGGCCGATAACCAGACCAGCGTGGAGGTCCACGTTGTCCAGGGAGAGCGGCCGATGGCGGGCGACAACAAGTCGGTGGCCCGATTTATTCTGGATGGCATTCTCCCGGCGCCCCGCGGGATGCCCAAGGTAGAGGTGACCTTCGACGTGGATGCCAATGGAATCCTCACCGTCTCGGCAAAGGACCTGGCCACGGGGAAGGAGCAGAAGGTAATCGTCCAGCCTAGCTCAGGGCTGAACCAATCGGAGATAGACCGCATGGTGAAGGACTCCCAGCAGTACGCCGAGCAGGACCGGCGGCGGCGCCAGGAGGTGGAGCTGCGGAACCAGGCCGATGGGGCTGCCTACAACGCCGAGAAGATTCTGAGGGAGCACGCCGACAAGGTCCCGGCGGACCTCAAGGGAGAGATTGAGGGCAAGATATCGGCCCTGCGCCAAGCCCTCCAGGGCCAGGACTTCGGCAAGATAAAGATGGCCCTGGACGAGCTGAACATGGCTCTACAGAAGCTAGGAACAGCTGTCTACAGCAAGACGGGCGGCCCCGGCGGGCCCCAGGGTGGCCCAGGCCCCGCTGAGGGCCCCGGGGAGGGGCCAGTAGAGGGCGAGTACAGGCCGGGGTAGACACCCCCAGCGCTGGTACGGAGCCCAGGGAGGCCAGCTATTGAACGGCTCTCCCTGGGCTCTCTTGTCTTGCCTGAGCCGCTGGCCGGGGAGCTGGTGGCCTGGTGAGGAATAATATGCAACCGGCCATGACGTTGGCGGCGACGGATAGGGCGAATCCTATCTGGTAGGTCTGACTTCTGTCGTACAGGTAAGCTACCAGCAGGGGGGCCAGGGCGAAGCCGAAGGCCCAGAAGGGGGTGGTGACCCCCCGTATGGCGCCAATGGAGCGGCGGCCAAAATAGTTGGGCCATATCAGGTTGCCGGCTATGCCGCCACCTCCCATGGTCAGGCCTAATAGGGCCAGCACAGGTATGGTCAGGCCAGTGGAGGGCGGCGAGGCCATGAGGAGGACGGTTGCAGAGGCAATGCTGAAAGTGTAGAGGGCGAAGACGTACCGGACGTGGAATCGCTCGGCCAGGTAGCCCCAGAGGAAGCGGGCGGCAACCCAGCCGAGGGCGAATACGCTGTAGGCCCTGGCGGCGGCATCCGGTGTGAGGCCTTTGGTCATCAGGTAGGGGACCAGGAAGATCGATACGACGGGTCCTGCCATAGCCGTGCCGAGGGTGGCAGCCAGAAGGACGAGCCAGAAGGCCCGTGTGTGAAGGGCCTCCCGAAGGGTGAAGGAGTGCTCCTCAGTCGCGGGAGACGGGACGGTGCTGGAGGCGGCAGAAGGGCTGTCAGTGGTAGGCTCGGCGCCGTCGGGGAGCAGGCCCATGTCCTCTGGCCGGCGGCGCATGAACAGGGCCGCCGGTAGAGCCAGGAAGAGCCACATGAGGAAGGCCATGAGAACCCACGCGGCCTGCCAGTCGTAGAGGGATATGGTGAAGTGGACCAGCGGCACGAGGGCGGCGCCTCCGGCTGGGAGGCCCGTCATCGTGAGGGCGAAGGCGCGTCCTCGCTTCTTGATGAACCAGTTGGCGAGGGCCGTTCCGACGGGGAGCTCGGCCAGGGCAGAGCGCAGGAGGCCGAAGAGGACTCCGTAGAGGATATAGAACTGCCAGAGGCTGGTCACCTGGGATACAGAGAGCAGTACGGCGCCACCCACACCGGCGGCAAGGGCCATCGGCCACCTGGTGCCATACCTGTCCAGGAGCGGGCCGATAAAGGGCCCAGCCAGGCCGGCGATGACCGAGGCCAGGGAATAGGCGCCTATAAGCTGGGACTTTGTCCAGCCGGTGCTGCGGGTCATGGGCTCGATGAGGACGCCGATGACTTGGGTCTGGCTGGCGATTACGAAGTAGGCCAGGAAGGTCACGCCTACGATGACCCAGCCGTAGAAGAGGCGTCTGCTGCGCCTTACCTTCACCTCGGCTGGTTCCCTGGCATGGCCATGCTGCCTGGCTATTCTCGTCTCCTCTCCGCAGGCTACCTGAAGGGCTACATTATAGCCTCCGATGGAGCCTTGAAAAGAGACCGGTCTGCGCACATAAAGACAACAGGAGGCGAGGCTTTGTGGAACGCTCTTAGAGGGGGCGGGGGTCAAGGCCAGAGATTAAAAAACCCGGCAAGATTCACGTCCCATGTCATCAAAGCTTTTCTCAAGAAAAGACCGGAAATCACAGCGATGAAGAGGGAGACGACCGTACCCCACAGGCCTACAGTACCTCGTGCTTTTCCGTACGCGGTCCCCGCCCAGATGTCTTGCCACCCTACCGCGGTCTTGAGTGCGACCCAGCCTAGGATAAACGTGGGCATGGCCGAAATCCAGAAACTTGTCAGGGCTGCGAATAGAACCCGCTCTATGATCCCCGTCCAGCGAGAGAGCCATTCTATGCGGGGGGGAATTTTCCTATTAGCATTCCCATCCTTTTTTCGCAAACATTCAACGTGTTCGTACAACCACTTCCATAGGGTCCATGGCCCCCATTGTTCCTTTAGCTCCCAAAATACGAGAAGGCCCAATATCTGGAAGCCAATCGCTACTAGCAGCCACAGGGAACCCGTCATTGGATTTTTACCTCCTTTTTGGTTTACGCATCTTAGCAAGGCTAGGAAAGCTGTGCGGCCTGTTTAGGCTCAGACTTTTTGCTGCGGGTCCATAATACAACTACTGTGTGGGCAGGCCGTGAAGGGGGAAGACCAGGGCCTTGAGCTCGGCAACCCGCTCGCGGGCGTAGCGCCAGGTCTCCTGGTGGACGCCCGGCTCCACATCGGGGGGCTCGGGGTCACGCAGGAGCTTGAGGCCATACTGCTCCTGATATGAGGCGGGGACCTCGTCAGGCCATTCCAGGCCAAGCATGGTGCCGTAGTCCAGGGTCCAGCCGCGGATGACGGCAGGTATATCGTGGCCGCCGCCGCCCAGGGCTACCCATCTGGGGCAGAGCCCGCCCAGCTCCCGCACCACCTGGTTGTGGCCCTGGACGGTGAGCTTCATGTGGGTGATGGGGTCGTTGAAGTGGGTGTCCATGCCCAACTGGGTGACCAGGACATCGGGGTTGAAGGCGCGGATGAGGGGAGGCACTATCTCCTGGAATGCCCACAGGTAGACCTCGTCGGTGGTAAACGGGTAGAAGGGGATGTTCACGGAGTAGCCTTTGCCCTTTCCGGAGCCAGTCTCATGCACGAAGCCGGTGCCGGGGAAGAGGAACTCGCCAGACTCGTGGAGGGATATGGTGAGGACCTGGTCAGTGTCGTAGAAGGCGTGCTGAACGCCATCGCCGTGGTGGGCGTCGATGTCCACATAAGCTACGCGGAGGCCTTTCCTGAGGAGATGGAGTATGGCGATGGCGGGATCGTTGAAGATACAGAAGCCGGAGGCGTGGCCGGGCATGGCGTGGTGGAGCCCTCCAGAGAGGTTGCAGGCGGCCTGTGCCGCGCCGGAGCCTACCAGCTCGGCGGCCACAATGGAGGCGCCGGTGGACCAGAGGGACGCCTCCCACATGCCGGGGAAGACGGGGTTGTCGCCGGCCTCGGAAAAGCCGTAGTTGGAGGGGTTGTAGGTGGAATAGCCCTGGCTGAGGGCCCGGACGGCGGCCACGTAGTCTTTTGTATGAAAGGAGAGGACCTCCTCCTCAGCGGCCATGCGGGGAGCGGCCAACTGAGAGCCCTGGATGGAGAAGGCGTCGTAGGCCTTGAGGAGCTCGCAGGTGTAGCGGAGGCGGGTGGGCACCATGACGTGGTCCTCGCGCAGGACGTGGCGCGAGAGGACGTCGTCTGCGGGCATCCCGGCTAATGATACTGCACTTTGGTGAGATGGAGCGGGCTCATTCTGAGCCTGTCGAAGGATGAGCGGGTTTCTTTCGCTCGTGGTGAGGTTAAGGAATCATGAGCTAAGCAATGCCTGCATTCTTTCTGGGCTGGCCGCAGGGATTGGCGGCTTGAGGCACCTTGAGGGGGGCAACATCTGCTCCAAGCAGCGCACGTTCGCTCTTTTAGTCCTCGAAGTCATCAGTCCTCGGCATTTGCTCTGCTCTGTAATCCGCCCACGTGAAGCGTGCCGAGGAGACATCCCAGATATCTTGTGCTGTCGCGGAGGTCTGGCGCACCTCTAATGGAGTGCCTCTCGTAATACTGCTCTGGCCTTCAGGTAATGGAGGATACGCCCTACCATAGAAGTGGAGACCACCGCCCCCTGTTCCCGCAGGATCTGCGCCGTTTACTTGGGAAGGCGCCCGTTATGTACTACGCCGCCGCTTTTTCTGCTCGAGGATAAAGGAATAGCAAAACGACGCCCAAGACTATGTATAGGGCGTCTATGATAAGAGCAGAGGCTCCAGCCTTCAGTACTACACCATCAAAATACAAACCAAGCAAACCATAGAAGCCCATAGCAACAATGAGGGCTTGCAGCAACCCCCTATTCTCGATAGGACTTCTAAACGCAATACCTGCTGCCACAGCCCAAGTGATGGACGCCGTCCCTGCGATAGCGAAGAGGGCTCTTATTACATCGGTGAGAGGCTCCTTTGCGCCAGAAACAAAGGACTCATACATAGTCTGAGGAATAAGAAGAAACCCCAGACCGAACAGCAAATTAAGTACTATCCAAATTCCCAAGACCACCCTAGTGCCGATAAGCTTGCCCTTTGACATATCCGTTGCTCCTCCTTCTCCACTAAAGCATCGGCTCCAATCTGCGCCGAATATAAGCGTTGACTTAAGCATTGTCAAGAGTGGCCCTTGTACTCGTCCAGTACAAGGGTTTCTCAGTGGAACTAACGCTTGCGTCTGCCAGTCGATTGCCGAGCTCACGGCGGTTGAGATCGCCATACGGTTCTTTGCCGACATCTCATGGTAACTGACGGAGATATTGATGGTTCCCGTAATAGCCAAAGCCATGCCGAGCTTAGGTAACCATGAGCGGGACAAGGGGAGGAGGCTCATGGTGAGGGTGTGGAGCGGGAGGCTGGCAAGCTGCGCCGGGCTAGGCTTTGCGCAGGCTGTCATTGTGAATCAGGGCCGCCCCGACCTATCTGAAAGCCGGTAGGACCTCCTTGGCAATCCGCTCCAGTTGATGGGGGAACTCTTCAGGGGCCACCAGGGGCCTCTGGATGTTGAAGTGCCGTACCCCTACGTCAACATATTCCTGCAAACGCTTGATGCAGTCCTGGGGCGTACCGATGAAATCGAACCTCCGCGAAAACTCTGGGCTCCCCCCTCCAAACGTCTGGTGCTTGGTGGCCGACTCCAGCGCTTCGTCGTAGCTGTCCTTCACCACCATGAAGCAATGAAAGGCCCAGGTCATCGGGTGGTTCTCCCGCCCGTACTCCCTGGCCGAGTCCTTTACCATCTGGACTGTGGCCTTGTATTCCTCCGGCACGGTGAAGTAGGGAAGCCAGCCATCGCCGTAGCGGGCTGCCCGCCGAATGGCCGCCGTCCTGCTCTTGAACCGGCGCTTGCCATCAGGGCCAAACTCCACGCCGCCGACCCGCCCCCCTACCCAGATGGGAATGTGGGGCTTCTGGTATGTGGGCTCCTGCGGCATCTCCCCGAAACGGAAGAACTTTCCCTGGTACCGGTAGGGGGACTGCGTCCACACTCCCTTCAGGATCTCGATGTACTCGTCGGTGCGGGCGCCCCGCTCACTCATAGGAAAGCCGTAAATGTCGTGCAGCCTGGCACGCTCCCCTGTCCCTACGCCAAAGATGACCCTCCCCTTCGATAGGTGGTCCAGCGTAGCAAGCTGCTTCGCTAGCACCAGAGGATGGTTAAATGGCAGTAGGTACACAGATGTGCTGAAAAGGAGCCGCTCCGTCACCGCAGCAGCCTGGGCCATCAGGATAAACGGGTCGTGCCCGCCGTAGCCTATGATCCCCCCTCCGAATACCAGGCCGTCGAAGCCCAGTCGCTCCGCCAGGGCAGCCGACTCCGCAACAGTCTTCCCCGGGATTCCTCCGGCGCCTCCGATACAGAACTTTATCTCCTCTTTCGCCATCACGTTACCTCCTCACAGGGCTCAGGGACGGCATTATACCATCTCCTTCTATGATCTCGTTCAGAATGATGAGTGACAGGCTTTCAGGGGCGGGAGTAGACTACCATCGTCCCATTGGACTAGACCGGGACCGGTGGAAATGGCAAATTCCGGTTGATATTCCGTTGCCAGGACACTACCATGAAGTGACGAAGGAGGAGAACGCAATGAGCGATGACCAGGCCGAGATCAAGGAGTACGTACGTCAGCGTTATGGAGAGCGGGCGCGCCAGGCAGCGCAGCTAACGGTCCTCAACGTGGAGGAGGCCGCCTGCTGCGCGGGTGGCACATGTTCAACGGACGTGGACGCATCCCTGGGGGCCTTTCCCGACCTCTATCGGCAGAGTGAGCTGGAGGGCCTTCCCGTGGAGGCCGTCGCCGCGTCCGCGGGCTGCGGGAACCCTACGGCGCTGGCTGGTCTAAAGGCCGGAGAGCGGGTGCTGGACCTGGGCTCCGGTGGCGGGATAGACTGTTTCCTGGCGGCGCGCCAGGTGGGGACCGAGGGCCACGTGATAGGGCTGGACATGACCCCCGATATGCTCGCCCTTGCCCGCAAAAACGCCGAGACCCTGGGAGTCTCCAACGTGGAGTTCATCCAGGGGGAGATGGAGGACATCCCTCTGCCGGATGCCAGCGTGGACGTAGTCATATCCAACTGTGTGGTGTGTCTCTCGCCCGACAAGGATGCCGTGGCCCGCGAGGCTTATCGCGTGCTGGCGCCCGGCGGCAGGCTCCACCTCTCCGATATGATGGCCCTGGGCCCCATGCCAAAGGAGCTTCGCGAGGACCCGCAGAAGTGGGCCAGCTGTGTCTCGGGAGCGGATGACCGCGAGACGTACCTGGAGCGCCTGGCCGGGGCGGGATTCCTGGACATAGCCATCACCCAGGAGGGGCCTGCCCGCGCCCAAGAGGAAGGCTCACCCGATGTGGTCAGCGTAAAAGTGGTAGCCTACAAGCCTCTGGAGGGTGCCTAAAGGCCATTCAAAATCATAAGATACGCATCTTTGCTAGCCCCTAAACAACCGCAAGAACTCCTCAACTGCTGCCTTATAAGGCCTCACCCCATAGTTAGCTCTACACCAGCTTTGCGCTTGTAACTATAGACCCTCCAGAGTGCCTCCCCTACCCTGCAGATCGAAGAGGCAAAGGGCCGTCTGGCCTCCCTCTACAGCAAACTGGGCGCCGCCGACGGGCAGGCCCCGGACCTGGAGACGGAGATGCAACGTCTGGAAATAGCCATCAGCGAGTACAGCCAGCGGGCAGCCCGCTCCGTCACCGAACGCCAGCAGAGCTAACACACCTCGACTGGCCGACCCAGCGCTCCAATTTCTCGGCCTGCGCGGCCCGGCATCCCTATTTCCAGAAAGGCCTGGGCAAACGCCTGGGGTAAAGCCAGACTAGAACGGGCGGCAGAAACACCGTCAGCACAGCAGCCATTTGGCCCACCAGCCCCAGACCGGTCCACACCCACACGTAGTCAGTGAATAGATAGAGGAGGATCGCCGACCCTGAGAACGCGAGGCCCACCGTTCTCAACCGCTTCTCTTCCAAGGGAAGCAGGGCTGTCAAGGGGACCAGCCACAGAAGGTACCAGAAACGGAACCAGAAGGTGGCCAGAACGAGAAAGGAGAACGTCACAAGAAAGGCCGACCTTACGAGCCCGTCCATCGTTCCCCGGAAGCTCACCAGAAAGAAGATGTAAAGGCCAAGGAAAGCGCCATACAAGAGGTCGCGCCCCGCCAGCGCGACGACGTTCCCCGATAGCCCCAGCTTCTGGCCTGCAAGGATGAAGATGGACCCTAGGGACATAGAAGCCCTGTTGCCCAGGTGCCCAAGCAGGCCCCCGAAAGTAGCCAGGCCCTCCCACAACGGGGCAAGTACAATGGCCCCCACTCCAACGGCCAGGGCCACCGAGGCGATCATGAACGCGAGGTTGTGCCGTCGCCACAGAAACAGAAGGAACAGAGGAGCAAGAAGCAGAGCCGCATATTTCACCAGGCCCGCCAGTATCAGAGCCGAAAGGGCCATGGATGGCTCCCGTTGAAGCAGGAAAAAGGCCAGGAGGACAAAGAACGCCATGACCATGTCGTTGTGGCCGTCCCCGGCGGTGCTCCACAGGACCAGGGGGTTCCAGCCCAAAAGATACGCCGCCGCCGTTCCTGTGCCTGGGCGGAAGCGCTGCGCAATGGCGTATACCAGCAACACGCTGCCCATGAGGCTGGCCAGCGAGAGCGCCTTCATGCCCAGTGCCACCCGCATGGGCTCCTCGCCCCCGATGAGGGTTGGGATAGCTGCAAGATAGGTCCACAGAGGGCCATAGGGGGGAGTAGCCTCTTTGAAGGCCATCCATCCCAGGAAAGGGTCGTCCGGGAAGGCCGCGGGAGCCACCACCTGGGGGTTGGCCCCATGGTGGGTAAGCACCCGGGCCTGGGCCCCATAGACAAAGACGTCTACCGCCGTGAGAGGGTACACCAGCATAAGGGCAAGGCCGAAGAGCAGCGAGAAGCCGATGACGAGGGAAAGAGGCACCCGCCACCTCAGGCAGGCAACAAGACCTTCCAAATAGAAAAGGAAGGGGAGCCCCAGAGCCAGCAGGTAGTGGAAGATGCCCTTCGCTGTCCGTCCCGTGAGCCCCGCCAGGCTCAGAAGGGGCTTGTCTCCCAGCTCCACAATCGAGAAAGGGAGAGTCAGCGCAAGGGTGTATACAGCCAGGGTAGCCAGGCCCAGAACTGCTACGAACAGGGCGCCACCCCTAGAAGGCCGGCGGCCCTGCTCCGCTGCGATGGTAGCTTCTGCCATCGTCCTATCTGGGGCCTATCTGCCGCCAACCCGTCTTAGACGATGAAGGGGCAATGGGCCCTCAAACCTCACCCTCAAGGGGGAAGATCACCAGCCCCGTGGGAAGCTTGGGATAAAAGTAGGTGGACTTGGGCGGCAGCCGCTCCCCCGACAAGACTACGGCCTCAAAGCTCTCTATCTTCAGGGGCGGCAGCAGAAAAGCCAGGCTAATGGCCCCCTTTCGCAGGAGGGCCGCCATCTCCACCACGTCGTGAAGGTACACTAGCTCCGGAGGACTGGCCTCGCCAAAGACCGGCCTTATGACCCCCTCGTTCAGCACCCAGCTTTCGCACAGGCCCAGCGCAGGAACCCCAGGCTTTGGCAGGGCACCTTCCGGCAAAGGGTCCTTCAGCGCCAGGGCCCACAGGCGACCTTCCCCATCAGCCAGGCCTATGGCAGGCCGTGGCCTACTACTCCAATCCCTGCCTGCAAGGAAGCCCTGTAATCCGGTAGAGCCTGCCTCCCGGTCTTCCAGGCTCCAATCGAAGAGACTCTCCAGCCTAATCCGCACGGCCTGCAACTCCCCTTCAGCAAGGCCACCCAGGCCCCGGTGATACCCCCCAAGCTGAAGGCCACCCCTGCTCACCTCGATAAGGCACATAAAGCAGTAGTTGACGGCCTCCCGACCCGTCCACCTTGTAGCCCTCGCCTTCTCCAGGCCTCGGAGATAAAGGGCCGTCTCATAGCGATGATGCCCGTCGGCAATGTACACACGCTTGGGGCTCAGCGCACTACGCATCGCTTGGACCACCACCTGATCGGACACAGCCCAAAGTTGGTGCCGGGTTCCACCCTCCTCCTCGATGCTGACCACAGGCTCCCTCGTCTGCACACGCTCCAAAACTCGGTCCACCTCGCCGGCCCCGTCCCTGTACAGGCCCAAAACAGGGCTCACGCTGGCCCTCGTGGCCTGGAAAAGCCTCAGCCTGTCCTCCTTGGGGCCCTTCCTGGTCTCCTCATGGGGCAGCACGACCCCTCGACTGAACTCCTCCAGCCGCACACCTGCGAAGACCCCTCGTAGCGATCTCTCCCGAACCCCCTCCCTCCGCACCGTTCGCAGCACGTAGAACGAAGGCTCCGGTTCCTGCTGTAGCACCCCTTCCCGCCTCCAGCCCGTCAGCTCGGAGGCAGCACGACTGTACCTGTTCTCCTCCTCATTGTCCCCGGCAAGCTCCCTCCCCATCTCCACCCTGATGATGTTATGGGGGCTCCTCTGGTACAGGCCGTCCTGCTGCTGCGGTGAGATCACATCGTAGGGCGGGCACAACACCTTTGCCAAGTCGCCGACAACCTGTCGGTTGTAGCGAATCCCCCGGAAGGGCATGGCGTCTACCATAGGCATGGCCTCCTTACTGCACCTTCGGGCCTCTCTATCATACCATCGACCCAAGCAAGCGATTTGCTACAATACACCCTGGCCCACCACACTACGGAGGCTGCCATGGCCGCGGACCCCAAGACCGTTGAGCGCATTCAGCGGCTCAGAGAGGAGATCAACTACCACAATTACCGCTACTACACCCTGGACTCCCCGGTCATATCGGACGCCCAATACGACCGGCTTATGCAGGAGCTGCGCGAGCTGGAATCCAGGTATCCAGAGCTTGTCACACCAGACTCGCCCACTCAGCGGGTCGGCGCACCTCCCGCCGAGGGCTTCGCTGAGGTGGAGCACGGGCTCCCCATGCTCAGCCTGGCCAACGCCTTCAACGGAGACGAGCTCCTGGCCTGGCACCGCCGCGTGATCAATCTCCTAGAGAGGGCCTCCTTTCCCATGACCTGCGAGCTGAAGATCGACGGGCTGGCCGTGAACCTTCTCTATCAGGACGGTGTCCTCGTACAGGGCGCCACCCGAGGCGACGGCTACAGGGGCGAGGAGATAACCAACAACCTGAGGACCATCAAGAGCATACCCCTCCGCCTTATCAAGCAAGCGCCGAGCCTCATGGAGGTGCGCGGCGAGGTCTACATGCCTCGCGACAGCTTCGAGGCCCTCAACCGCGATCGGGCCGCCCGGGGCGAGCCCACCTTCGCCAACCCACGCAACTCCGCCGCCGGCTCCGTCCGCCAGCTAGACCCCGCCATCACCGCCTCCCGCAAGCTTGACATCTTCGTCTACGGTATCGGCCGCGTGGAAGGGAACAGCACCCCTTCCACACAGTGGGAGACCCTCCAGTGGCTGGCGGATCTGGGCTTCAAGGCAAACCCCCATAGCCGCCTTTGCCAGAGCACCCAAGAGGTAGAGGACTTCTACAGTGAGTTCCTGGAGAAACACGAGCAGCTCAAGCACGGTACCGACGGCATCGTAGTCAAGGTAAACGACCTGCGCCTGTGGGATGTCCTGGGCGTCGTAGGGCGGGAGCCCCGCTATGCCGTGGCCTATAAGTGGCCCGCCCGACAGGCCACCACCCAGCTCCGCAAAATAGGCATCAACGTGGGCAGGACCGGCTCTTTGAACCCTTACGCCATCCTGGAGCCAGTCCAGGTGGGAGGCGTTACCATAAAACAGGCCACACTCCACAATGAGGACTACATCCGGGCCAAGGACATCCGCATCGGCGACTGGGTCGTGGTGGAAAGGGCCGGGGAGGTCATCCCCCAGATCGTAGCGCCAGTCCCGGGCCGACGCACCGGCGCCGAGTGTCCCTTCGTTTTCCCCAGCCAGTGCCCCGTTTGCGGCGGCGCCGTGGTCCGCCCTCCCGGTGACGCCATGCACCGCTGCACCAACATCTCCTGCCCTGCCCAGCTCTTCGAACGAATCAAGCACTTCGTTGCCGTCATGGAGATCGAGGGTCTGGGAGAGCAGTGGTGCAGAACCCTCCTGGAGAGCGGCCTGGTAAAGGACCTGGCGGACCTCTACCTGCTGAAGAAGGAAGACCTGGTCCGCCTGGAGCGTATGGGGGACAAGCTGGCCACCAGGATTCTCGCCCAGATTGAGGTAAGCAAGACCCGCCCACTCTCCCGCCTCCTCTTCGCCCTCGGCATCTTCCACGTGGGCGCCGAGATAGCCCAACTCCTTGCCGCTCACTTCCAGTCCATGGACCGCTTCATGGCCGCCGGTGAGGCGGACCTCACGGCCATCCCCGGCATCGGTCCCAAGATCGCCCAGAGCGTCGTCGCCTTCTTTGCCGACCCACCCAATAGGGCCCTCCTTCAGAAGCTGAAAAGCGTCGGGGTGAGGATACAGGCTGAGGCCCCGGCAGTCGCTGCGGCATCGCCCCTCTCCGGCAAGGTCTTCTGTTTCACCGGCACCCTGGCCTCCTTGTCCCGCTCAGAGGCTGAGGCCAGAGTCAAGAACCTGGGTGGCTCCACCACCGACTCCGTGACCCGCAAGACCGACTTCCTGGTGACAGGCTCAGACGCCGGCGCTACCAAGACACAAGCCGCCCGCCGCCTGGGCATCACGCTCTTGGACGAGGCCCAGCTCCTGGCTCTCCTGAGCGACGCTGGATAGACGCTATGAACGAAGAGATACAGCTCTCTCCCCCACTTCCCGTGAGCACTTCGTGAGCAGCCCTCCTAAGAATCTATCTGTGAACGAAGAGATACAGCTCTCTCTCCTCTTCCCAGACATCCAGCCAGGCCAGTTGCAGGAGTGCACCGCCGACTACAGCGGCCTGCGTTACAAGGGCCAGTTCACCGTGGCCCCTCACTGGGACCCCGCCTGGGGGCAGAGGCTGGAGGAGGACGCCTACTTCCGCATCGTCTTCCTCACCGCTCCCCAGAGGGCTACTAGCTTCCTGCTGCAAGACCCTCGAATCACCGTCTCTATTCCCGGCAGAGCGCCCGCCCGCCGCAAGGCCTCCCTGGAGCGGGAGTTCCGCGCTGTGGGCGAGGCCCTGCGCCTCTACGTCACGATGAGGGAGACCTCAGCCGCCCCCCTCCGGCGCAGCCTGGAGGGCAGGCAGGAGGAGCTGCGACGCGACCTGGCCGCCGAGGAGGCCCGCTCCTACTACTACGGACGAGTAGTGACCCAGGGAGATTTGGCCCTGCACCCAAGGGAGGTGTTCCATACCGGCACCTATCGGGACTGGTGCCAGGCCCTGGCCCAACACCTCCTTGCCGCCGCCTACCCCCATCTCCCATGGGACCCGGCCTCTCTTCCCAGGCCCCTTGCCCGCGAGGAGGTGGTGCACCTGTACGAGGGCCTCATCGGGGCGCGGCTTCAAGAGGAGCCTGTCCGTTCTGCCCTTCTCGCCTTCAGCGTGCCCCTGGGCCTTGCTGCTCCCACGGAGCCCCTCAGGCTCGCCCTCCAGTCCAACGCCGTATATGACGTCATCCAGAGAGCCCTGCAATCCTCCAGAGGTGCCGCCGATGCCAGGGACCTGCTCCACCATCTGGCCCACGAAAGGGGCCTCACCCTGCCCCTGGCCACCCTGTACCTGATGTCCTACCTTCTGGCAGGCCCCCAGGAGGTGGAAATCCATCTGAGGCCAGGCCACCGTCTCAAGACCGCCAGCGGCTACCCCTTCCCTGGGGACCGTCTCTTCAAGGAGGCCCTCCCTGAGATCCCCTGGGAGGACCGCTGGTGGGAAGACCTTCTTACCGTCGCCGAGCCTTCCCCGCCCACCTGGCAGACGCTGGCTCCCTACGCCAAGGCCTTCCTCCCCGGTGTCCCTAATGGCCTGCCCCAAGCTGACCCTTCCGCCATAGCCCAGCTCTTGTCCCATGCCCTCGCTCAGGTCAGGGAGCAACTACCGGCTGTCCGGCAGAGCCTCCAGACCCTCTCCGATACTCTGGGCCATACGCTGGCACAAACCGGACAGGAGGCCCTTGAGAGGCTGGAAGGGGCGGCATCGGCTACCAACCCCTCCCAGCTATTCCCCCTCTGCCGGCGCATAGGCCCTCCATCGGCCCTGGCCCAGGTCCTCGACCTCCACCGTCGCCTGCTACAACTCAGCGAGAAAGTACAGGAGATCAGAATGGTCAAGGAGTGTCTGGACGGCGCGGCCCTCGGACCCCGGCAGCAGGACATGGCCTTTGAGAAGGCCACCATCCTGGCCCAGCTAGATGTGAACTCCCTGGTGCAAAACCCGTCCCTGTGGCCTACCGTCAAGGGCCACTTTGAGACCCTCTACAGCCGCTACCGAGAGGCCTATGCCTACCATCACACGGCCTACAACCGGCAGGCCCGCACCCTGGCCAGGCGTCTGGAGCAGATGAGACCCCGCCTGGAGGCCCTAGACAGGCTCAACACGCTACTGGAGCTGGGACCTCCCGTACGTCCGGACCTGTCGCCCTGGTACAGGGGCTTGCAGGGCTCGTTAAAGCTATGCACAGCCCCGCCTCCTGAGGGCTACCAGGAGCCTCAGCCCTTCTGCCCCAACTGCCACCTCACGCTCCTGGACACGGTCCCAGAAGAGGAGACATCTCTCCTGGAAGAGGCCCTCCGTGACGCCCTCGCCCAGCAGAACCACCGCCTGGCCTCTTACACCACCCACCGCATCCTCGATACCCCTGGCCGAGACCTGACCGACAAGTTCATCCAGATCGTCCAGGCCTCTGACCTGGATTCCCTGGCTGGAGTGCTGGACGACGAGGTCCTGGCCTTCCTCCGCTCCTACCTTCGCCAGGGACGGCCCTAACACATTGAAACTCATCGTTGGCCTGGGCAACCCGGGGAAAGGCTACGCCCCCTCCCGCCACAACGTAGGCGCCAGGGCCGTTCAGCACATGTCGAAGCGCCTGGCCGCACCCCTGAAGAGGCTGGGAGCCCTCGCCTCCGTCGCAGAGGCAACGGTTGGAGAGACCCACCTCTTCCTGGCCGTACCTCGGACCTACATGAACGAGTCTGGCAGGGCCCTCACGTCCCTTGTCCGGCGCCTCCACATCCCTTCGCCCCGAGAGGTGCTGGTCATCTACGACGACATGGACCTCCCCCTCGGCAAGATTCGAGTTCGCCCACGCGGCAGCCCAGGGGGCCATCGTGGCCTGTCCTCCGTTATCGAGGCCCTGGGTACCGAGGAGCTTCCGCGTCTCCGCATCGGCATCGGTCGCCCTCCCCCTGGCGTCGACGAGGTCACCTACGTCCTGGGCGGCTTCACGCCCCCGGAGGAAGATCTCCTGGTCCAGGTGCTGGATAAGGTCTACGAGGCTATCGTTACCATCCAGGAGAAGGGCCTGGGTCAGGCCATGAACCTGTACAACTAGAGCCGATTCAGAAAAACCTTCTCCTTTTGCACCAGCCTGCCCTTGATTTGACCGAGGCAGAAGCTCAGAATATCCTCCAAAGTCTGAAAGAGCGGGGTGAGGTAGTATTTGGACTATAGCTCTGTTGCCAGTAAAGGCCCTAGCGGCTGCCTGGACAGCACCTCTATCCGCCAGCTAATTCGTGGCAAGCAGCATCTGGTAGAGAACTATTCCAACCTGGATGAGCAGCTCCAGCCCAACGGCTTCGACCTGACCCTCGCCGAGGTGGACACCCTCCAGGACCCCGGACAGATAGGCCCCTCCAACGACCAGCGCATCCTCGCTACACCGCGGCCCCTCCACTTCCCCCCTGACGGCTACTTGAACCTGGCCCCTGGCCCCTACCTCATCACCCTCAACGAGGTCCTCAACCTCCCACGGGACGTCATGGCCCTGGGCAAGCCCCGCTCATCCCTGCTCCGCTGCGGCGTCACCATCCATAACGCTGTATGGGACGCCGGATACCGCGGCCGCTCCCAAGCCCTCCTGGTGGTATACAATCCCAAGGGCTTTCGCCTGGGCCACGGGGCTCGCGTCCTCCAACTGGTCTTCTTCCGCCTGGAGAAGGCCACTGACAGGGCCTACGCGGGGCGCTACCTGAACGAGAACCTCTGACTTCAACGCCTCAGGAGAACGATAGCTCCGTCTCTTCCCGGCCTGGCCCTCAGTACAGGAAGATAGGGGAATCCTCAGTAATGACCCTGGTCTCTTGGGCCAGGCCATCCCGCAGGTACCTGGGCAGCGAGAACATGCCGGCGTGGGACTCGCCATCGTAGAAGCGCGTAGCAATACCCCCACGCGATGCCAGCGCCCTGTCCACCGTAGCCTTGGAGAAGGCCCGTGGGTCCCGGCCCAGGCTGGCCAGGTTGAACCCCCAGCTTCCGCCAAAGGCTGGCACCACCGCGTGGTAGGGCGCCACAAGGGGAAATACCCTCTTCAGGGTGTTGTGAATGGGGCTGAAGACCTCCCTGAGGTTGGTGATGTTGCACGGCCCTGACTGGGTCACCATTACCCCTCCCGCTCCCAGCTTCTCCCGCACCAGAGCATAGAAGCCCTCCGTGTAGAGGAGAGAGGCTGGGCCAGCCTCTATGGGATCGGGGAGGTCCAGCACTATGACGTCAAAGGCGCCCGAAACCCGTTCCAGCACGGCTCTCGCATCTTCGATGTGAAGCTCCAGCCGCCTGTCCTCAAAGGCGCCGCCATGCCGGTCCTGCAGGTACCGGCGGCAGAGCTCCACCACCTCGCCGTCAATGTCGGCCATCACCACCTGCTCGACGGTCTTGTGCTTCAGCACCTCCCGCGCCGTGGCTCCCTCGCCGCCGCCGGCAATAAATACCCTCCGCGGGCGCGCGTGAGCCAGCATGGAGGGGTGGACCAGGGCTTCGTGGTAGATAAACTCGTCCAGCTCGGCTGACTGGATCTTGCCATCGAGAACCAGGCACCGGCCGAAGGCGCCCGTCGTCAGGACCTCCACGCTTTGGTACTTGGTCTGGCCCGTGTGCAGCACCGAGGTGATGCTGGTGCCCTGGAAGTGGTCAGGCGAAAAGAACTCGAAGAACCACTTGGCGGCGCCTCTCACCTTCCCCTATCCCCTGGACACGCCCAATGGCAAAGAGACAAACCCCCGCCTGATCTCCATGATCGACGGCTCCCGCGACTCCAGCCTCTGGATAATGGACTGTGCCGCCTCCATAGGGTGAAGATGATCGCCGCAGGTGAAGATGTCCACGGAGGCGTATTCAAACTCAGGCCAGGTGTGGATTGAGATGTGGGACTCAGCGATGGCCACTATGCCGGTCACGCCGTGGGGTGAGAACTTATGGAATGTATGACCTAGCACCCTCACCCCTGCCACTTCAGCTGCCCTTAACAGGGACTCCTGAATGTATGGGAGATCGTCAAGGAGTTGCCGGTTGCAACCTTTTAGCTCCAGCAGAAGGTGAGTACCTAATGCATTCAATCACCCGTCCCCCCTGTTAGAGTTTGTCAAGAGTTATTGGCCATTCACCCCCGCGGGGCTGCCGTGGGAAGGCCCCCCAACAGCCTTGGTCGATCGTCTATAGTCTCCAGAGCTGCCACCAGCGCCGCCGATGATGGCGCTTTCGCATCCGCGTGTAGTTGCCCTCGGCTGCCAGCTTCAGCTTCTCCTCGGTCATCTCCAACTGGGCCTGCAGGGTCGCCACCTGCACCCGCAGGGACTGGGTCTGCTCGTTCATGCTCTTCAGCGCCGCATCTCGCTCTTGTTTTAGCTCCTCCACACCCTCGCCAGCCTCACTCCCTCTCCCCCCCTTTTTCTCCAGGAGCCCCTTCAGGTGTCCGATCTCCTGCTCCAGTTGGCCCATGCGCATCATAGCCTCGCCGTACTTGGCCAGCAACGCTTGCCACCCCACCTCCGCTCCCTCACGAAGGCCCGTAGTAGCTCTCTCCACTGAAGTCTCCTGTACTGTGACTCTAAGCCAGTTCCCCAAAATCGGCCAGGCACCAATATTACCACAAACCACAAGGCCCCAATAGCCCCGCCAGCCTGTTTCATTGACGCCCCAGGCCCTTTGCCTTATGCTTCTGCCTGCTAGCGGATTGACATGAAGTGGCTGTACCCGGTGGCCCTGACCATTGCAGGCTCCGACTCAGGTGGCGGCGCAGGGATCCAGGCAGACCTGAAGACCTTCTCCGCCCTGGGTGTCTACGGCGCCTCCGTGATCACCGCCGTTACGGCCCAGAACACCCTAAGTGTAACGGCCATTCATGAGCTGCCCCCAGAGATCGTAGCCGCCCAGATCGATGCAGTAGTTACCGACATCGGCGCCGATGCCGTCAAGACCGGGATGCTGTCCAGCTCCCTCATCATACAGATAGTCGCCCAGAAGATCAGGGAGCATCGTCTGCCCAACCTGGTCGTAGACCCGGTGATGGTGGCCAAGAGCGGTGACCGCCTCCTCAAGGAAGAGGCGGTACAGGCCCTCAAAATAATGCTTCTCCCCCTGGCCACGGTGGTCACCCCCAACGTCCCGGAGGCCCAGGTCCTCACTGGACGGCCCATCCAGAGCCCCAAGGATGCCAGGGAAGCGGCCCGGGCCATCCTGGCCTTGGGGCCCCGCTCGGTCGTGCTCAAGGGAGGACACCTTCCTGGCGACGCAACGGACCTGTTCTACGACGGCCACCAGTTCCACGAGCTCTCGGCGCCCCGTGTGAATACAACAAGCACCCACGGCACCGGTTGCACCTTCGCCTCCGCCATTGCCGCTGGCCTGGCCAAGGGCCTGCCGCTAGACCAGGCCCTAGCCCAGGCCAAGGAGTACGTCACCGAAGCCCTGAGGCTGGCCTTTCCTCTGGGGCAGGGCCACGGCCCCGTTCACCACTTTTACCGGTGGTGGCCCAGACGAGGGAGCCAGCCCTAGAAGGCCGCCATCGCCTCCTGACCGCTATCTCCCCCAGGCCTGCCCCTCCCTGGCTTCGGGGTTGATGCAATGGGGCATCCTTTCTCCCTTGAGGCCTGCCAGCAGGTTCTCTGCCGCCATGAGGGCCATCCTACGGCGGGTAGCCACGCTAGCGCTCCCGATATGAGGCGTGACTACCACGTTGGGCAGGCCCAGCAGCGGGTCATTGGGAGGGATGGGCTCCTCCTCCGTCACGTCCAGGCCGGCTCCGGCGATGAGGCCATCCTTGAGTGCAGCACAAAGGGCCTTCTGGTCCACCACCTGGCCCCGAGAGGTGTTGATGAGAACGGCGTTCCGCTTCATCAGTGCCAGCTCTTGCGCCCCCATCAATTGTCGCGTCTCCGGCGTAAGCGGCACGTGGAGGGTCACGAAGTCCGCCTCCCTCAGCAGCGCCCTCAGGTCTGGCGCGTACTCCAGCCGGTAGCTTCCCTCCTCCTCCACACGGCGGTGCCTGGAGTAGTACAGGACCCTCATGTCGAATCCACCGGCCCTCCTGGCCACCTCCAGCCCGATGTCTCCCAGTCCCACGATGCCCAGCGTGGCCCCGTACACGTCCTGTCCCAGAAAGGCGCCCGGGTGCCAGGTGCGCCACTCTCCACCCCGGACAAACCGGTCCGCCTCAGCGACGCGTCGGGCCGTCGCCAGCAACAGCGCAAAGGCCAGGTCCGCACACGTCTTGGCCAGGACGCCGGGCGTCGTGCCCACCAGCACGCCGCGACGGGTCGCCGCCGCCACGTCGATGTTGTCGTGGCCCGTTGCCATGTTGCTGACAACCCTGAGAGAGGGAGAGCCATCCAGCAGCCCAGCGTCGATCCGGTCCGTGACCATAGACAGTACGCCGTCACACCCCTGTGTGCCCTCCACAAGGACTGAGTAAGGGGGCGGCGGCTCCTCCGGCCATACCTCCAGTGAAACCTCCCTGTCCAGAAGCTCCAGGGCCTCCTCTGCAATTCGTCGGGTGACAAATACCCTATAGTCCATATATAGTCCACCCTTCAGCGCCAGGTGCCACCAATTCTATCCCACCAGCCAGGCCAGGGCATCCGATTCGTTGACATCTCTCGCAGCCCAAGGTATACTAGTCCTAGTTTCTGTTTCACTATTGCGGAGGGGTTGCCATCGAAAAGGCTATGCAGGCGTTCCTTTGCAAACACCACTGGGTCATCGATACTCCCAACGGTCCACTTAGCCAAGGGGTCTGCAAGCTCTGCGGCCTCGAGAATACCTTTCGCAACTCCTTGCCCGACATGGGATGGGATAGGGAGCACGCAGAAAGGTTCCTGGACAGGCTTAGGCTCCTCAAGAGCATATCCGAGGCCGAGAAGGCCATCTAGCTCCAACTCCTGTCGCCAGCCCGGCATCCTTCATGAGCCTGCTTCCCAAGCCCTCCAGCCTGTCCCCCGCAGAAGAAGCGGTTCGAAGCCTGATCGACAAAGATGGCCCCCTCACCTTCGCCCGCTTTATGGAGCTGGCCCTCTTCTCGCCCCACGGCGGATACTACTCCTCCCCCGAAGCAATCGGCTCCAGGGGCGACTATTTCACGAGCCCCACTCTCCACCCGGCCTTTGCCGCCCTACTGGCCATCCAGCTCGAGCAGATGTGGACCCTCCTGGGCTGCCCTGCCCCTTTCCTCCTGGTGGAGATAGGCGCCGGCAAAGGCCAGTTGTGCCACGACCTCCTTGCCTACGCTCGCAGCTCCCTGCCCCGTTTCCACCAGGCCCTGCGCCTCGTCGCCCTGGACCGCCTGCCACCGCATCCGCCCGTTGACAACGATGTGGCGCGGGTTACGGCCGTCGGAATCCCCTTCTGGAGCATGGTCGGCTGCTTCCTCTCCAACGAGCTCCTGGACTCCCTGCCGGTCCACCGCGTCGTAGTCCAGAGAGGCCGCCTCCTGGAGGTCTATGTCACCGTTAAGGATGGGCAGCTTCAGGAGACACTGGCGGAGCCCTCTACTCCTCGCCTGGACGAGCGCTTCCGCTCCCTCGGCGTCGCCCTTCCCGAAGGCTACCGCACCGAGGTGAACCTGGCCCTGGAGGACTGGATGGCCGAGGTGGCCCAGACCCTAGCCAGGGGCTACGTCCTCACCATAGACTACGGCTACCCGGCCGAGGAGCTGTACAACGCCGCCCGGTCGCGCGGCACCCTCCGCTGCTACTTCAAGCACACCCTCTCGGCCAACCCTTACCAGCGCGTGGGCCGCCAGGACATGACGGCCCACGTGGACTTCACCTCCCTCATGAGGGCTGGCGAGGCCCGCGGCCTCGGGACCCTGGGCTTCACCACCCAGCGGGAGTTCCTCCTGAACCTGGGCCTGGAGGCCTTCCTGGAGGCCCTGGACAGGATGGGCCTCGCCCGCCGGGAGCTAGAGGCCAACCGCATCGCCCTGCTGGAGCTCGCCAAGGCCGACGGCCTGGGCAACTTCCGCGTCCTGGCCCAGGGCAAAGGCGTTCCCGATGAGCCCCTCTGGGGCTTCACGCCCGCTAACGCCAGGCAGCACGAGCTCAAGGAGCTGGCCTCCCAGGGCCGCTTTGCCGTGCCCCTGAGGACACCCCAGCATATCCCTCTCTGGGAGGCCAGGGACCCCTCCGCCTCCTTCGACTGGGAGGCCCTGTGGAAAGAGCTCCAGTCCTAGCTTGCTCAAGGTTCAACAAGCTGGGCATACCAATCAGCTTCGCGAAGCCACTCCGCCCAGCTTTGCACCTATTGGAACCATTAAAGGGCTCTGACCGACTATTGAACGGGACAGCCGCGCCATGCAGCAAGGACATTCAGAGCAGACTATCCTAGACTACGCTGGCGTTGACAGCCAGGAGAGAGGATTGTTTAGGATGAGCCCGATGCGCTATAGTACTAGAACTCCCACTGTATTGTATCACGCTTTCACATTGAGAAATCCGGTTTACAGGAGTTAGTCCATGAACAAGACTGCCAGGAAAGCCATCGTCCTAACGGCTGACAAGTTCGAGGATATGGAAGTCTTCTTCCCGGTCTTCCGCTTGCAGGAGGAAGGTTGGCAGGTGGACATTGCTGCACCGAAAAGGGAAGAGATCTCCGGCGAGAACGGCTATTCACTGATGCCTGACAAGACGATCAGCGAGGTCGACGCGGACGAGTACGACCTCCTATTCATTCCCGGCGGTGCGCCAGATGGAGCACCAACCACGGTCCGCAAAATCAAGAAAGCCCAAGATATAGCGAAATCCTTCTTCGCGAAAAACAAGCTGGTCGCCTCCATCTGCCACGGCCCGTATACCTTGGTGTCCGCTGGCTTGGTAAAGGGAAGACATCTAACCTCGTACTGGCACGATGGTGTTCCTGAAGAGATCAGGAAAGCTGGGGGAATCTGGGAAGACAGGGAAGTTGTGGTCGACCGGAATCTAGTAACCTCACGGTGGCCCATGGATTTGCCGGCGTTCATGCGTGAGGTGACGAAAATAATACGTCGCGAGGCAGGCATGTGACGCCATGCGGCGAATCTTCACGGGCAAGATGAAAGGCGATGCATCGCAGTTGGCCGCCCTTATTGGTGATTTCAGGTGAAGGCCGGTCACATAGCTCTACAGTGCGCTACCGCCTTGCATGGACCGCTTCCGAAGGCTAGTGGCTAATCGCCAAGGCGGGAGGGGGCTTGCCGCGCTCCCTATAAACGAGCGGGCATCCGTTCCGCGCCCAGCCTCGCCACAACCCTCTCTGCCTCTGCCATTATGTCCTTGACTACGTCACCGGCGTGCTTTATATCCTTGATCAGGCCCGATACCATTCCCATGTACACCTCACCCCACTCCAGGTCTGCGTCAAAGTAGGCGCCAGCTTTGCGGTCGAGGCCTCTTCCAGATGGGGCTTTATAGCCGTCAATGAAGGCCTGCAGCTCTGCAGCGGTGGCCCCCTTCATCTCCATCTCAAAGTACATCTCAGTGAACCTGTTCTTTAAGGTCCGGCCCAGTCCGGTCCCCAGTATTTTTCCCCAGGCTACAGTTGCCCCGTCATGGGCGTTTATCAGGGCCTGTTTGGTCTTTTGGCTCCACCGGCATTCATAGGTGGCCAGGAACCGGGTCCCCATAGCTATGCCTTCAGCTCCGAGGGCGAAGGCGGCAATAAGTCCACGCGCATCCCCAACACAACCGCCAGCCATCACCGGGATCTTCAACGCGTCCACCACCTGGGGGAGCTCCGTAAACAGAGTGGTGTCGCCGTGGCCCGGGCTGTGCCCTCCGGCATCATAACCGGCACATAGATATGCATCTACCCCTGCTTCTTCCGCTCTTTTCCCGTGTCGCACCGTTGTGCCAATGAGCATTACCTTCATTCCCGCATCATGCAGCGTCTCGACCACGAAACTGTCCGGAGGGGCCATGGAGATATATGCTACCGGCACTCTTTCCTCTATGGCCACCCGCATCACCGCCAGCGATTGCGGATTAAATCTTTCTAATCCCTTGCCTTCGGGATTAATCACTCTTCCGTGCTGTATGTTTATGCCAAAGGGCTTATTGGTAAGCTTCCTTACCTCCCTTATCATGGAGCGCATGTGCTCCGCATTTGCGTTAGAGGTGCTGGGTGGTATATCGATCTGCATATTGCTGGCAATCGTGCCGAGGCCCCCCGCGTTGGAAACGCCGGCGACCAGAGCCGGTGTAATGGCGTAGTTCATCGGGGACTGTACTATGGGATATTTGATGCCGAAAATCTCACATACCCGCGTATGGAACATTTAGTATCACCCTCCTTTTAATTCAAATAGCTTGCCCAAGAAGCCTGCAATAAAGCATTACAGCCGTGGAGCCAATCTCCGATCGCACTATTGCAGGCTTATGATGCCAAACATGCTATCCGCGGGCGAGTAGAAAGTCCAGGGTCAGCTTGGCGAACTCATCCGGCCTGTTCCAGTGAGGCCGGACCCCCTCCACTACCTTGAGAACCGATCCCTTTATCCCTTCAAGGGCACGCTTCTCACCCCGCCGCAGCATATCTTTCTCTCCGTTGATCATGAGGACGGGTGCCTTTATTTTCGGGCCCGCCTCCTCCACGTCGTAGGAGGTGAGGGACTCGAAGCTCAGCCGGATCCAGCGGCGACTCTTGCGCGCCACCGCCTCACTCTCCTCGAAGTGCTCCCTGTCCATGAACGGAGAGTTGGGGTTCCTCTTGACCACCTCCTCCCAGGTTCTCACGGGTATGACGGGGATGTCGCACCAGGTCGTATCGGTAAACATGGGCTTCCACCACCCCTCGAAAACGGCGCGGCCCCGCTCCTTATTCCAGTAGGGAACGCCATCGAATACTATTTTCTTCACCCGCTGGGGATAGCTCACCGCCATCTCAACCCCAGCCAAGCACCCGCCGTGGGACGCAACAATATCGGCCTTGGGTATGCCCAGCTTGTCCATAACGTCTATTATGGCCTTGGCATAATCATTCATGGCGTATTTCCTGGGGGGGATGTCCGAGTATCCATGCCCCGGGAGGTCTATTCTGTAGCAGGTGAAGTGCTCGGCAAACTTATCTATGACCCTTCTCCATATGAAGCTGCTCAACTCGAAGTTGTGCAGAAGGATCAATGGGTCTCCTCGCCCCACCTTGGAATAGTGGACCCCCCCGTCGGGCCGCCATACGTAGTCAGCGGGCTGGAATACGTAATCATCTGTCCGTTTCACCTCAGCAGTCACCAATCCCTCCTTTTGCTACTTTCTGTCCAGCAGGAAATTTAGGGCCAAAGAAATGAACTCCGCAGGATGGACAGGGCGTACCTCTGGCCAATAGCGATAATCACAATGGGCACTAGTGCCTGTGCTGGGTACCACCTCTATCCTCGCGTTCTTCATCTCCTCGCGCATCTTGTCCTCACCCCGGCGGACGTAGTCCCCCGTGCCAAAGACGACCAGAACGGGCTGGGTCACCTTGGGACCAACCTCCTGCATGTCGTAGTCGAAGACAGCCTCGTGGGTATAGCGCCACGACAGCCGACACTTCTTCAACAGGCGGGCGTACTTCTCGTATCCTTCGCGTGTCGCCTCGGGGTTGTGCTTCTGATAGTCCTCCCAGTTTCTAATGGGGACAACAGGAACGGCAAATGACGTAGTATCGGTATAGCCTCGCATCATAAAGCGTTCAAAAACGATGCGGCCACTCTCCTTGTTCCAGTAGGGCAGGCCGTCACAGACGATCTTGTCCACGAGCTGAGGACGGGTTACTGCAATGTGCATGGCCACTATGGCCCCGGTGTGATCACCCACCAGGATGGCCTTCTTTATGCCAGCATGATTCATGAGGTCGACGATAGCCTGGGCGAAGTCTTCCACCGTGGGCTTGCGTTGAGGTGCATCGGAGTGGTCATAGCCAGGTAGGTCAACGGAGATGCAGGTGAAGTGCTTGGCAAAGTCCGGCACCACATTGGCCCAGCTTTCGGCGTTGTAGCCGGCACTGTGGAGGAAAATAACAGCTTTTCCCTTGCCAGTCTTGACGTAGTAGACCTTGCCATCGGGCCTATCAACGTAGTGCTCGGTTCCCTCCAGGATGGTCGGCACAAAGCACCTCCCTGGCGCTCAGCGATTGGGCACGACGAGTGCTATCTCAATACTACCCGGCTGAAAGGGGCAATACGCCCTTTGACCAAGCACAGCCTGCCTTGCAAACCATACGCTTGATAGAGCGCGTGGTAATGAGACGAACCGGTGACCACAGCGAGCCTGTGCGCCATATCCACGTTCCCGCTCAGCTCTTATTTTCCAGTGCGCTTGGCGTATTCCAGTCTGCTGGTAACGCTTGAATCAAGAGCGGTAGGGGACCAATCTAGCCCAGGGCTGAGAACGAAAATCCGGTTTACGAAACCTATCGGCAGCATGAAATAGTTGCGATTGATCCAGTCGCCTAGCTCCAGGGCCGTGGCGACCCGTTTCTTAAAATCCAGCTCACCTATCATCTTGCCGCAGGCATCGTCTATAAAGGGATGCTCCCCATGATGGATTGTAGTGGTGCTTGCGCCTAGCAAGGTGCAATATTGGCCCCAGGGCGCGGCATCTGTGGGGTTGCCTAACATGTACACCCAGCCACCAGTCGCCCGGTCAATCAGCTTCTGGCGCACCGAAGGCCTGTATTCGATTGGCACCCTGTTGGGCTTAAGGCCTATGGCTTCCCAATACGAAGCCATCGCCTCTGTCACATCATATTCGTAGGGACCAGCGGACTGGCCGGTTCCGGGCCGTAACAGCCAGACACCAAACTCGAATCCGCTAGAGTATCCAGACTGGGCCAAGAGCTCCTTGGCCTTCTTGGGATCGTAGGCGTATGGCTTCCAGCTTGGATTAGTCCAGGCCGCTCCAGGCGTGTACGCAAACCCCGCGCTGTTGGAAGCCTCACCCTCTCCCAGCAGGAGCCTCTCGACGATGGTCTGGCGGTCGATAGCCAGATTCATGGCCTGCCGCACCATAGTCGGCTTCGGATCGAGTATATCCTGCCCCACCCAGGGGATGGTGGGGTCATAGGTGGGGCGGCTCTTGAGCCACATGCCGCCGAAAAAGCCCTCAGTGGCGTTGGACAGCTTCAGTTGGGTTAATCGCAAACCCGCTGCCCGGGCCTCTTTCAGTAAGCTGTGAGACAGATCCATCAGGTCGCCCTTGCCAGTCCTCATTACCGCTACCCGACTGCTCTCCTCCGGCACTACAAGTATGTTGACCTCGGCAAACTCAGAGACTTGCCGCCAGTGCTCCCCCAGGGCGCGAAGCTTGAGGGACTGGGCCCTCTTGCCCTCGACGAACTCGAAGGGCCCAGTGAAAACTGGATCCCTGGCGAAAACATCCTCACCCACTTTTTCCATGTACTTTTTCGAAAAGATACCAGATACAGCCGACCGTACGAGTACAAGCTCCTCAATCGTGACAATCACTTTGGGGCTATGCACGACGAACTCGTAGTCATTCAGGATTTCAATGTTCTTAGGGTCTTTCCCAAACCAATCAAGAACTGCACTAGTCCGGGCATTCAAGGAGCCGGGCTTTAGATACTCTGTGAGGCTAAACTTGATGTCCTCAGCAGTCATCTCGCCCCAGCCCTTGTGGAACTGCACGCCCTTGCGCAGCTTTAATGTCCAGTCCACCTTTCCATCCGGCTTCAGCTCCGTCTTCCACTCGGTGACCAGGTTTGGGACAGTGGCTTTAGTGACGGGATCCAGGCCGAGCAAAGCCTCAACCATAGCAGGAGGAGCGCCTTGCTCTCGTACTATCCATCTCTCGGTGCCCAAGGACGGCACCAGGACAACTATCGTGCCTGAGGGCTTGGGCTTTGCCACCGCCGTGGCGGTGGGCCGCGGCGCAGTCGCCACTGCTGCAGGCGTTGGAGTCGCGATTATGCGGACTGGCGTGGATGTGGCGGCCACTACGGGTGCAGTAGTAGCTGTGGCTACGGGGGCTACTGTAGGGGCCTTGGTAGGTGTGGCCGTCGGCGCCGCCCGGGCGCAGGCCAGCAACGTGAAAAGGCTTAATAGGAGGAACATCATGCCAAGTCTTAGCACCGAACCCATCACTGAGGACCTCCCTTTACGTGGCATTGCATGTCCATTGGCCTGTGTCTTGTTGCTTGCTAACTATGCCGGCCCCGTTCTTACTTACCTGTCGTCTGATCCAGCCACGAGAGCCGCTGATTCTGCTCAGTTCCGCCCGTCGCTTTCGCAAGTCTTGCACTAGAGGCTACACTTGTCAAGCCTAGTGCAATATTTCGGCGCCGGAAGGCCCTGAATGTAACGAAACGTCTGACACTCTGACACCTGAGCTGGTCTCCAGCGTCTGAACGAAGGAAGCCGGCCAGCAGTTGCTTCCGCAAGCTATCGGTCTTCATGGGCTCATCCAGCAGTCTCAAAGCGTCCCGGCGTTCCAAACTACCTCCCACCAACAAAGAAGGTTGTCCCCATATAGATTATGCGTGTACGCTCGTCCGTCATTTTTAACGCCTTTCCAGCCCAATTCTTTCGGAGGGGGCCCGGGGAACCCTCCGAAAGAATTACTCCATTATCTCTCACCGTGTCCTGGGCATCTTGCCCGGAGCACACTTGCGGGCGGTAGTAATGAACCCCGTGTGGGCCACCATACGGTGCACAGGCCTCACGCTTCTACCCTCCACGTGCCAGGGCCGCACTATCACCTCCACCGTCTCCGCCATGTCGAACTCCGGGTGCTCGTGGAGGGCCTCCCGGAGCTGGTGCACCTGCAACACCGTGGGTACAAAGCTCAGGAACACCCCGCCCGGCGCCAGCGCCTCCGCCGCCGAGGCTACCACGAACCACGGCTCCGGCACGTCAAGCACTACCCGGTCCACCTCCCTCTCCTCTATACCCTGGTAAACGTCGCCTACCTTCACCGTCAGGTTCTCCAGCGGCAGGCGGAAGGCCCGGATGTTGGCCAGGGCCGAATCCACGCGCTTCGCCTCAAGCTCGTAAGAGACCACCTTTCCCTCCCCACCTACAGCCCGCAGCAGGGCCAAGGTCAGGGCCCCCGAGCCCAGGCCCGCCTCCACCACCACCGCCCCGGGGAACACGTCGCCGTACACCAGGATGGCCCCGGCATCCTTGGGATAGATGATCTGTGTGCGCCGCGGCAGCTCCTGGATGAAGTCCGCCAGGGTGGCCCGCAGGACCAGAAAGCGGTGCCCCGTGGCTATCTGGACGCGGCATCCGGGCTCCTGGCCGATGATGGCCGCGTGAGGCAGGGGCCCCAGGTGACTGTGGAAGGTCTTGGCAGGGTCTAGCACCTGTAGGTAGCGCCTCCCCTTCCGGTCCACCAGGAGCACCGCGTCGCCTTCCTTTAGCCTATGCTCTCTACTCATGGCAAAAGCCCATCTCGCCACCATCATATCCGCTCACCCTGAGCTTGTCGAAGGGTCTCCCTGAGCCCGCCCCATGTCATTCTTCGCTTCGCTCAGAATCCGGGGCAGCATTCTCTCCCACTCATGGGCGGGGACAAACCGAGCAGATGTTGACACGCATGCTGCATTTTGGTAGCCTCCTCCTGCTTCATGCGCTCAGTTGTTATGTCCAGCTCGAATTTGCATGGGAGGACACCGATGTTCGCACGCCTTGGTATTCGTATGTTAGCCTTGGCGAGTGTCTTGATAGTCCTGGCCTGCGCTCGCGCCGCCCCCACTGCAACACCGACCTCTGCGCCGGCCGCTCGGCCCGCGGCCACCGCCACCACAGCTCCGGCCGTGGCGCCAACTTCTACGCCGGCCCGTGTCGTAGCCGTGGCCTCCACCCCTACCCCAACCCGAGCCCCTGCGACGCCAACACCTACAGCCAGGCGGGAGCCAAGGGGCACCCTGAATGTCATTGACACCCTGGGCAATGAGCTGTGGGTCATGCGCGCGGCAGTCCTTGAGCAGCCCCTCTGGAACATGGGAGACCCCCTCTTCTGGTGGGACTGGAACACAGACAGCCCCACCACGGGTGCCATTCTTGAGAGCTGGGACATAAAGAGCCTCCCCGATGGCAGCAAGGACTTTATCTTCAAGCTGAGGAAAGGGGTCAAGTTCCATAAGGGTCAGGGAGAGGTCACCGCCGAGGATGTGAAGTTCTCCCTAACCGAGTTCCTGAAGCCCGGCTCCCTGAACCCAAATACCAGCACACTGGTGGGCTTCTTCGGGAAGGACCCCAACAATATCGTGGTCCAGGACCCGTATACCCTGATAATCCACTCCAACTTCCAGATCCCGTTGGTTGAGATGCTGCGCCTGATGTCGGCAGACTCCAACAACAACTTCAGACCCCTGCCCAAGAAATACATGGAGCAGGTAGGCGAAGACGAGTTCGCCAAGAACCCGGTGTACGCCGGGCCGTACGAGTTTGCCTCTCAGCAGCGCGGCTTTGATTTGAGGCTAAAGGCCGTGCCAGACCACTATCGCGTCACCCCTGGGTTTGCCGAGCTTCGCTACCTGAAGGTGCTAGAGGACGCTACCAAGCTGGCCATGCTTCGCTCCAATCAGGTGGACATCGCCAAGATCGCCCCCAGGTTTGCCGCCGAACTGAAGGCCACTGGCCTCAGGGTTGCCCTGGCGCAGAACGGCATCGAGGCCTTCATCGGCTTTGGCGGCCTCTTCCCCGGCCGCCCCAAGTACGATCCGACGGTGCCGTGGGCTGGGACAGACCCCATGGCAGAGACACCCACAAAGGTCAGGAAGGCCCTTAACCTGGTTATAGACCGCCAGCTTGTAGTAGATAAGCTAACCTTCGGGTTTGGTCAGGTCAATGCCCTCAGCTTCGCTTTCCACCCCAATAAGCCCTGGTCCAGCCCCGACTGGAAGCCTCTCCCTTATGACCCCAAGCAGGCCAAGCAACTGCTGGCGGAGGCAGGTGTCCCCAACTGCTTTGAGTTCAAGATGTGGCTCATCGCCGATCAGGCCATAGCACCCGACATCGGTGAGGCCGCCGCCTCCGCCTGGGAGACCGACCTGGGATGCAAGATCAAACGAACGCTGTCCGAGTATCGCCCGGTGTTCCGCACCATGCTTATCGAGAGGAATACCTCCGGCTGGGTCTATGGCTACGCGACCAACACCTTCCCCAGCCCTTACCGGTACGCCTGCCTCCTTGGCGGCCCCACATACGTGACCATCAATCACACTGAGATGCCCTACTTCTCGGAGCTGTGCCCCAAGGCAGACAAGACCCTGGACGCGGCGGAGCTTTACAAGGTTGAGCGCCAGATAGGCGACTTGGTCTACAAGACCTTCCCCACGGTGCCCCTCTTCATGGTGCCCACTACCTTCGGCATGGGGCCCAAGGTGAAGGAGTGGACCCCCATGCCTTACCGGGATGGCGCCGGGCTCCTCGAATACGCCCTGCCCAACTAGGCCCATTGACCATGCCACGGGAGCGGCAGACCGGGGAGAGTAGAGGCACAAACCCCCAGAGGGTAGGCATGGTGCAGACGGTTACGGGGCTTGTTGCTCCGGACCGCTTGGGCCCTACCATGCCCCATGAGCATGTCCTGTTCGATGCGTCCTACGGGTTCCGGCTCCCGGAAGGCGCCGCCGAGCGGGCCTTGGCTCTGGCTCCGGTCTCCCTGGAGAATCTCTGGTGGCTACGCTACAACTACTCCTACCAGAACCTGGACAACAGGCAACTCCTGGATGTGAACGTCGCCATAGATGAGGTCAGCTTCTACAAGCGCGACGGTGGCGGGGCCCTTGTGGATGCCACAACCCGGGGTATCGGTAGAGACCCCCTGGGCCTTGCCCAGATTGCCAGAGCGACGGGTGTGCCCATCATCATGGCGGCTGGTTACTATGTGGAGCGCTCCTATCCCCACGACCTGACTCCGCAGAGCGAGAACGAGCTAGTGAAGGAGTTCGTCCGGGACGTGACGGATGGAGTCGGAGACACTGGTCTGAGGGCAGGCATCTTCGGTGAGCTGGGGTGCAGCCTGCCCTGGACAGCCAACGAGCAGAAGGTGGTGCGGGCCGCCGCTCGCGCCCAGCAGCTCACAGGGGTGGCCATCACCATTCACCCTGGGCACGCCGTCCATGCTGCCCTGGAGATTCTGGACACCCTAAAGAGCGCTGGGGCGCGCATGGACCAGGTGATCATGGGCCACGCCGAGAGAGCCCTGGCCTCCACCAGTGAGCATCTGTCCGTGCTGAAGACGGGATGCTATCTGGAGTTTGACCTGTTCGGCCTTGAGGTGTCGTATAACACCTTTAGCTCTTTAGATACACCCAGCGACGGGCAGAGGCTGGACTATATCTGTCGCCTTGTTGCCGAGGGGTATCTGGAGCGCATCCTGATGTCCCAGGATACCTCTTCCAAGGCCCGAATAACCAGGTACGGAGGCCTCGGCTACGGCCACATCCTCAGGAACCTGATCCCCAGGATGCGGCGCAAGGGCCTCACCACAACCCAGATCGAAACCCTCCTCGTCGGAAACCTTGCCAGAGTCCTGGCTATCCGAGCTCCGTCCAAGGACCCTTTGGGCAAGGTGCTGCTGCCGCGCCAAGCCGTCTCCTCGCCACAAAAAACATAGGCCGCTTCGCTCGAAGCGGCCTATGTCGTAAGTAGCGACCCTTTTCCTATTGCTGTAGCTTCGCGAGCTCTGCCAACAGCTTGGGGACCTCTGGCAGCTTGCCCGGCTCATACGTCTCGGCCAGACGGATGACCCCCTCCTTGTCAACTATGAAGGTGGCCCTAACGTTGTGGCCTCGGTCGGCCTCGCCCTGCCAGATCTCGTAGGCCTTGGCCACTTCCCCCTTGGGATTGAAATCGGTGACCAGCGGAAAGGGCAGCCCTCCCAGCGACAAAGAGAAGGCGTTCAGAGCAAACTGGCTGTCCAGACTTATACCCAGGACCTGGGTATTCAACTCCTCGAACTTCTTGCGTTCCTGTCGAAGCGAGGAGAGTTCGTGGGCTCAGCCTCCCGTGAAGGCGGCCGTGAAGAAGGCCAGAAGCACATTCTTCTGGCCCTTGAACTGGCTAAGGGCTACACGCTCGCCAGTGTTCGTCCTCTTGTTGAAGTCCGGTGCTGGTGTCCCAACCTCCAAGGCCAATGGTTATCTCCTTTCCCCACCTTTGCTTTCTTTGTGCTGATTATAGCCTTTTGCACAGGCCCCGTCTATGCCAGGCCTCCCTTTACCGGCTATCTATCAGGCAAGCTGCGGGCTGCTCGCGATGCCTCGGCTCTCCACAGCCCTCCCCCCAACAAAACAGACCAGCTCATGGCGCGGCTCCAGCCGCACAGCTATATTGGTCCCTTCCTCCAGATGGTTCATGTGCGACGAGAAGACGCGCACCCTTGTTCCCGAGGCGAGAGCCACCGTATACATGTAATGGGTGCCCAGGAACTGCCTGCTCGTAACGACCCCATTGCCACCTTCCGCCTGCCCCAGCGTCAGGTCGTCGGGCCGCACCATGACCTCCACCTCGCCCCTGCTAGAGTCCGCCACCTGGGGCACCAGGCCCAGCTCCGTCATCAGACCCCCTTCCACAGGCCTGGCCGGCAGAAAGTCGGAGGTGCCAAGGAACTGGGCCACGAACCGGGTCCTGGGATGCTGAAAGACCTCGTAAGGGGTGTCCATCTGCTCCACACGCCCTGTGTTCATCACCGCCACCTTGTCGCCCATGAACAGGGCCTCCTCCTGGTCGTGGGTCACGAAGATGGCCGTAGTCCCCGCCTCCTTGAGTATCTTCCGGACCTCCCTCCGGACCCTCACTCGCAGCTCCGCATCCAGGTTGCTGAAGGGCTCATCAAGGAGTACAACCACCGGGTCGGGAGCCAGGGCCCGCGCCAGGGCTACCCTCTGCTGCTCCCCTCCCGAAATATGGGCGGGGTACCGACGCTCCAGCCCACCCAGGCCTGTAAGCTCCAGCACCTCCCCGATCCGCTCCCCCCGCCGTGGCCTGGCCAGGCCCCTGAGCCCAAAAGCCACGTTCTCCTTCACCGTCAGATGAGGAAACAGAGCGTACTCCTGAAAGACCATGCCCACACGCCGCCTCTCAGGAGGTAGCAGCCTCCTCTCATCGGAGACCACTTGCCCTATCAGGAGGACCTGCCCCCCGTTGGGCCACTCCAGGCCAGCGATGAGGCGTAGCGTCGTGGTCTTGCCGCAGCCGCTCGGCCCTACCAGGGCCATAAGCTGTCCCTCCTCCACTGAAAGGGACAGATTGTCCACTACCGGCAGAGGCCTGCCAGGGAAGGCCTTGGTAACCCCTCTAAGCTCAACGGATGGGCACATCGCCTCTTGTCACTCCTTGCGATGAGACCTTGCCCCCTCTGGCAATTAGAAAGGCCATGACAACACCCGAGGCCAGCACCAGCAACAGAGCAGGCGCCGCTGCCTGGGCGAAGAAGCCCGCAGAGCTGGCCGACCAGACCGTCGTAGCCAGGGTCTTGAAGCCTGGAGGACTTAGCAAAAGTGTCGCCGGAAGCTCCTTCACGGTGACAAGAAAGACCAGGGCACCCGCCGACAGGAACCCAGGCGCGGCAAGGGGCAGGGTTACACGGGCAAAGACCCTCCAGGGGCCTGCTCCCACCGTCCGGGCCGCCTCCTCTACACGGGGGCTCACTTGCAGCAGAGAGGCCTTGATCGCCCCAATTGCCGGAGCCAGGAATAGGACCACATAGGCGAAGACCAGCAGGGAAAGGCTCTGGTATACCGGGTAGGCGAAGCGAACGCTGAAAAAGACCAGCGCCAGAGCAACTACTATCCCCGGCAGAGCGAATCCGCTGTAGGTAACAACGCCCAGAATGCCCGAAAGAGGGCCCGGAAAACGGGTCATTACTCGGGCCACTGGGAAGGCCGCAACCACCGCCGCGGCTGCTGCTAGCGATGCCACCACCACGGACCCCACCGCAGGCCGCAGCAGCGATACCAACGCCTCACTCCCAGCCAGGCCCCGGACCAGCCAGTACCCAAGTATCGCCAGGGGCAAGGCCACCGAAAAGGCTACTACCACCAGACAAAAGGCCACCGCAGGCCATCGCCACGGGCCAAGAGGAACTGGCCCCGACTGCAAGAAGGCTCTGGCGCTGCTGCCATAATAGTGCCCACGGCCCTTGCTCCAGGCCTCTAGACCCAGGACCGTCACGGCCATAAGAATCAGGATAAGTGACAGGGCCGCAGCCACAGCCCTGTCGAAGGTCGCCTCGTACTGAAGGTATATGGCCCAGGTGAGGGTCTCGTACCTGAGCAGGGAGACGGCCCCAAAGTCGCTCAGGGTATACAGCGCCACCAGCAGGCCTCCCGCCACAATGGCCGGACGGAGCAGTGGCAAGGTAACCCTCCTAAAGGCCCCCCACCGGCTATAGCCCAGCGTGCGGCCCGCCTCCTCCAGCGCCGGGTCTAGACCCCAAAGGGCCCCGCGTACGCTGAGAAGCACATAGGGGAAGCTCAGAAGCATCAGGGTGGCCGCGGCCCCGGGGAATCCGTAGACCTCCGGCAGCCGCTCTATGCCCAGGGGTTGCCCCACTATCTGCTGCACCAACCCCCTCGGCCCCAGGGCGGCCACAACCACCATGGCCCCAACGTAGCTCGGTATGGCCAGCGGCAAGGTGGTTAGCACGGCCCACAGCCGGCGCAGCGGCAGGTCGCTCCTGACCGTCAGCCACGCCAGCGGCACAGCTATAAGGGCCGTGCCGACTGTTACCGTAGCCGCCAGGAGGACCGTCCTTCCCGCTATCTCCAGAGTACGCCACCGCAAGAGGAGTTCCCACGCCTCAGCCCCGGCGCCCAGGGCCCGGATCACCAGATAGACCACCGGCAGAAGGACAGCCGCCCCCGCCAGAAGCGCAGGCGCCCAAACCAGGGACGAGCCACCCTTTCGCCTATGGAGGCCTTTTGCCGGGGATAAGTTGACGCCAGAAGCCATCCCAGACGCCATCTCTACGGGACCACACCCACCTCTCGCAGGAGCTTAAGAGTGCCCTCCAGATCCGCCAGGGACGCCAGTTCCACATTGGGGCTCTGAACCTGGGCCAGGGGCAACAGGAGCCGGTGCGTCTTGATCCCCTGCACCACGGGGTACTCATAGGTCCTGCTGGCAAAGTACTGCTGGGATACGTCCGAGAGCATAAACTCGATGAACTTCTGGGCCGCCTCCACGTTTTTAGAGGTGGACAGGATACCGGCTCCCGATACCAGGATCACCGACCCGGGGTCTCCGCTCTTCAGATAGTAGTTCCGGGCAGGGTAAGACTCCCCGTTCTCCTCCAACAGTCGGAACAGATAGTAGTGGTTCACCAGACCCGCATCGACCTCCCCGCTGGCCACCGCCTGCACTATGGCCGTATTGTTAGCGTAGGCCTTGACCCCGTTACGCACCATCCCCTCCAGCCAGCGGCGGGCAGCCTCCTCCCCCTTCATCACCCTCAGGGCAGTAACAAAGGCCTGGAAAGAGCCGTTGGTGGGAGCCCACCCCATGCGCCCCTTCCACCTGGGCTCGGTAAACTCCATCACGGAAGCAGGCAGGTCAGCCTCGCCCAGCTTCTTGGTGTTGTATACAACTACCCGCGCCCTTCCCGAAATCCCTACCCATTTCCCCTCAGCAGACCGGAAACGGGGGTCCACTCCGCTGGTGATGCTCTCGGGCAGCTCCCCCAGCAGGTGGGCCACCGCCCCCAGCCCGCCGGGGTCCTGCGCATAGAACACGTCGGCAGGGCTTCGTTTGCCCTCCTCCAGAAGGGTCGGGTCGCCGCCATAGCCGAAGTGCTCCCATACTTCACCTGCACGGGAATCCCCGTCGCCTTGGTGAACTGCGCGATTATGGGAGCCACCAGTTGCTCCTCGCGGCCTGAGTAGACGGTCAGCGCCTTTGGCTGCTGCCCCGCCGATGAGCAGCCCAGAGCAGCCAGCACCACGACGATGGCCCCGACCACTATCAGCGCCAACCTGGAGTAAGACATGGCAAACACCCCCTTAAAAAGAAGAGGCTTGAGGGCATAAGTACGGGGCGTGCCCGCCCTGGGCACGCCCCGTCCGCCTAGTCCGCTGCCTGGAGCCCCCGCCCCGGCGGGGGCGTCGCCTACATCTTCAGTCCCTTGAGGAACCCGCCCACCTCGCTGATGAGACCAACAGGATTGTCCCCCTGAACGTGGTGGCCGGCCTTGGGCACCGTCACCCACTTGCTCCCCGGGATCGCCTGCTGCAGCTTGACGGCGTGCGCCTCAAAAAACACGTCGCTGTTGCCCCCCCGGATGATGAGGGTGGGCGTCTTGATCCGGCTAACCAGCTTCCAGCCCTCCGCCGTGTCCGAGCCTGCCTCTCCTCGCCCGGAGCCCCGAAAACGGGTGTCGTACTTCGGACCCCATTTGCCGTTGGGAAGCTTCCGCAGGTTGTGGAGAAGGCTTCCCCTCACCTGCTCTTCAGTCCGGAATGGGTCAAACTGGAGGGTCCGCTTCACCCACTCGTCAAACTCGGCCTCCTGGGAGTCCTGGACGAACTGCCGTATCCTCCCGGTGCCCGGCGCGTTGACCTCAGGTCCCACATCCACGATGACCAGGGCCCTTACCTTCGCCGCATGGTTTGCCGCATAGGTGTAGGCGTTCCGACCCCCCATGGAGAGGCCGGTCAGTATGAATTTGTCCATCCCTATGGCGTCTACAAAGCCCGTAATGTCCTTCTGATGGGCTGCCCCGCTGTAGTCGCCCTCGGGGGCCCACTCGGTGTCCCCGTGGCCTCGCTGGTCCAGGGCAATTACGTGGTAGTCTGGGCAAAAATGGAGGGCAACAAAGTCCCAGCTATGGGCCTGCTGGGAGCCACCGTGCAGGAAAAGCATCCAGGGCTTGCCCTTGGTCCCCCAGTCCAGGTAGTGCAGCTTCAGGCCGCCCACCTCCACAAACTTGTCCTCCGGAACTCGCTCTACCTTGAAGGGTACGCCCATGGCCCTGGCTGCCTGAAACAGGGACAGACCGTATGTGGGTACTGTAGTCACTTCTCCTCCTATCCACCTGCAAACTAAGTAACATCATACTCCAGGTGTCAACCACCGTTACCGGGCTCAAGCTGGCCCAGGTTCTGCCTGGCCTGCCTGTGGCGCTCAGCTACAGCATGGCTTTCAGGGCGCCGACGCACTCAGCACAAAGGTGGGGCCCCGTCTCCCTCTCCATGATCTCCAGGATCTGCTCCGTCGGCAGAGCAGGACGATAGGGACGCTCCTCCGAGAGGGCCTGGAACATGTCCGCCACAGAGATAACATGGGCCACCTTCGATAGCTGACCCCCCTGGAGCTGCCGGAAGTACCCGTTGCCGTTCATCCACTCGTGGTGGGCTCCGGCGATGGCCGCCAGCGGCCTGAACACCCCCACCTTGGTTAGGATTCGCTCCGAGTAGTAGGGGTGAAGGCGCATCCGCTCCCACTCCTTCTCCGACAGCTTGCCTTTCTTATCCAGGATGGTGTTGGGCACAGATACTTTCCCCATGTCGTGGAGGAGCCCCGCCCTCTTGGCCACGATAAGCTCCTCCTGGGACAGCCCCAGCTTCTTGGCCAGACCCTCCGCCACCAGGGCCACCCCGCGGGAGTGGGTGGCGGTGAACGGCGACTTCATGTCGATGAACTCGGCAAAGGCGGCACAGATATCGTCCAGGCGGTCCTCTGATGTATAGCTGTAAGCCGTTTCCGGCTCCATGGCCTTGACGGTGTCCGCCAGGCTCTCCTGCTCCAGGGTCTCCCAGAAGGAGGGGTCTTGGGAAAGCTCCAGACAGGCGTCCACCACCTGGGGGTCGAAGGACTTTCCCCGCCTCTCCCGGACCATCTCCTGGGCTGCCTCAGGCCCCCTGGTAGCAGAGATCAGGTATATCACCTGCGCCAGGGTCACAACCCTGGCGCCAATAGGAAGAAAGCTGCCCCGAACGCCAAACTTGGACTTCTTACCGTCCCACGGCTCATCCAGGTACTTCAGGTTGTTTTGCACCCCCTCCGAAAGCCCAAACTTGGCCGCCATGCTTACGGCCAGCTCACAAAGCTGCTTGCCCCCTTCCATCATCTGGCCGCTCTGGGACAGCGCCCGCAGGATCTTGGCCCCTCTGGCCAGCACGTTGGCCTCGGGAGCCACGTTGCGGGCCAGCCAGCGCACGTAGCCCACCGTATCTGTGGGACTGAGCTCATGATATCCAGGGTAGGCTTTCGTGTCATCCCCCTCGATCAAGGCGGCAAGACCTGCCGCACCGGGCACTCAGGCCAGGTCATCTAGCAAGCACGCATAGTAAACGTCCGACCTCTCCTGGTCGGACAGCTTCAGCTTCTCCGCCAGACGCATGCCCACGTAGCAGGTCTTGATACCGTTCTCCAGGGTCTGCCCCTCCGCCAGGTCGCTGGCCATGGAGATGGCCGACATGAGATCCGACATCCTGATGCGCTTCTGCGACTCTTCCATTACCATCGTCTCTCTCGCTCCTTTTCCCCCCATTATACCAATCGATCCAGCCGCCGTACCTCTCGAGCCACGCCCTACCCTAAGAATTGCCCGGGGCAGGCCGCGCCGCCAGGGCCTGCTGGAACTGGTTGGCATCCCGCACGTAGGCCCTGGCCTCCTCCTGTTTCACCAGCCCCCTGTTGACCAGCGAGGCCAACGACTGGTCCAGGCTCTGCATCCCAAACTTGGCCCCCATCTGTATAAAGGTGGCCATCTGCGCCATCTCCCCCGAGCGGATCAGGTTCCTCACCGCCGGCGTACCTACCAATACCTCCACCGCTGCCACTCTCCCCGCCCCATCGCTGCGGGGTAGCAGTAGCTGAAAAAGGATCCCCTCCAGGACCATGGAGAGCTGCATCCGCACCTGCTGTTGCTGGTTGCCTGGATACGTCTCCACGATACGCTCCACCGCCTGGGCTGCTCCGTTGGTGTGAAGGGTGCTGAGCACCAGGTGCCCCGTCTCCGCCGCTGTGAGGGCGATGGAGATGGTCTCCGGGTCCCGTAGCTCCCCCACCATAATCACGTTGGGGTCCTGACGTAAGACATGCTTGAGGCCCGCCGCGAAGGATAGGGTGTCCGACCCTACCTCCCTCTGAAGGATCATGCTCTTCTGGTTAGAGTGAAGGAACTCGATGGGGTCCTCCATGGTGATGATCCGACGGCTGAAGTTCGCGTTCCCAGCTCCTCCAGCATCGGCGGCTGATGAGGGACAGCCCGGAAGGAGAGCGCCACCGATCCCCTCTGGAGGCTGGCGTTGACCCTGAATCGGGCAAGCCCCGACACCCCGTAGGAGAAGTCCAGCTCCCTGTTCCGCCCGAAGGCCCCCCTCTCTGCATCGTCGGTAATGGACGTAAAAAGCGCCTCCATGTGCTGCGGAGTAAGCCGCGGGAAATCCTGAAGTGGCCAAAGAGCACCCCGTATCCGCAGCACCGGGTGGTTTGGCACCGCCAGGTGCAGGTCGGAAGCTCCTTTGTCCAGGGCCATCTGCAGCAGGGACAGAAGGTCTACGTGCCTGCTCGGCTCCACGTCACCCCCCTAGGGAGAGGCCCGCTGACGGTCCCGCGCCTGGAGAGCCAGCGCCTGCTCCACCTCTCCACCAGAGGCATACCCCAGGCGTACCAGGGCCTCCCCAATGGCCAGATCCTCACCCTTCTTGCTGGACTCTAGGCAGAACTGCAAAGCCTCCTCCATCTGCTCTACCGTACACACCCCCAGCTCCATAAGGTACTCCCCTACCCTCTTCCGCTGCCCGCCGGCTGGACCTGCATAGACCGAGATGTGGCTGCTACCCCGTCTCTTGGCCAGGTACATAGCTGCGTCGGCCTTTTGGAAAAGGTCCTCCGCCTCCTCCCCATCCACGGGGTAGGTAGCAATACCCATGCTGACCGTTATCGGGAGCACATCCTTGTCCACCTTCAACTGGAACTGCTCCAGCCGCGAGCGGAGCCTCTTGGCCACCGCCAGGGCATCGGCCTTGCCAGCCTCCGGCAACAGGGCTAGGTACTCGTCCCCTCCCCACCGTCCGACCATGTCCGAGGGCCGCAGTCCCTCCTTGAGCACAGCCCCAACGTGCTTCAGAAGCAGGTCGCCAGTGGCATGCCCGAATCGGTCATTGACCACCTTCAGACCATCCACATCCACCAGCAGCAGCGAGAGCGCAAGGGCACGGCGCTTGACCCTCGATATCTCGCTCGGCAACTGAGTGTGAAGGTGGCGGCTGTTCCACAGGCCCGTCAGGCTGTCTGTCAGGGCTATCTCCTCGGTCTGCCGGAGCCTCTGCTCCAGTTGCTGGGCCCGGGCCTGCGCCTCACCTAGCTCTCTCCTCCGCCTCTCCCGCAAGGCCAGGACCAGGGCCACCACCCCCAGGGAGAGAACCAGCTCCACTGCCATCAGGACCCTGGCTACCTGGCTCAACGCTAGGGCCGCACCCACGACCAGCACCAGCGCCCCTGCCAGGCCTATGGTAGTCACCTCCAGCGCCGGGAACGGCGACGCAGGCCGCTTCCTTGACGCCTCGGTGCCTTCGCTTTCAGACTTCTCTTCCATGCTATTCCGTCGTTGGGGACCAGTTTTTCCCGCTCAGGCCACCCCAACTGAGCCTATCTTACATTTCAGCACCTCGCCCAGCAACCTCGAAGGGCACGACCTGCAGCTTGACACCTTCCAGTAACTATGCTATAAACTGGTCACTCTGGCCTCTTGTCACTGTTTAACGGCGTCAATGGCGCATGGCTCGACGAAATATCGGATTCATGGAGGGTTATGCGCCGAGAAGGAGGAGCGAATCATGCCAATCGGACGGCCACCGATAACTGACGGACTGGACAAAAGTAAGCTCCACTTCGTAAACATCGACGGCATCCGCACCCGTTACTACGAGGACGGGTCTGGCGAAACGCTCCTGCTGCTCTGCGGCGGCAGCATTGGCTCCCAATACTCCCTGGATGGCTGGAGTTTGAACCTTTCCGGCCTGGCCAAGGATTTCCATGTCTACGCCCTGGATAGACTGGGTCAGGGCTTTACCGACCCGCCTGCCAGGGAGACCGACTACACCTTTGAAGCTGGGTATGGACACGCCATTGCCTTTATGAAGGCCCTCGGGATGTCCAGGGTCAACCTCGTGGGCCACTCCAGCGGCGCCGTGCTGGCTGCCTGGATCGCCCTGGAGCACCCCGACCTACTTAAGAAGCTTGTGCTCGTCGACAGCGCGACCCTGTCCCCTGAAAACCCTGTGTTTCCAGTTATGGACCTGGTCCAAAAATGGAACGAAGACGTACCCACATGGTTCTACGGTTTCCTCTCTGGTTTCCACGGGCCTTTCACCCGCGAGACTATTCGGTTGGAGCCAGACGCGCAGGCCTTCTATAAGGAACAGGTAACCGACAATTACGTGGAGCGTCTCTGGGAGTTTGCTCGGAGACCCGAGCACCAAGCTGCACGTGAGCGTATGCTGAGACTCGGCAAGACCCTCGACAACCCTAATCGTAGACGCATCAAAATAAAAGCCCTGCGCAGGCTTGAAGAGGATGGCTTGAAGGTGCCAACTCTGGTTGTCTGGGGCCTCAACGATCGGGGCGCCCCGTTCCCCCTCGGTCTGCGCCTGTTTGAGGTGATCTCTCTTCAGACGCCACGTGCGGAGCTTCACGTGATCAACGGGGCTGGCCACAATTGCTACAGAGACCAGCCTGAGGCCTTTAACCGTATCCTCAAAAGCTTTTGCCTCGGCTGAGGGACAGCAGGGTGCCTCAATACGTCTTGTTGCCTCTTCCATGGCTCAATCTGGATAAATCCACGAAGGGGTTGGCCGAGACCTACGAAACATCTTGACAATGCGTACAAGCTGTGTTACAAAGGGCTCGCTTGGTGAACCGTTTAGACCACATCTTGAAAATACAATAGCATACGTGCGTTTCCAGCGGCTGGCGTAGTTCGCCTGATGATGATTGCTCCAGTAGATGCTCCGGGCTATAAACCAAAAGGTTGAGGAGGGGATCATGCGTGGAAAGTACCTGTGGCTCCTGATTCTGGCCAGCGTCCTGCTAGTCGCACTCGCCTGTGCCAAGGCGGCGCCCACGGCTACACCCACGAAAGCCCCAGTGGCGGCGCCAAGTCCTACTGCCAGGCCTGCGCCCACGGTAACGCCCACACCTGCAAGGACGGGAAAATACGGCGGCACCCTCTCCTACGCCTTCTCTTCGCCGGAAGTCCCCCACCTGGACCCTCTCCTCTTCACCCCATCTATGGTCCACACCGTAGTAGGCAACTCCTACAGCGAGCTGTTGCGACTTGATCGGATGACGCTGGGAAAGAATGACATTACCATCACCCCTGAGCTCGCCGAGCGGTGGGATATCTCCTCCGATGGACTGACAATAACCTTCCGCCTCAATCGGGGCGTGAAGTTCCACAATCTTCCCCCGGTGAACGGTCGGGAGCTCACCTCCGCCGACGTCAAGTACTCCCTCGAACGGGCCGCCTTCAACCCCGTGAGCCTCTTCCAGACCACCTACTCTGCCGTTGAGCGTTTTGAGGCCCCCGACCCCTACACTTTCGTCATCAGGCTAAAGCGGTTTGACCCGGATCTCCTTTACCTGCTGGGCGCCCACCATGCCTGGATCTTCCCCAAGGAGGTGGTGGACCAGTACGGAGACCTCAAGACTGCCCTCGTCGGCTCAGGTCCCTTCGTCTTCGAGCGCTGGGACAAGGACTCCGGCGTCTTCTTCAAGAAGAACCCCGACTATTTCGAGAAGGGGCTACCCTACGTAAACTTCTATGAGCATCTGATTATCCGCGATGCGTCAGCCCGTATCACCGCCTTCAGGACCGGCAAGCTCTGCTGCATCGAGTCCGTAACGGCGACTGAGCGCGAAGAGCTAAAGCGGACGAACCCGGACGTCCAGGTTGAGAAGATCCTGAGGAACCTGGGCAATCCAGCCATATTTATGAGGTATGGCTATCCCCTGTTTAACGATATAAGGGTGCGCCGGGCCATCAGCCTGGGGGTGGACTTCGATGCCACCGTACGGGTGTTCGCTGACGGTGAGGGACAGCCGCGGGGGCCTGTCTCGTGCCAAAACGGGCCCCAGTGGTGCCTGAGCCAGGAGGAGCTACGTAGCAAAAGGTTCTACCAGCGCTACGATCCTGAAGAGGCCAAAAGGCTCTTGAAGGAAGCCGGCGTCCCCGCTGGCACGAAGCTGGAGTTCGTCACTGCTGGTGACCGACCTCGTCGTATGATGGCCCATATGGACCTCTTCACCGAGCAAATGAAGGCCATCGGGCTGGACCTGGACAGAAAGAGCTTAGACTATGCTGCTATGCGCCGGAAGCAGGACGCGGGGGACTATACGGCGATGCTGTGGGGCGCTGACGGCCAGGCTACTGCCCTGGCCCATCTGACCCAGAACTACATGACCGGCGGCAGCAAGAACGGCATGCAGCTCTCGGACCCCAAGCTGGATGAATGGATTAAACGTATCTCCTCTACCGTGGACGAGGCCAAGCGGGCCCAGGAGATGCTGGAGATCCAGCGGTACATTTTGGAGAACGTTTTGTGGAAGGTGGATCTCATCGACGAATACTATAACGCCATGTGGCACCCGTGGGTAAAAGGGTGGCTCATGGACGCTCCCCTGGTTAATACAAACAACGGGTTTGCACAGGCCTGGATAGACAGGTAAGCCAACGGAGCAGGGTGGATGGGCAAATACATAGTCCGTCGCCTTTTCCTTCTGGTTCCGGTGGCTATCGTCGTCTACACTCTGACCTTTGTGTTTATCAGGGTCGCCCCGGGAGATATAGTCGACTTGATGCTGGACCAAGGCGGAGGCGGGGGGACGCGCGTGGCCGCGGAGAAGCTTCGGGCCCAGCTCCACCTGGACAAGCCCATCTACCAGCAGTACTTCATCTACTCCTGGGGCCTGCTGCGGGGCGACCTGGGTGTCTCTTTCCGCGACGGCAAGCCAGTATCCTCCGAGCTGGCCCGGCGTGCCCCCATTACGCTGGAGCTGACCATGATGGCGCTGGTGCTGGCCCTGCTCATCTCTATACCCGCGGGTGTGGTGTCGGCCGTAAAACAGGACACCCCGGCGGACTACGTGAGCAGGGTGGGCGCCGTATTCTTCCTCTCGATGCCCAGCTTCTGGCTGGCCCTCCTGATTCTCATCTTCCCGGCCATCTGGTGGGGCTATAGCCCGCCCGTGGTGTACAAGAGCCTCCTGGAAGACCCCGTAACCAACCTGAGGCAACTCCTCCCCCCGGCCTTCGTCCTCGGCTCCGCCTACGCCGGCATTCTGGCCCGCTTCACCAGGTCATCCCTCCTGGAGGTCCTCCGTCAGGACTACATCCGCACCGCCAGGGCCAAGGGCCTGACGGAGCGCGCCGTCATCTACGTCCACGCCATGAAGAACGGCCTCATACCCGTAGTCACCATGGCTGGCCTCCAGTCGGCGACCCTTCTCAGCGGCGCTGTCATCGTGGAGAGTATCTTCAACGTGCCCGGCCTGGGCAATCTGACCATGGGCTCCATCTTCCAGCGGGACTACGCCCAGCTCCAGGCCAACGTCCTCTTCTTCGCCGTCGTAGTAGTCATGATTAACCTCCTGGTTGACCTCTCCTACGCCTGGCTGGACCCCCGCGTGCGCTACAGCTGATCCCCTCGCCACTCCCTGAAATACTGCGAAGGAAGACAGTCCCTTACATGACAGGAAGCTCAGCTAGCATAGGCGTATACGAGGGAGGCGTGGCCCTCCCCAGACGGAGGGCCACGCCCCTCCGAGCAATAGTGCGCTTCTGCCGACAGAAGCCCTTGGGGGCCATATCTGGCCTAATCATTGTGGCCGTCGTCCTCGCGGCCGGCCTGGCCGACTGGGTAGCCCCCTCCCACTACAGGACTCAGGACATCCCGGCCCGCCTCCAGGGACCCAGCCCCCAGCACTTCTTCGGCACCGACGACCTGGGCCGCGACATCTTCAGCCGCGTCATCTACGGGTCTCGCATCTCCCTCCTGGTTGGCCTGGTCGCCGTGGCCCTGGGGGTAGTCCATGGCAGCATTTGGGGCTTCCTCTCCGGATACCTGGGCGGAAAGCTGGACATGACGGTGCAGCGCCTCATGGACGCCATCCTGGCGGTGCCGCTGCTGGTGATGGCCCTGGTAGTGGTGGCCACCCTGGGAGCCAGTCTGTTCAACGTGATCCTGGCCCTGGCCTTCATACTCACCCCCAGGGCCAATAGGCTATTGCGGGGAAGCGTCCTCTCGGCCAGGGAGAACATATACGTGGAGGCGGCCCGGGCCGTGGGCTGTTCTAGCTGGCGCATCGCCCTCCGCCACATCCTCCCCAACGTCACAGCCCCCATAATCGTCCTGGCGACCATAAGCCTCGGCAGCGCCATCATCACCGAGGCCTCCCTCAGCTTCCTGGGCATGGGCGTGCCCCCACCGTTTCCCACCTGGGGTGGCATGCTGAGTGGAGAGGGCAGGTCCTACATGATCTACGCCCCCTGGATCGCCATCTTCCCCGGCCTGGCCATCACCATCACCGTCCTTGCCTTCAACCTCCTGGGGGACGCCCTCCGTGACGTTCTTGACCCCAGGCTGAGGAGCTAGCCCATGGCCCTTACGGGCAGGGCCTTCTCCCTGGGCGCTCTCCTGCTGCTCGTCCTCTCCCTGGGCATTGCCTGCGGCGGTAAGGAGGCCGGCCTTTCGCCTACCGCAACCCCGCCCCGCTCCCTTGCCTCGCCGACACCTCCACCCCCCAACACGGTCCTTATACAGAACGGCCAGTTCATTCCTAAAAGGCTTACCATCAAGCTGGGCGAGACGGTGACCTGGATCAACACGGACAACGCGGCCTACAGCCTGCGTGACGGGCTCTACGGCGCTGATTTCTTCATCAGCGGCTTCCAACCCGGCGAACAGCGCTCCTTCACCTTCATGAAGACCGGTGAGTTCGAGATCGGCGACTTTCGCTACTCCGACCTGCGCGGCACTATAATCGTTACGGACTAGGGAGGACCAATGGCTCTCTCATTGAGCAGGCAGCTTGCACGGTTCGTCGCGGGGCTCACCTACGAGGCCCTGCCTCCAAAGGTCGTCGATAAGGCCAAGGCCTGCCTCCTCCACAACCTCGCGGCCGGTTTCCTTGGCTTCGGTACACCCCACGGCCAGGGGGCCCTTCGGTTGGTCAAAGAGGAGGAGGCCCGCCCCAACGGCGCCACCATCCTGGTGGATGGAAGCAGGGCCACCCGCATGGGTGCCGTCTTCGCCAACAGCGCCTTCATCCACGCCACCAACCAGTGCGACTCCTACCGTATGCTGACTCACCCCGGCCCGTGTGTGGTGCCTGCCGTCCTCGCCAGCGCCGAGCTCGCTGGCAAGGACGGCAGAGAGCTCCTCACCGCCCTGGTGGCGGGCTACGAGGTCCAGACCAGGTTGTCCAGGGACTTTATCCCCTCCACCCAGGCCAGAGGCTACCGCTCCGCCCCCGTCTACGGCACCCTGGGGTCTGCGGTGGCCACCGGCAAGCTCCTGGGCCTGTCGGAGGACCAGATGGTCAACGCCATCGCTCTGGCTGCCACCTCCGCCTCAGGCACCTCCGAGTCCGCCCGCGTAGGGGGCTCCGAAAGCTCATACCACGAGCCTTCGGCAGCCCGCAACGGCGTCCTCGCTGCCCTGGCCGCGGCCACCGAAAACCACCACTGCGCCGAGACAGCCCTGGAAGGCGATGCAGGCTTCTACTACGTCTTCACCGGGAACAACCAGGGCAAGCTCTCCTACACCTTCACGGGCCCCAACGTCACCAGCCTCGACTCCATCGTTGAGGGCCTGGGCGACTACTACGAGATGACCAACGTGACCTTTAAGCCCTACCCCACGCCGGGCTACAATAACGCCGTCATAGAGCTGATGACCCTCCTGAAAAGGAAGCACCCCATCAACCCTGACCAGGTAGATGAGATAACCGTAGAGATGAACTGGCTGGAGACAAGCTATCCCAGCCCCGCCTTTCCGCGTCCGGAGCTGCGAGAGCCCAGAGTAGGCACCATACACTACGTCACCGCCTACGTCTGTGTGGAGGGAAGCTACCCCATCTACGGCCGCTGGTACGAGGGGGGCCTGGGCCGAGGAGAGTCCGGCGAGAAGGGAGAGAGTCCCAAGGTCACGGAGCTCATGCGGAAGGTCCGGGTTGTAGGAAGCCGAGAGCGCAGCTTCTTCGCCCCACGGATCACAGTAAAAATGAAGGACGGCAGCCTCCACTCCGGCGAATTCACCGGCGAGGAGTTCAAGCTGGGGTTCGAGCAGGACGCCCGCCGGGTGAGAGAGGCAGCGCCAGGCTTCCCCATCTCATCCCAGCAGTTCGAGAGGGTCATAGAGGCCTTAAGCCACCTGGACAAGCTCCCCTCCGTTGAACCGCTTCTGAGGCACTGCGTGGCCAGCTTAGGGGAGAGGTAAAGCCTGTGGATCTGGGCCTGAGAGACAGGGTTGCCATCGTCACCGGGGGCAGCAAGGGCATCGGTCGGGCTATAGCCTTCGGCCTGGCCCGGGAGGGCGCTCGTGTAGCTATCTGCGCCCGCGGCGCCGAGGCCCTGGAGGCCACCGTCGAGGAGGTCCAGAAGGCCACGGATGCCCAGGTGCTTTCAGTCCAGGCCGACATGGGCCGCCTGGAGGACATACGCCGCCTGGTATCCACAACGGTCCAGCACTTCGGCAGCCTTGATATCCTGGTAAACAATGCGGTAAGCTTCCCCATCGGCACCTTCGCCGAACTGCCTGACGAGGCGTGGCAGCACCACCTCAACGTGAAGCTCCTCGGCTACGTCAGGTGCGCCAGAGAGTCTGTTCCTCATATGCAGCAGCACCGCTGGGGCAGGATAGTTAACATCGCCGGCTCTGCCGCCCGTCAGTCCGGCATGATAGGGATGACAGCCGGCCCCATCAACGCGGCCGTGGTGAACTTCACCAAAGCCCTCTCCGATCAGGTCGCCTCCTACAACATCACCGTCAACGCCATCCACCCGGGTGCTACCCACACAGACCGTCACCGCATGAACATCACCCGCCGCGCCAGGGAGCTCAACATTTCCCTTGAGGAGGCGGAACACCAGACCATCCAGGGCATCCCCATAGGCCGCCTTATCGAGCCAGAGGACATCGCCAACATGGTACTATTCCTGGCGTCAGAGAAGGCCAGCGCCATCACAGGCCAGGCCATAGGCGTTGACGGCGGTGCCATGAGAGGCGTCTTCTACTAGACTGGAAAGTAGACTGGAAAGAGGACTGCTAAAGCTGTGGCTACAACGACCAGGAACGTCCTTGAGGTGCGAGACCTGCGCACCTACTTCTACACCCAGGACGGCGTCGTCAAGGCCGTCGACGGTGTCAGCTTCGACCTCAAGGAGGGGGAAACCCTGGGCCTGGTAGGCGAGAGCGGCTGCGGCAAGTCCGTCACCGCCCTGTCCATCATGCGCCTGATCCCCAACCCTCCAGGACGCACAGTGGGAGGCCAGGTCCTCCTGGAGGGCTCTGACCTCCTGAAGCTCAGGGACCGCGAGATGCGCCAGATCAGGGGCGGCCGCATCGCCATGGTCTTCCAGGAGCCCATGAGCTCCCTCAACCCAGTCCTTACAATAGGCCGCCAGATCACCGAGGCCCTGGAGACCCACCTGAAGCTGACCCGAAGAGAGGCCAGGGACCGCGCCGGCGAACTCCTGGCCCGCGTTGGCCTAGCCGATCCGAAAAAAGCCCTCGACTCCTACCCCCACCTGTTCAGCGGCGGCATGCGCCAGCGGGTCATGCTGGCAATGGCCCTGGGCTGCAACCCGAGTATACTACTGGCCGACGAGCCTACCACCGCCCTGGACGTCACCATCCAGGCCCAGATCCTGGAGATGCTGAAGCGCCTCACCACTGAGCTCGGCACCGCCGTCATCCTCATCACCCACAACCTGGGTGTCGTTGCCCGCTACGCAGACCGGGTCAACATCATGTACGCCGGCAAGATCGTGGAAACGGGCTACGCCAGGGACATCTACGGCAACCCTCGCCATCCCTACACGCTTGGCCTCCTGGCTACCGTGCCGCGCCTGGATCAGCCCAAGAGAGCCCGGCTGACCCCTATCGATGGCATGCCACCCGACCTGGCCCACCTGGCCCCCGGCTGCTCCTTCCGCCCCAGATGCCCCTACGCCGTCGCCCGCTGCGCCCAGGAGGAGCCCCCCCTCACCCCTGTTGGTGAGAGCCACGCCTCAGCCTGCTGGGTGGCCCACACCCTGACCGAAAGGTCTCCTACGGCTCAGCGCCAGGGAGATAGCCCATGACCCAGAGCAGCGGGGCCACCGGCTCTGACAACCTCCTGGTGGACGTGCAGCACCTCAAGATGTACTTCCCCGTCACCTCCGGTGTCCTCTTTCAGCGCAAGGTGGCCGATGTCAAGGCCGTCGACGATGTCAGCTTCTCCATACGCCGCAAAGAGACCCTCGGCCTGGTGGGCGAGAGCGGCTGCGGCAAGACCACTGTCGGCCGCTGCCTCCTCCACCTCCTCAGGCCCACCTCAGGCCAAGTCCTCTTTGAAGGCCAGGACCTGGGCAGGCTCCGGCCCCGCGAGCTCCGGGCCATGCGCCGCCAGATGCAGATCATCTTCCAGGACCCCTACACCTCCCTCAACCCACGCATGACTGCCGGCAACATCATCGGCGAGCCTCTCGTCGTCCACCGCTTGGCCCGCAGCAAGGGCGAGTACCGCGACCGCGTCATCGAGCTCCTGGAGCTGGTCGGCCTCAACCCCTTCATGGCCGACCGCTACCCCCACGAGTTCAGCGGCGGCCAGCGCCAGCGCATCGGCATCGCCAGGGCCCTGGCCGTCAACCCCCAGCTAATCGTCTGCGACGAGCCCGTCTCCGCCCTGGACGTCTCCATCCAGGGCCAGATCATTAACCTCCTGGAGGAGCTCCAGGAGCGCTTCGGCCTCACCTACCTGTTCATCGCCCACGACCTCGCCGTGGTCCGCCACATCAGCGACCGCGTCGCCGTCATGTACCTGGGCAAGCTCATGGAGATGGCCAACAGCGACGAGCTTTTCGACAACCCGCTCCATCCATACACCCGGGCCCTCCTCTCCGCCGTCCCTGTTCCCGACCCCAGGACTGAGGCCCGGAGGGAGCGCATCATCCTCACCGGCGACGTGCCCAGCCCCATGAACCCTCCCTCCGGCTGCGTCTTCCACACCCGCTGCCCCATCATGGTCCAGGACTGCCGCGGCGCCATCCCTCCCCTTCGGGAGGTCTCTGCCAACCACTGGGTCGCCTGCATAAGGGTGTAGAGCCTCTGCACGCTCAAGGGACTGCCACCCACCTTCGGGATGCCCCCGCTAAACCCCCTTGCTGCCGCCGTTCGGAAACCCGCTCCAGGCCCTGAGCGAAGTCGAAACAGGGACTCAGGGGGTGAAGGGTCTCCCCAATAGCTTTTAGGACCACTGCAAGGTGTACAATGCCCCCCAAAAGTCCCGAGGCATCGGGATTCATCACCCTGCTAGACAAGGATCAGCAGGACGCGGAAAGGAGACACAAGCATGGCCACCGTGACCACCGTTCTGGGCCCCATCGACTCCTCCCAGATGGGCATCACCATGTCCCATGTCCACCTGACCCTGAACCTCCTCTGTTTCTTTCGTCCTCCCGACTCGGCCTACCTTCAGGGACTCAGCGAGAGCAAGATCACCCTCCAGAACCTGGGCCTGGTACGCCGCAACGCCACCCTCTTCAAGGACAACCTCCTCCAGGATGACCTGGACCTGGCCACAAAGGAGGCTGCCGAGTACAGGTACGCCGGGGGCCAGACCATGGTCTGCCTCGACCTTCCCGGCATGGGCCGGGACCCCCTGGCCATGCAGAGGGTCTCACGGGCCACGGGTCTCCACATTGTGGCCTCCACGGGCTGGTACCTTCAGGCGGCCCAGCCGCCGGAGTTGGCCCAGAGGAGAGTGGAGGAGCTGGCGGAGGCCATGGTCAAGGAGATCACCGAAGGCATAGGAGATACCGGCGTCAGGGCAGGCAACATCGGAGAGCTGGGCATGAGCGGCCTCCCGCACGAGCCCTTCCAGCCGGGAGAGGAGAAGGCCCTGCGGGCCGCAGCGCGCGCTCAGAAGGCCACCGGAGTCTCCCTCACCATCCATCCCAACACCGCCTTCCGCGCCCCACCCCTCCACGACCACCTGGACACCTACCTGGACGTCCTGGAGCGGGAGGGGGCGGACCTCTCCAGGTGCTACATGTCCCACATGACCATGTACCCCGTCGAGGCGGCCAAGAGGGTCCTGCGCCGGGGTCTGGGCTTCGTCTCCTACGATGAGTTCGGCCATGAGGAGTTCCTGGAAAGCGTCTACGGCCCCGGCCTGGGCTTCCCGCCCGACAAGGAGGAGGTGCGAACCGTCCTGGAGCTCCTCCACGCTGGCTACGCCAGTAGGGTCCTCCTCGCCTCGGAAGTGGCCTTCAAGACCACCTATAAGGCCTACGGAGGATGGGGCTACTCCCACCTGCTGGAAAACATCCTGCCCTGGCTCAGAGCCCTGGGCGTCTCTCCCTCCGAGATACACACCATGACGGTGGAAAACCCGCGCCGCCTTCATGCTCTTGGATAGAGATGCGTCCTACCTTGGTAGCTGGATGAAGGCTACACGCTCGTTGAGGAGATCCAGAGCCAGCCCAGCCTCGTATATTCTGTATGGAGAGCCTGTTGCAGACGCACCTCTCCCTGGCGAGGGATGAGGTGGCCCTCCAGCATCTGGCCGACGAGGAGCTGATGGCCCTCATTGTCCTTGGGAGAGAGGCCGCCCTGGAGGCCGTGTACACCAGACACGCCCGCGCCCTCTTCTCCCTGGCCCTTCATATCCTCAAGGACGGCAGCAGGGCCGAGGAGGTCCTTCAGGACGTCTTCCTCACCCTCTGGCGCCGGCCTTCCCAGTACGATCCAGCCAGGGGAGGGCTTTTCCCCTGGTTGGTGAGCGTGACCAGGAACCGCGCCATTGACGAGCTAAGACGACGGAGGATCAAGCTGGCACCCGTGCAGGAAGGCTTCCTGGAAAATCTGGCGGCAGACCAGGTAGGCCTGGATGTCCCTGTCCTCCTCGCAGAGGAGCAGGCGCTCGCCCGCAGGGCCATAGCACAGCTTCCGCCCGAGCAGCAGCAGGTGATCCGCCTCGCCTTCTTCTACGGCTACTCCCATAGCGAGATCGCCCGCCAGCTTGGCCAGCCCTTGGGAACAGTAAAGACGCGCATCCGGCTGGCCATGCAAAAGATGAGGGGCCTCTTGTCTAAAGGGGACCGGTAGAGAGCTATGAGACACGAATACCTTGAAGAGCTCCTGGAGGCCTGCGTCGCCGGGGCTCTCGCACCGGGCGAAAGAAGGGCCGTCAAGCGCCACCTGAACCGCTGTGATTCCTGCTTGTACAGTGTAAAGGAGCTGCAAGAGGCCGCCTCCAGCCTGGCATATCTGCCCCCTCAGGTAGCCCCGCCATCAGGCCTCCTCCAGGGCATCATGGCCCAGGCCCGGCGCGGCGGCATTCCCCGGCCCCGCCCCTGGCCGCCCCTGAGGATGGGCTATGCCCTGGCTGCCTTCTTCACCGTCTCGCTCTTGCTAGCAGGCTGGTACGCCTATTACCTGACCGACAGGCTGGACCGGCTGGCGGAGCAGAACCGCAGCATTTCTCTGGCTCTCCAGCAGAACAGGAGCATGCTCTACTACGTTGTCACACCCGGCACCAGGGTCGTGCTGCTCTCCGGTACCCAGGAGTCCCCCGATTCCTATGGCATGCTTCTCATGAACCCCGAGTTGAAGGGCACCTACATCGTCGCCGCCGGGATGAGACCTCTCCCTCCGGACAAAGCATACCAGGTATGGCTCCTCAGGGACGAGGAACGCGTCAGCGCAGGCCTCTTTGCAGTGGACGAATCGGGCTGGGGCATCCTGAGAATACGCCCACCAATACAGGTCCTCAGCTATCGGGCCCTCGGCATTACCGTTGAGCCAACGGCAGGAAACGTGGCTCCTAGCACCCCCCGAATAATGGGGGGAGATATCCAGCAATAGAAAATTCACAGCATGGGGGGAACTGATGACGAGGAGTTTCTGGCTGTACCTGACCCTGGCCTTGGTACTTTCCGTGAGCCTGGCCGTTCCTGTCAGCCTGGCCCTGGCCGTGACGGGCAAGGGCACCGCCGTTTTCAGGGACGCTTCTGCCCTCAGCGACAGGCTGGTCGTCGCCATGACAGAGGTGGAGAGACCGGCTTCAGGCAAAGCCTACGAGGGGTGGCTCGTCTCCGACGACGCCAAGACTGCCACTAGCATCGGCATCATCTCCGTCAGCGCTGACGGACGCGTCTCCCACACCTATACCTCTCCCAATGGGCAAAACCTGCTGGGCTCCTACAACACGGTCCGAATCACTATTGAGCCCTCTCCTGACCCCGAGCCGGCCAAGCCTTCCGCAGACGTGGCCTTTGAGTACACCCTTCCAGGCCCTGTGGCCACCCACGCACGCCACCTCCTCTATCGATGGGACCCCAGCCCAGATAAGAAGGGCTTTGTGGTAGGCGGTAGGGAGCAGCTCAGGCTGGCCCAGCAGCACCTGAACCTGGCCTTGAGCGATGCTCAGAAAGGAAACCTCACAGGTGCCAGAAGCCACGCCGAGCACGTGGTCAATATCATCGAGGGCTCCAAGGGCCCCAACTACGGTGACTTGGACGGCGACGGCCAGACCGTCAACCCGGGCGACGGCAATGGGGTACTGGAGTACTTCAAGGGCGCCATCGCCCATGTGGGCCTCATGAGCACCGCCCTGCCCAACGATCCCATAGTGAAGCTTCACGGCCCCCACGTAACTGACTCCTCCAACAACATCCTGGACTGGGCCGGAAGGGTGCGCGACTGGGCAATCCCGGCGGCCCGGGCCAACGACCTCACCGTGGCCCTCACACTGCTAGGCGTGGCAAAGCCCGATATGGATAAAGCCATCTCGGGCTTCGACGCCGACGGCAACGGCCGGATCGATCTGGTCCGCGGTGAGTCCGGCCTCCCGATAGCCTACGAACACAGCCAGAACCTGGCCATCTTCTCCCTGGCAGCAGCGCCACCAGCGCAGCCTGCGCCTACGCCCACGCCCACCGCGGCCCCCGCACCACCTAAAGTGGGCGATGTCAGCACGCGGCCCTTCCTTGGCATAGCTCTACTTCTGGGCGCCTCCTTCCTGGCAGGAGGCATTCTTCTGCTCAGGCAGCGCACCCGCAAATCCGCCTAGGGGTTATCAAACGTATATTTAGATGTAGCCCCTCTTCAGGCGCTGGGTCTTACCCCACTCCGAGACGCCCAGCGCCTGGAGAGAAGCAATGTCCAAGGGAGGGCCCATGATAAGAGCAATGTTAATAGGTGTCGCACTGCTGGTGCTGCTTCTGGCCTGCCAGAACGCCACGCCTACGCCCTTGCCGTCGCCAACGCCCGTCCCCACGGCAACGCCTGCCCCTCTCACACCGACACCTCAGCCCTCGCCCGCCCCCACTCAGGCCCTCCCCACTTCCACCCCCATCCCTACCTCCACGCCCGCTTCTACACCATTGCCCACAGCTATTCCATCCCTGGCCCCGACTCGAACGCCTGCACCACCCCCATCCCCCACTCCTGCGACCGTTCCACCCACTCCAACGCCCACTTCTACACCATTGCCTCTAGCCACCCCTACGCCAACGGCGACTCCCCTGCCGCCACCCCCCACAGCCACAACCGTAACCCAGGTGAGAGAGATAAAGCTGGCCGCCAGGCTGGCCCGCTTCAACCCTGGTACATCGGAGCCCGTCTTCATCAAGAAGGGAGAAACCGTGCGCTTCACCGTTGCCAGCGAGGACGTGAGCCACACGTTCACCGCCGCCGCTTTGGGAATCGATGTGACAATCTCCGGAGGCCAGACCCGAAGCACCCAGCCAGTCACCTTCAACGAGACCAAGGCCATCGCCTTCCTCTGCCAGTTCCACCAGCCCAGCATGTCAGGGACCATCCAGGTAGTGGAGACTCTGCCTGCGCCTACGCCCACCGCCCTTCCCGGCGCCACCCCAACACCCACCTCGACGCCGGACATCTCGTACTCCTACTAGAGCCGATTCGTAAAATCCTTCCCCCTTTTGGGGAGGGGCGCTGCCGAACGCAGTTCGGGGTGGGCGGGAGGGAACCAACACATTGGGGAGGGGTAATAGACTGCGTCCTGGCGGAATTCCCGAATAGCTTCTAGTCGTCGCCTGGTCACCGAGTCATAGCTGCGTGGTATACTGGCCTCGCCAGGGTGCGGTAGGCCCGCAACGTCCTCTGGCAAGACACCCGAGGCGGCTTCATGACCCATATCCTTATCCTGTACGACGGCAGGACCCCCCAGATAAATGCATTGGCCCACGCGCTGGAGGAGGGCATCGCCAGGGTAGCGGGGAGCAAAGCCCTCCTGCGCCCCGTGGAGGCTGCATCCCGGGAAGACCTCCTTGCGGCCCACGCTATCATTCTGGGTTCGCCTAACTGGACGGGCATTACGGCTACCCTGAAAGAGTGGCTGGACCAGCAGGGCGATCTCTGGGAGCAGGGCGCCCTGGCAGGAAAGGTAGGGGCCGCCTTCACTTCAGGGAGGGGCAGGCACTCCGGCCTGGAGTTCACCCTCCTCTCCTTGATCCACTGGATGCTGGCCTGCGGCATGATTGTAGTAGGCCTACCCTGGAGCGAGAAGATGCGTCTTTCCGGCTCCTACTACGGTGCTACCGCAGCCGGTCCCTTGACCGAGGAGGACCTGGATCAGGCCAGAGTCCTGGGCAAAAGGGTGGCCACGGTCGCCTCAGCCCTTCGGGAACTGCGAAAGGATACCTAGTGTGGCCATCGAGGTGGGCCAGAGGGCCCCTGACTTTCTTCTGCCCAGCACCCACGGCGACATTCTCCTGAGGGACCTGGCCGCCAAGGGAAAAGTGGTGCTGGCCTTCTACAGAGAGGACGCCACCCCCGGCTGAATCCAGGAGCTCTCCTCCTTGAAGGAGGAGTACAGCGCTATAGCCGGCAGCGGAGCCCAGGTGGTGGCCATCAGCGCAGACAACCTGGAGTCCCACCAGCGGTTTGCTGAGGCCATGGGGGGCTGTCCCTTCCCTCTGGCCAGCGACGAGAAGCTGGAGGTGGCCCGGCTGTACGGCGTGGTCTCTGAGGACGGGCGCCGCAGCAACAGGGCCCTCTTTGTGATCGATGGGCAGTGTCAGGTGACTCTGGCCATACCCTGGTACCAGCCAGGCAACATGGGCCAGCTCATGGAGCTGTTCCAGGCCCTGGGCCTGCTGTGACGCCTAGCGAAAGATCACATTCAGTAGCAGCTCCACAAGTCCCAGAGCCAGGGCCAGGCCAGCAACGATGAGGAGGGCCACTATAGCCCCCGGCCACGGCCTCGAGCGGGCCCGCTCCAGAGACTCTACGGGGGTAGTATCCTCCAGTCCCAGCACCTCCCTGGCATGGGGCACATCCACTGCCCTTACCCATAGGGAAAAGTAGGCGGCCTGCAAGGCCCCTCCAAGGTGAAGCCCTTCGGGCCTCAGAAACGCCGGTACGCCCGCCTCAAGGAGGCGCTGCTCTGCCAAGCGGGCCCCGGGCTCACCCTGAGAGGTGACCAGCTTAACCATCTCCTCACTCCGCTCGCTCACGGCCTTAGCCTCCTCACTGGGACTCGCTCCACAGCGATATTCTAGCAGGCGCCCCTGGCACGTCTTTTGCCCTTTACTCTGGGCAGAAGGTCTCTATCCCCGCACTGGAACGCTGGTGGATCGGCAAAGTGACAGCTTTCCCCCGCCCCCAGGGCCTTTCGGCTGTCATTCTTGTATCTTTGAAGAGGGTGGTGGGAAGACCGGTGTCATTCTAGGGCAGCAAGCCCGTTGCTCAGATAGGTCTCCCTCACACCCTTGCAG
>JACPCK010000047.1 GCA_016179845.1 Chloroflexota bacterium | reverse complement strand
GGTGGCGCTGCCCATGCGGGGGACGTTCTCTCCCGTGGCCAGGAACTCGGCGATTCGGCTAGTCTGGACGGCGACTGAGGCCGCCACCTGGGGGCTCTCTACTCTGAGTCCCTTGCCGGAGCGTTCTCTGTAGAGGAGACCCAGGAGCAAGGTGGTAGCCAGGTACGAGGCGGCGTTGAGGTCGTGGAGGGCGTACCAGCGGATGAACTCCCCCTCGCCATCCCTTTTTCCCGTTACGCTGACGGCGCCGCTGAAGGCCTGGCCCGATGGATCGGCGCTGCCCCGCTCTCGCAGAGGGCCTGTGCTGCCGTAGCCGGGGAAGTTCCCGTAGACCATTCGGGGGTTGGCCTTTGCGACGGCCTCATAGGTGAGACCCAGGCGATCGGCAGCCCCCGTCCGCATATTCTCGGCAAAGACATCGGCCTCCTTGAGCAGCCTCCAGGCGACCTCCTGTCCTTTCGGCGACTTCAGGTCCAGGTATATGCCCTTTTTGCCCAGGTTGCAGTGCATGTAGACCGCAGCGAGATCGAGGTACCGGGGCTTCATCCCACGAATGAGGTCCCCCTCAGGGTTCTCCACTTTGATGACGCTGGCCCCCATAGAGGCCAGTATCATTATGCCCCACGGGCCCACGGCGGCGTGGGTGAGGTCGAAGATCCTGACTCCTTGAAGTGGCCCGGCCATTCCAATCCCTCTTCCTAGACTCCGGGTTCATGGATTATCATTACCTGTCCCATCTGACAATACGAGAACAGGCGTCTTGTGTGGCGGCAACGGTACTAAAGATACTCGCCCTCGACCGCGGTGGCGGGATGGCGTGTAACCTAGCACCTCTGCTGCTGCTAGTCAATGGGGAGACAGGCCCGGTCTGGCAAGGCAGCGCCAGGCCAGCTCTAGTGGTGGTCCATGTCCAGCTTCTTCTGGCCAGTCAGGTACGAGTCGGGCTCCTTCTCAAAGGCCCTTTTGCAGCCGGGCCCGCAGAAGTAGTAGGTCAGTTCTTTGTACGTGTAGCTCCCTCCCGGCGGGCGGGCCTTGTCTACCTTCATGTGGCAAACAGGGTCCTCTGCCAGGTCTGCCTTTCCGCCTCTCAGGAAGGGTATGCCCATCTTCTTACCTCCTGCCTTGGTATGGGTTCTCCGAGGAGAGGGATTTTAGTTGCGGGTAGTGGCTGCGCCGTTTTTCAGTCTAACCGGAGGCGCCGCAGGCGCAGAGAGTTCGTGACCACGGAAACGGAGCTGAAGGCCATGGCAGCGCCAGCCAGAACCGGATTGAGGAAGCCGAAGTCCCCCAGCACGTACCGCAGGGCCGGAGGCACGCCGCGACCCTCGAAGAACAGGTACAGGATGCCCGCAGCCACGGGGATGAGGGCCGAATTGTAGACGAAGGCCCAGAAGAGGTTCTGCTTGATCGTTCGGATGGTGGCCTTGGACAGGCGTATGGCCCTGGGTACTCCCTGGAGGTTGCTTCCCATCAGGGTGATGTCGGCGGCCTCCATGGCCACGTCGGTGCCGGCGCCTATGGCTATGCCCACGTCAGCCTGGGCCAGGGCGGGGGCGTCGTTGATGCCGTCCCCCACCATGGCCACGACGTAACCCTCCTCTTGAAGGGCCCTTATGTGGGCCAGCTTCTGGTCCGGCAGAACCTCCGAAAAGACCCGCTCAATCCCGAAATACTGGGCGATAGCCTTGGCCGTCCGCTGATTGTCGCCCGTGAGCATGACTACTTGCAGGCCCATGCGCCGCATTGTCTCCACCGCCTGCCGGGCCTCGGGACGGGGCGTATCGGCCACGGCGATGAGGCCCACGACATGCTTGTCCTGGGTGACGAAGATGGGGGTCTTTCCCGCCGCAGAGAGCTCCTCGGCGCGTCGGTCCAGGCCGTCCATGGGAAAGCCTTGCTCCTGCATCAATAGCTGATTGCCCAAGGTCACGGTTGAGCCGTTGACCTGGGCCACCACACCCTGGCCTGGGATAGCCTGGAACTCGCGGACCTCTTCCAGGGACAGGCTCCGGGCCCGGGCGGCCTCTATCACTGCCTCACCCAGTGGGTGCTCAGATCGCCGTTCTACGGAGGCTGCCAGTCGAAGAAGCTCCCCTTCACTGATCCTGGTGGTCAGGATGTCTGTTACGGCTGGCCTGCCCTGGGTGAGGGTGCCCGTCTTGTCCAGGACCACGACCCTCACCTTGTGGGCCTTCTCCAGGGCCTCTGCATTGCGGATGAGAATGCCCATCTCCGCCCCTTTGCCGGTGCCTACCATGATGGCCGTGGGGGTGGCCAGGCCTAGGGCGCAGGGGCAGGCGATGATGAGCACGGCGATGGCGTTCAGGATGGCGATGGCCATGGCCGGCTCGGGCCCCAGAAAGCTCCAGGTCAGCCACGTGACAAGGGCAATGGCCAGCACTATGGGAACGAAGTATCCAGAGACTACATCGGCCAGGCGCTGGATGGGCGCCTTGGAGCCCTGGGCCTCCTCCACCAGGCGGACTATCTGAGAGAGTACCATGTCCCGCCCGACCTTGGTGGCCCGAAAGCGGAAGCTCCCCGTCCGGTTTAGGGTTCCGCCAAAGGTGGTGGCGCCGGGCCGCTTTTCCACCGGCAGGCTCTCGCCCGTCAGCATCGACTCGTCCACCGAGGAAGCGCCTTCGATTACCTCTCCGTCGACAGGCACCCTCTCGCCGGGTCTAACCACTACAATGTCGCCAGGCACAACCTCCATCACAAGGATGTCTTGCTCTTGGCCGTCCCTTACTACTCGGGCCGTGTCGGGGCGGAGGCCCATGAGCCTGCGGATGGCCTCTGAGGTCTGGCCTTTGGCCCGGGCCTCCAGGAAGCGCCCCAGGAGGATGAGGGCGATGATGATGGCCGAGGCGTCGAAGTAGGTGCCGGTGCTGTGGCCGAAGACACTGTGAGCGTGGAGCTGGTGGGCCCCGGTGAATAAGCCCTGAAAGAAGGTGAGGAGGGTGCTGTAGCCATAGGCCACGGAGGTGCCCATGGCGATAAGGGTGTTCATGTTGGAGGTGCGGTGCTTGAGGGCGCCCCAGGCGCCCTGGTAGAACTGCCAGCCGGCCCAGAACTGGACAGGGGTGGCCAGGGCCCACATGAGCACGTTCACCTGGAACTCCGAGAGGGCTAGCACGGAGGGCGGGACCCACATGAGGGCCAGAATAAGGCTGCCGAGGACCCCCGCCACGATTACCTTGGTCCTGAGGGCCCGAATCTCCCTGGTGCGGGCCAGCCGCTCCCGGTCGGTGTCCAATATCTCGGGACCTGTGGCCTCCGCGCCATAGCCTGCGTCCTTGACGGCGGCCCTCATATCGGCCACTGTCACCGGCCCAGGTATGTACTCCACGGTGGCTTTCTCCGTGGCCAGGTTTACATTGGCCCTCACCACTCCCGCCAGGCTGGTCAGGGCCTTCTCCACGTGCATGACACAGGATGCGCAGGTCATGCCGCTGATCTGGAGGGACGTCTTCTCGACCATGATCTGATACCCCGCGTCGGCTACGGCTTCCACCAGCCTGGCGATGGGTATGGTGCCGGATTCCATGGCCACGGTGGCCTTCTCGGTCGCCAGGTTCACGTTCACCTCTGCGACACCGGGAACCTCTTTCAGGGCCGCTTCCACATGCATTACGCAGGAGGCGCAGGTCATCCCCTTGACAGGCAGGGTGAGCTTCAGCTTTCCTTCAGCAGTGCCCATAACTCTCTCCTAACGGTTGGCCAGGTCGTACAGGTCCACGAGCTCTTGCAGCACCCGGTCCTGCCGCCCATCCCGTATCCCCTCCACGACACAGCTCTTGAGATGGCTATCCAGGATAACCACCTCCACCTTAGCCAGGGCCCGGCGCACGGCAAAGAGCTGCTTCATGATGTCCACGCAGTACTGGCCCTGCTCTACCATGCGGCCCACCGCCTCCACATGTCCTGTGATGTAGCTCAGGCGCTTCGTGGCTTCTTCCTTGGCTTCCTTCTCCATGATGCCTCCACACCCACACCCAGTGGGTAGGGGTTTACAAGGTCATGTTAGCGGGTTCCAGAAGGCCCTGTCAAGGGGGTGTACTCCCAGGGGGTACGTTAGCTTTTTTCTGTCATGCTGAATCCCGACACGTCGGGACGAAGCATCTGGGGTGGGGCCCCTCCCCAGGCCCTTCGCTTTGCTTAACAGGATGCTGAAAAAAGGGAAGTCCAGATCCCGACAAGTCGGGATTGGCGGGGGTCTGGGGGTGCCCCCCAGATACAATTTCCACCCCCTTCCTGGCCAGGAAGGGGGCAAGGGGATGGTCGAAAAGGGTTTTTCATCAGCCTGTTTAAGGTGACAACCGAAGGACCCTGGGTATACTCGTCCAGCAGCCAGCGACTTCATTTATAGAGCTGACTAGGGATAAAATCTAAGGTGAGAGCAACAACCTGGTCTTATAGAGGAGGCGGATCATGACGGGTCAGAAGGCAAGGGTGGAGAGGGATTCCATGGGCTCGATGGAGGTGCCTGATGGTGCCTACTACGGCGCCTCTACTCAGCGGGCTGTGCTGAACTTTCCCATAAGCCGGCTGCGCTTTTCTCGACGATTCATCCGGGCCCTGGCCCTCATCAAGCTGTGTGCTGCCCGGGTAAACTCGGGGCTAGGGCTTCTGGATAGGAGGATCGGTGAGGCCATAGTCAAGGCGGCCCAGGAGGTTGCCGATGACCGCTTCGACGACCAGTTCGTCGTGGACATATTCCAGACGGGCTCAGGCACCTCCACCAACACGAATGCCAACGAGGTCATCGCCAACCGGGCTGGGGAGCTCCTGGGTGGCGCTCTGGGCTCCCGCCTGGTGCATCCCAACGACCATGTGAACCTGGGCCAGTCTTCCAACGATGTGATACCGACGGCCATTCACCTGGCAGCCCTGACGGCCATCCAGGAGGAGCTGGTGCCAGCGTTGGAGGCCCTGGGCGGGTCCCTGAAGGCCAAGTCGGAGGAGTTCTGGGGCATCATCAAGACAGGCAGGACCCATCTTCAGGACGCCACGCCTATCAGGCTGGGCCAGGAGTTCCTGGGATATTACGGCCAGGTGGAACGGGGCGTGAGGCGCTTGGCCCATGCCCAGGAGGAGCTACGGGAGGTGGCCCTGGGAGGCACAGCCGTGGGCACTGGGGTCAACACTCATCCGGAGTTCGCCCAACGGGTGTGCCACTACTTGAGTGAGGCCCTTGGTGTGATGGTGAGGGAGAGCGACAACCACTTCCAGGCCCAGAGCACCCTGGACGCGATGGTGGAGGCCAGCGGCGTCCTCAGGACTGTTGCCATAAGCCTGCACAAGATCGCTAACGATGTCCGATGGCTGGGTTCAGGGCCCAGGGCTGGCCTTGGTGAGCTGGTCGTGCCGGAGGTGCAGCCGGGCAGCTCCATCATGCCCGGGAAGGTCAATCCGGTGATCCCTGAGTCCCTCATTCAGGTGGTGGCCCACGTGCTGGGAAACGATACGGCAGTGGCCCTGGCCGGGCAGGGGGGATACTTTGAGCTGAGCACCATGATGCCCGTGGCCGCCCACAACCTCCTGGAGTCCATAGAGCTTCTGGCTGCTGCGGTGCGGAGCTTCGATGTCCGCTGTGTGCGGGGCCTGGCGGCTACTGAGAAGGGGCCGGAGATGGTTGAACGCGGCCTGATGCTGGGGACCGCCCTGGCGCCCGCCATAGGCTATGATAGGGCCGCCGAGATAGCCAAGGAAGCGGCCAAGACGGGCCGCACAATACGAGAGGTGGCCAGGGAGAGGACTAACCTCTCGCCGGAAGAGTTGGGAAGGCTCCTTCAGCCAGAACGAATGGTGGAGCCGGGCCTGGGCGCAGGGCCAGGGTCTGGGTAGGCGGCTTCCAGCAGGCTGTTTGACGGGGGATCACTTGCCCTGGGCCGGACTGAACACTATGTCGGGATGCCAGAAGCCGGTGAACCTGTCGAAGCGCGAGACGGCTACAAGATGCCCTTGGAGGTCGTATACCCGGCACCTCTCTCCATGAGTTGGAAGGTAGGTGCGATACCCGAGGGCCACCTGCCGGCCCTGGCGGACCTCCCGCACGGTGGCCGGGCCCACGATCGCCGCCTTCAGATGGGTAAGGACGGAGTCCAGGTTGTGAACGAGTTCCTTCCAGCGGTTGGCGGCGACAGCCTCCTCCAGCTCATTTTCTGAAATGGTCTTTTCGATGGAGAATGGGCCGTTACGCAGCCGTACAAGTCTGGCCAGGTGGCCCCCGCAGCCGATGGCCTGGCCCAGGTCGTGGGCAAGGGAGCGCAGGTATAGTCCACGCCCGCATTCCACCTCCAGGGTCACCTGGGGGGGTGCCCACTCGGTCATCTCCAGGCGCAGGACCTGGACCTTCCGGGGCTCCCGGGGCACCTCCAGGCCGGCTCGGGCCAGCTCGTAGAGTCTCCTGCCTTCCCGCTTGAGGGCGCTGTACATGGGCGGGACCTGCAATATAGTTCCCCGGAACTTTTCCAGGGCCTTCAGCACATCCTCTCTGGTTACCCCGGAGGGGTCCTGGGTGCTGACGACGGAGCCATCAGCATCGTAGGTGTCCGTTGTTGTGCCCAGCCGTACCGTAGCCTTGTACATCTTGGGGCTGTCGACGAGGAAGATCATTACTCTCGTAGCCTGGCCGAAGCAGATGGGTAGGACTCCCGACGCCGCAGGGTCCAACGTACCGGCATGGCCTACCTTCCGCTCCCGCGTGAGGCGCTTGACGATCCTGACGGCCTCCATGGAGGTCTGGCCGGTAGGCTTTAGCAGGGGAAGTATGCCGTCCACGACAGGGGTAGCTAGGGCCTTTCAGCTTTCTTATGGGCGGATCCTCCGCTGGAGGTGCCCTGGGACTCCAGATCGTCTATCACTTCCGAGAGGCGGATGCCTCTCTCGATGGAGTCGTCCGGGAAGAAGCGCAGGTCTGGCGTGTGTCGCAGCTTCAGGCGGAGTCTCAGTTCCCGGTGGAGGAACCCTGAAGCGGAGGCCAGGCCCTTGAGGGCCTCCTCCTTCTCTTCCTGGCTGCCCAGCACGCTGACATACACCTTGGCGTGGCGTAGGTCCATGGAGCATTCCACTGCTGTGATGCTAACCAGGCCAGCCAGACGGGGGTCCTTAACGTCCCGCGCAAGCAGCGTGCTTATCTCCTGGCGCAGAAGCATGTTCACCCGTTCTATCCGGTGGCTCATGGCTTGCCCTCTCCCTAAGGAGATGGGAGGTCTGCTAGCGAGAGGCCTGGTCCGGGGCCTCGATTCGGAAACTCTCCAGGGTGTCCCCTACCTGGAAGTCGTTGAACCCTTGCAGGATAACGCCGCATTCCGTGCCAGCAGGCACCTCGTGCACGTCGTCCTTGAACCGGCGGAGGCTGGAGAGGACGCCCTTGAATACCTGCTTGTTGCTCCGAAGCACCACCAAGGTGGCGCCCTGGGCTAGCTTTCCGTCCTTTACCAGGCAGCCAGCCACTTTGATGTGCTTAGTTCCGGAGAAGACCGCCTTGACTTCGGCATGGCCCTCTAGCATCTCTTTGACTAGGGGCTCCAGCAATCCGGCCAGGGCTTTCTCAATGTCGGCCACCAGGTTGTAGATGATGTCGTAGAAGCGGATCTCCACCCCTTCCTGGGCCGCTAGCCTCTGAGCACCGGGTTCAGGGCGCGAGTTGAAGCCTATGATGACAGCCTTGGAGGCTATGGCCAGCAGCACATCGCTCTCGGTTATGCTTCCCGTCCCTGACCGCAGGACCCTCACCCTTACCTTTTCGCTGCTGACCTTCTGAACAGACGCTTGAATTGCCTCTATGCTTCCCTGAACATCGCACTTGATGATGAGCAGCAACTCCTTGGTCTCCGCTCCCTTGGAGTCGCTGAGGATACTCTCCAGCGATAGGGGACGTCTTACCGCCTTTTCCAGGTTCGCCTGGCGCAGCCGCTCGTCTACAATCTGCTTGGCCGTCTTCTCGTCAGGGACGGCAACCAGCAGGTCTCCCGCCTTTGGCACCTGGGCCAGTCCCAGGACCTCGACAGGTGTGCCTGGAAGGCCCTCCCTGACTCTTCGGCCCAGGTCTGTGATAAGGGCCTTGACCCGACCCCAGGTGTCGCCTACCACTATGTTGTCGCCCACCTTCAGGGTGCCATGCTGCACCAGAACGGTGGCGGTTGGCCCCCTGCTCTTGTCAACCCTGGCCTCTATTACTGCTCCAATTGCTGGTCGGCTAGGGTTGGCCTTCAGCTCCTTCATGTCCGCCATGAGGAGAAGAGTCTCCAGCAGGTCGTCGATGCCGCTGCCCTGCTTGGCTGAGATGGGGACCATGACGGTATTCCCCCCCCACCCTTCCGGCGCCAGACCTATCTGGGCCAGCTCTCTCTTGACCCTTTCGGCGTCGGCCCCCGGTTTGTCTATCTTGTTGATGGCTACCAGGATGGGCAAGTTTGCGGCCCGGGCGTGGTCAGCAGCCTCCCTGGTCTGGGGCATAACCCCGTCGTCGGCGGCGACAACAAGGATGGCGATGTCAGTGATCTGTGCGCCCCGGGCCCTCATTGCTGTGAAGGCTTCATGGCCCGGGGTATCCAGGAAGGTGATAGGCCGACTCTTATACTCGATCTGGTAGGCCCCGATGTGCTGGGTGATGCCACCCACCTCGCGGCTGGCCAGGTTGCTGTGTCGGATGGTGTCAAGGAGAGTTGTCTTGCCGTGGTCCACGTGGCCCATGATGGTGACCACGGGGGGACGCGGCTCCAGTTGGGAGGCATCCCCGGTTTCTGTCAGGAGCTGCTGAAGAAGGCCGGTGGCCTTTTCTGTCCCTGCCTTTCGGCGGGCCTCAAAGCCCATATCTACGGCAACGATGGCCGCTGAGTCGAAGTCGATGACCTGGTTTATGGCGGCCATGACGCCGTTGCGCATAAGCTGCTTGATGATCTCTATTGGGCTGGCGCCCAGGGCCTCGCCTAGCTGCTTGACAGTGAGGGCAGGAGGCAGTTCCACCACCCTGGGCTCCGGGCCTTGTGCCTGGCCCGGGGCCGAGGAGCCGGCCTTCACCTTTATTACATCTTCCCGGAAGGTCCTGGTGCTCATGGCGTCACTTTCATGTTGAGAGACTACCGATCCTTGAGCGTGGTATCAATTCGCTGGAGAAGGAGCTTCTTTTCCTCTTCGGGGAGGGCCAATTTCAGCACTTGCTCTAGCCTCCTGATTCTCTTCGGCATGCTCTCCCTGCATCCTTGCAGGGCGCAAACGTATGCTCCCCTTCCGGCGCTCCTCCCAGACTGGTCCACCTCTACCCTACCGGCTGGCGTGCGGACTATTCGCAGGAGGTTCCGTTTTGGCATTCTTGTGCCACAAATCATACAGCTTCGCTCAGGGATGTGTTTCCGGACGGGGGCCATGGGCTAAACATCCTCCAAGGGGGCGTCCTCGGGGGCGTCCTCCAGGGAGTCTTCCTCCTGGAAGTGGACGATCCGTTTCACTTTCTTTCCTTTGGCCTTTTTGTCGTCGTCGCCTTTTCGCTCCTTTTTGGCCTTGCCTCTTCCCGGGAGGATCTCTTCGGCAAATCGCACGCCGACGGGCTCCTTGACCACCCTCTGTAGGGACCAGGTCTCCTCCGGGACCTCTTCCAGGGGCAGGGCCCCTTTTTCTACCTCCCTGGTCAGCGGTTCCAAGGAAGCAGCCACCGGTGTTGCAGGCTCCATTGCCACCTCAGTGGGAGCAGGCGTGGTAGGCGCCTCAGGGATGGGTATCACCGGAGGCGCCTCTGCTAGAGCCGCAGCAGCCGTGGCTATCTCCAATACCAGGGCCTCAACTGGTAGAAGCGCCGCCTCCCTGGGAGCTTCGGCAACCTCCTCTTCATGGCGGACCTTCTCGGCTTCCCACTCGCTGAGGCTTTTAATATCGATCCTGAATCCGGTGAGCTTGGCCGCCAGGCGGGCGTTCTGGCCCTCTTTGCCTATGGCCAAGGAAAGCTGCTTGTCCGGCACCAGCACAAGGGCAGCCTTCTCCTTCTCGTTGAGCTCTGTTCTCACCACCTGGGCCGGGCTCAGCGCGTTGGCGATGAATAGGGCCGTGTCCTTGTGCCAGGCCACCACATCAATCTTTTCGCCCTGAAGTTCGTTAACAATGTTCTGTATGCGGAAGCCCCTCAGTCCCACGCAGGAGCCCACCGGGTCAATGCCCTCCTGTCGTGAGGCAACAGCCACTTTGCTGCGGGAACCAGGCTCCCGCGCGATGGCCTTGATCTCCACTGTGCCCTGATATATCTCAGGCACCTCTAGCTCCAGAAGACGCCGAAGGAGGTTCTTGTGGGTTCGTGAGAGGATTACCTCTGGGCCCTTTGGAGTCCGGTTGACCGCCAATAGGAGGAACTTGCTTGTCTGCCCTGGGCGGTATCGCTCCATGGGCACCTGTTCCTCTCTGGGCAGGGTTGCTTCGGCACGGGTGAGGCCCACGACCACCTGGCTGAGCTCAATGCGCTCTACGCGCCCAGCCACCACATCACCAACCTTGGCGTTGAACTCTCCGTATATTAGCTCTCGCTCCGCCTCACGCAGACGCTGCAGCACCACCTGCTTGGCCGTCTGGGCCGCTATGCGCCCTGCCGACTGGAGCTCGGGCATCTCTATCTCCAGGAGGTCCCCAGCCTCAGCCTCCTTCTTGTACCGTCTCGCCTCCTTAACGGAGACCTCTTTTCGGGGGTCTGTGACGGCGGCAACGACGCTCTTTTGGGTGAATACCTTTACCTCACCGGTGTTGGGGTTCAGGCGCACCGTTATGTTCTGTCCCGCTGCAACGCTATCTTTTTTGTAGGCCGAGGCAAGGGCCGCCTCGACCGCGGAGATGACCGCCTCCTTGGGCAGTCCTCTCTCGGAGGCGAGTTGGGTCACTGCCAGCAAAAAATCGCTCTTCATCTTCGCCCCAGTCTCCCCCACTCATTAAAAAAGTGGGCTGAAGACCCACTTTTGAGCAAGAGGAAACCTTAAGCTCAGTATACCGCGCAACCCCATCTAATGCAACTCTCTGCACGAGTTCAAGGGGGGCCTGTGGGGCAACGGAGCTGCTGCCGGGAACTCTTATCTGCCGGGAGGTGTTGGCGCAGGGGCTGTGGGTGCAGGACCTGGAGTAGAAGGTGCTGCTGCAGATGTTACTCGGAAAGAGAAGGGCTGGACCTCTATCCGTGTAATCCTTTGGATGTTCTGGTCCGCTAGGCCGATGGAGGTGACTTGCACAGGGTAGGAGCCGTCAGGGGTGTTGGACAGGACCGCCATTCGTATCCGGACAAGCACTCCCCTGGGCGAGGGTGCAGCGGTAGCACCGGCCCGGGCCAGGGCCATGCGTAGGTTGCCTGAGTCAGCGGCTACGTACTGGATGCCGATGAGTGGATTGGCCCCCAGGAGGTCCCCCGGCTCCACGGAGAGGAGGCGCAGGGCCCTGGGGTCCACGCCGATGATTATCTCCCCTCCGCTTATACCCAGAGCCCCGGGGAAGAGCTCCACAGATAGGGTAGTCTCCTGCCCCGGTGAGAGTGTCACCACTGGCGCCGTTATCCTTACCGCCACTCCGCCAGGCGGAGGGACGGGCTCTGGCACTGGGGTAGCTGTGGGCGTGGGCGTGGGCAAAGGGGGCCTGGTAGGGGTAGGAGTGGGTGCGAGCGTTGTAGGCGTCGGGGTAGGTAGTGGGATTGAGGTAGGTGTAGGTGCAGGCGCAGATGTAGGTGTAGGGGCTTCCTGGGCACACGCCAAGACTACCAGGAGTCCAACAGCAGCCAGGAGCAGGGCAAGGCGGGTCATTCCTATTCCTCCCCGCCGTAGTTGCCAGCCAGGATGGTTAGGTCAGGCGCACCAATGTCGCCGCTATCGTCCAGGTCGGCGCGGGCATCGAAGCCGGCACCGCCCTCTTTCAGGCCCCATTTGGAGCCCAGCAGGGCCAGGTCCAGGAGTTCCACCTTCTTGTCTCCGTTGATGTCACCAGGGAGGCCTGTCACCCTCAGGGTAAAAGCCCTGGTCTGGATGCGCAGCGTGCTGGTCTCTCCTGCGGCGTCTCCCACGTCCACCCTGTCCAGACTGATTATGGTGGTGGTGGAGGCCTTGTTGGTCACACGGAAGCGCAATCTAGCCAACGTTCCGGCGGGCGTAGCCTGAGATGGCGCCACGTCGGCCACGAGGCGATAGGCCAGGGAGCCCTCTGTGACGGTCTTGCGCTCCAGAGGCAGCGTGCCCAGAAGGTCACCGGGGGCGGCTTCTACTAGCTTGACGTCCTTGGGATTGAAGGAGACCACCAGTTCGCCACGGGCCAGGGTTCTGCCCTGAGGGTCGACACGCACCAGCAAGATGAACTCGGAGCCTCGTCTCTCGGCGCTGCTGGAAGGGCGGAGCTCCGCCGTGGCAGGTGGCTTTGGCGTTGGGGTGGGCGTGGGCGCAGGCGTTGGGGTGGGTGTTGGCGAAGGGCCGGGAGTAGCGGTGGGCGTCGCCGTGGGTGTGGGCGCCGCGGTGGCGGTGGGCGTAGGCGTGGCCGGTAGAGCGGGAAAGGTGAGGTTCGCGGTCCTGAACAGGCTGTCAATGGAAGGGACCATGTAGACGACGGTCTCCTGGGCCTGCACCAGGTCCTCCAGCCAGAAGGTTATGGTCCTGCCGGAGTAGCTGCTATCTGGAGGCCCCACGGAGAGGGCCGAGTACCTGCCGCCGCTGGTCTGCACCGGCCCGAAGGGTTTGGTAATTCCCGGCAGCCGGGCTGACACGTTCAGCCCGTCAGGAGCGACATTACCGCCCACCGTCACGGAGCCGCTGAAGATGAGGGGAAACGGCGGAGGTTGGGCCTGGACGGTGGCTGCCCGGAGCGCGCCGGCGGCAGCGAGGACGATAAGGAGGAGGAAGGGCAGCGCCAGAAGTATAAGCCCAGGGCCCCGACTGCTTCTCAACCCCTACTCTCTTCTCTGCATCCCTTGTTCAGGGGAGCAACCTCTATGATCGGACAGTCCCGCCGCCCGAGTCTCAACGACATATCTTACGAGCCAAGCAGGGAGCTGTCAACGGAAGGCCCTATGAAATAAGTCAGCGGGCCGGTGTGAGGACTACACCTGGCATGCGGGGCCCGCGTGCGACTTATCCTTTCACGCGTGTGAGCTTGATCTTCACGGAGTTGAACCTGTCGGGGCACTCCAGCTCCACCACGTCCTTGTTCTCACCCCAGGGGGTGGAACCACCGAACTGGAGCATCTGAAGGTTCGGGAAGATGTCGTGGTAGAAAAAGCCGCACAGTCCAGCCGTGTCGTGGCAGCTTATCTCGAACTTGTCTCCCGCCTTGTGGCCAAAGCCACACGTGCCCTTGAGGCTGGTGATTTCTCCGATGACCTTGTTTCCAACGCGTGGATGCTGTGCCATGGCTCACCTCCGCCGATAAGAATCAAGCCTATTACCGATAATATACACCTGAGGGAAGAAGTTGACTAGCGTCGTCGAGACTCGGTGACAAAGAATCGAAAACGTGCATCTGATGCGTCATCCATGCTCTTGGGTCTGGAGCGCGGGCTGCGGGTTCCGGTGTCGCCTGTCTACGGGACCCCTGGCAGCAGGGTGGCCGGCAGGCCCAGCTCATCCACCAGCCGCCGAAGCCTGGCATAGGTCTCATCCTCAATGGGCACGCCCTCTGCCTGGCGCTTGCGCGAGGTGCGGTACTCTGGCTCTCCGGGATACAGGACCTCATCGAAGCCTGGCGCCGGGGAGGCGCTCTTCAGGTACGAGACGAACTCATGGACATCCCTCTTGAACCTCTCCAGGGGCTGGAAGGCGTCCACCCGAAAGGCCAGGATAAGGCTGCCATCGTTGTGGGGTCCGTCCGGATCGTGGCCAAAGCCCAGCCCCGTAAGGAGGCCTGAGAAGACCTCCACCATGAAGGAGAGGCCGTAGCCCTTGTGGGCCTGGTCTCCGCCTACCGGTAAAAGGGCTCCCCCTTGAAAGAAGTCCTTGGGGTCTGTGGAGGGGCGCCCGTCCTGGTCCATAATCCATCCCTGGGGCAAAGGCTGACCCCTCGCCTCGTACAGTCTTATCTTGTTGGCGGCCACGGCACTGGTAGCCATGTCGATGAAGACGGGTCCCGGCAGGTCGCTGGGGATCGCGATGCATATGGGGTTGGTGCCCAGCAGCTTGCCTCGACCGCCGAATGGCGCCACCGACTTGGAGGTGCGCCCCGAGTCGCAGGTCATGAGGCCCACCATGCCCTCTCGGGCCGCCATGAGGGGGTAGTCGGCCAGGCGGCCCACGTGGCTCTGCTGGAAAACGGTGACCGCGGCTATCTGATGGGACCTGGCCTTGGCAATGCATAGCTCGGTAGCCCGGGTTGACACTACCTGGCCGAAGCCCCAGTTGCCGTTGACCACGGCGGTGGTAGGGGTCTCCTGAACCACCTGGAATGGGGCGCCCGGCCTGATGTGGCCCTTCCTGATGCGCTCCACGTAGGTGGAGAGGAGGATGACGCCGTGGGAGTCGTGGCCCGCCAGGTTGGCGCCTATCATGTGGTCAGCGACGGTGCGGGCCTCCTGGTCGCTGGCGCCCGCTGATTTCAGTACCTGAAGGGCCACTTCCAGGAGTGCAGGAGAGTGCAGCATGGGCATGGTAGCCTCCTCTTGGACGGTGCCAGGTCCAGTACCCCAGCATTACACTAGCACTCGTGCTGTGGCTGAACAAGGGCGTCGGCCTTGACCAGGGAGAGAGGGGTTGCCTACAATGCTCTCAACCTTGGCCAAACGGTGGAGGGCCTAGTGGTGGACGCAAAAGTGGCGAGCTACATCCAGGAGCACCAGCAGGATGCCCTGGAGGACCTTCTGCGGTTCTGCGGGCAGCCGAGCGTCAGCGCCCAGAACCTGGGCGTGGCCGAGTGTGCCGAGCTGGCCAGGGCCATGCTGGTGGAAGCTGGAGCAAGGGCCCAGCTCTTGCCCACCCGCGGCGGCCCGCCCGTTGTGTACGGCGAGATAGCGGGCGACTCAGCGAGGACCCTGCTCATCTACGATCACTACGATGTGCAGCCGGCGGAGCCCCTGGAGCTCTGGCACTCGCCTCCCTTCCAGCCCACGGTGCGGGAGGGAAAGGTCTTTGCTCGCGGCGTGTACGATGACAAAGGCCAGTTTGTGGCGCGTCTGAACGCCGTAAAGGCGCTCCTGCGAGTTCGCGGTCGGCTGCCCTGCCGCGTCAAGTTTTTCCTGGAGGGGGAGGAAGAGACCGGCAGCACCTATCTTCCAGCGTTCGTTGAGGAGCATCGGGGACTCCTCCAGGCGGATGCCTGCCTGTGGGAGGCGGGAAGTGTCACCTGGGATGGCCGGCCCATAATCAGCCTGGGCCTCAAGGGGATCCTGTACGTGGAGCTGGTGGCCCGGGGCCCGAATCGAGACGTCCATTCCTCTCTGGGCGCGGTGGTGCCCAACCCGGCCTGGCGTCTTCTGTGGGCCCTGGACAGCATCAAGGGCCCCGGCGAGACCATCAAGATCAGGGGTTTCTACGACAGTGTTCAGCCTGCCACTTCCCAGGAGGTGGAGGCCATCCGGCGCATGCCACCGGAGGAGGAGCAGATCAGGGCCAGCCTGGGCCTGAGCGCCTTCGTCCTGGGGCTCCAGGGCGAGGAGGCGCGCCGGAGGTATCTCCTGGAGCCCAGCACCTCCATCTGCGGCCTTGAGGCAGGGTACACCGGGCCGGGAGCCAAGACGGTGCTTCCCTCAGTGGCGAGGGCCAAGCTGGACTTCCGCCTTGTTCCCCGCCAGAGGCCGGAGGAGGTGCTGGAGCAGCTCAAGACGCACCTGAAGGCCGAGGGCTTTGAGGACATAGAGGTGGTGGTGTCCAGTGGTAGCTCTCCCCCGGCAAGAACACCTATGGACTCCCCCTGGGTGACGCTGTTGGAGTCAACGGCCAGGGAGGTGTACGGCAAGGAGCCTGTAGTGATACCTACGGTAGCGGGGAGCGGCCCCATGTACTACTTCGCCGAGGTCCTGAAACAGCCCACCGCGGCCAGCGCTGGCGTAGGTTACATCGACAGCCGGCCTCACGCTCCTGACGAGCACATAAGGCTGGAGGACTTCCTCAAGGGAATGCTCCATACCGCGGCCGTTCTTGAGGCCTTTGGCGCCGCGGGCCGCTAGCGGCTTTCGCCTTCCCTTCGCCTACCCTCATCGTTGCCCGCTGCTGGCCGTGAGATGCTAGCCTATGCCCCGAGACTGATAGAATTGGGTATAGGGGCTTGCTGCAATTGAACACCAGGAGGGAGAGATGGCAAATCGGTCTGGAGCAGCCAGCACGTCTACCCGAGAGAACGTAAGGCGGTACGAGCACTTCATAGCTGGCCAGTGGGCAGCGCCTTCGTCTGGCCAGCTCTTCGAGACGTATAACCCGGCAACGGGGGAGGTCCTGGCCCACCTGGCCAGGGGGGACAAGCAGGATGTGGATAAGGCGGTGGAGGCGGCCCGTATGGCCTTTGAGAGCAATGCCTGGCAGGAGATGGTGCCGGTCCAGCGAGGGCGTATCCTCTTTAGGATCGCCGAGCTTATCCGCCAGCAGAAGGAGGAGTTGGCCACTCTGGAGAGCCTGGACACCGGTAAGCCGATAAGCCAGGCCCGCGCCGACGTAGAGGTGGCCGCCCGGTACTTCGAGTTCTACGGCGGCGTGGCCGACAAGATAATGGGCAGCACCATCCCGGTTATGCCAGGAGCCCTGGACTTCACCGTGCGGGAGCCCTACGGCGTCTCTGCCCAGATCATCCCCTGGAACTACCCGATTCAAATAGGGGCCAGAGGAATCGCCCCGGCCCTTGCCGCAGGTAATACCGTCGTGGTCAAGCCGGCGGAGGAGGCCTCCCTCACGTGCCTGGAGATGGCCCGCATAGCCCAGGAGGGAGGCCTACCTTCTGGTGCGCTCAACGTTATTACTGGCTACGGTACTGAGGCGGGGGCACCCTTGGCCTCCCATTCGGGCATCAACCACCTCACCTTCACAGGCTCCGTGGAGGTGGGCATCTCCGTGATGAAGGCAGCGGCGGAGAACATCGTGCCCGTCACCCTGGAGCTGGGGGGCAAGTCCCCCAACCTTCTCTTTGCCGATGCAGAGATGGCGAAGGCCCTCCCCGCCATCGTGCGGTCCATCCTCCAGAACTGTGGCCAGACCTGCTCCGCTGGCTCCCGACTTCTGGTAGAGGAGTCTGTGCATGACGCTGTGGTCCGGGAGGTGAAGGAGCGCTTCCAGGCCACCCGACTGGGCCATCCTCTGGAGGACCCGGACATGGGCCCGCTCATCTCTGCAAGGCAGCGCGAGGCTGTCCTGGGGTACGTCGAACTGGCGCCCCAGGAGGGTGCCAGGGTGGTAACGGGTGGGGTCCCTCCGGAGGACAGCAGGCTGAGGAAGGGCTACTACCTCCTGCCGACCCTCCTGGACGAGGTGGCGCCATCGGCCAGGGTATTCTCCGAGGAGATCTTTGGCCCTGTCCTCACCGTCACCGCCTTCTCGGGAGTGGAAGAGGCCCTCAAGCTGGCCAATGCCACCCCCTACGGTCTGGTGGCGGCTGTCTGGACGAGGGACCTGTCCAGGGCCCACTACCTGGCCTCCAAGATAAGGGCCGGCCAGGTTTTCATCAACAGCTACGGTGCTGGCGGCGGCGTGGAGCTTCCCTTTGGCGGCATGAGAAGGAGCGGGTTCGGTCGAGAAAAGAGCCTGGAGGCCCTGCTGAACTACACCCAGGTCAAGAACATCTTTGTCAAATACAGCTAGCTGATCCCACGTGGGGTGAGGGTTTTCCGAACAGATTCTACGGAGGGGCCGTTGGTTGGCCCTTGCGGCGGAAGCGCTGCTGTCTGGCTGCTGGCAAGAGGCTTGACGGAAAGGGCTGTACAGGGTGTTGCCTCTTGAAGAGGCGAGTAGTAGAATAGCTTGTTAATAATCAATAGAATCAGTATAAACAATGCACATGGTCTACTGAGATCATCTGGTGTACTGGGTGTAAATGTGGCAAAGCGAACATGAAAAGGGTTAGCCATGTCTGTTGAGGCTCTGGCCCTCAAGCTCCCGGTGGAGGTGCGGTGGCATGGTCGTGGAGGTCAGGGGGTGGTGACTGCCAGCCGTCTTCTGGCGGAGGCGGCTCTCAAGGAGGGCCTTTTCCCTCAGTCCCTACCCGATTTTGGTGCTGAACGTTCAGGAGCTCCTCTGATGGCCTATACCCGTGTGGGGCGGGAGCATCCCCAGGAGAGGGGCCATGTCCTTGAACCCCAGGTTGTGGTCGTGCTGGACTCCACCCTCCTGGGCCGCGTGAAAATATTGGAGGGCCTTATCCAAGGGGGCATTCTGGTGGTGAATACCTCTGCCTCCTGTGAGGCCCTTGTGGATAGGCTTCAGCTAAGGGACCTTCTGGTGTGCACTGTTGACGCGACTGGCATAGCCATGAAGCTGCTGGGGAGGAACATTCCCAACAGTCCCGTGCTGGGAGCCTTCCTCAGGGTGGTCCCCATCGTCCCCCTTGGTGTCATGGAGGAGACCATTAAGGAGCGACTGGGCCTAAGGATGGGGGCCAAGGTGGTACAGGCCAACCTGGAAGCCCTCCACCAGGGCTACCAAAGGGCGCAAGTGCGAGGGGTGGCATGGAACTGAAAGATTGGCGGTCCTTGCCGATAGGAAGCGTGGTCACCCAGCCTGGAAGCTCCGCGGAGACGGAGACGGGGTCATGGCGCACAAGCAGGCCCGTTATCGACTTCAGTCAATGCACTCACTGTATGATCTGCTGGATCTTCTGTCCCGATAGCGCCTTCACCGTGGAGAAGGGGAAGCTCACAGGCGTAGACTATGACCACTGCAAGGGCTGTGCCATCTGCGTTGTCGAGTGCCCCAAGAAGTGCATCGTGATGGTGGACGAGCCCAGGCTATAGCCGGATCTAAGAGGTAAGGCGACATGGCAAGGCAGGTTAGAGCCGGTAGTGTCAGGATACAGGCGAGGGGCAACGCAGTTGCCCTGAGCGGCGGCGAGGCCGTGGCCTACGCCATGAGGCAGATAGACCCCGATGTAGTGGCCGTGTATCCGATAACTCCCCAGACCGTCATCGTGGAGGCCTTCTCCGAAAGCGTCGCCGAGGGGAAAGTGGGCACTGAGATGATCCACGTGGAGAGCGAGCATGCGGCCCTGAGCGCCTGCATCGGCGCTGCGGCTGCTGGGGCAAGGGCCCATACGGCTACATCGGGGCCCGGGCTGGCGCTCATGTGGGAGGTTCTGGGCGTGGCCTCCGGCATGCGGCTGCCCATAGTCATGCACCTGTGCACCAGGGCTCTTTCCGCTCCTATCAACATTATGTGTGACCACTCAGATGCCATGGCTATGCGGGACTTGGGCTGGGTGATGCTCTTTGGCGAGAACCCCCAGGAGGCTTATGACCAGGCCCTCATCGTCCAGCGCGTTGCCGAGCATCGGGACGTGCTCTTGCCCAGCGTCAACGTGATTGACGGGTTTACTGTGACTCACTCGGTAGAGGGTGTGGAGGTCCTCCCCGATGAGGTAGTAGCTTCCTTTGTCGGGACCTACTCGCCGCTCTATTCTCTCCTGGACCCTCAGAGGCGGGTTACCTTCGGAGCTCTGGACCCAAATGAGTACTACTACGAACACAAGCGTCAGCAGATAGAAGCAATGAAGAACGCCCTCCCAGTAGTGGCAGCTACCTTGCAGGAGTTCGGCGAGCTGACAGGCCGGCACTACAATCTGGTGGAGGAGTATCGGACGGAAGATGCGGAGGTGGTCTTGGTGGTCATGGGCTCCACTGCCGGGACGGTGCGGATTGCCGTAGATAACCTGAGGGAGGATGGTGTAAGGGCAGGTGTCGTCAGGGTACGGTGTTTTCGGCCTTTCCCTGCGGAGGAGGTGGCCCAAGCCCTGAGAAGGGCCAAGCTGGTGGGTGTCTTGGATAGGAGTCTCTCATTAGGAGCGCCGGGCAGCTCCCTCTATCTGGAGGTCATGGCCGCTCTCTCCCAGCGAATGCTGTCGCCGTATCTGGTTAACGTTGTGCATGGGTTAGGTGGCAGGAACACGCCCGTCAGGATTATCAAGGAGGCTTTCTCCCAGCTCCGGCTGATGGGCCTCGAGGAGCAACGGAGGGAGCCAATCCTCTATTTGGGAGTGAGGGAGTAGCGATGACGGTTTCGCTTAGGGAACTGGCCGACCAGCCAGAGACACTGGCGCCGGGCCATGGCCTGTGCGCCGGCTGCTCCGAGTCTATCGTCGTGCGCCAGGTGCTCTACGCCCTGGGGAAGCCTGCAGTGGTGTCGTTGGCTACGGGATGTCTGGAGGTTTCCACTACCAAGTTTCCCGAGACAGCTTGGCTCAGCCCCATGATTCACAGCGCCTTTGAGAACGCCGCTACAACCATAAGTGGAGTAGAGGCCGCTTATAAAGCCCTGGTCCGGAAAGGGCGTCTGGAAGCCCGCGACATCGCCTTTGTGGTCTTTGCCGGGGACGGTGCCACCTATGACATCGGCCTCCAGTGGCTGAGCGGGGCCCTGGAGCGGGGTCACCGGTTCCTCTACATCTGCATCAACAACGAGGGGTACATGAACACGGGGATCCAGCGAAGCGGCGCTACCATCTCCGGGACCTGGACGACAACCACCCCTGTGGGGCCAGCCCTCCAGGGAAAGGCTGAGTGGCGCAAGGACATGACGGCTATTGTGGCTGCCCACCGCATTCCTTATGTGGCCCAGAGTGCGGTGCACGCCTGGAAGGACCTCATGACCAAGGTGCAGCGAGGGGCCGCTGTGGATGGGCCTGCCTTCATCAACGTGCTGGCGCCGTGTAACCGGGGCTGGCGCCACGATCCCAAGGACACCATTAGAATTAGCAAGCTGGCCACCGATACCTGTCTCTGGCCTCTGTACGAGGTGGACCACGGCGTCTGGAGGCTGAGCCACAGGCCGCGGCAGAGGGAGCCGATCACCGGCTGGTTTCAGAGCCAGGGCCGCTTCTCCCACCTGCTTAAGGACGAGAACAAGGGCCTCGTCGACGGGATCCAGCGCCGCATCGATGAGGAGTGGAAAGAGCTACTTGAGCGATGCAAGGGGTCTGCCAACTAGCTGTCCAATGTCCCCTTTGGGAAGGGTAGCCTGAGAGGGGGGTGAGGCATGGCTGAGGAAACGGAGCTCCGGGAGGTGTCCCAGGCTGTAGAGCGCTACTTTGCCCAGGGGTGGTCCTGCTGCCAGTCGGTGCTCTTGGCCCTGGGGGACCACCTGAAGGTGCGTGATGACCTGCTGATAGCCGCGGCCCAGGGTTTAGGGCGTGGCCAGGGGGTTGTGTGCGGGGTGCTGTTGGCTGGCCTTCTGACCCTGGGCGAGAAGGCCAGCGAAATGAAGACGGCGGAGCTCCAGCATCCCTCTCGTCCCTCTCATGAGTGGCTGGACGTCTTTTACCCCTCCGATAACCAGTGGCTTCGCGAGAAGGCAGGCCAGTTGCAAGGCCAGTTTCGAAAGCGGGTGGAGGGCCGTTTCCCTAGCCTGCACTGCCAAGACATCTCTGGCGTGGACTGGGCGGCCCCGTCCGCTGCCATGTCCCGCGTCGGCTTTCCGCCGCCGGTGTGCGTTGAGCTGGCCAAGGAGACGGCCCGAGACGTTGTTGCCCTGCTGGGCCAGGGACGGGAGCCAAAGGACGCTCCCTAGAGAGGCCTATCCTCAAGGTCCTCTTTTTGTTCTGCTGGGGAGGTACCAGGTACTGTGCGGACGGCGGCAGGTCATCCCAACTACGTGCCTACCCTGCTAGCCGCACTCTGTTTCTAGCATGCAGATTGACGAGGTGATGGATAGGCTCAGGTCCCTGTCCAATCCTGAAGCGGTGGCGGGCATGGCCCGCTTTGGCATTAACCCACGGAACACCTGGGGCATATCCATCCCCAAGCTACGCGAAATGGCCAAGGACACGGGCCGCGATCATCTGCTGGCCCAGCAGCTCTGGGCATCAGGCGTTCACGAGGCCCGGATACTGGCCAGCATGGTGGACGACTCCAGGGCCGTTACCGAAAGACAGATTGAGGAGTGGGCAAAGGACTTTGACTCCTGGGATGTCTGCGACCAGTGCTGCGCCAACCTCTTCGATAAGACCAGTTTTGCCTACCAGAAGGTCGCTAAGTGGAGCACCCGGGAGGAGGAGTTCGTCAAGCGGGCTGGGTTCGTGTTGATGGCCTGCTTGGCTGTCCATGACAAGAAGGCTGAAGACGATCGCTTTGAGGAGTTCTTTCCCCTCATCAGGAGCGGAGCAGCCGATGGCCGTAACAACGTCATGAAAGCGGTCAACTGGGCCCTGAGGCAGATAGGCAAGCGGAATCTCTATCTGAACAGCAAAGCTGTTGAGGCAGCCAGGGATATCCAGAGTATGGGCTCAAGAAGCGGGCGATGGGTCGCCTCCGATGCCCTGCGAGAGCTGACCAGTGACAAGGTCCGGAGAAGGCTGCGGGCCAAGGCCTGATGGCTGGGTCAGTGGCCCAGGGCCAGGTCGTTCAGACGCCTGACGAGGTCAACGGCCTCCGGATCGGCGAAGGGGCCCAGCCGCAATGCCAGGTATCGGGCAGACTCCGGGCTGGGATTGGGGGAGCCTAGCAGTTGTCTAGCCTGTCTCTTGTAGCGCTCCTTTGCCCCCAGGACCAATGGGGTCATGAACTGGGATGCTATGACCCCGATGAAAGTGCCTATCAGAAGGGATATCAGAATGGCGCCCAGCATTTACACCGCTCCGGCACGCTGCTTGTCTTTTGCTCCCTGACGACTGTCTGCCGCATGATCGGCGCGCCTAGATTACTATGATACGGATTTCGCAGGTGGGACACAACGGCTACAACGCGCCGGTGACATTATCTCTCTCTACCGGCCCTGCGCCAGTCGAGCATAGTGTGCCGCGCTGGTGCCCGCTATGCGCCCGAATACGGCCCCCCGCATGAGCCCTGCCCCGCCTGGGTAGTTGTGGTAGAAGAACTTGCCCGTAAGCTCTCCCGAGGCATACAGCCCTGGAATAGGCCTATCTTCCGTATCCAACACCTGCCCCTGGGTATCGATCTCCAGGCCGCCGAATGTAAAGGTTATGCCCCCGGTGACGGCGTAGGCCACGTAGGGAGGCGAGTCCAGGCGTTGGGCCCAGTTAGCCTTGGGAGGCTCAAGGTCGCGGGTGCCCTTGCCGTCCTCCACGGCCGGGTTGAAGGCTCCGTCCTGAACGGCAGCGTTGAACTCCTGCACCGTCTTCGAAAGTGTCCCCTGACCGAGGCCCAGGCGGAGGGCCAGCTCTTCAAGGCTGTCTGCCACTACGGGAGTGCCGGTCTGATACCGCTTTTCCAGGAGGGTGACAGTCTTCTGGTCGAAGATCTGATAGGCTACAGAGCCCGGCTGGGCCAGGATGGAGGCCCCCATCTTGGCGTAGGTGTACTGGGCCAGCGCCTCCCCTTCGTCTACGAAGCGCCTGCCCAGCCTGTTGACCATGATGCCATAGGGATAGGAGAGCCGGTTGGTGAGGTCCGTTAGCTTGAGGTCTCCTACAGCGGGGGCGCTCGCGTCGATAGGAGTGCCGTGACAGCCCCGCCAGTGGCCTGAAGGCTTGGCCCCCATCTCCAGGGCCGCCATAAGCCCCTCCCCGGTGTTGTACTTGGTGCCTCTTACCTTGGCCCTGTCCCAATCGCCTCCCAGATAGCGGGCTCGTAGCTCAGAGTTGGCCTCGAAGCCGCCACAGGCCAGCACAAGGGCTCCGCATGACACCTCATATACCTGATCCGAGCCACGCACAAGGGCTCCGGAGATGGCACCCCTGGAGTCCACAAGAGGCTTCACGAACTTGGTATCGTACATGATCGATATGTCGTGGCCTTCGGCAGCCCGGAAAAGCCTGTCTGAAAGGCCGATGCCTTTTCCCTTGGCCTGGAGCACGCTGCCGGGGCTGAAGATCTTCCTCCCGCCGACCGTGGCATTGAACAGGGAAGTTAACTCCCACTCTACCCCGCAGGCCGTCAGCCACTCCATGGTGGCGAGGGACTCGCTGATCACGACCCGCGCGAGCCGAGGGTCCGCTTCTTCGTGAGTGATGCGCATGATGTCATGGTAGTAGTGCTCCTCCGTATACGTTCCCACGTCCAAGGCCTGAAGCTGCTTCTCCTCCATGTGGGGCAAGAGATGTGCAACGTCTTCAAGGCCCCGGTAGGCGAAGCGGAAGAGCCCGCCGGAGAACCTGGTGTTGCCGCCTCTTAGCTCCTTGGGGGCCTTCTCCATGACCAGCACGCGGGCCCCCTCCTGCCGGGCTGCCAGGGCGGCGGTGAGGGCGGCGTTGCCCGCCCCTACCACGATGACCTCCCAGAGCTCTCCCGCGGTCATCGCCCTGCACCTGAGAGGAACTCCTGGTAGGCCATGTCCGTCTTGGCGGCCATGATGAAGTCGTTGCGGTGAAGGTCTTTGAGCTTGTGGGTCCACCAGGTGACGGTGGCGCGTCCCCACTCTGTCACAATACGCGGGTGGTGCCCCTCGGCCTCTGCTACTTCGGCTACCCTGTTGGTGAAGGCCAGTGCTTGCCGGAAGTCTCTGAACCGGAAGCGGCGCTCCAGCTTACGGTTCTCCTCATGGATCACTTGCCACTCAGGCACCTGGGGATGGAGCTGGGCCATCTCCTCTGCCGTAACGTGGGGCGAGTCCGCGTGGCAGGCCATACACTTTTCTCGCACAAGCTGGGTCATGGTCATCCTCCTGGCGCATTGTCCCAGGCCCACTTACCTCACCTGAGCCCTGGGACTGAATCTACCACTATTGCGCGGCATCCTCAACTGTAGCGGACCGCCTCCTCGGTAGCGTACCAGTCGAAGGGGACAGGGTCCAGGTTTACGACGATGCTCTGGGACTGGGTGTACTCCCACAGGGCCTCCCAGCCGTTCTCGCGACCCATGCCGCTCTCTTTCATGCCGCCCCAGGGCAGAGACGGATCGATGCGGTGGTGGTCGTTTATCCAGACAACCCCTGCTTCCAGCGCCTGGGCCACTCTGTGGGCCCTCTTGACGTCACGGGTCCAGACGCCGGCGGAGAGGCCGTAGCGGGAGTTGTTCGCCAGCTTTATGGCCTCCTCCTCGGTGTCGAAGGGCATCAGGACCGTCACCGGACCGAAGAGCTCCTCCTGGACGATCCTCATGCCCGGCGTGACGGAGCCGACTACGGTCGGCAGCAGGAAGTGGCCTCGAGCGAGGGAAGGGTCATCAGACCTCCTGCCGCCGAAGAGGATGGTCGATCCCTCCTCTTCGGCTTTCTCTATCTCCCTCATCACTTTCTCCAGTTGCATAGCCGAGACCAGCGGCCCCATTTGGGTCCTGGGGTCCATCGGGTCTCCCAGGCGAAGGGATGCCGCCTTCGCCACCAGCCGCTGGGCCACCTCCGAATAGATCGTCCTCTGTACCAGGATGCGGGCCCCCTGGACACAGGTCTGACCGCTGGCGATGAAGGCGGCGAAGGCTGCACCGGCCACGGCCTCCCCCACGTTTACGTCTTCGAAGATGATTACCGGGGCCTTGCCCCCCAGCTCGCAGGTTACACGGACCAGGTTGCGCCCGCCTGCCTGGGCGATGATGCGGCCCGTTGCCGTGCCTCCCGTCAGGTCCAGCTTGGCGAGCCCAGGGTGCTCTGCCAGAGCCTTCCCAGCAATCGGCCCGAACCCGGGGACCACGTTTATCACCCCCGACGGCACGCCCGCCTCAGTCAAGATTCGTCCCAGCTCGATGACGCTTATAGGGGCCAGCTCAGAAGGCTTGACCACTATGGAGTTCCCGGCGGCCAGGGCTGGCGCCACCTTCTTCATGGCGATGAGAAGGGGGTGGTTCCACGGCGTGAGCTGCCCCACGACTCCCAGAGGAATGCGCCGTACGTAGTTGAGGTAGGGGCCCTGGAAGGGGGTTACGTGGCCCTCGGCTGCCTGAATGAGGGCAGCGAAGTACTCCAGCCACTCGGGCACTCGCCTGAGTTGGGAGCGCATTTCACGAATAGGCCGACCGTTGGAGAGGGTTTCGATAGTAGCCAGATCGTCTATGTTCTTCATGAGGTGCTGGGCCGCCTGGATCATCACCCGGGCCCGCTCTCTGGGATGAAGCCCGCGCCAACGCCGGTCCTCAAAGGCCTGCGAAGCCACCTCTACCGCACGGTCGACGTCTGCCTCTCTGCCCTCGGCAACGCGGAAGGCGACCTCGCCTGTAGCGGGGTTCAGCACATCAAAGACGCCGCCGTCCTGTGCATTCACCTCTTGGCCGTCTATGTAGAGCCCGTACTCCTGTTTCATACGGCACCTCTCTGTTGGAAGGCTGAGTTGCGCTATCCATTTACAGAGCCTTGCATTGAGCCCTAAACCTCGCCGCACCTTCGTCGTTGCGAGCGAGTCTGCGAGCGAAGCAATCTGGCGGGGACGGAGCACACCCCCATACTTCCAGATTGCCACGTCCCGACTGTGTCGGGACTCGCAATGACGAGGCGCTGCCCTGTATCGGGCATGTTTAGTTCCCCATGCAAGGATCAGTTAAGGTTAGTGCTTCCGTTCCTACCCCATTATATTGGACTATATTGTACAGGCCAGCTCCAGTGGTCGGTTTTAGCCTTGACACCCCAGAGGTGATATGCTAGTTTGCGGCCAGGTCATGGAACGGCTGGTCTAGCTCAGAGGGAGCAGCCCCAAGGCAAAGAAATGGACCCCTGCCAGCCTCCTGGAGTACGCCGATCCCAAGTGAGCGAACCCTTAGCGGAGGAGCACGTATTATGGTCTATGAGAACAAGTCCTACGGCATAGGCACCTGGCGCAAACATCTCCAGGACATACCCTGGTTCACGGAGCGGGCCTTTCCCCTGGAGCCCTCCAGGACGGCCCTGATGGTGATTGACATGACCCGGTTCCAGTGCGACAAGGACGCCCCATTTGGGGTCGCCCGCACCATGTACCTCAAAGGAGGCAAAGGGGCGGACTACTATTTCGCCACTCAGGGACCGGCCATTGCCGCCATACGGAGGCTCATCGACGCCTTCCGTCAGCATCGGATGCAGGTCGTCTACACCACCTCAGGCTCCTACTTTGGCGACGGGCGAGATCGCTCCGTTAATGCCCGCGTTCAGGACAAGGGGCACCTGGCAATCACGGGCATCCAGGAGCCCACTGATACCCCCCAGTTCCAGGTCATCCCTGAGCTTCAGCCTCAGAAGGGCGACCTGGTTATACACAAGGTGGCCCAGAGCGCCTTCGTGGGCTCAAACACGGACCTCGTGCTTCGCAACATGGGCATCGACACCCTTGTTTTCACCGGTGCCGCTACCCATGCCTGTGTGGAGTCCTCGGCCAGGGTAGCCGTTGATCTCAGCTATAAGGTGGTTCTGGTGGACGACGCCTGTGCCTCTCAGTCCCCTCTATTTCATGACCTTACCATGCTGCACTGCGCCATGATGTGGGGGCGAGTCCTTTCCGCAGACCAGGTGATCGAGGAGCTGAGCGCCAGGTTGCCAGCGGGCCGTGTGGTGGCCCATACCAGCTAGTACCCACTTGCGGGAAAGGGCGTCATAATCGACCGCTCGTGGTGAGCCTGTCGAACCATGAGCGGTTTACCCTTCGACAAGCTCAGGGTGAGCGGGGTTAGGGCAGGCCTTATGTACGCGGATTTATGGAACTAAGTACTAGTCTATCAGGAAGGGTACTGCCTGGGAGTCACCATGACTCCGCCCTGGGCCTTGGTTGAAGAGTTCCCCACGATGACCACGGTCCTCATATCGAACGAATGCTGGAGCATCTGGCCCAGAGAGGTTAGGACCACCTGCTCGCCCGGCCTGTAGGCGTCTCGAACGACCCCGACGGGCGTCTCCCCTGTGCGGTGCTGCAAGAGGATTCTCTGGGCCTCCTCAATGTGACGGGGCCGGAGGTGGCTGGCCGGCTCGTAGAGAACAACAACCATGTCGGAGGCGGCAGCAGCCTCAAGGCGTCTCGCGATCAGCTCCCAGGGTCCAAAGCGGTCGCTCAGGCTGATGACGGCAAAGTCCTGCATCAGGGGCGCGCCCAGGAGGGCAGCGCCGGCTGTCGCTGCGGTGACGCCCGGAACGATCTCCACGGGCAGGCCCGACTCGCGGGACCAGCCTCTCTGAAGCAAGGCCTCCAGTAGGGGCCCGGCCATGCCGTAGACCCCGGGGTCGCCGCCGGATACCAGGGCAACCTGGTATCCCTGGTAGGCCAGGTCGGCGGCGGCGCGGGCCCGTTCCTGCTCCTGCCCCATGCCAAAGGCCTGGACAGTCTTGCCTTCAAGGAGCCCTCCGATGAGCTCCAGGTACCACCGGTAGCCAACGACAACCTGGCTTTCCTCAATGGCTCTGGCAGCCCTTGGGGTCAGGTCTTCCAGGCTACCAGGCCCGATGCCAACCACTGTGATCTTGCCTGAAAGGGGTCTCATAGCGCTCATCCCCTCTCCTTTCCCTGGAAGTCATTCGGGAATTCCGTCAGGGCGCGGTCCACTACCCCTCCCCAAGGTGTTGGTTCCCTCCCGCCCACCCCGAACTGCGTTCGATGGCGCCCATCCCCAAGTGGGAGAATGATTTTCCCAATCGGCTCTAGAAAACGTCGGCCAGGGTCAGCACTCCAACGACTACAAAGAGGACGCCGGCGCCCCGAGTGACCCAGCGCAATGGGACAATGGTGACTATGGCCTTGCCTGCCAGGACAGCCAGAAGGGTGGTGAAGGCCTCGGCAAGGGCCGCACCCAGGAAGACTGAGACAGGCATGCCCGTCTTGGCGGCCATGCCCACCACAGCAAGCTGGGTCTTGTCTCCCATCTCCGCAAGGAAGAGGAGGCCAAAGCTGAGAGACAGGACCCGAAGGGGGCTTGCGACCCCCGAAGAGAGGAAGTCTTTGCCTTTCCCATCGCTGGATTCTGGCGAGGAGGCGCCAGGCCGACTGGACCAGAGGGTGAGGGCACCGATGACGAGGAAGGCCAGGCCCGCCAAGCGGGAGACCCAGGCCCAGGGCACCAACTCCCCAAGCACTGTACCTACCAGTACTCCTAGAAGGGTGACGGCCGTCAGCGCCAGGGTAGCTCCCGCGAAGACGGCCTTAGCCTGACCAGTGCGGGCGGCCAGGGTCAGAACAGCAAGCTGGGACTTGTCCCCCAGCTCCATCAGGAAGATGAGACCAAAGGAGGTGAGCGCCACCGGAAAGTCTATGGAGCACCTCCCTGGCCTCTCATGAGCTAGTGTCTCGTCCCTGAAATACGCTTACGAATTGTCATTGCGAGGAGGCAGCAGCCGACGAAGCAATCTGGCGGTGGGACAGACTCCGCCGCGAGATTGCCACGGCCCTCCTTCGTCGGGCCTCGCAATGACATTGGAGGTGAACTTCGGAGACACCACACTAGGCGCTGTGGTCGTCGGCGAGGTCCCGGGCCTTACAGGAGGCGCATCCTGCTAGACGGCGCATTCTCCCTCGCCCCGCTCAAGAATATACATCCTCGTGGAGTCCCAGTCGATGAAGTTCCAGATGTCCTTCGATGGAGGAGGTACCTGGGCCAGCTCCGCCAGGCGCTCCCGGAAAACCTCCAGGCCGACTCGTTGGACGAAGGCGAAGAAGGTCTCCTCATGGAGGCGATTGGACCGGTAGTGCTCAAGGACCTGCTCGACAGCCTGGGGCACCTTGCGGGCAGGGAGCTTCACCACCGGCTGGGCCAGTTGGGTGATGCCCTCTGCCACGTGGCCGCCCAGGAGGAGCTGGTACGCCGGGTAGAGGCGGCCTCCACTGTGGACGGCGCAACCGTGGAGGCCGATGTCGGCCAGGTAGTGCTGGCCGCAGGCATCCGGGCAGCCGCTCACCTTGATGCGCAGGCTCCCTAGGGCCTCGTCGTCCTGGTAGGCCTGCATCATCTGCGCCAGTTGGCGTGCCACCGCTTTGGAGGCGGTGATGCCAAGGCTACAGGCGTAGGTCCCTGGGCAGGAGACGACGTCGGCGATGCCCGATGCGCGAGTATCCGCCATCTCGAAGGCCCGCAGGGCCTCAAACACCTCCCGCAGGTCTCTCTGGAAGACACCCCGCAGGACCAGGTCCTGCTGCTGAGAGCTCCGAAAGGTGGCCCCAGAGATGCGGTCCACCAGGTCTGCCACCGCTTCCATCTGCCTGGCCGTGACATCGCCCAGGGGAAGGGGGATGAGCACCGTGTAGTATCCATCTCGGCCCTCGGGAAGGACGTTCCACCGCAACCACCGCTGGTAGTCGAAGGCGCCTGGGGGCTCCGTGATAGCCTGCTCCATGGCCTGATGTGGTGCTGACCCGTTGGTCAAGTGCGAAGGTGGAGGGTATCTGCTTGCCTGAGCCCGGAGGGACTCCCGCTCCAGCCTGACCAGCCGCCTGAACTCCTCGATGCCCAGGCGCTGAAGGACAAACTTGAGCCTGGCCTTCTGCTTGTTGCTCCTGTCTCCCAGCCGGTCGAAAACGCGTACCACAGCCTCGCAGGTAGGCAGCAGGTCTTCCTCGGCTACAAACTCCTCCAACGGCTGGGCGAGACGGGGATAAACGCCCAGGCTGCCGCCAACGACCACCTGGAAGCCCCTGTGTACTGCCCCGTTGTCTGACCGTACCTTGGCGACGGCGCCGAAGTCCTGGATGGCGCTGTAGGCGCAGTCCGTAGGGCAGCCGGAAAAGGCGGCCTTGAACTTGCGGGGCAGGTGCATCACATCCTCTCTGCCCAGGAAGTAGGTGTCCAGGGCTTTGGCGTAGGATGTCACGTCAAAGGCCTCCTTGGGACAGACACCGGCCAGGGGGCACGCCGCTACAGTCCTTACCGAGTTGCCCCCGGCCTGGAGGGTAGTGAGGCCTGCCTGAGCCAGTCTCCAGAGGATCTCGGGGACCTTATCTAGCTTCAGCCAGGGGAGCTGTATGTTCTGTCGTGTGGTGACATGGGCTTTCCCATCGCCGTAGTCTGTGGCAATGCGGGCCAAGGTGAGCATCTGCTGGCTGGTCAACCCCCCATAGGGAATACGCACCCGCACCATGTACTCCTCCGGCTGGCGCTGGCCGTAGACACCCAGGATGGTCCGGCTCGGCCTGAACTCATCGTTGGTGATCTCGCCCTGGCGCAGACGCAGAAGCTTTCCCTCCAGGTTCTCGATGGCAACGGTCACCGGCCCCTGGGGCACGTCTTCTTTGCCTTCGTGGGCCCACTCTTTCATTGCTCCTCCTCACCTGTGGTGTGGGCAAAAAGGGCCGCTCCTTAGACCTTTTCTCTGAGGGGCTGCAGGCAGATTAGCCCTGTCGGGCTGCCTGGGCTACAAGGCGCCGGTTCGGCAGCTTACCCGTAGCCCACAACCTCCTAGCCTGCCCCGACTACAGGTACAGTAACACGCCACGGCCAGGGGCGACCAGCGAAGCTGGCTGGGGCGCGGGCTTGCCGGGCTGCTGCTCCACACGGGACTTCTACCGGCGAGGGCGAAACTTGGGTAGGGCTACCTCGTGCGTGACATCCTCGAAGAACACCTCCACCGGCATGTTCTCCCGGATGTCCTCGTTCTTCACCCCGACCAGGTTGGACATGAGCCGTGGCCCCTCATCCAGTTGGACCTCGATGACGTTGTAGGGGACCTCGTCCTGGAACCCCGGATAGTAGGCCCTGTGGAAGACCACCCAGGAGTTTACCTTGCCCCTGCCGCTGAGCTGGGCCCATTGGAAGTCCCTGGACCAGCAGGAGGGGCAGACGAAGCTGGGGGGGTACCAAAAATTGCGGCACTTGTTGCACTGCTGCATGCGGAGTTCGTGCTTCTTGGCGAACTCCCAGTAGGGCTTGCTTAGGTCGGTGATATAGGGCAGGGGCTTCTTGTACTCGGTCACGGCCTACCTCCGGTAGATGATGGCGTCGCCCATGGGGCCGCCGTACATGGCTATCTCTGCGCCCTTGACCTGACGCTGGCCGCCCTCGCCCCTGAGCTGCCGGACGATCTCCAGGTGGTTGCCCCAGCCCTCCAGATGGGCCTCCGAGAGGAGCCCTCCGCTGGTGTTCATGGGGAGA
>JACPCK010000006.1 GCA_016179845.1 Chloroflexota bacterium | reverse complement strand
GGACGTGGGGCAGGGGAGGCTGAGGAGGCTGGGGCTGGGGCACCGGGAGCTGGAGGGGATAAACCCTGGGCTTATCTACTGCAGCATAACGGCCCACGGTGCCAAGGGGCCGTTGCGCAATCAGCCGGCCTCCGAGCTGACGTTGCAGGCGATGTCGGATAGCTGGGCCTGGTGCGACTATCTGAACGTGCCAGGAGTGCCTGGAAAGGACCCGGTGCGCCTGGGGCCGGACATGGCCAGCATGGGTAGCAGCCTCTACGCCGCCCTGGGCGTTCTGGGGGCATTGTACCACAAGTGGCGGACTGGGGAGGGCCAGCACGTTACGGTGAATATGCTGGGGACCCTCCTCCACCAGCGGACCGCTATCTGGCCTGCCATGGTCGACCCCGATGAGTGGGCCGGCTTCTACTGTGAGGCCTTCACCAGACCTCCGGAATACGGCTACAAGACGGGGGACGGGTACATAACTATGGACGGGATGAAGAGTCAAGAGCAGTTTCGAGGTCTCCTCAAGGCCCTGGGCATGGAGAAGTACATGGAGCATCCCCTCTTCCAGAACCCGCCCAGGGACATAACGGGCCTCTTCGGCGCGGGTGACCTGACCGTGAAGGCCAAGCCTATTTGGGAAGATGCCTTCCAGAGGTGGCAAGGGGAGGACCTGGTTGCCCTACTGGGCAGCTTTGGCAGCACCGCCGCGGTGGCCAACACCTACTCTCAGCTTTTATCTCACCCTCAGATGGAGGCTCTAGACATTGTGAAGGAGGCAGACCATCCCCAGCAGGGTAAAGTCAAGTTCATCGTGGCGCCGTGGAGGCTCCAGGGCCTGCCAGGGGTTACCCCACACCCCTATAGAGCACTCGGGTAGCCCATCAAGCGCTGCCCCAAGGCCGCTATATCGGGTCTGGTACCGGCAACATCCGTGCGAGAGAATAGATATAGGGAGAGCGTGAGAGCAGATGGCGCGGCTGGCCTCCGGGGGCCACAGCACGGGGTCACCCGACGCCCCCGTGACCATCCTGGAGTTCTCCGACTTCCAGTGCCCCTTCTGCAAGACGTTCTGGGCGGGGCCCCTCGCTCAGATAAAGAAGGAGTTCGTGGAGACGGGCCAGGCCAGGTTTGCCTACCGCCATATGGCTTTCATCGGGCCCGAGTCGATCCTGGCGGCAGAGGCCTCCGAGTGCGCGGCTGAGCTGGGCCAGTTCTTCCCGTACCACGACCTGCTCTTCAGGAACCAGGCGCCGGAGAACACCGGCTACTTCACTCATGAGAGGTTCGCTGCCTTCGCCCAGCAGGTGGGCGTGAACACCGAGCAGTTCAGCGGTTGCCTGAGTTCCCGCAAGTACCAGAGCAAGGTGGCCCAAAGCACCGACGAGGCGCTGGCGCTAGGCGTGCGGAGAACCCCCACGGTGTTTGTCAACGGTCGCGCGGTGGAGAACGCCCTGGACGTTCAGGCAGTGCGGAGCCTGATCCTGGAGGAGCTGAAGCGAGGCCCCTAGCCTTGGGAAAGAGACTAGCCCTGCTGCCCACGGCTGGGCTGGGGCTATCCCTCCTGGGCGCGGGCGTCGCCGGCTACCTGACCGTAGAGCATGGAGGTGGCGCAAGCCCCCTTTGCGTCTTCGGCCAGGGCTGCCAGGTGGTGGCCCAGAGCACCTACGCCCAAATAGGGGTCGTACCGACAGCCGCCCTGGGCCTGGCCATGTACCTGGCGCTGGCTGTCCTTTACGGGGTGCGGCTGGGGCCTGGCTCACGTATGTAGAGCTGTACGTCCTCCACGCCGTGTGCATCTGGTGCGTCGTCTCCGCGGCAACGGTAGCGCTGCTCCTGGCCGTAGCGGTGGCCGACCTGCGCAGTTCCCTACACAGGATTACCCCCTTGCCCTCAAGCGCCACCAGAGGCGCCACAGGAGAAGGCGCCTGACCTTGAGTCCCCCGGCCACCCACTGGACCACAGAGGAGGGGCCCGCCAGGACCGGCGCCCGCCACTCCTTCAACCTCTCTATCTCCTTGGCGGTGCCCGCGGCCACAGGGCCGAAGGGGGTCCAGCGGCCCTTCCGCCACTGGAGGACCTCTCCGCCGGCCTCTCTTACCAGGAGGGCGCCAGCCGCTATGTCCCACAGCCTGGGCGCGCTGAAGAGGGCGTACTGGAAGACCCCTTCCGCCGTCAGGGCCATCTCGTAGGCGATGCTGCCCAGGTGCCGCACCTCGCCCCGTCGGCGCCGCACCTCTGTCGACAGCCGAAGCGACGCCCGTAGTGGGCAGGAAAGGCCACCAGGCGTCCGTCCTCGGGGGTGGCCAGGCTCGCCACAGCGATGGGTTGCTCCTCGGCGAAGGCACCCCCATCCCTTCGTGCGTGATAGACGCGTCCCCCATTTCCAGAAGACGCGGGCAGGAAGAGGGCGGCAGCCACGGGCACCCCCTCGTACAAGACACCCACAGACACAGCGAATACCGCGAGCCTGCCGATGAAGTTGGAGGTGCCGTCGAGGGGGTCCAGGACCCACAGGAATGGCGCTCCATCGCTCCCCACCACCTCTCCTTCTTCCCCCAGAATGGAGTGGCCAGGGAAGCGCTGTTGAATGGAGCGGCGCAGCCGCTCTTCGGCCTCCCGATCGGCGGGTGTGACCGGGCTGCTCCTGCCCCGGCCCTTGTACTCTACGGTTCCCGGCGTCATTTGAGACTCGGTGAGGAAGAGCCCTGTCTCCCGGGCCATCTCCACCGCCCGGTATTCAATCTCCTTTAGAAGCGAAGGGTCAGGAAGTCCTGCCACACACCCTCCCGCAGGACCGCTCCAGAGCCCTCGGTGAAGGGGTTTTGGAGACATGCTCCTGTCAAGCGCAGCGAGTCCAAGTTGATGGCCAAGCTAGGGGACTTGGGCAGGCTCGGCCTTGCGTCTAAGCAAGCGCGCCAGGGGGCCCAGCCACTCCCGTCTTTCCCAAACTACCAGCAACTGGCTGGCCACGAAGATTGAGCTGTAGGTCCCGGTGATGATGCCAATGAGAAGGGTCAGGAGGAAGCTCCTGATGGTGGCTCCGCCGAAGAGAAGCAGCGCAACGATTGCGAAAAGGGTAGTAAGGCTGGTGCCCAGGGAGCGGCCCATGGTCTCCATAATGCTTACGTTGATGGTGGTCTCCAGTTCCCTGGCCACGCCGCGAAGAGAGTTCTCCCGGACCCGGTCAAAGACCACGATGGTATCGTGGACGCTATAGCCCACCACTGTCAGGACGCCGGTGATGAACATAGCGTTGACCTCGACGTGGATGAACTTACCCAGGATGGATATGAGGCCCAGGGTAACCATAACGTCATGCATAAGGGCGACGACCGCGGCAACGCCAAGCCTGAAGGAGTGGGGCATGCGGCGGAAGGCCCACCAGATGTACAGGAGAATGAACACGGAAGCCAGAGCCACTGCCAGAATAGCGTTCCGCACCGTCTCTCCCGCCACTACCGGGGAGACGGAGGCAAACTCGAAGCCCTCGATCTTGCCAAAGCGCTCCTCAAGGGCTTTTTGAATCGTCTCCCTCTCAGACGGTTTAACTACCAGCCCTGTCTGGGGGTCCCGCTGTGCCTCAGCCAGCTCGCGGGTGCGGATGAAGAAGGATCGATCGCCCGACCTCTGGATGGAGGCGTCCTGATGGCCAAGGGAGGTCATCTCAACCCTCATGGCCTCCTGGCTTGTGGGCTCCTGGAAGGTCGCCATGAGGGTGGCGCCCCCCGTGAACTCGATGCCGACCCGGAAGGCAGGAGGTATAGTCATGGAGATGATCCCCGCAAGGATCACCAGGCCCGAGAAGAGGAGGTACCACCAGCGCCTGGAGACAAAGTCCATGGGCTATCTCCTCTCGCCAGCGAGGCTGGGCTTTTCACCAGGTCCTGGCAACGGCACCGGAGTGAAGAGAGTCAGATTCCTGGACAGAGGTAGAAAGGCTACCAGCCGCAGGAATGTGCGGCTCACGGTTATGGCGCTAAACATGCTCACCGCCACACCGATGAAGAGGGTAACGGCGAACCCAGTCACCAGGCTGGCTCCCAGGCGGCTGCCGAACCAGTAGAGGATGGCGCAGGTTATGAAGGTAGAGACGTTGCTGTCCCGTATGGAGGGCCATGCGCGGTTGAAGCCCGTTTCGATGGCGGCGACAAGGCTCCGCCCCGACCGCAACTCCTCTTTCATTCGCTCAAAGATGAGGATGTTGGCATCCACCGCCATGCCCACCGAGAGGATGAAACCAGCGATGCCTGCCAAGGTCAGGGTGACGGGGATTATCTTAAAAATGGCCAGAACCAGGGCTGTGTAGACGACCAGGGCCAGGCCGGCCAGCAGCCCAGGCACCTTGTAGTAGGCCACCATGAAGAGGAGCACCATCCCGAAGCCGATGACCCCGGCTATAAGGCTCTTCCGCAGGGAATCGGCGCCGAGGGTGGCATCCGTATCCTGCTCCAGGACCGGCCTTATTGGAACAGGCAGGCGGCCCGACTCGAGCTGGATAGCGATAAGCCTAACCCGCTCCTGCGTGAAGTCCCGCCCCTCGATGTATGCCTGCCCTCCCAGGATGGGGCTCCTGACCACGGGGGCAATGAGCTCCTGCTGGTCGAGGAAGATGGCGATCTGGTCCTGGGTACCGGCGATATTGCTGGTCAGCTTGCTGAAGATGTCGGACCCTTCGGAATTGAAGTTGATGTTGACGATCGGGAACCCGGTGGTGGACGCCTGGCCGGAGAAGGCCCGGGCCAGGTGCTCTCCCGTAAGGCCTATGTCCCTGTCCTCGGAGGTACCGTCCTCATTGAAGTGGCGCCACTTGAAGACGAGGTTTGCCGTCTCCCCTATGAGCTTCTTGGCCTCTTCCGGGTCTGTCACGCCCGGCAACTCAACGAGAACCCGGTCGTTGTCCATGACCTGAATGACCGGCTCCGTTACGCCGAAGGCGTTGATGCGGCGCTCTATGGTCTTTACCACACCCCCCATTTGCTCAGGAGTAGGGTCCCCCTCCGCCTGATAGATCAGGCGGAGCCCTCCTCTCAGGTCAAGGCCCAGGCGCAGGCCCAGGGGGCCGCTGCCGCCGCGGCTGAAATCGGCTACGCGTATCTCTGGAACCAACAGGACAGCAATGGCGCCAGCAAAGAGCAGGAGAATAAGTAACAGGCGACGGATGAAAACCCTTTGCATGATCTCCTTTCCTTATCTATCGGCCTTTTCCGCCCGCACAGCGGAGGCCATACTGCTAGATATGAGCTCCCTAACCAGGCCCAAGGCCTCTTCGCGGGTTCTCACCTCACCAGCCGCCTGGGCCCCGCGAACAGCCTCCAGAAGCTCCCGAAAGTGAGGGCCGGGGAGCAGCCCAAACAGGCTGATCAGGTCATGCCCATCGATGAGCTTGGGAAGCCTTTCCGGTGCAGCCTCGGATAGGCCCACCTCCAGAATGTGGCCTATGGTAGCACAGTATCGCCTCCAGTCATCCATGTCCAGGTTGGGTCCCCGGGCGGCCAGGTAGTCCGCCAGGCTGAGGTAAAGAGTATCGATGGCCACCTCATCCAGCTCCCGGAAGTACCGGTATATGGCGCGGTTGGTAGGCAGCTGGTCCGGCTGCGCCATCTGGGAGGGACGAAGGTGATGCTCAATCATGGTCGCTACCGCCTCGACCACCCTTCCTGAGAGGCGAAGCCGCCTCAAGGCGGCGCGGGCAGCCTCAGCCCCCTGATCCGAGTGGCCCAAAAAGCGCACCCTGCCGTCGGCCTGGAGACTCTTGGTCTGAGGTTTGGCCACATCGTGAAGGAGACCGGACAGCTTGAGAAAGGTGGCCCTGCTGTGAGCGTCACCCAGCTCCTCCATGAAGTGGTCTCCCAGGGAATAGTGCCAGGGGACCAGGGCCGCCACCGGGTCGTCTGGATGGGCCTTGGCCTCCAGCACCCTCTCCACCTGGCCTACAGCGTGGATATTGTGCTGGAGGACGTCCCAGTAGTGCTCCTTGGGTTGAGATACGCCCCTGCCAGCCTCCAGCTCGGGCAGGACGCGGGTGAGAAGACCGAGGGAGTCCAGGGTCTCCACGCCCCTGGCTGCACGCGGGATGGCGAGGGTCTTGAGGAGCTCATCCCTCACCCTCTCCGGGGCCACCCGATCCAGGTTGGCCACGGCGCCTTTTATCAGCCTCTCCGTACTGTTCTCTATCTGGAAGTCCAGTTGCTGGGCCAGCCGAACCGCCCTGAGAAGCCGCAGCGGGTCGTCCTGGAAAACGTGAGGCCCCAGGGCCCTCACCAGTCTCTGCCCCAAGTCCTCCATGCCGCTATAAGGGTCTATAAGGCGGGATGCCAGCTTGCCCGCCAGGGCGGCCTCTAGGGGCACCGCCATGGCGTCGATGGTAAAGTCCCGGCGGGCCAGGTCCTGAAGGATATCCCCCTGGAACCCAGATAGGTCTACGAACCAGCGGGCACCCTGGCGCGAGGCCACCACGCGGGCTATGTCAGCCTCCTGGTCCAGTAGCACAAAGCTGCCGCCGATCTCGTCGGCGAAGTCACGGGCCAGGCTGACCGCCTCACCTTCAACGGCAACGTCCACATCGTGGGATGCGTGGCCCAGGAGGTGGTCCCGCAGGTATCCGCCGACTACATAGGCACGCAAAGAGCGGCCCAAGAGGAACCGGTGAAGAGCAGTCAGCAGCTCTTTCTCTTCCATCCTGGACTGGGTTTCACTCCTCACGGTCCCGACTTCAGTCGGGACTCGGTAGTCTCTTCCTCTTCCAGCTTCCAAAGGCTGTCCTTGCTTACGAGGTGGTCGATATAGAGGACGCCGTTCAGGTGGTCCATCTCGTGCTCCAGGGCCTGGGCCAAGAGATTGTCCTCAACCTTTATGCGGACCTCCTTGCCCTGCAGGTCCAGGGCCTTCACCTTCACCTTGAAAGAGCGCTTAACCTGGCCCCGGTAGCCCGGGATGCTGAGGCAGCCCTCTTCAAGCTCCCTTTCGCCTTGCCTTTCGAGGACCTGCGGGTTGATCAGGATGCGCACCTGGTCCTCCTCCGGTATCTCGATGACGGCCACCCTCAGGGGCACTCCGATCTGGACGGCAGCCAGGCCCACACCGTGGGCGGCCCGCATCGTGTCAATCATGTCCTGAACAAGGCGGCGGACGGAGTCGTCTATATCCCTAACTCGCTTGGCCCTGGTCCTTACCATCGGGTCCGGGAGAGTCGCCAGAGGCAAAACAGCCAATTCTTCCCTTTCATGCCTGTCGAGGGGGTTAGCTGATTATATCTGAAGGGGCAGCCGATGGCAAAGGCAACATTGCGAGGCGAACCTCGGCACATCTTGCGGCAGCAGGAAAGGCTAGGGAGAAAGGGCCACGGGGTCTAAATCCACCAGCCATTGCGGGTGTAGAGTCACCGCATCCAGAAGGGTCTCAGGGTCCCGCCCACGCAGCAGGACATGCCACCGGTAACGGCCTCGCACTCTGGACGGGTAGGCCGGCGTTGGCCCCAGCACGTCGTCGGTGAGGCCTCTCCTGGCCTTCTCATCCCTCAATGACCGGGCCAGGCGCTCGGCCTCCTGCTGGGAGCGGACAGCATTAGGATGGGCAAACAGGAATCGAACAAGCCGTCCAAAGGGGGGATTGAGGTGGCGACGGCGAAATAGCAGCTCGGCGTCAAAGAAGCCCCGATAGTCCTGGGCCCCAGCAAGGCGAATGGCGTAGCTCTCCGGCATGTAGGTCTGGATAATCACTCTTCCTGGCAGCTCCTCTCGTCCAGCGCGTCCCGCCACCTGGCACAAGAGCTGAAATGTCCGCTCTGGGGCCCGATAGTCGGGAAGACCCATGCCCAGGTCCGCCAGAATCACACCCACCACGGTTACCCGAGGCAGGTGGAGCCCCTTGGCCACCATCTGGGTGCCCACCAGGACCTGAGCCTGGCCCCTGCTGAACCGCTCCATCAGCTCCAGGTGGTCCTTCCACCCCTTGGCCACGTCCCTGTCCCAGCGGAGGACTGAGACTCCAGGGAAGGCCCTTCCCACCTCCTCTACCAGCTTCTGGGTGCCGAGCCCCAGATAGCGGATGCGGGCACTCCCACACGTCGGACATGTTGCAGGAACAGGGCTCCTCCGGCCACACAGATGGCACACCAGGGCCGGACCGATGGCGTGATAGGTCAGGGTCATGTCACATCGCCGGCATCTCATAGACTGGCCGCATTCGCGGCACTGAACCAGCGGCGCTGCGCCTCGACGGTTAAGAAACAGGATTGCCTGCTCCCCCTTTCCCAGCGCCTGGTCCAAGGCCGCCTTCAGGTCTCTGCTAAAGACGCTGCGGTTGCCCTCCCGTAGCTCCTGGCGCATGTCCACGACCTGGACGGAGGCCCTGGGCAGGGGGCGTGGCCCCCCGGCACTACTCCGGCCCACCCGCTCCCCCAACTCCAGCAGGCGATACTGCCCATGGAGAGCCCTGTAGTAGGTGGCGACGTCCGGGGTGGCACTGCCAGCGAGGAAGACGGCCCCGGTAAGCTCACAGAGCTTCAGGGCTACCTCTCGGGCATGATAGCGGGGGGCCGCATCATGCTGCTTGTAGGTCCACTCATGCTCCTCATCCATCACTATCAGGCCCGGGTCCTTCACGGGCGCAAAGACTGCTCCGCGGGAGCCCACCACGACCAGTGGCTCTACTGTCTCCCGGATACGCCACCACTGGTCCACCTGCTGCCCCGGGGTCAGACCGCTATGGTAGAGGGCAACCCGGCCGGGAAAGCGCCCCATGAGTCTCTGCACTGCCTGGGGCGTCAGGGCGATCTCCGGGAGTAGAAAGATGACGCTCTTGCCCGCGGCCAGAGTGCGAGAGGCGGCGTCCAGGTATACTTCAGTCTTGCCGCTGCCGGTGACTCCGTAGAGGAGGAAGGCTCTCTCACGGGTCTCGCCGCCAAGCGCCCTTGCGACAGCCTGGGTCGCCTCCCCTTGCTGAGGCGTAAGGGTAACCGCTGGCTCACTGACTACCTGGTAGCCGGCGAGGGGGTCTCTCTCCAGGCGTCGTCTTACTATCCGGACCAGGCCTCTCTTGGAGAGTCCCTCCACGGCTGCGGGACCAAAGAGCCTACGCAACAGGCTGACGGGATGCTCCTTCACCTCGGCCAGATGGACCAGCAGTGCCCCCTGCCGAGGCGCAGCAGGTGCCAGCACGGCCGCAAGCCTCCGGGCTTCTATCTCCTCAACAGTCAGGGAGAGGTAGTCCACATGCCGGAAGCCTGTCCTGGGCCGCGGGGCCTCCCACTCTCTCAGGACAAGGCCTCGCTGGACCAGGGCCCTGAGACGGGCCGCAGCGCGGGAGCCCAGGGCCTTGAGGAGGTCCGTTTCCTTGACCCGGCCTCGCCGCTGGAGAAATTCTAGAATCTCTTCCTGGCCTTCCCCGAGGCCCTCTGGCACCTGGTCGCCAAGGACGGTAGACAGCACGTAAGGGACGACCCTGGCGTGGAACCCAGGCGGGAACATAAGGGCAGCGCAGGAGAAGAGGGATGTTCTATAGTACTCGCTGACCCAGCGGGCAAGGGATAGCTGGTGGGGCAGGAGAGCCAGGCCGGGGTCAATGACTGCGTGGACGGGGCGCGTTAGCTCCCAGTCGCGCTCTGTGCTCACCTGAAAGGCGACACCCTGCACCAAGCGAAGGCCAAGGGGTACCCACACCGTCTGGCCGGGCGAGAGGTCCATATTAGAGGGGACTGAGTAGGTGTAGGTCTGGCCGGGGGCCAGAGGTGCGTCTACGGCTACTTGAGCATATCTCTCAGAGTGGTGGCCAACTATGGGTCACTCCCCGGAGGGCTCTTCCTGGGCTTCGGCGGGAGGCGCCTCCTCGACTGGCTGCTCCTGGAACGTCTGGGCCCTCTCCTTCAATCGAGCGGCCCTGCCTGAGAGGCCCCGCAGATAGTAGATGCGGCTCCGCCTCACATCACCGTGCTTCAGAACCTCTACCGAATCGATGAGCTTGGAATAAGTGGGGAAGGTCCTCTCAACACCAACGCCATGAGACACACGGCGCACCGTGAAGGTGGCCCCAGGCCCCACCCCCCGCTTGCGGAGCACCACCCCCTGGAAGGGCTGGAGCCGGACTTTATCTCCCTCCCGGAGCCGCACATTGACCTTGACCGTGTCCCCCGACCGGAACTCCTGGACCCGGGGGTTTCCGTCAAGCTTTATCAGGCGATAGGCTTCCATAGCCTCCAACTCTACCTTCAAACTGCGCCGTCCATTGTACAGGAGCGGCACGCCCTTCACAACCCCTGGAATTCTATGGATCATTCGGAAACTCCGTCTGGACGCGGTCCATCACCCCTCCCCAAGGTGAGAGAAGAACTTACGAATAGGCTCTAGTGTCCCGTCCCTAGGCGGCAGCCGACGAAGCAATCTGGCGGTGGGACAGACCCCGCCGCCAGATTGCCACGGCCCTCCTTCGTCGGGCCTCGCAATGACATTGGAGGTGAACGGAGGTGAACTTCGGAGACACCACTCTAGTATCGCTAGGAGGCGCTTTCGGGGCCACCCGAGCCGAGGGCCCTCCTCTCCTCCTCCGTCAGAGGGGCACGGGCCAGGAGGTCGGGGCGCCTCTCCCGCGTTCTCAAGAGCGCCTGCCGGCGGCGCCAGGCTGCTATCTCCCCGTGATTCCCCGAAAGGAGCACCTCAGGCACGGGCCAGCCACGGAAGGCGGCCGGGCGAGTGTACTGAGGGTGTTGCAGCAGGCTCTCAGAGAAGCTGTCGTCCCTGGCCGCCTCCATGTTGTGAAGGACACCGGGCACCAGCCTGGCGACCGCATCCACCACCACCATGGCAGGCAGCTCCCCACCGGTCAGGACGTAGTCCCCTATGCTCAGCTCATGGGTAGCCAGGTAAAGGCGGACCCTCTCGTCCACGCCCTCATAGTGGCCGCAGACGAGGATAAGCTCCTGCCTCTGGGAGAGCTCTCCGGCCACCTCCTGGTTGAAGAGGCGACCCTGGGGGTCCATCAGTATCACTGGGGTCTCAGCGGCGGCCTGGGCCCCCTTTTCGGCCTCGATGCCATTCTTGATAGACTCCACGCCTTCAAAGACAGGGCCAGGCATGAGCACCATGCCGGCGCCCCCGCCGTAGGGCGCGTCGTCCACGGTGCTGTGCCGGTCATGGGTAAAATCCCTGAGATTGTGTAGCTTGATCTGCACCAGGCCCCTGTCTATTGCCCGCTTGAGGATGCTCTGGCCCAAAGGACTCTGGAACATCTCAGGAAACAGGGTAAGGATGTGGAAACGGAGAAGAGGGCCGGTCATCGGCTAGCCCCCGCGGGCCGGGGGCACTGGATGCCCGGTGGCGGTCCCACTAAGGATTTCCAGGGCGTGGTCCAATACTGGCAGGACCACCTCCAGGCACTCCCTTACAGCCCTGGGGCTGCCGGGCAGGTTCACAATGAGGCACCGGCCCCGCATACCGGCTATACCACGGCTGAGGATGGCCGTGGGGGTCCTCCTGGCGGTCTCCAGGCGCATGGCCTCCGCCAGGCCCGGCACTGGCCTTTCGATAACCTTCTGGGTGGCCTCCGGCGTCACGTCTCGAGGGGCCAGGCCTGTGCCGCCGGTGGTCAGGATGAGGTCCACAGAGGTGGCCCACCCCTTCAGCCTCTCCGTGATGGCCCCTTCCTCATCGGGCACTACGGCCTGGCCGGAGAGACGATACCCATGAACCTCCATGATCTCCCTGATGGCTTGGCCGCTGAGGTCCACGCGCTCACCGCGGGAAGCGGCATCGCTGACCGTCAGCACAGCAAAGGTAAACACCCTAGTCATACCCCGATGGCCACATTATAGCATGGTGAGGGGGGATTGCCAGGAAACTTTTAGAAATTATCCGAAATTAGTCCAAAAGACGCCAAGATTTCCTGTTACAAAATCGCTTAAAACTTTCTTAAACAAAGGCTTGACACATTCCTAATACTAATGTTAGCTTTGCCCCATTGGAACTCGGCTTCGCGGTGTGGGCCCCGGTGAGAGGGGTGGCCATGGGTAGAGAAGGCGCCTACTTTCACCGACCCGTCATGGTGAAGGAGGTCCTGGAAGGCCTCGGGGTAAGACCGGGTGGTATCTGGATAGATAGCACAGTGGGGGAAGGAGGCCATAGTGTCGCCATCCTGGAGAGCACCTCTCCCGGGGGCAGGCTCCTTGGCATGGACCTAGACCCCATGGCCCTTGAACGGACCCGGCGCCGGCTGAGCTCGTGGGAGGATCTGGTGACCCTGGTGCAGCAGAACTTCAGGAACCTGGAGGAGGTAGCCCGAGAGAGGGGCTTCCTTCCTGCGGATGGCGTCGTTATAGACCTGGGCATGTCTTCTCTTCAGCTAGAGGGAGAGGGCCGCGGTTTCAGCTTCCGAGAGCAGGCTGAGCTTGACATGAGGTTTGACCCGAGGGCACCGCTCACGGCACACACGGTGGTCAACACCTGGAGCGAGCGGGACCTCACCCAGGTCCTGGCCCGGTACGGTGAGGAGCCCCACGCCCGCCAGATAGCCAGGGCCATTGTGAGAGCCAGGCCCGTGATGACGGCCGCCGAGCTGGCGGACATCGTTGCCCGCTCGGCGGGCTGGCGACGAGGCCGCCTTCACCCGGCCACGAGGAGCTTTCAGGCCCTGCGGATAGCCGTGAACCAAGAGCTGGAGAACCTGGAGCTGGGGCTAAATCAGGCGATAAACGTCCTGAGGAGGAGTGGAAGGCTTGTTGTGCTGAGCTACCACTCCCTGGAGGACCGTACTGTAAAGGAGTTCCTCAGGCAGGAGGCCAAGGACTGCCTCTGTCCAAGGGGAACGCATCCCTGCCAGTGCGGGCACCGCGCTCGCCTCAAGCCGGTCTACAAAAAGGTGGTGCGCCCCTCCCGGGACGAGATTCGCAGCAACCCAAGGAGTCGAAGCGCCCGCTTGCGGGTGGCGGAGCGAATATAGCGGGCTGAGGTCTGGCCTGCTAATAGATACAAGGAGCCAGGGACCCGAGGGCTGTGATCCACCCCTCCGGCCACAGCCCTCGGATCTCCCTATTAGGAGGAACCTGTTGAGAAGAGGGAAGAGCAAGGTCGGGTCCAGGTAGGAGGAAATAGAGCCATGGTGAAAGAGCAATTCTATGCTGCTACCGACCCCGGCACCTCCAAGATAGTGACCGTCGTTGCCAAGGGCGACGATAGGGGGCGAATCGAGGTCTTAGGTGTCGGCAAGGCCCCCTCCAAGGGCATTGATAAGGGCGTCGTGAACAACATTCAGGAGGCTGGTGAAGCGGTCCACCACACCATTGTAGAGGCCTCCACTGCGGCTGGCCTGCCCATCCCCTGGGTGTACCTGGGAATCGGTGGCAGCCATATCCAGATCAGCACCCGGTGGGGTTCTGCCAGGCCCAGCCAGTACGGCTCCACCATCAGCTACGAGCACATCCAGCAGGCCGCCAACTGGGCCTACCCGGCGGACCTGCCGCCGGAAAGGGAGGTGATTCACCTCCTGCCCAAGAGCTACTCCCTGGACGGCGTGGCGGGCATCCGAAACCCGCTCGGTATGCACGCCATCAGGCTGGACCTGGAGACCCTGGCTATAACGGGTGCTACGACACCCATGCAAAGCCTAGTCCGCTCCGTGGAGAGAAACGGCGTGAGGGTGCGGGGCCTCGTTCTTGAGACCCTCGCGGCCGGGGAAGCGGTCCTCACAAAAGCTGAAAAGGAGATGGGTGTCCTGCTGGTAGACATTGGCGGTGGGACTACTGGCATGGCCGTATATCAGAAAGGGGTACCGGCCTATGTGGCTATCCTGCCGGTGGGAGGCAACAACTTCACCAACGACCTGGCCTACTCCCTTCGCATCCCCTTTGAGGACGCCGAGGAGGCCAAGATCAAGTATGGCAGCGCCCTCCCTGACATCATTGGGCTAGAAGATGTGGAGCTCCCGTCCTTTGGCGATCGAGGGCGGAAGCAGGTGGACCGGCGGGAGCTATGCCGCCTGCTGCGGGACAGGGCCGATGAGCTCCTGCGGCTGGTCCGGTACAAGGCGCGCCAGGCCGGCTTCACAACCCTTCCTGCCGGCGTGGTCTTGACAGGGGGCGCCTCCAGCCTTCATGGCATGGACACCACGGCGAAGGTCCTCTTCTCTACGCCGGTGCGCGTAGGTGCGCCCCTGCTGGTGGACAGTCTCCCCAAAGAGATGGCCGGCCCTGCCTATAGCACAGCCGTGGGTATTCTTCTGTGGGCCACCATGAGGGCCCAGGAGCAGCAGCACCGGGACCTGAACGGCGACCGGGCTGCTCATAAAGCTAAGGTAGCTGACTGGCTTCGAGAGAAAGTCAGACGGGTAGCTCTGTAGAGCCTAGATATTGAAGAAGGAGGATCAGATGCCAGAGCAGAGTCAGTCGCCCGATATCAGCCCCCGAATCAAGGTGGTGGGAGTAGGCGGTGGGGGATGCAACGCAGTCTCCCGCATGTTTGAGGACCGCATCCCCGGGGTGGAGTACATCGCCGTGAACACCGATGCCCAGGCCCTGATCCGCTGCGAGGTGCCCCAGCGCATGAAGATCGGGTCCACCCTTACCCGAGGACTGGGAGTCGGGGGCAACCCCGATCTGGGTCGCGAGGCTGCTGAGGAGAGCCGCGACGAGCTGGCGGACGCTCTCAAGGCCTCTGATATGGTCTTCATCGCCGCCGGCATGGGCGGCGGGACTGGCACCGGCGCCAGCCCCATGATAGCTGAGATGTGCAAGGAGCTTGGCACCCTCACTGTGGCTGTTGTAACCAAGCCCTTCCTTTTTGAGGGCCCCAAGCGGATGAAGGCGGCGGAGGACGGCATTCACAAGCTCCAGGAGAAGGTAGACACCCTTATCGCCATACCCAACGAGCGGCTGCTGGCTATATGCGACAGGAAGGTGGCGGCCCAGGCAGCCTTCAAGCTGGCGGACGACGTGCTGCACCAGGCTGTGCAGGCCATTGCCGAGATCGTGACAATGGCCGGGGACATAAACCTGGACTTTGCCGACGTGAAGGCCATCATGAGCAATGCGGGACGGGCCTGGATGGGCATAGGCATAGGCAGAGGCGAGAACAGGGCTGTCGACGCTGCCAAGGCTGCCCTCAACTGCCCCTTGCTGGACACCTCCATCGAGGGAGCCAAGGGCGTCCTCTTCAACATCTCGGGTGGGTCCAACCTGAGCCTCGCCGAGGTCCACGCGGCTGCCCAGCTCATCACGGAGTCCGTGGACTCGAACGCCACCGTCTTCTTCGGCATGGTGACCGACAACAAGATGGAGGACCAGGTGCGGATCACCCTTCTGGCCACGGGCTTCCCGGTAGAGCAACTCTCTGCGGAGAAGGACACGGTGGCCCAGCTTCTGGAGACGGTGAACATTACCAACGGCGGCCACCAGGACCTGGACCTGCCACCCTTCGTACGGCGGGCCCAGCAGTCGGGCCGCAAGCCCCGTCTCCCCTACTAGACCCTTCGAATACCAGCCCTCCCGGAACTAGAACCGGGAACCAGAAGGCCGCCAACCCTCCGGCGGCCTTCTGGTTTTCTTATGGGCACTACCGGGCCTTGGGGTCAGCCCCCTCAAACTCCCCTGCTTCTGTCGGATTTGGAACCCTGAAAGACCCTGGGGGACAGCCCCTTCCAGCCCTTTCGGGCCCCTGTGAGCCTCGAAGCGCATCGGCCTCGCCGGGTTGCGGAGGAGGTTGCCCGACACCTGCGGGCCTTCGCCAAGGCTTACAATGTCCACCGTTACCCTGCCCCTCTGCACGTCCAGTATGCCCACGGTACCCAGTCGGGGCGAGAAGTTGTGGGGCATGATAGCGCTGCCGGGATTCGCCTGGAGGACATTGTCCCGAAGGTCCACCCGCTCATAGTGGGTGTGGCCACTCAGCATGATGTCCACGGGCTGAGGGAAGTAGCGCTCCATCAGGTAGGAGATAGGGCGGGTCTCGGGCTCCATGTCGTGGATCAGGCCCAGGCGCCATCCCTCCACCTCCAGGACGTGGAGAGGCTTGACCCGGGGGTCCCCCTCAAGCCCCATGTCGTGATTACCCAGGGCCGCCAGCACAGGGGCAATGCCCTCCAGCCAGTCCAGGCACCCGGAATATGAGATATCGCCGGCGTGGAGCACCAGGTCCACGCCCCTGAAGGCCTCGGCCACCTGGGGCCAGGGCTCCCTCACGATGGCCTGGGGGAGGTGAGTGTCGGCTATGAGCCCAATCCGCACAGGAGTCCCTCCATGAGCGGCCCATTCTAGTGTGGAGTCTCCTTAGTTCTTTACAAAAGTGGACGCTGCCTCCCGAGAAATCACGTCCTCTCTGGAGACAGATACCTCACCCCCCAGACCCCTAGCAGGGGCTCCGCCCCTGCACCCGGATTGGCCTACGACTTATTCAACGTTTTTCCAAAACAGGACACTAGCATGATATAGATAAGCCAATCGTGTAACAGCAGCTCAATGGCCGCAACATAGCGGGTTTTTCATGCGACATTTTCCCCGATATGCCCCACAAACCCCTTGACAACCACAACATGTAGGGCCAAAATGGGCGTGTTGCCCTATATATTGTGGTCAGGCAAGGTCTTTCATGCGCTGTCCCTACTGTAGCAACGAGCAGACAAGGGTTGTGGACTCTCGAGAGGCGGAGCAGGCCATCCGGCGGCGCCGTGAGTGTCTCCGTTGCGGCCTGCGCTTCACGACTATGGAGCGCATCCAGTCGGCCGCCATCATGGTGGTGAAGCGGGATGGCCGACGGGAGGAGTTCAACCGAGAGAAGGTGATGGCGGGGCTTCGCCTGGCCTGCGCCAAGCGGCCCGTCTCGATGGAGGCGCTGGAGGGCGTTGCTGAGGACGTGGAGCGGGAGGTCCTGCGGCTGGGCCGGGCGGAGGTGCCCGCCCATATCGTCGGGGAGATGGTGATGGAGCGGCTGAGGAGGCTGGACCGGATCGCCTACGTGCGGTTCGCCTCGGTGTACCGGCAGTTCCAGGACGTGGAGAGCTTCCAGAAGGAGGTGGAGACCCTGCTCCAGGCCCGGGAGGTGCCCCCGAAGGCCACGGCCCTACCGGCGAGTGGGCAGGGGCAACTGGCGCTGCCCATAAATGGCACAAGTAGCGCCATTCGAAAGGCAAGGCGAAGCCCAACGTCTACGAATCTAAGGCAAGAAAAATCGTTATGACCAACAGGAGGCTTTAGAGATGAAGAGGAGCGAAATCTTGCGAAAACGATCAAGGCTCTTAGAGTATAAGAAAGCCTTGGAGAAGGAAAAACAACAAGCTCTTTCTCAATGTGAAATGGGTGCTGGAACGACTATGATATTGACGTCTCACAACCTCCCAAGGGTAGTTCAAATAGATTCCGAGATCGATCTGCTAGAGAAAGAGTGCTTTGAGTTGCTAGTGAATGCACAACAAGCCAAAAGTGATTAACTGTACTGGATAGCTGCGACCATGTGCGGCATCTAGCCACAGCTTATCCAGAAAGACTATCTGCCTAGGTAAGCAACACCTCTCTTAAGGAGTCTGCCATGACGCAGGTACATAGTAGATCAGCCATCCCATCCATACCCACGGCGTCGCCGGAGGCAAGACAGCGCATCGCCGCGGCCCTGGAGGCCACAGGACTAACCCCTTCGACCCTTCGACAAGCTCAGGGTGAGCGGGAAGAGATTTTCCTCACGGAGAACGCGCTCCTCGTCCTGGAGAAGCGCTACCTCCTGCGGGACCCGGACGGAAAGGTCATCGAGACGCCGGATCAACTCTTCCGCCGGGTGGCCCGGGCCATAGCCGAGGTGGACCGCCTCTACGAGCCCAAGGCTGACCCCTCGGCAGACCCTTCGCAGGCTCAGGGCTTCGGCTCAGGGCAAGCTGTGGCAGCGGTGGAGGAGGAGTTCTACCAGGCCATGGCCCGCCTGGAGTTCCTGCCCAACTCCCCCACCCTGATGAACGCGGGCACCGGCGCGGGCACCCTCTCCGCCTGTTTCGTGCTGCCCCTGGAGGACAGCATGGCGGACATCATGAAGACGGCGTCGGACATCGCCATGGTGCAGAAGTTCGGCGGCGGCACCGGCGTGCCCCTCTCCAGCCTTCGCCAGAAGGGGGCGCCGATCTCCACCACCCACGGCAAGGCCTGCGGGCCCATCGCCGTCCTCAAGCACCTGTCGTCGGTGTCCACCATGATCACCCAGGGCGGCAAGCGGGACGGGGCCAACATGGCCGTCATGAGCATCCACCACCCGGACATCGAGGAGTTCATCACCTGCAAGCACGAGGAAGGGACCATCCACAACTACAACATCTCCGTGGGGGCCACCGAGGAGTTCATGAAGGCGGTGGAGAAGGGTGGGGCCCTGGAGCTTCGCTCGCCGGGCACGGGCACGGTGGTGAAGGCAGTGGATGCGCGGGATGTGTTCCAGAGGATCGTGGCGGGGGCGTGGCGCAACGGCGAGCCGGGGATGGTCTTCCTGGACACGATGAACCGGACCCAGCCCACCCCCCACATCGGCCTCATCGAGGCGACCAACCCCTGCGGGGAGCAGCCGCTGCTGCCCTACGAGTCGTGCAACCTGGGTTCCATCAACCTGGCCACCGTGCTGCGCGATGCCACAGAGGGGGCCGAAGTGGACTGGGAGAAGCTGCGCCGCCTGGTGTGGCTGGCGGTCCACTTGGCGGTCCACTTCCTGGACAACGTCATCGACGCCAACCGGTACTCGGTGCCCGAGATAGAGCGGATGACCAAGCTGACCCGCAAGATCGGCCTGGGGGTGATGGGCTTTGCGGATATGCTGGTGCGATTGGGCATTCCCTACGATTCAGAGGAGGGCCTAGAGGTAGGGCGGGCTGTGATGAGGTTTATCCAGGAGGAGGCCGACGCCGCCTCGAGGGAGCTGGCCAAGGCCAGGGGCCCCTTCCCCGGCTTCAAAGGCAGCCGCATTGAGCAGAGGGGCGAGCCACCTATCCGCAACGCCTGCCGCCTGACGGTGGCCCCCACGGGCACCATCTCCATGATCGCCGGGTGCTCCAGCGGGATCGAGCCCATCTTCGCCCTCTGCTTCCGCAAGCACAACATCCTGGAGGGGCAGACGCTCTACTACGTGGACAGCGCCTTCGAGGCGGTCGCCCGCGCGGAGAGCTTCTACACGGAAGAGCTCACGGGCTACCTGGCCGAAGGCCGCTCCTTCCAGAAGCGGACCGACGCTCCCCAGTGGGCAAGGGACGTCTTCGTCACTGCGCCGGACATCTCCCCGGAGTAC
>JACPCK010000046.1 GCA_016179845.1 Chloroflexota bacterium | reverse complement strand
TAAAGGGAGGTCCTCAGTGATAGGTTCGGTGCTAAGACTTGGCATGATGTTCCTCCTATTAAGCCTTTTCACGTTGCTGGCCTGCGCCAGGGCGGCGCCGACGGTAACGCCTACGGCTGCACCGGCTGTTGCGCCCACCACAACGCCCACGACAGCGCCAGCAGTGGCACCGGTGGCCACGCCAACCAGGGCCCTGACAGTTATTTCCACACCCACTCGCGCGGCACCTACACCTACGCCTACGGCAGCGCCCGCGGTCAAGCGCAGGCCCACCGGTGTGCTGACGCCTGTGGTATCGGGCTTCGAGTCGGAGAGGTGGGTGCTCCGGTATACCTCCGGGTTCGAGGAGGGCTTGATGTCCCCTATGACCGAGTCCCTCCTGTTCGCCGACCCGGTCACTTTGGGCTATCTCCCGGGCTTGGCCACGGAGTGGAAGGTGGTGGTGAAGCCGGACGGCAAGGTCGACTGGGTCTTCAAGCTCCGTAAGGGTGTCAAGTTCCACGACGGCAGAGGGGAGATGAAAGCGGAAGACGTCAAGGCCAGCCTTACTGACTACCAGAAGCCTGGCTCTATCGCTACCTTTGCGGCTGATTTTGTCAAATGGTACGGCAAGGACCCTAAGAACATCGAGATCCTCGGTGACTATGACTTGGTCATCCATAGCCCTGAGGTGATGACGGAAGTGGAGGACTCCCTGCTCACCGAGTTCCGCGGCCTGAAAGTTTTTCCCAAGAGCTACATGGAGCAGGTTGGCGAGGATGGATTTGCCCGTAAACCCGTATTCACAGGGCCCTTCGAGTTCTTGGAGCACAAGAGGTCCCAGTCCCTCAGGTACAAGGCCCTGGAAGAGCACTGGCGGGTGGTCCCCGAGTTTGCCGAGCTCAACATCCTCATGGTGCCGGAAAGCTCTACCCAGATGGCCCTTCTGCGGACTGGCAAGGCCGACATAATAAGGCTGGACTTCAAGCTGAAGCCGGAGGCGGTGGCTGCGGGGCTCCGCCTGAGCCGCCTGGAGCGACAAAGGGCCTACGAGGGATGGTTCGGTGGCCTGTGGCTCAAGAGCCACCCCAACTATGACCCCACCGTCCCCTGGGCGGGGCAGGACCCCCTGGACTCCAAGCCCCTCGCAGTGCGGCAGGCTATGAATTTAGCCATCGATCGACAGGCCATTGTGGACAAGATCCTCCTGGGCGAGGGCGAAGTGACCAACGTGGCAGGCTGGGTGTACACCCCAGGGGCCGCTTGGACCAGCCCCGACCTGAAGCCCTACTTCTACGACCCCAAGAAGGCGAAGGAGTTGCTGGCCCAGGCAGGGTATCCGGCTGGTTTCAGTTTCGGTTTCTGGTTCATGCCACCGACGGACCGGCTGGCAGTGGCAGAGGCGGTGGCCTCTTACTGGGAGGCCATAGGCCTGAAACCCAACCGAGCGATTGTGGAGTACAGGCCTACGGTCAGGCAGAAGATCATCGACCGCAAGACTGGCGGCTGGGTCTACGAGCTAGGCAATACCACCGGCCGAACCTTTTGGGGCCACGGCTGCACGGTGGGCGGCCTCAGCACCACCGCGATCCATCATCAGGAACATCCCTTCATGGACCAGGCGTGCACTAAGATGCGGGGCGAGGCAGACTTCAATAAGCGGGTCTCCATCGCTAGGGAGTTGGGGGAGTGGATCAACAAGAACTACTGGATGTGGCCTGTATCCTTTGCCCATGAGCTCTTCGCCCTTAGCCCCAGGGTAGAATGGTCCACCACTGTATCCACCGGAGGTTCAGTAACCAACAGCCTGGAGTATGCCAAACACGCTCAATAGTAACACAGCGACGGGCTTAGGCCGTAGACCTGGAAAATAGCCTGCTGAGGAGCCCTAACAAGAGGAGGCTACGAGATGCGAAGGACACGAGTATGTGACATTCTAGGTGTCAAGTACCCCATTATCCAGTCCCCCATGAACTATCCAGTGACGCCCCAACTGGTGGCCGCCGTCTCCAACGCCGGGGGCCTCGGCATAGTTTCAGGAAACATGATGGTGGATAAGGCTCTGGAGCGGGACGGCGACCCCCAGAAGGTGGCCGAGCACACGCGGGCCATGATCAGGCAGGTCAGGAAGCTCACCAACAAGCCCTTTGGCATCAACCTGGGCATCAAAGGCAGCCAGGCCCGCATGAAACAGATATGGAAGGGCGAGCAGGTGGAGCTATCCATCGAGGAGCGGCTCCGGGTAGCTATTGAGGAGAAGGTGCCAATCGCTTACGTCTCCACCGGTGGCCCGGAGATACTGACCGAAGCCCTCCACAAGGCGGGGATGAAGGTCATCCACATAGGCACGACGGTGCGGCACGCCAGGAAGGCTGAAGAGGCGGGGGTGGACATATTTGCCTGCGCGGGCTACGAGGCGGGAGGGCACAGCCCAGGCAAGAGCGAGACTCCCCTTTTTGTTCTTCTACCCCAGGTGGTGGACGCGGTGAAGCTCCCGGTGGTGTCTGGGTGCGGCGTTGGCGACGCCCGGGGCATGGTGGCCGCCTTTGCCCTGGGCGCTGAGGGTATTTGCATGGGGACACGGTTTCTTGCTACTCACGAGAGTCGCCTGCATCCCAAGGCCAAGCAGGCCATCGTAGAGGCCGATGACACCGGGACGGTGGCCTGGGGCAGAAGGATAGGGACGGGCCTGGGCCGGACTCTGAAGAACAGGTTCACCCAGAAATACCTGGAGATGGAGCTCAGCGGCGCCAGCGGTCTTGAGTTGGTGCAGTTCGTGGAGGAGAGCTACCAGGACCCCACTGGCAGGGGCCTGCAGCGGCGTGAAAGCGCCTACTTCAATGCGGACCTGGAGTGGGGTGAGATGTACATGGGGGCTGTGGCTGGCCTCATCAGGGAGATCAAGGGTGCAGGGGATGTGGTGCGGGACATGGTGGCCGACTTTGACAAGGTGATGGCCCGGCTGAACAGGGACCCCTTACCGACTCGCCTGTAGGCCATGCCTTGGCATCGGGCGGGCGTGGGGCAGACCTGACGCGCTTTTGGATGACAGAGGTCCAACCGTGCTGAAGACGAGAGTGTGCGACATCCTAGGCATCCAGTACCCCATCGTTCAGTCACCTATGAACTACATCGTGACGCCTGAGCTCGTGGCTGCTGTCTCTAACGCTGGCGGGCTCGGTATCTGTTCTAACAACATGAATATGGATTTGCCTCTGCAGGACCCGCAGGCGGTAGCCGAGCACATGCGTGCCCAGATAAGGCAGGTAAGGAAGCTTACTAGCAAGCCCTTTGGCGTGAACATCGTTGTGGGGCAGGCAGCGGTAGCCTTTGAGGAGGCAGTCACCCAGGTGGTCATGGAGGAAGGCGCGCCTGCAGTCTACTCGTCTTTGGGAAGCCCTTCTCCCGACTGGGTCAGGAGGCTCCACGGGGCTGGTATAAGGCTCATCCACATAGGCACCTCGGTGCGGCACGCCATAAGGGCCGAGGAGGCGGGGGTGGACATCTTCGCCTGTGCCGGGTATGAGGCCGGGGGACACAGCCCGGGCAAGAGCGAGACCCCCCTCTTTGTCCTTCTGCCCCAGGTTGTGGACGCGGTCAAGATCCCTGTGCTGGCAGGTTGTGGCGTAGGTGATGCACGGGGAATGGTGGCGGCCTTTGCCCTGGGGGCCGAGGGCATATGTATGGGGACACGGTTTCTTGCTACTCACGAGAGCCGTCCTCACCCTCGGGCCAAGCAGGCCATTGTGGATGCCGACGACACTGCTACCGTTGCCTGGGGGAAGAAGCTTGGGGTGGGCCTGGGCCGGACCCTGAAGAACAGGTTCACCCAGAAATACCTGGAGATGGAGCTCAGCGGTGCCACAGCCCAGAAGTTGCAGGCCTTTGTAGAGGAGTACCGGGACGCCTGGGGGAAGGGGCTGGAGCGGCGCGCCGCAGCTTATTTTGTGCCAGATCTGGAGTGGGGAGAGTTCTACATGGGGGCTGTGGCTGGCCTCATCAGGGAGATCAAGGGTGCAGGGGATGTGGTAAGGGATATGGCTGCCGGCGTGGACAAGGTGCTGGCCCGGCTTAGCTCGGATCCTCTTTCACCTCGCCTACCCTAGTGAGTCACCCTTCTCGGGGTGATCGGGGAGCAGCCAGGCAGGCAATGGCTCAGGCCAGGGGCCGCGCCAGGGAGGAAGTACAACCCTCGCCTGGCCCAGCTTTCTGTCATCCAGTTCCTTCACCATCGCCAAGGTCTTGATCTGAGGATGGCTGAGGGCCTGCGATAGGTTGTTGAGGGGCACGGCGTGGCTGCCATATTTTTGAAAAAACTGCACCACCTCCTCCACAGTCATGCTACCCAGGAACTTCCCCCATACCTCGGGAGCACTGTTGACGGTGCCCGCAATGCGGCGCGTCAGGGTAGGGGCCGGCATCTGGAAACGGGGGTCCGAGAGGGCCTCTTCCATGCCCAGATCACGGATAAGCTGCATGAGGCCCTCCTCCGTCATCTCCCTGGAGAAGCTCAGAAAGACGGCCCCGTCTTTGACGCGAATGCCCCGCCAGGGAGGGCTGGTGAAGCCTTGACAGTGGCCGTTCCACTCGTCCGGATTGTTGGTCTCGGCCCAGTTGAGTCCCAAGTAACAATTGAGGGCCCCTAGCAGGCTCACTCCGATGCGCTGACCCGCTCCATGCTGCTCTCGGTAGAAGAGGGCGGCCAGGACTCCCTGCAAGACGAATAGGGAGGCGGCGAAGCTGGCTATGTCTGCTCCCCATCGTAAGGGGGGGGCACCCGGCTGGCCCACGAACTGCCAGCAGCCAGCCATGGCCTGAACCACCAGCTCAGAGCCAGGCAGGTCACTGAAAGGCCCTTTCTCTCCAAAGGGGGAGATGGCACAATACACCAGCCTGGGGTTCACTTTCTCCAGGGCCGGGTAGCCCAGGTTCGGGTCTTGATCCAGGTCGGGGTACCAGTCCACCAGGAAAACGTCGGCCTCCTGAAGGAGGTCGCGAAGGCGTTTCCTGTCCGACTTGAGGGAGAGGTCCAGGGCCAGACCCTTCTTGTTCCGGTTCAGTTGCAGGAATGCGGCACTCACTCCCTCTCTCACCTGGGGTGCGAACCCCCTGCTGTAGTCACCCTCGGGTGGTTCCACTTTGATTACCTCGGCCCCGCAGTCGGCCATGAGGAGGGAAGCGTAGGGCCCGGAGAGACCCTGGGTGCAGTCCACCACCTTGAGCCCTTCCAGAGGTGGGCGGGAGACCTTTTGGCCATCCCTCTGACCAATATGGCTGGCCCTGGGGAGTGAGCCAAATCCCTTGGTGAGCACCTCCGCGGTATGCTGCCCAGGATAGGCGGATGGCCTTATCTGACCTGGCGTCCTGCTGAACTCCCAGGGCAGGCCGCAGAAGCGCATCCTCCCTATGTGGGGGATATCAATCTCAGGGATGAGATTGTTCTCTCTGTAATGGCTATGATGCTGCAAGCTCTCGAAGTCGTAGAAATAGCTGTAGGGGACGCCGTGCCTCTGGAGCTGGATGGCCCACCAGCGGGCCGGCTTGCTTTGGAAGACCTCCTCTAGGATGGATATCAAGACATGGCGATTTTGTACCCGTGATAGATTGGTGGCAAAGCGGGAGTCCTGGGCCAGGTCCTCCCGTCCCAGGGCTTTGCACAGCCCCTGCCACTGGGCATCGGTAACCACCCCTACGGCCAGGTAGCGCCTGTCCTGACAGAGGAAGGCCTGATGGGGGACTGTGCTGGCGCTAGCGGTGCCCATGGGCATGGGCGTCTCCCCGGTGGCTAGGTACTCCCCGACGCGGGTAATCTGGACTGCTATCCCGTTACCCACCTGGCTCAGCTTGACCCAGAGACCCAGGCCGGTCCTCTCCCTGTGCAAGAGTCCCAGCAGGACGCCGGTGGCAATGTAGGCGGAGGCATTGAAGTCAAGGATGCCGCCTGTACGGACCATCTCCCCAGGGCCACCGGGCGGGCCGCTGAGGCTTCCGAACCCGCTGAACGCCTGGGCAGGCCTGTCTGCGGAAGGCCAATCCCACATGGGGCCTTCGTAGCCGAATCCGGGGCAGGTGACATAGATGATACCGGGGTTCAGGGCCTGGAGAGCCTCGAAGGTCACCCCTAGCCGCGCCAAGCTGCCGGCCCGCTGGTTCTCCACCAGGACATCCGCCTCCCTAACCAGTCGCTCAAAAGAGGCCCAGTTGGACCCGTCCCGCAGGTCTAGGACAGCGCACCTTTTGCCCAAGTTGCAGAAAGTGTAGGAGACGGAGTAGCCCCTCTGAAACGGCTCCTGGGTCTTTACAGTATCGCCGAAAGGTGGTTCCAGCTTGATGACGTTGGCGCCCAGCCACGCCAAGAGAGTTGCACTCCAGGGCCCCACTGCAGCAGTACCCATGTCCAGCACGTTTATCCCTTGCAGTGGCCCGGCCATAGATCCTTATCCTTTGGGACGAATGCCTCGCCGCCCGACGCTATGTCGGGCTCACTCCACCGGAACCAATCCAAGACGAGGGAGAGGCTGTCTCCCCTTATTGCCCGGCCAGAATCTAGCATCTGAGGGTAACCTTGTCAACTTGCTGCTGCCTATCGATAAGATTGAGACACCCTGTAGCCGGATGCCAGCCACCTGAGGAAACCAAGAAATGGCTATCAAGGTCACTGTGTTATACTTTGGGTTGTCGCCTCGGCAACTCGCAGGACAGTCCAGGCTGAAGACGTCCTCCAGCTATGCTGCCAGTAGGACATGAAACTCGCGTTTCAGGGGGAGTTCGACTCTCCCCAGTCTCCACTACAAAAACGGTGTATCCCAGAAAAACGTCCATTTGTTTACAGTCCTAATCAGGCACCCCCAGTAGCTTCATTGTTTTCTACCCCCATTATTTGGCATACCGCAACAGGTATCCCCGCCGTGAGAGTCCCTTCCCGTCTTTCCTTCCAGGGGGCCTACCCCGGCGTTTATCTTCCTTCAAGGCGCGGGAAAGGCCCGCTTTAGTGCGCTCTGAGCGACGCTGGCTCTCCATGAGAGCTACCCACCCGGCAATTGCTACCAGCAGGTCTAGCATTCCCCCCCCCCGACTTCTGTCCAGGGCTCTTGAAGGCTGATCGCCTGGACTCCCGCTTTGCTAAAGCGGTTCACGATCTCCAGGGATGCTTGCGGCCCCTCTCGTGAGAGGCGATCCAGTGCCCAGGTTAGGAGCACCTGGAAGCACCTTAGACGTGCGTCCTGATATAGCTGGGAGAGTGCCTTTTGCTGCGCGCCCTTCCAGGCGCTTTCCTGGACCTGGCAGACCTGGGCGATCTCCCAGCCTCTACGGGCGGCGAAGGCTTCCAGGGCGAGCCGCTGATTTTCGGTGTCCTGTGCCCCCGACGAGATCCTAAGCCAAAGCGCGGCTTTCGTACTCACCCCTTTCCCTCCTTTCGGGACGGCCTATCCCGATAGAGTCCCGACAGGTCGGGATAGAGTCGGGACCAGGGCCGCCCCAAGGTGCCCACTAACTGTTGCGGAGCCGTCGGAAGGCTGTTGCAGGGCTCACTCCCAATCGCTCAGCGATCACCCGCATGGTGAGACCCTGACCGCGCAATTCCCTGGCCTCTGAGACTTGTTTCACGGCCTCCCGATTACCGTCTTGGCCTCACGCCATGCGGGGAGTGAAACAGGCTTTCCTGGCCTTCTGACAAGCCTCCTGTAGGGTCTGACGGGGATGTTTGAGAATTCCTCGGTCTGGGTGAGCCCCAGAGTTCCTCCACGGTCCCGATGTAGGGACGCAGCACTCGGCGGAAGCTGCTACCGTCCGCCCGTTTCTCCGGCGGCCCCAGGCGAACCCCAAAGACATTTTCGCCGTGGAAGAACAACATCTCGCCCCGATATTGGCGTAGGTCTTCGGGCGGCCTGCGCCAGCCCATAGGTACTAGATGGGAGCGGTCCTTGGGCCGCCGCTCTAACTCCTTTGCATCGTGCTTCAGGATTGCCTCGGCTGCCCTTTCGATTGCAATGCGATTCATGTCTGCCTCCTTCTTTTCTCTGCTAAGGCTTCCTCCCTTGGGGTGAAGGCGGGCCAGGGGAGTCGCTTTGTGATAGTTGCTATGTCAACCTCCTTGAAATCCGTGTTTTGGCTTTGCACTTTGGGGGAGTCCGTCTGGTCCGATTGCAACGGGGGGAAAATCCCGCCGCCGCCGTTCAGTCAAAAAGCCCTCGGCTTCCAGGTCCGCGGCCTCTGGGCTTCGCGGCCAGGGTAGGGCCTCGGCGGGACGGCGCTCGTGGGCCGGTAGCACAGCAAATCCCCGTCGGGTCTGAAGGTTATGCCCAGGGCCGCTGCACGCTTTAGGACTTCTGCTGCTGTTGTCATAGCGTTTCCTCCTCCAGCACCCCTCCCTGACCTGGTTTTGGTGGCTCTGAGTGACACTGGGTGCAGACCGTCTCCCCCGTGGGCCGCTGCCTGAAGTCGCTCCCGCCACAGGCGGAACAGGGTAGTAGTGTGACGGGGTGTGACGAGTTTGGTATATCTATGTGACGGGTTTTAGGGTGTTTCCCATGTTCTCCTCGTGAAGAATTACTATGGGAAAAAAACATGGGGATTACCCTCTAACCCGTCACACTCCGCCACCAAACCAACCCCGTGGTAGACCGCGCCAAGTCTGTCCCGTGACTTAGGGAATCGCTCTCCCATTTTCCTTCCAAAACTGGCAAGGCTGAGGGTCTCTCTTTTTGTGAGGTGCGTTTTCTCTGCCCATTTGCAATAACTGTCGTAAAATACGCTACCGCGCACCGTTGCGCCCTCGCGTACCGTACAATTCTCGAATATGAAAGCCCCCAACGGGTCTGAATCCTCTTGAAAGGCGTGGGTGGCCGTCGTTACGCTCGCAGGTGGTTCCAATCCTTCGGCTTGTCACTTCAAACACCCCTCAATAGCCCCCATGCCAGGATGCCTTCGCTTTCCGCCAGCGGTTGGCCTTTCAGGGCTTTGTTTAGCAGGAATTGCTGGACAAAAGGAACCAAGCGAACCTTTCTCCAAAAACCCAGGCTTTCGTCTCGCACCAATGGTCTGTGATTGACTGCGAGCCAAAGTTTGAGACAGGGCCGAAAGTCGAAATATTCGGCATGAAGAAATCTGGCGCGAATTGTGTCCTCGCCTGCAAGACCTTTGATCCGCGCCTCATTCAACCGTCCTGCCTCGCCCGATTCAACCGTGGTAACAATCCGGACACCCGCAAGGGCCGCTAAGTCGTTTGGATTCTGGGGGCGCTCCGGAAAGGACAGGGTTGCAAAGGGGAGGGTCTGGGCATACTCCCCGAAGACGTGCGCGAGGACAGAAAGAAACGAGCTTTTACCGTTAGCGCCTTTCTCGTAGCAGAGAAACCAGACCTGCTCCGTTGTTATGCCTGTCATACTCAGCCCGGCTGCCTTCTGGACGAAGGAGATTAACGACGAATCCCCGTTGAAAATCTCTACTAGGAACTGACGCCAGCGGTCCGCAGGCGCGTTTGCTACGTAGGGGACGGGGGAATGTCGGGAAATGAGGTCTGTAGGTTGTCCGGGCCGCATCTTCCCTGAGCGTAGGTCTAGTATCCCGTTGGCTACGCCGAAAAGCCAGGGGTCGCTATCCCAAGAATCCCCTGTTGTCGCTATTGTCTTCTCTGACTGAGTCAGGGTGGTCAACGCATCTAGTCGCCCGCGAGATTCGGAAGCTATGGCCCACTTTGCCTCTGCCTGCCGCTGGGCTAAATCCGCTATCGTCTCGGCTTGGTGATAGCACTGGCTCACACTAACTTTCGCTAATCGCGCCACTTCGCCATCTGCGTCTGGCTCCCACCAATGGCCGCGCCATACGAGCCACCTTGCGGCGCGGAAATCGTATCGGAGGTGGTCTTTGTAAAGGCTAGTGAACAACTCGGCATTTCAGCTATCCGTGAGAGCGAATCGTTGTTGTCCCATGCCGTCGTCAGCCTGGGGAGCATCGGGCCTAGAGCCGTTCAGGTTGGGTGATGACGGCAGCTGATCTATTACTAGCCTGGACAGGTCCTCCACCGTGGCGTTTGTCTCGCGGATAAAGTCGTCAACGCCTGTCTTGCCGGTGAGACATTAGGGAAGGACTAGGACTCGGACATGGAGAGCACCGCGCCCCTCAAGGAAGCCTTTTAGACGGGCAAGGACCTGGTGGACTGTGGGCTTCAGCAATATGTCGCTGTCGAACGCCAAAACGAAGACATTGCCGCGGATGCTCACAAGCTCCCAGTCTGGCAACGCGGTGTACCCCTCATCCTCATTTCCCCCCCTCCAGCCATAAACCCCTCCCAAGTTGATTGTCGGGATGCCCAGGGTGGCGAGTGCATCGGCCTTGAAAGTACCCTCAGTCACAAGGATCGCTTGACGTGCTTTGTGTAGCTCGTGTCTCACGGTCGGGGGGATATCCAGCACGTTTCGTTGACCCCGTAGGGTCTCGTACTTAATAAGTTTCCCTTCCTTATTCATTCGTGGCCCATCTGGACGAAGCTGATACCCGCCCGGTTCGCCAAGCACATTCCACAGGGGAATGAGAAGCCCTGGCCGCGCCTGGCTGCCGGTGAAGCCCAGCGCATGGGCCTCTTCCAGAATTGGGACGACGACGTGTTTGAAATCCCAGGCTAACCTGCTTCCTTTGTGCCCCTGAGTTTCCTCAGTCTCCTTGTCTCGTGTAAGTGCCGGGGCTGTTGCGAAACCCCTTTTCGGGAGCCCAGCTAGCAGGGTGAGTAGCACCGACGCGGGAGACGATGTGGAGCGGCTGGCAGTATCGTGGAGGGGAGTGCCAGGGCCATGGCCCCATCTGCGACCATCCGCTCATGTTTGAGGTACTTCTTCAGGTTATAAGCTGTGGCACTGAGGAACGCCTGAGCTGAGAACTTGCGAAGGCCTCTGTACCTTGCCCTACTCAGACCATGCCTGGTCTTGGTATCGGCAAAGACCGTCTCCACCGTGGTCTTGCGCCGGATTCTGGTCAGCCTTGAACCTGGTCCTGCCTGGAGGCGATCAGCTTCAGCATAGTAGGGCTGATAGACGCTCTGGAAGGCTCGCCTCCCAGCCCTACTGTTCGTACACTGGGAACGCAAGGTGCAGGCCCGGCAATCTGCTGTATTGGCCTGGTAGTGCCACTGACGCCCGGACCAGTCAAACCCCCTTCATCTCAAGCTTCTTCCCGTCAGGACAGGTATAGACGTCTTCCTTTGGGTGGTACTGGAAGTAGGAGAAGCCCCAGAAACCCTTGTGTACATCCCCATAGTCGCGGTGGGGGATGTAGGCCCTTATCCCCGTCAGCGCAAGCCGCTCGTAGAACCAGCCACGCCCATATCTCTTGTCGGCGGCCACGGTGGCCACCAGAAGCCTCAGCTTCTCCCTCAGATGCTGGAGCATAGCTGGAACGGGGATGGGATCGTCTACGGTGGCGTTGGTGGCCTCTAGGGCGATGACATTGGCCCTGCTATCCACGCTGGCATGTACGGCGTAGGCCAGCATGGCTGGCTTGTCTCGGGAGCTCATCACCGCCGCATCAGGATCGGTCCTGCTGTAATAAAGCTGGTTGGAAGTCCGCCCTGGAGAGGGCTTCCTGGATACTCCAGGAACCGCGGAGAGCACAACGACGTCTGAAGGGCTGCTGGCTGGCCCGGTGCCTGATGATGGTGGTGGTTGCTCCATCTCCAGGACTCTTTGCCTGGGGTCCGGCTCAGTGAGGTCGGACTCCTGCTTAGTCAGGGGGATCACGTCGGCCATCGCCGTGCCGGGCTCCACGGGGTTCTCTTCAAACACCTGGTCAACGAAGCCACTGGGGCTTGTGGTCACCTCCCGCGGGACCAGGGAGTCCATGGAGGCGTTGGCGTGGACCATGGTCAAGTCCACTGATTGGTGGACCCCGGCCACCAGGCCGGCCTGGATGCACAGCTTCACCACATGGTCGAAAAGCTCCTGGAAGAGCTCCTTTCCGAAGAGGCTCCGGTTCCGGGAGATGGCACTGTGATCCGGGACAATCTCATCCAGGTCATAGCCAATGTACCGCTGATAGGCCAGGTTCACCTGCACCTGGCGCATGAGCTGACGCTCGGATGTAGTCCCATCTAGATAGGCGATAAGAAGGAGCTTGATGATGACCTCTGGGTCTACTGAGGGACGACCAGTGTAGCTGTAGAGATGGGCAGTCCTATGTCGAACGAACGAGAGGTCAACGGCGCCTTCGAGGATTCGGTAGAAGTCGTCTTGGGGGACTAGCTCATCGAGGGTTATCTGGTAAAACAGCTCGGGTTGTGGTTGGTGTTGCCCCTACACCCATCGCTCCCTTCATGGCCTGGTTAGCGGAGTTTCCGATATCGCCAATATACGGAGTAGATGAGGCTACGACAAGAGTTTCGCAACAGCCCCCGCCGTCATACGAGATCGGCGCCAGCCCCTACCAACTCTGGTAGGGGGATACTGCGGCGATTGGGGAGGCTAGGATAGGCTCTGTCTGATACAATCGGGGGGGGTAGGCTAAGCGCGGAAACGGAACTCACATGGATTTTGAGATCAACAAGCCAAAGGCAAGACGGGGCCCCAGCACAGACGTGCTGCGGTGGGTAGCCATAGTTTTGCCCATCCTCTTCTTGGTGGGTCTCGATGTCCTGAGACACACCGTCTTCGCGGGGGCTCTTCACTCTATCCCAGGGTTCATCGGAACCAACGCGGTGGTCATTATCGCAGTCGTTATCTTCTCCTACACCATGTTCACCTTAATCGAGCGACTACAGCGAGAGGTTGTTGACCGGAACCGCCAACTATCGGTGCTAAATGAAATAGCCAAGGCGGCGGCAGCCAAACTGAGGCTGGAAGAGCTCCTGCAAGCCAGTCTGGACCACGTCCTGACCAGCATGCGGGTCGATATGGGCCTGATCTGTCTAGTGGACCTGGAGAAGGAGGAGCACTCAGCCGTCTGCTACCGTGGTTTTTCGGAGGAGGTGGTGCGCAGGATGAGTCGGGCCAAGCTTGGTGACTATCCTATCGCCAGCGAGGTGGTGCGCACGGGCCGGCCTGTGGTCTTTGAGAAGGTCTTCCAAAATCCCAGGGTCGCGGAGGCGCTCCGGCAGCAAGGAATCAAGTCCGGCATAAGCGCTCCCCTCAAGTCGGAGGGCCAGGTGAACGGCATTCTGGCGATTGCGACGCGACAGGAGCGGCGTTTTTCGGCTACGGACGAGGAGTATCTGGAGGGAATTGGGGGCCAGTTAGGGATGGCCATAAGGAACGCCCTGCTGTACGAGCAGTCTCTGTTGCAGAACCAGGAGCTGGGCGCCCTGCTTGCCGTGGGGAAGGTGGTCACTTCACCGGTCGATCTGGACGAGCTGCTCAACGTATCCCTGGATACAGTCATTCAGGTGACCTCGACGGACGCCGCGGAGATGTGGCTAATGGAAGCTGACGGAGAGCTGGTGATGCGGTGCCATCGAGGAGCTCACCGCGAGGCCTTCTTAGAGCGCACGCGTTTCGCCGTGGGTGAGGGCATACCAGGGCTGGTGGCACAGAGCCTAGAACCGGTGGTGGTGCATGATCTTGCCTCAGATAGTCGTCTCCTTCGTCAAGAGGTGGCCAGGGCCGGTTTTCGCACATTCTGCGCCTTGCCACTGCGGTATCAGCGTAAGCTGGTGGGCGTTCTGGCGGTGGCTGCTCTCTCGGCGGAGGCGCTGAAGGAGCAACGGCAGCTTCATCTGCTGGAAAGCATCGGGGAATGGCTGGCCCTGGCGATAGAGAACGCACGCCTGTACCAGCAGGTCCAGGATGTGGCAGTCCTGCGGGAGCGAGAGCGCATAGCACGGGAGATGCACGATGGGATGGCCCAGATGCTGGGTTTCATCAATACACAGACCATGGCGGTGAGGAAGCTCCTCTCCAACGGTCAACAGGGGGATGCACAGGCGGAGCTCACCAGGATGGAGGATGTAGCCCGCGACCTCTACGCCGACGTTCGGGAGGGCATCCTTGGGCTGAGGACGGCAGCGCACGGCCAGAAGGGGCTGATACCGGCCCTGCGGGAGTATGTCGAGCGGTACACCGAGGCGTTTGGGATACCGGTAGAGATCAGCACCTCACCGAGCGCCGAGCGCTTTCAGTTGACGCCGAACGCTGAGATTCAGCTTGTGCGTGTAGTCCAGGAGGCGCTGACCAACGTTAGGAAGCACTCCAAGGCGACGGCTGTCGCGATATCGTTCGATGGAAACGGGGAGAGATTTGAGGTCGTGATACAAGACAACGGCCTGGGCTTCGACCTGGCCCGCCTCCCTTCAACAGGCTGGCCACGGTTTGGCCTGCAGACGATGCGGGAGCGAGCAGAGGCGGTGGGTGGAACCCTCCTCATCGAGACAGCGCCGGGTCACGGCACCAAGGTGGCGGTGGGTCTGCCGGCATCACGCCAAGATACGGATGGGCATGTAGGGTGAAGGTGCTTCTGGTCGACGACCATGCTCTATTTCGCGTCGGGCTGGCCACCCTGCTCAAGGCCTGGGGGCTTGAGGTGGTGGGCCAGGCAGGGAACGGGAAGGAGGCCATTGAAAGGGCGCGGGAGCTTCGGCCGGACCTTATTTTCATGGACATCAATATGCCAGCCCCCAGCGGGCTGGAGGCCACCCGTGCCATCAAAGCCGAGCTGCCCGACATCAAGGTTGTGATCCTTACCGTCTCTGACGATGAGCAGGACCTCTTCGAGGCTATCAAGAGTGGCGCTGAGGGCTACCTACTTAAAAATCTGAAAGAGGACGAGTTTGCCGACCTGGTGAGTCGTGTTGCTCGAGGTGAGCCGGTGATGTCACCGGGGCTGGCAAAGAAGCTCCTGCAGGAATTCGCCCGCCTCAGGCAGGAGAAGCATGGCCCTCAAGAGGCGGCTGGCTTGACGGAGCGAGAGCGCGATTTGCTGGAACACCTTGCCCGCGGTGCCACCAACAAAGAGATCGCCGGCGCCCTTTACATCTCAGAGAACACGGTCAACTATCACATGAAGAACATCCTGAGCAAGCTGCACTTGAGGAACCGTGCCCAAGTGGTAGCCTGGGCCGTGGAGCACGGGCTCTACCCCGGGCCAGCGCGCTGATAGAACTCAACATCGCCTTCTGACTCTCCGCTGACAGCTTTCCTACTGAGCAAGGTAGGCTCCCTGGCTGGGGAGCCTACCTGTTTTTGTGGGCATGGAACTACCAGCAGTGGTGTTCTGCGGCGGGAGCGCTTCCGGCATAGTGAGATTGTCGTGATGTAGAGGAGTGCTGGAGGCACTGTCATGCGATCAAAGCGAGTTGTTCTGCTGACAAACCACTCTCTGCTGGCATCGGGAGTGGAGCGTCTTCTGCAAGCGGTCAACGGCATGAACCTATCTATCGTATCAGTGCGGGACCCGGAAGCGCTTCCGGGTCTTAAGAGGCTTGCGCCAGAGGTAATCGTGGTGGACTCAGGCGACTCTTCGATAGCTCAGGGGCTCATTACCGAGATGCTGAGGGAGCATCCCAGAGCGAGGGTGGTCGCCCTGAACCTGGACCGAAAGGGGATAGAGGTGTACCGGATGCGCCGTGTTCTCCAGACCGATCTGAGCGGGCTTCTGGACGCTATCCAGGGTAAGGGCCAGCAGTCCACGGAAAAGGTTGCTCACACCACCGGTAAATCAATAGACCTGGGAGATGGGGGTGAGACGATGGGAGCATGAGTGAAGAACAGAGGGCAAGCCAGGGACTATTTGAATCTACTAAATCTACGAAAGGAGACAGGACATGAGGCAACACAGGATCAAACGACCCCTCTTCTGGGGCGGCGCTCTGATAGCACTCCTTGTGCTGCTGTTGGCAGTAGCCTGCGCCAGTGGAGTGCCTACGAAAGACTACGATGCGGTTAAGCAGCAGCTCTCAGAGAAAGACGCTGCACTGGCAAAGGCCCAGGGTGAGGCGGGACAACTGAAGCAGCAGCTTGCCTCCGTTGCCCCCGGCACGATTGTACAGGCGGGGCAGCTCCAGCCCGCACCGGCAGGGGCCCAGCCGACCGGGTGGGACACGAAGGAATCCATCCGAGGAGGGTTGAAGCTCGTAGCTACCTACGACTCCAGCGGGCCCGATGCCTGGGACGTGAAGGCCCACCCCATGGTGTACTTCACCAGCACGGGCGGCACGGGCTCGGATGGCAAGCCACTGTTCCAGGGCCTGCATATCATCGACGCCTACAGCAAGCAGGTCATCGCGTCGGCGAATTACGACCTGGGGTCCACAACCTCGCCTCATACGGTTGGTGTCTCTCCGGACGGGAAGTGGGCCTATCTCCAGGGCCAGCGAATGTTATCGGACGGGAAGACCACGGAGGCCGTCACCCTCATCATCAACGCCAGGACCCTGAAGCTCGCCAAGCTCCTTAAGCAGGAGAGCATGATGCAGGGGTCCTTGCGGGAACAGAGGCTCCACCACGTGACGGGGTTCATTGACTCCAAGGGGCGCGACCGCGTGGTGCTGGAGTACGGGTTCGGCTCCACGGGCGGCCCGCACTTCATTGTGGACCCCAAGGACGACAACCGGGTGGTCAAGGCCATCACCCTGGATGACACCGGGTACTGGATGGGCCACCCCTTTGTGACGGTGGACCCCACGGGCAAATACTTGTTTGTAAGCCTGAAGATGACCGCGTGGGCGGACGTCACGCATGACATTGGCGGGGTTGCAAAGATCAACCTGGAGACCAACGCGATCACCGTTATCCCCGGTGTTGGGGACCATCTGATCGGCATGATGACCACGGCCGACGGGAAGTTTCTCTACGTGAACGACGGCGAGAACAGCAAGACCTACAAGATCGACCTGACGGAAAACAAGGTAGTGGGCAAGACCAGCTGCAACGTGGCGGGATGCTACGGCCTCGCCCTCAGCTGGGACGAGAAGCTGCTCTACACGGTGGGCAAGGGTGAGGGAGCCGCCAACCAGGGCCACGTCCTGGGGGTCATTGACACGACGACCTTCCGGCCCGCGGCCTCAACCCTCCTGGGCGTCAACCAGCCCATTGAACTGGGTGAGGGCTCCAGGACCGCAGACCATGCGTTCCTCCACCCGGACCCCAAGGTGAACGAGCTCTGGATCAGCAACATGGCGGGCACGGTGACCACTGTGCTGGACCTGAAGACCAACACGGTCAAGGCCCGCATCCCCGTCCCCGGTGGCGGGAATAGCACTCACTCGGGCGCCTTCGTCCGGTACAACCCGGACTGGACCGGACAGGTTCTGGCTGACCATGGCGGCCCCAAGGCAGAAATGCTAGCGATCAGAAAGGAAATGGCTGCCAAGGCGGTATTAGCCAAGTAACCCTTAGCTTAGGTGTGCCCTCAGCCTAGAGGCTGAGGGCACACCCCCCAAGGGGCCTGCCGCGGATATGAATGTTAAGGATGTCGGAAGTTGACCAGAAGAGTCCCAGAAAAAACCGGAGGGAAATCGTGATTCACATGAAGAAGTGGTTGGTGATGCTGGCAGTAGGCACCCTTGTCGTTGCCCTGACCGCCTGCGGCGGGTCCTCTGAGGTGGGGCAACCTCCCACGCCAACTCCCACTACCGCTGCAGTACCAACGGCGACTCTCTCCCGGGCTTTGCCTACTGCGACCCCCACACGAGCCCCTACCGCAACGCCTACCCCAAGTAGTGTTAGCACGGGCACTCCTCCAGCGAGTGGCGGATCCAGCCAAGTCATTGATATTGATATCACTACGGACCCCTACCTTTTTATTCCTGACACCTTCAGGTTCCTGGCTGGCAAGAAGTACACCCTTCGGTTCAAAGCACCCAAAGAGTTCCACACGTTTACCGTGACTGGCCTAGGCCTCGATATTCAGGTCTATCCAGGCCAAGTCACGGAGCGGGCGGTTAGCTTCAGCGACGTGGGCACATACAAGCTGGTCTGTATTATTCATGAACAGCTAGGTCAGACGGGTAAAGTCATCGTTACCCAGGGTCCATAGGAGAAGCCGTGAGTGTGCGATTCACATCATCCTCAGATCAGTTGGCGGGGTCATCAAGCCGGCCGATGAAGAGATCACAGCCGTCGTCTCGTATCTGAAACATCTTGGAGAGCAGTCATGAATATGACGACCGTGCCCCCAAAGGCCTATATCGGAGTCCCTATTGTGAGGACTCTTGCAGCCTTATGCTCCCTCGGCGCGTCCGCGGTGCACCTTATGGTGATGCCTGAACACTTCCAGGAGTGGTGGGGCTACGGGGTGTTCTTCCTGGTGATGGCATCGCTTCAAGCTCTGTACGGGCTCGGGCTTTTGGCACCACGGGTGCGATTCGCTGCCTCTCCCTGGTACCTGCTTGCGGGAATCCTGGGTAGCTTGCTGGTCATGGCGGTGTACGCGGTCAGCCGGACCCTGGGTATCCCCCTTCTGGGTCCTCACGCAGGCCACGTGGAGGAGCTAGGCGCTGTGGATATTCTCTCGAAAGTCCTGGAACTGGGGCTGTTGGCGAGCCTCATGGCGTTGCTATACCGCTTCGTGGGATCTGAGCCGTCATTCTGGACGAGGGCGAGATTTGCCGTTGTGGGGACACTCATTCTGACCATCGCCCTGGTGCTGGCGGGGATGTTCACGCAAGCCCAATCCGAACTTGTAGTGGTTCTCCAGCAACCTGAGCTCCAAACCTCTGCCAGTTCTTCAGTGCAGACCTTGCCCACCCTGAGGGAACTTTTGCCGGTCCTGACCCGCGGTGGCAATGGACCAGGGACAGCCGATGTGGACGTGGTCTACGCACCGCCTCTTTTTTTCCAGGTGATCGGGGAGCAGTTGCCGGCGAGCAGCGTCGAGCGACCTACCATCATCTTTGTGATGGAGGAGGCGGACCACCAGCACGACATTGGCTTGGCTCCGGAGCCACCCCAGGTGTTCCTCCGCCTGGACCGAGGTGAGCGTGTTGAACCTTACGAGGTGACCGTCCTCGACACCGACGGTTTTATGCACCGGACATCTCGTGTCCTGTTCCCGCTGCCCCCAAATATAGACCCGGAGCGTCTAAACCAAGAAAGCCATACTCTCACCCTGACCGTCCCCGTGAGCTCAGAAGCAGAAAGCACCTTCACATGGCAGCTTCCGCTGGAGCTGCCGGGAGAGGTCACCTCCACGACTGTTCCAGAGGTTACGGCCCCACCTCAAGTCTCGGCGCTTACGCAGCGCCTTACCCGGACACTAGAGGAGGTGCAATATGATGGGAGCAGGGGAGTTCGCATAGAGGCGACGTACGCGACTCCAGAGTATTTTGCCGCCGCTCTTCCAAAAGACGCGGTATCTCGCTATCTTCCTGACCAGTTCACGGTATTCCTTCTCACCCAGAGATTGCACACCGCCAACCTGCCGGACTCACCTCCGGATGTTGTCCTGAGCCTTGACAAGAAGACCTACAAGCCGGACCTGCTGGAGGAGGTCACCACCTCGCCCCACCACCGGATCACGCTGGTACGCTTTCCAGTGGCGCCACCTGCCGGGCTGCGCCATCAGGTCATGGAGCTCTCGCTACCCGGTGACTCGGTGATGACTTGGCATCTGCCTATCAGCTACGCTGGGCTTGGATCCGGCTCCGGCTTTCAGGTCACGTGGGTATGGCTCCTGGCGGTCCTGGGTGGGCTGGTGGCGGCCATGTGGCCTTGCTTGTTCCAACTGACTGTGTTCTTCATCCCAGCTCTCGGCGGTCTCAGCATGCATGAGGCTAGCAGCAGTGTCTCCATTGGTCGTCGCGCCTCGGTAGTGAAGGCCGCTTTCTTCTTCGTCCTGGGCTTCACTGTGGTCTACACAGCGGCAGGCGCTCTGATAGGGTTTACAGCCGGGCGACTGGGAGACCTGTCAGGCTTCTACACCTGGCAGCGGTATCTGGGTATCGCTGGTGGCGTGGTAATAGTGCTCCTGGCTCTACGGGTGGCGGCCCAGGTGCGGGCGCCCCTGGTGTGCAAGATGCCAGTGCTCTCACGTATGAGTCATCGCCGCAGGCCAGCTAACCCGTTGGAGATGATGATCGCGGGGGTAGCTTTCGCCTCGGGATGTATGACCTGCTTCGGAGCGGCCATCGTGGTAGCCATGGTGATGTATGTTGGTCTCTCTGGCTCGGTCCTCATCGGAGCATTCACACTTTTCTTGTTCTCCATGGGAATGGGCATCCCTCTGGTCATCGCCGCCGTCGCCATGGCCAAGGTCCTGCCTGTGCTCTCGCGCTTTGAGAAGGCGATCCGTTGGATGGGTCTTGCCAGCGCCTTGCTGATGGTAGGGTTTGCTATCCTGCTCATCACCGGCAATTACATGGCGCTGACAGAGTGGGTATACCGAACTATACCGGTGGCATCGATCCGCTAATGGCGTGGCATGGGCAAGGGGACTGTGGTAGACTCACCATAGCCGCTCAAGGAGTTGCCTAAGCCTTGGCACAAGGTCAGGCCGGAAAAGCTCGAGTATTGTCCACAGAGGCCCACCACTAGGGGATTCGAACTGCCCATCCCATGCCACAAGGGAATCCTTGAGGAGTGGCCCTAGTCCCGACTTTTTCAAAGGTAAGATGACAACCCGCCTTGTGGAGCGGCCGAGAAAGGCGCCCAGGCCAGACCATATGCCTCTCCACATCAGCCGGCAGGAGGCCCGGCCCGGGCAGGTGCCCCGTTGCGCTGGTATGCCAGCGGATTGATGGGATGCTTATTCTCCGGGTCCAGGAAGAAGGTGAGCTTCCGCCCGCAGAGCTTGCCGTCCGGATTGACTACTGGGCACCTCTTGGCTTCTTCCCGTTGCCCGCGAGTCTCTTCCCGCCCCTGCTCCAGGGCTTGACGCAGGTTGCCGTAGGCCATGGAAAGTTGCTTCCCCTTCAGGGCGAAGAAAATCGGGCCGAACAGAGCATCATCGTCGAGCCTCAACAGGGCACACTTGAGGAGGCCCGCCCAGTCACGCCGGAGCTGCTCTGGCTCACTCCCTGGATAGTCATACCGGATGACAGCGTCCGGCTGGAAGAGGGGAGCCTTCCGTGTGTCTCCAGTCAGCTCTTCCAGAACGCGGTCCGTGCCCGTGCCACGCCGCACCAGGACTTGGAGCTCTACCCACAGGCCCGTCTGGTCTTGGCCGACGGCGAAGTGCCAGGCGAGGCAGTCCTGGCCGAAGCGCCTCTGAACACGCCGAAAGTGCCCGGTAGAAACCTTGAACTGCTCCATAATCAACGCAGTGATCCTGTCCTCGTCGGAGGGGTCCATCTCCGAGCTTCCGGGCTCCAACTCCGCCGCATCATAGTCCTGCGGCCCCAGGCGGCGCTGAAGCCGCAAGATGCTGTAAGCACCAGCAGGGAACTGGGTGTTCAGATACTTTGCCGACGTCTCAGTATTGCACCCTGCACACCAGGGGGTCTTCCCACTCTGTCGGCCCTCCCGCACCACACCATGCTCCGGCTTGGGGCACCTTCCCTTGAGGGGGATGCCACAGATTTCCTCAGCATCCGCCTTCTTCATCTGGCCGATGGCCCGGAGCAGGGAGGCCGTCCGTCCGTGCCGTGGAGCAGCCCTTAGGACCTCCAGGGAGAGGGGGACCCGAACGGCATAGGGACTATCGGGGGAATTGTCCACATCATCCCCCCTTCCAGGTCAGGGAGCAAGGGGGGATGATGTGGACGTTTCGCTTACCCCGGCTGAGGTCTTGCCTGGGAAGAGAGCAGCCCAAAGGCTCCAGACCGTGCCGCTGACGCAAGGCTTCTTAGCCTGCCGCCCTGGGTGGTTGGCGCCGAAACACCACCACTGCCCAGAGATAGGAGACCAAGAGAAGTTGCTTTGGTGCTCTCCGGTATGGCCAGGGAACGGGCAAGGGCCTACCAAACGTCCTATTGTGGGAGATGGTGGCCCCGCACCTGCGCAGCTCGGTGGCCACCTTGTACAGGATCACTGGGGGACACCTGCGCCGCCCGCGTGGGGGTCAAAACGACGCGGATGGGCCGAGGACCCTGTGGACCCCTGGGGGAGTCGTGCCTTGGCCAAGGGCGGGAGCGAAGCGAATGCTTCCAGGGTGTAGTGCTGCTCAGGATGCATTTCTACCAGGCGGGCGATAGGCTGCTCCGGGTATTTGAGGTTGCGGAACCCCGGCAGGCGCAGTACCCTGGCCCGGTTCGTGGCGGCCATGTCCCCACCCAGCACATGGACGAGCCGCCGGTCCAGCTCCTCCACTTTGTCCAGGTGCTCGGCAGCATGGCTTAGGAGCCAATAAGCCTGCGCCTTGCCAGGTGATGTCTCCACGACGATTGACGGCTCTGGCACCTCAGTGGGCCATGGAGTGGGCAGGCCCTGGTCCAGGTCGGCCCACAGGCAAATGGCGATGGCCGCGTCGGAGGCAGTCCCACCCCGTTGACGCCTGAGGCAGACGCCAAAATACACGTTGCTCCGGCCGCCTAACTCGGCGGGTATGGCCTGGTCAAAGCCATGCCGCTGGAGCTGGCGGAGCCGGAAGAAACGACGGTCCCTTGAAAGAAATCCATTGGGAATGGGGCGGATCTCCAAGTAGAGGTGGTGGGGCGCTGTCTTGAACAGGGTCTCCAGCAGTTCGGCCGCAGGGTGGGAGGTGGTCATGCCGCCATCCCCTCCAACCGCCGGGCCCACTCCTCAATGCCAAGGACGGCGATCCCAGAAGGTAAAATAGGCAGCCCAGGGCCTGCCCGAGCAGATATTGCCTGACCTGCGCTTGAGGTTGGCTAGGCTCGGTAAATGTTCACCTGATACGGTTCCCGTAAGTTTCTCGCCTTTTGGCACCATGGATTCAGCAAATTCCCGTATGACGAGCTTGAGCCACTTGAGCGGGACAGCTAGGCATGTTAGAGTAGCCTGCACGGTTCGAATCCCTGACGGCCCACCAGTGTGATTCGAACTTCGGGTGATGCACTTACTCAAATGTCACGTGACGGCTGGCTTGCCACTTGCTAATATCAGTATGGGGAATAGACCGACCCACAAGCCCTTTCTTTTGAGCGGTTTGGCTCTACTGGCTCTGGTCCTTGCTTGCACAGGGCCCGAGCCAACGGGGACACCCACATCTACCGCAACTGCCCCACCTGTGTCCACTGCGACCCCCACGCCGATGCCAACGCCTACTCCGACGCCTAGGCCAACCCCACCTCCTGTTCAAGCTCCAAGAAAGGAAGCAGCGTACCGGCCAGCCTGGGGCGAAGGAGACCTCCGGGGCTTCGACCCCTGGGGCGATGCCGGAGGCGATGCCCAGGACCTTGTTGCGGCCTATTTCCGCGAGGATGGCAGTCTTCTCCGCTTCCGGTTCGATTTCCTCGACCTGCGCATCGGCAAAGTTCCTGACCTTTACCTGGCCCTGGATCTGGTCCCCGGCGGGACTGCCGCCCTGGAGGTTGGAGGGACGGCTCATGCTGATTTGCCGTGGGATGTCCTGGTTAAGGTATCGGGAGGGGAAATCGCTCAGGCCATGACGGCGGACTTCCACCCGGTGAATGGCTCCGTCGCCGGGGTCAAGGGCGACGCCACGTTGGATTACATAACGGTGGACATCCGCAGGGACGCCCTATCCGTTCCAAAGAGCCCATTCTGGTTCCAGGCTTTGGTGGCGGCGCCCGGCGCCAGGGACGTTACTGACTCGATGGAGCCGGTATCCTCCGATGCTTCGCCCCAGGGACGGGCCAGGATGACCATCTCGTGGGGCAATATACTGGGACCGGGCACTCCCGCTGGTGTTGCATCCTGGTATGACCGGCAGGAGACCGACCGGGATGGGAAAACGAAGCCCTGGGGCTGGCGTTACCTTCTGGATGGAGCGGAGAAGTACTGGCTGCCCCTAACCCTGGATGTGAAACAGACCCAGTACCTGGCTTGGACGGAGGAGGTGGGGCTGTACGTCCGGCTACGGGCCTCTTATCAGGCTGGTCTCTTGGACGTGCCCGCTGATACCCTGGCTTACGGACACTTCATGCCCTGGCAGCCCCAGGATGTGAATGCCAAAGCCATAGCGCTATCCCAACGATTCTACGAGCAGCTGGACCTCCCCCGTTCCTCCATTTTCAGTCCATACGAGGGCCAGATGACCGTCAAAGACCTCCAGACCATCAAGGAAGCGGGATACGAATCGGTGATAGTGGGTGACGAACAGGAGTACTATCGCTGGTTCGGAGGGTCTATGGAGGAGGTGGCCCGGTCGGCGGGCAAGCTCCACAGGGCCAACGGCATCGGCCTCATATTCCAGCGCTACCCCTGGACGTTTATCTGGGACCAGCGGTGGGGAGATAATCCCTATGCCAACTGGGACGACTATGAGGCGTGGCGGGGCACCGATGGCGGGCTCCACCTCTTTTTCCGGCGGAACCTCGTCGACCTGGCCCAGGATTCGGATCAGGAGAGGTTCGTAAACCTGGGCACGGACATCAACGTGACCCCCTGGGGCTTCCAGGAGGTGGTGGAAGCTAACCTGCGCTGGATAGCCGAGCACCCCTGGATCAAGATAATCAGGAGCGGGGAGCTGTTCCAGCAGGGCTGGAAAGTCATAGACCACGGCGACCTGGGCCTGCCCGCGGACACATTGCTGTCTCGCGTCCCCATGGATGGCGATGGTCACTACAACGCCTACTTCTCCCGGTATTACTATGGCGGTATCGCCGATGGCCATTCCCCCTTCGCTGCCAAAGGGCAGCGCATAGAGTCCTACGCTGACTACGTCCCCTACTGGCGCGATGGCCTGCCCATTCCCAGCGGCAGGGAGATGGGGGACGATAAGACGCCGGGGACAATCGTGTATGAGACCTTGAAGAACCTGCGCTCCGCCCCGGACAACGGCTTGACCACTCTCGCTTGGCTTTCCTACTTCAATGCCATTGGGGAGCAGACGTTGCATACCGACAAGGACTACCAGCCCCACGACCCCGGCCTGGGAAGTGCGGCCACCGGCGGGCCTTACTTGCATCCTGCTGCCAAGATGAGGGCCAATGCCCTGCGCCAGGTGAACAAGATCGCGGCAGCATCACGATGGGCGGACTCCGTCGCTCGTGGCACGGTATCGAGTGATCCGGTGGCGGAGGCGGTTGACCTGGATCTGGACGGTGAGGCAGAGTACGTTCTGAGCAGCCCTCGATATTACCTGGTGTTTGAGGATGACGGAGGCCGCCTGCAATACGGGTTCGCCTTCATACCCGGGCGGGGCCCGGTCCAGTTTGTAGCGCCCCTGGAGCAGTTCACCGCCGTTTTGTTCGGCGTTACCAACTGGGATTGGACCATGGGCGAGGCCGGGCAGGACGCCACCGACCCCACTCTGTTTGGAGCCTTCTTGGACGGGGAAGAAAAGGATGGGACCACCAAGGCTCTTCTCAAGTATGAAGTCGCGGTCCAAGACAAGCGCATTGCCTTCACATCTCCGGACGGGAAAGTCAGGAAGAGCTTCACCTTGGACAGTGAGGGAAAGGGAATTCAGATCCATTATGAAGCCGACGAAGATATCCGGATTGGAGTCTCCTTGGTCTGGGATCCCTTGCGGATGTGGACGCAGCGCTGGAGCCAGGGGCTGCAAGAAGTGGAGGCGTCGGGGCGCACGGGCATCCGCTATCCGGATGGCCTGTCGGCGACGCTGGCCATGCCGGAGGGCGTTACCTGGTTTCTCTCAGGAGCGACCTCGTTCCTGGAGTCCCCCGGCCGGTGGGAGTGGCGCCATGACCCCAATCGAACGGACTACCCGTCCGGGCATTGGGGTCCTTATCCCTTCGCTGAGATCGATGCCTTGGGCCGGGGCAAACTCGATCTGAGCCTCAACCTGGAACCGTGACAGGTACTGTTTGCTTTTGGGTGGTTCTTTGCGTGTGGTGAACCTCTACCATCTGCTCAATCCACCTGAAGCAAACAATACCAAATCGGGGAACTGGTTTACACTTCCTACCCCACAGTACCCGTTTCCAACGGTCCTACGGTCTTTGGCGTAGGCCCCAAGGTCAAGTCCTGGGATCCCATGGCTCACAGGACCGGAGCAGGGCTGCTGGAATACGCGCAACCGTAGTAGTGTCTGCGCAGGGGAGACTGTGCCTCCTAGCAAAAATAAAACATGAATGGATCCCACCGGATACAAAGCAGCTGAAAGAGCAGGGGCCGGTGACAGCAGCGGCATAATCTGCTACTGTATTCTGCTAGCCACGTCCGTGGCTGCTTCTTGATTCCCTGGTCACCCCACTCCTCTGCTTATGGACTGGCTGGTCTCATGATTGAAAAGAGAGTTGGGCAAGCTAAATGTTTACTGAACTGCTGAAGAGCCCCATACCAAATCTTGCCGGCAAGGCGCTGACCGTCAGAGGGCCTATAGAGCCCGACTTGCTAGGTTTCACTCTCATGCATGAACATATCCTGGTTGACCTCCGGAAATCGAACCAGTCCAGTGACGCGACACCGGTTACAGAGGCGGCCCTGTGGGACCAAAAGCTGACACTGGAGAACCTGCACCTGGCCAGGGAACGGAAACCCATTGCTGACAACTTCATTCTGTCCGATGAGGAACTGGCCATCGCTGAAACTATGGAGTTCCGCATCCGCGGCGGCTCCGCCATAGTGGAGATGTCTAATATAGGGCTGAAGAGGGATCCACTGGCCTTGCGGCGCATCTCTTACGCCACCGGGTTGAACATCATCATGGGCACCGGGTTCTACCAGCGGCTTTACCATCCTCCTGATATGGACCAGCGGAGCGTTGAGGAACTGACGGAGGAGATCGTCCGGGATATCACGGTGGGTGCAGATGGGACCGACGTGCGCGCAGGGATAATCGGAGAGGTGGGCATAGAAGGCAATCCCCTTACCCCCAATGAGATCAAGAGCATAAGGGCTTCTGCCAGGGCCAGCAGGACGACGGGAGTGCCTATATCCTTTCACCGGGCAGGTGTAGGAAGGGAGAAGCTGCAAGTAATCGGCATTGTCGGTGAGGAGGGGGGCGACTTGACCCGCATCATCATGGGCCATTGTGACTGGATCGCCAGGGACGTGCCCTTGCTCCTAGAGATGCTGAAAATGGGGGTGTATGCCCAGTTCGACCTGATGGGACGCGTTGGAGCGCCTCTATCATGGCATTTCGCCCAGGAGACAACTCCCCCCTTCATCTACGCCACCGCCTCCATATCAGCAGAGGCCATCTTGGAGCTGGTGAAAGCTGGGTATGAAGACCGCATTCTATTGTCCCAGGATATGGCGACGAAGGTGCAGTTGAAGCGCTACGGCGGCACTGGCTACTCCTTTATTCTGGAGAAGTTCATCCCTCATCTGCTGGCGGGAGGCAGCACTGAGAAGCAAGTCCACAAGTTCATGGTCGAGAACCCTAAGCGGGTGCTGACCTTAGCAGTTCCCAAGTAACTGGAGAACCGGCTACGTCGGTTCTCCAGCCTTATGATGCAGTTGTGAGTTCGAGGAGTGGCATCCTATGCCTTACAGGGGGCCAGGCCCTCTGCCTATCCATAAAAGGCGCAGGTTAGAGGCCATTTGGTTCCGTTTGCTTATGGTTGGTTCCTTAGGTAGAGCGTGCGCTGCGGGAGTTGGGTGTGGCACAGGTCTTTGCCCACAGCCCAGAGGCCAAAGGGCGCGTGGAGCGGATCAGCGGCACCCTCCAGGACAGGCTGGTAGCAGAGCTACGTCTGGCTGGGGCCAGAACGCTCACTGAAGCCAACGACGTGCTCGAAGGGTTCTTGCCCCGCTTCAACGCTCGCTTCGGCGTCCCGGCGGTGCAGACGGGCAGCGCCTATCGTCCCCTGGAAGCAAGGTGCGATGTCGGGGGTGTGCTCTGCGTCAAGGAATGGCGGCGGGTATCCAGGGATAACACGGTGCAGTACCAGGGGCGCACCCTGCATCTGTACCCGGGACTCGACCGGCCCAGCTACGCCGGCGCCCGTGTTGAGGTCCAAGAGCGTTTGAGCGGGAGCGTCTTGGTGTCCTATAGATGGAAGATCCTCACTCCCGAGGAAGCGCCTCCCCTGGCGGTGACCCTCCGCGCATCCTCTATCTCCCCCGTTGTACCTGTGGAGGCGTGGTGACCGATGAAGACTTCAAGAGGGAGTTTCAGGCCCTGGAGCGGCAGCGCCACCAGTTAGAAGCCCAGCAGCAACCGGTCCAGACTCCGAACTTGAACCGGGCTACGGCGCTACTTAAAGACCTTCCCGCCCTGTGGAGCCATCCAGGGGTCAGCGATGCTCAGCGACGTGAATTGGCAAATGAGGTATTCGAAGAGGTCAGGCTGAGGGGCCACGAGATCACGGCTGTTACTGCCAGGCCTGCCTACGCCTCGCTCTTCGCCTACGCTATCTGGAAAGAGAATGTTATGAGTAGAGTCGGGGCGAGTGGATTTGAACCACCGACTCCCAGCACCCCATGCTGGTGCGCTACCAGGCTGCGCTACGCCCCGTCGCCTATAAGACTAGCACGATACATCGGGGCCTTCAACCCGCTTTGCGACGATTCCCCTGAAGCTAAAAGCCGGGGATCCGCAGCGGCCCCTTGCCCTTCAGGGCGGACATCCGCTTCATTATCTTCTGGACCTCCCGAAACTGGTTGAGGAGCGTGTTCACCTCCGGGACCGAGGTGCCGCTGCCCTTGGCGATCCGCCGTTTGCGACTCCCATCAATGACCTCAGGGTTTCGGCGCTCCTTCGGGGTCATGGAATGGACGATGGCCTCCACCCTCTTCAGTTGCTTCTCGTCCAGCTCCTGAAGAGGGACACGGCTCTTCATCGCTGAGAAGCCGGGCATCATCTCCAGGATGCTGGAGAGAGGTCCCATCTTGCGCAGTTGCTGTAATTGGGTCAGCAGGTCCTCCAGAGTGAACTCCGCCCGGCGCAGCTTCCGTTCCATCTCCTGCGCCTGCTTCTGGTCGAAGGTCTCCTGGGCCTTCTCGATGAGGGAGAGGACGTCGCCCATGCCCAGGATACGGGAGGCCAAGCGGTCGGGGTGGAAGGCCTCCAGAGCGTCGGCCTTCTCTCCCATGCCCATGAACTTGATTGGTATCCCCGTAACGGCGGTTATGGAGAGGGCGGCGCCGCCTCTGGCATCACCGTCCAGCTTGGTCAGGACCAGGCCCGTGAGGTTAACCTCTTGGTGGAACTCCTGGGCCGAGCGCACGGCATCCTGGCCCGTCATGGCGTCCACTACCAGGAGTGTCTCGCTGGGCTGGAGGGCCTCCTTTATATGCCGGAGCTCGTCCATCAGGGCCTGATCGATATGGAGGCGCCCGCCCGTGTCCACCAGGGCCCAGTGGACCCCCAGTTCCTGGGCCTTCTGAAGGCCGCCCTGGGCTACCTTCATGGTGGTGGAAGAGGGGTCTTCATGGTAAACGGGGATGGCAAGTTGCTTGCCCAGGGTCACAAGCTGGTCCACGGCTGCGGGCCGCCTGAGGTCGGCAGCGATCAAGAGGGAACTCTGGCCAAGGCGGCGCAGGTGGAGGGCCAGCTTGGCGGCCGTAGTGGTCTTACCTGAGCCCTGGAGGCCGACCAGCATGAGGATGGAGGGGGTCACCGATGATGGCCGCAGGCCGTGTTCGCCCGCCTTGAGGATAGCCGTGAGCTCATCGTGGACGATCTTGACCACCTGCTGGCCTGGGTTAAGCCCTTGCAGGACCTGGGTGCCCAGGGAACGCTCCCGGACGCGGGCGACGAAGTCCTTGACCACCTTGAAGTGGACGTCGGCCTCCAGGAGGGCCAGGCGGACCTCTCGAAGGGCCTCATCCACATCCTTCTCCGTCAGGCGCCCCTTGCTGCCCAGACGGCGAAAAACCGCGTTGAGGCGTTCAGTGAGTATGTCAAACATCTTGCATCGCCTGCTCGATTGTACCTTGACGGAGTGCTCCCCTCAAGTCGGCTCAAACGGGAGCCGCCAGGATATAATGGGGCAACCAGGGGGGCCTTGTAGCGGGGTACAAGCCAGGCCCGGCCCCGCTACGGCCTTTCGTTAACTGTCGGGTGATGGTTCCATGATCCCACTGCGTCTCCAGGTAAGGAACTTCCTCTCCTATCGAGATAGGGTGCCGACCCTTGATCTGGAGGGTCTTCAACTGGCTTGCCTCTGCGGTGACAACGGCCACGGCAAATCGGCTCTCCTGGACGCCATCACGTGGGCACTGTGGGGGTGCGCCCGTGGCGGGCGGTACGGCACCAGGGAGCGCCCCATGGAGGAGCTGGTGCACCAGGGCCAGATGGACATGGAGGTATGCCTGGAGTTCCTGAGCCAGGGCCGACAGTACCGGCTGACCCGCAAGTTCTCCCGTGGCCTCCAGGGACGCCAGGCTGCCCATATTCTCCAGCTAGAGGTTTTTCAGGGACAGGGCTATCACCCCATCAGTGAGAGTCGGCTGGTCGATACAGAGGATAAGGTCCACAGACTGTTGGGAATGAGCTACGACACCTTTGTCAAGAGCGCTTTCCTCTTCCAGGGGAGGGCTGACCTGTTCACGGCCAGCCTTCCCTCTGAACGGAAGAAGGTCCTGGCGGAGATCCTGGGGCTCGAGCTGTACGACCGCCTGTGGGAGAGATCCCGGGCCCTTGGCGGCGAGGCGGAAAAGGAGGGCCGGAAGATAGGGGGCCAGCTTGACCTCATAGAGTCGGAGCTGATGGGTAAGGACCGACTACAGGAAGAGCTCACCAGGGTGAAGGGGGAGCGGGGCACACTGGCCCTTCGTCTCCAGGAGAGGGCCACTGTTCTTGAATCTCTCCAACAGCAGCGGCGCGCCCTGGAACTAACGCAGGAGCGGCTTGTCAGCCTGGATAGAGAGGCCCAAAGTGCCCGGGACTGGACGCGGGAGCTGGAAGCCCAGCAGAAGGCCCTTGGTGAGCGGCTTGACGCCTACAGGGGTCTCCTGGCTCGTGCTGAGGAGATAAGGCAGGCCTATCACCGGCTTGGAGAGGCACAGAAGGCTCTTGAGGCCATGGAGTCGGCGCAGGTCCGCTTCGACCAGCTAGGTCAGAGGAAAGCGGGGCTGGAGCTGGCGGTTGCCAGGCAGAGAGAGCGGCTGGAGGCGGAGCTTCGACAGCACACGGCGAAGATAGAGAAGGAGCTGCTGCCGAGGGCGCAGCAAAGAACACCTCTGGAGCGGCTGAAGGCTGAGGCCTTGCGCCAGGGGCACGACCTGGGTCGGGAGGAGCAGGAGATGACTTCCCAACGGGTTGCCCTGGACGAGCTCTACGGGGAGACCCAGGTGCTCCAAGCTGCCAACGACCGCCTGAAGAAAGAATTGTGGGAGTTGGACGCCAAGCTGGGCCTCATCGCCCAGGGAGATACCCGATGTCCTCTTTGCGGTACGCTCCTGGGGCCGGAAGGCAGGGTTCACCTGGAGGCCGAGTATCGTGAGCTCATTGAGGCCAAGTCGAGGGAGTTCCAGGAGAACCTGGAGAGCCTTGAAGAGATGGAATCCAGGAGAAAAAGGGCGGTGGAGGAGCTTAGCGCCAGGGAGACTCAGACAAGGCGTCGGCGCCAGGAGAACCACGCCCGAATTGCCACGCTGGAGGTGCAGCTAGAGCAGTCGGGGGCTGCCATGCACGAAGCGGAGGAGATAGAGCTCCAGGCGAAGGCCTTGAGGGAAAGGCTGCACCGAGGCGACGTAGCTCCTGACCATCAACGGGAGCTACAGGAGGTGGAGTCTTCCATTGCCATCCTGGGTTTCGATCCCGCCAGGCTGGGAGAGCTGCGTAGGGAATACCACTCCATCCGGCCTCTGGGTGAACAGTTCGCCCGCCTGGAAGAGGCTGAAGGAGAGGCTCAAGTATGTGAGGAGGCCTTGAAGGATGCTAAGGGACGCCTGGCAAGCTACCGGGCCAGGCTCATCGAGCTGGAGGAGTCCAGCCGATCTATCAGGGAGGAGATCAGCAGTCTGCCGGCGGTAGAAGCGAGTCTGAAGGAGGAAGACAAACGATACAAGGAAGTGGAGGGCCAACGGTGGGCCCTGGAGCAGCAGGCCACAAGGCTAGAGCAGGCCCTGGAAAGGATTCTGGCGCTGGAGCAGGAGAGGGAGAAGCTCAGGTCGTCCCAGGCGGCCCTAGCTAAGGAGAAGGCTGCCTATGACCTGCTTGCGGAAGCCTTTGGCAAAAGGGGCATCCAGGCGTACATCATCGAGCGGGAGGCGCTACCCGAGCTGGAGAGCCGTGCCAACGAGCTCCTCACCCGCCTCTCCGACGGGCGCATGCACCTGAAGCTGGAGACCCAGCGGCTTCTGAAGAGAGGGACAGTGGAGGAGACGCTGGATATCAAGGTGGCTGACGAGCTTGGGCCCCGAAGCTATGAGCTCTTCAGCGGCGGCGAGGCCTTTCGAATCAACTTCGCTCTGCGAATAGCCCTTGCTCAACTGGTGGCGACCCGGGCCGGTGCCCCGGTACGCACCCTGTTCATCGACGAGGGCTTTGGCACCCAGGACGCTCAGGGTCGGGAGCGCCTGGTAGAGGCCATCCAGGCTGTTCGCAAGGACTTTGACCTGATAATCGTCATCACCCACATCGACGAGCTGAAGGAGTACTTCCCCGTGCGGGTCGAGGTGACCAAAGGGGCCGAGGGCTCCACCTTCCGAATGGTCCGCCAGGACTAGCAGCTACCCATTGATGGGCCTGAATCTGGTATGATGCTGGCTGTACCGGGCCCGCCTGAGTGAGGGAGAACGCATGGCCTACATCTTCGCCGCCCGGGACCCTTCCCGCCCCCAGTGGGATATGACCCTGGGGGAGCTCCTGGAGCAGGCCGCAGAGGCCCTGCCGGAGAAGGCGTACCTGTACTTCTACGACCAGCGGGTAACGTACCAGCAGCTCCGGGAGAATAGCCTCAAGGCAGCCCGTGTGTTTCAGGACATGGGCGTATCCCGTGGCGACAGGGTATGCCTCTTCCTTCCCAACTGCCCGGAGTTCCTGTACTGCTGGTTCGGCCTGGGCTACCTGGGCGCCGTCGGCGTCCCCATCAACACGGCCTACAAAGAAGACGAGGCGTCCTACATCGTGGAGCATACCGAGGCTAGGTTGCTCCTGGCTCACGCCAGTCTTATGGATGTGGCCCAAAAGCTGAGAGGGAGGTGCAAGCAGCTTGGAGTATTCCTGAGCCTGGGTAGCGAGGGCAGCCGGCCCTCTGGCTGGGAGGACTTTTCCGCCTTGCTGGAGTCGGCCACGCCCCAGGAGACGCGGCCGGAGGCAGCCCCCCAGGACCTGTCCATGCTCATCTACACCTCCGGGACCACGGGCCGGCCCAAGGGGGTGATGATAACCCACCAGATGTACGTAGCTGCGGGCCAGGGGTTCGCCACCTGGACTGAGGCCTCCCCTGAGGACCGCTTCTTCACCTGCCTTCCCTACTTCCACGCCAACACCCATTACTACTCCACCATGGGCTCCCTGGCGGCTGGCGCCAGCCTGGCAGTGGTGGACCGCTTCAGCGCCTCCCACTTCTGGGAGCAGGTCCGGCAGTCGGGTGCTACCGTGGTGAACTTCATCGGCATGATGCTGCCCGTCCTCCTGAAGCAGCCGCCCGCGCCCGAGGAGCGGGAGCACAGGGTGCGCCTGTTCTACGGCTCTCCCGCCTATGCCCCGGACATGCTGGCCCAGTTCGAGGAGCGTTTCAGGGTCAAGGTCCTCATCGGCTTCGGCCTCACCGAGAGTTGCTACGGCACTATAGAGCCCATGGGCCAGGTGCGGCGGCCGGGGTCTTCCGGGCTGGCCCGATGGCACCCGGACCCTCGTTTCCTCAACGAGATACGCATCGCCGATGAGAGGGGGAGATTTCTTCCGGCAGGACAGGCGGGAGAGATAGTGATCCGCAATCCGGCGGTGACACCCGGCTACTGGAAGGACGCGGAGCGAACGCAGGAGACCCTCAGGGGCGGCTGGCTGCATACCGGCGACCTGGCCCGCATGGACGGGGACGGCTATCTCTACTTCGTGGACAGGAAGAAGGACGTCATACGCCGCCGCGGCGAGAACATCTCCTCCCAGGAGGTGGAGGAGGTGGTCAAGAGGCACCCCAAGGTGCTGGACTGCGCTGTCGTGGCAGTGCCCTCAGAGCTGGGCGAGGATGAGGTCAAGGCCGTCGTTGTCCTGAAGCAGGGCGAGGGGATAAAGCCGGAGGAGGTCGTCTACTGGTGCGCCGATAGGCTGGCCTACTTCAAAGTGCCCCGCTACGTCGAGTTTCGTGACGATCTGCCGCGCACTCCCAGCCTCCGCGTGCGGAAGGACCTCTTGCGCCAGGAGCATGACCCCACCAAGGGGTGCTTTGACCGGGAGAAGGCGGGCATAAGGATACGGTGAGAGCCGCTCAGGGTTCGACAGGCATGTCCTGAGCGAAGCCGAAGGGCTCACCACGAGCGGGCCAGAGAGTTCAGGGGATGTCCAGAAGGGGCTGGGCCCCTTCTGGCAGGGGTCTGGGGATATGCCCCAGGACCTTTTTCTTCCCCATTTCCCTACTAAGGAGAAGGGACAGGGGATAGAGTGAATATCTTCTAGGAGGTGCTGTTATGACTACTTCTGAAGAGTTGGCCAAAAAAGGGACGGAGGTGCGCAGCCGCTTCTCCGGAGGCGGCCCATACACCATGTCCCAGCCCGGAGGCTATGGAACAGCGCCGGG
>JACPCK010000005.1 GCA_016179845.1 Chloroflexota bacterium | reverse complement strand
CCTGTTGGTACAGTTCCCAGGCCAGTGTGATCAGTGTGAGGTTCGACATGTCCATGAGAATACATGGACTGTCGGATTTCTACGGCAACATTGCGGACGTTGAGCACCTCTCTGAGGCTTTGGACTGGTATGGTAGACTAGCGAGTTGCCAGCTTCTGTATGGAGGTTCCCTTTGACACTGCTTCTCAGGGAAGAGGACATATCGAAACTCCTCAGGGTAGATGACTGCATCAGGGTTCTGGAGGAGGCCTTCAAGGGACTGGGCCGGGGCCAGGCCTCCAACGACCCACGGCGACGCCTCAGGGTGGAGTCCGGGGTTCTACACCTTATGGCGGCGGCTGCGCCATACGCTGGGGCCCTCGGTTTCAAGGCCTATGCGACCGTTGGGAAGGGGGCCTCCTTCCTCATAGCTCTCTACTCCAGCGAGTCAGGAGAGCTCCTGTCCCTGATGGAGGGCAGGCTCCTGAGCGCCATCCGTACCGGAGCTGCAACAGGCCTGGCCACAAAGTACATGGCCAGGGTCGATGCCTCTGTAGTAGGGATCATAGGCACTGGCTACCAGGCCGCCGCCCAGTTGGAGGCCCTCTGCGCCGTAAGGCCCGTCAGGGAAATAAGGGCCTACAGCAGGGACTCGGAGCGCCGGGGACGCTTTGCCAGGGAGATGACGGTCAAGCTGGGTGTCGGCGTGAAGGCCGTTGAATCGGCCGAGGAGGCCGTCCGCGGGGCTCCCGTAGTGGTCACCATCACCAGCTCCCGAGAGCCCGTCCTCAAGGGGGAATGGCTGGATCCTGGCACCCACGTCAATGCCGCTGGCGGGAACCACTGGGCCCGTCGCGAGCTCGACGACATGGCCGTGAGACGTAGCCGAGTCATCGTCGTCGATGACCTGGCACAGGCCCGTCTGGAGTGCGGCGACCTTATCTATCCCATAGAAGGGGGAGTCCTCCGCTGGGAGCAGGTCCGGTCCCTTGCGGAAGTCGTGGGTGGCATGGTGCCTGGCCGATCAGACGACGAGGAGATCACCCTCTTCGAGTCCCAGGGGGTAGCCATTGAGGACGTGGCTACGGCCATGCATGTCTACCAGAGGGCTCGAGAGGCAGGGCTAGGCCAGGAGGTGCGATTCCGATAAGTGAACTAAGTCAATCTATATGCTCAACTTTAGACCTATCATTGGTTGACAGCGGATTCGGTCGGGTGATAAAGTTAGTAGCGTGGCTGTCCGGTGGCTCGTCATAGTGGGGATGGTAATGCCGGGGAACGTATCTAACTGGATAGCTAAGCTGCCTGCCAAGTGCGGATAAACCGATGATTAGCTTACGGTGGATCCTGGCCCCGGCGGGCGTCCTATCACCTTTCTCAGACCTTGTGAGGCTGGGACTGCCGACGCCCTCTGAGGTTAGCCGGTTACTCTAGCATCAGGGAGGCTAACGGTGCAGAAGAAGGACTTCGTTGTCAGGTTCGCCGGTGAGGGCGGCCAGGGCATGGTTACCTCCGCTGAAGCCCTGGCTCAGGCCGCTGCTCTGGCTGGGTATTACGCTCAGACCTTCACAACCTTCCCCTCCCAGATCATGGGTGGCCCTACCTGGGCCCAGGCCCGCATCTCCACCACTCCTATCCTCAGCGCAGGAGACGAGTTGGACATCCTCGTCTGCTTTAACAAGGAGGCCTACCATCTCCATGCTGAGGAGGTTAGGGAGGGTGGGGTCGTTATCTATAACTCTCAGGTCTTTCAACTAGAGGAAAGTAGCAGTGCTGTAGGCATCCCCGTAGACGAGTTGGCCAAAGCCACGGGTAACCCCAGGGCCGCCAACATGGTAATTTTGGGCGCCTTGGCCCACCTGGTCTCCTGGCCTCAGGAGCACCTCACCAGCTTCGTCCGACAGCGGTTCGCCCGGGGACGGCCCGACGACGCGGCTATTATCAAGTCCAACGTCCAGGCCCTGGACCTGGGCCGCCAGCGGGCTGCCGAGGCAGGACTCACTCTTGGCGAGCTAGCCCCGCCCAAAAAGCCTCCCTACCAGCAGATCATGGTTAAGGGCAATGACGCCCTTGCCCTCGGCGCCCTCGCTGCCGGCCTGGACTTCTACATAGGATACCCCATCTCACCGGCAACTCCCATCCTGGTCTTTATGCAGCGGAACCTGGTTGGCCCAGGTAAGTTCGTATACCAGGCCAGCTCTGAGATCGAGGCGATCAATACGATCGTGGGTGCGGGTTTCGCCGGTAAAAAAGCAATGACAGCCACCTCGGGCCCCGGCTTTTCCCTGATGCATGAGGGGATCGGTCTTGCCTGGATGGCGGAGGTTCCCTGTGTCATTGTGGACGTACAGAGAGGCGGCCCCGCTACAGGCCTGCCCACCAAGACAGAGCAATCCGATTTACTGTCGGCCCTTCACCCGGCCCATGGTGACGTTATGCTGCCTGTCATCGCTCCCGGCTCCATCGAGGAGTGCTTCTACGCCGCCATCTGGGCTCTGAACTGGGCCGAGCGGTACCAGGGGCCCGTGGTGCTCCTCAGTGAGCACATGCTTTCTGAGCGAACCGAGAACATTCGCAAGCCTGACCTCTCCGTGGTTACAGTGGAGAGCCGCCTGGTCTACCAGGGCAGCAACGGCTACCATCGCTACGAGGCCAGGGAGCTTTCACCCATGCCTGTTCCGGGCGGCCCCGGGGCTTACGTAGCCAACGGTAGCGAGCACGACGCCATGGGTGATACTACCCACTTGTCCCAGCGCCATATCCACATGACTGAGCGGCGCTTTAGCAAGCTCAAGCTCCTCACCGACGGCACCTTCGAGTTGGAGAATCCCGAGGAGTCCGTGGTCCTGATGCCCTGGGGAGGCTCTAAGGGCCCCTCCAGGGAAGCCTACACCCTTCTCATTCAGGACGGTTACCGGCTTGGCTGGGCTTTCACCATGTTCCTCCAGCCCCTACCCCCCAAGCTCCTGGAGGAGTTGCGCAAGAAGGAACTGGTCATTGTGCCTGAGCTCAACTACGTGGGCCAGTTTTCCTCCTACCTCCGCTCCCTGGGTGTCAAGGCGGTCTCTATAACCCAGTTCACCGGGCTGCCCTTCAAGGTGCTGGACTTGGTCCGGCGTGTGGCGGCGGTGGCCCAATCTCATAGGGAGAGGATGGTAAGGGTATGACCAAGAAGAATCCTGAATATGACTTTAAGTGGTGCCCTGGCTGCGGCGATTTCGGCGTACGCCGTGCCTTTGAGATGGCGGTCGTCGAGCGAGCTGCCAAGACCAAGGAACCCATCGAGAAGACGGTGGTAGTGGCCGGCATTGGTTGCTCGGGCAACATGGTCCATCTTCTGGAGGGGCCCCAGCCCTTCGGCATCCATGGCATACATGGCAGGACTCTGCCCATAGCCCTGGGCGTGAAAATGGCCCGACCGGACCTGAACGTCCTAGTCGTGGCGGGCGATGGCGACTTTCTGAGCATCGGGGCTGAGCACATCGGGCCCCAGGCACAGCGGAACCTGAATGTCACCTGCCTGGTCATGGACAACGGGGTATACGGCCTCACCAAGGGCCAGTCCTCGCCGACGACCCGTTTTGGCCAGATAACCTCAAGCACCCCTTACGGGAAGGTAGAGGCCGCCATGAACCCCATGGAGCTATACCTGGCCTTGGGGACCTCCTTCGTGGCCTCGGGCTTCTCCTCGCAGGTCAAGGACCTGACCAGGTTGATTGTGGCCGCTATGGAACACCCTGGTTTCGCAATCGTCCACATCCAGTCCCCTTGCACTACCTACAACGATACATACGAGGAGATCAAGGGCAATGTCCAGAAGGGAATCGCGCCCGCCGCCTGGCCCGTGTCTCCTGACCATGATGCCGCCGACCTCCAGGCTGCTTACCGTCTGGTTCGATCTAGGGGCATACCCATCGGTATCATTTACCAGCAGCCTGAGTCGGAGCCCTTAGAAGCTCGGCTCGCCAGGGTCCTGGGCAAGGTCAAGGCCAGGAGCATGGAGGAGTTGCTGGAGGCCTCCAAGATATAGGGCAGACTGTTTCCTATCCCTCGGTGGCCGCCGCGCTGTACTTTGAAGGGCACTTCACAATGATGTTCTCCGTCTGGAAGGGGCGTCCCGCTGAATAGGTCCCTTCCAGAACTATACTCGAAGCCGGGTTGAAGAACAGGTCCGGAATAACCCCTCGGTACTCGGCTTCTAAGGCCTTAGTCCCATCCGTGATTTCAAATCGTGCCCTGAGGCCATCAGCGCCTCTCTGGAAGGAGTCCGGCATCAGCTTTCCACTGACCCGCACCATGGTCTGGGGACCTCCCGTGCCCCGCTCCAGCAACTCTGGCACTGTCAAGTAGTAGACGGTGGAGCCCTGAAAAGTCACGAAGACGAAATAGACCAGCCCTGCAAGCAGCAGGACGCCCGCCACCAAAAACTTGACTCGGTTGTTGAGAATAGGGCTCTCTCCCAGCGTTGAGGCCGGAGTCGTCCCTTTCTCCTTGCCTACAGGTTTTTCCATGAGCCCTCAATCCTGTTCCTTCACAGTACAACCTATTCTTCCACATTTGGCCCTTTTGAAGCAAGTCGCGACTCTATAAATATGACAGTCCCTCGGGCGGCCTGTCCGCCAAGATAGCTGCTCTCGCACGAACCTGGCTTCAGTGGTGGTATAATGCTTTGGAATCAATTGAAGGATGGGTTCATGGGTATCGGCGGACCGCCTGAAGGCACCTCCATCCAGGTAGATGTCTGGTATGACTACATCTGACCATGGTGCTACATCGGCCTGGAGCGGCTTGATAGACTTGAGAGGGAGTTTCCCATAACCGTGCAGACCAAGGCCTTCATCCTGCGGCCTGACATAGGCTCCGGGGGCATACCACACAGCCTTCGCTCCGGCGAAACCCCTGACGGGGAGTTGGCAGAGCCACTGCGTAGCCATGCTAAGGAGGCTGGACTTGTCATGCGCAGGGCCTCCAAGGTGTCGTATACACTGCCGTCCCTCCAGGCCACCAAGTACGCTGCCGAGAAAGGGGCTGAGATCCCGTTCCATCGGGCCCTGTACAAGGCCTACTGGGAGGAGGGCTTGGACCTGGAGAGCAGAGATGTGCTGATGGCAAAGGCAAAGGCCTGCGGCCTGGACGCCGACGAGTTAGACGCCCGCCTGAACAGCGATCACTACCTAGCTGTAGTAGAGCAGGAGTACCAGGAGGCCTTGGATCTGGGCATCAACGGGATACCGGCCTTCCGCATGGGGCCGTTCCTGTTTACTGGAGCCCAGCCGTACGAGTTCTTCCGACAGGTGGCCCAACGGGTCCTCTCCCGCGATACTTCAGAACGTTGACAGCAGCAAATGGGGAAGGCTACAATTTGGCACTAGCTGTCCGAGAAGTGAGTTCTAGCGCTCAGAGAGGTTGGTATGTTACGGATCAGACTCCGGCGCACCGGTAAGAAGAAGCGCCCTAGCTATCGCATTGTAGTGGCGGACTCTCGATCTGCAAGACAAGGACCAATCGTAGAGCTGGTAGGCTTCTACGACCCATTGCCCGCCACCCCGGCGGTGAGCGTCGATCGTGAGCAGGCGTTGAAGTGGCTTCAGAGGGGTGCTGTCCCTTCGGAGGCCGTCCAGAGGATCTTCAGGAGCATGGGCCTGATGGAGAAGAAGGTCAGCCAAGATGAGAGAGCTAATTGAATTCATCGCCAAGTCCCTGGTAAGCAATCCTGAAGCTGTGAAGATCACAGAAAGTGACGAAGAGAGCCGCAAGGTGTTCAAGCTGGAAGTGGCCCCCGAGGACAAGGGCAAGGTCATTGGCCGGCAAGGGCGTGTTGCCCATGCTATAAGGGTCCTCCTGAGGGTGGCTGCGGTGAAAGAGGGCGCCAGAGCGTCTCTGGAGATCGTCTAGCAGGGCTGGCCGCACCCTTGGTGGTGTAGCCTCGCGTGCATCCCTAGAAGCTGGTGGGCTGCTAGCTGAGTCGTCGCTCAGGGTAAGAACCGAAAGGCCCTACTATCACCGGTAACAGGGCTGTATTCTGGGGAACTTTGTCGTATAATCCGTCGGCAACCTCTGGGTTTCCTGGGGAGGAGGGATGGAGAGCGAGGACGCCAGGGCCTGTTTGACTTTCCTCCTCAAGAACCTGGCATGGGTGCAGTCTAGTCGCAGGAGGGGGATATGGCGCTTCCGTTGCTAAAAGGGATCAGAGTGCTGGAGATGGCCCTGCTTATGCCGGCGGACCACGTGGGGGCCATCCTGGCGGACCTGGGGGCCGAGGTCATCAAGATAGAGCAGCCGCCCAGGGGCGACTACGTGCGAGAGCTGGGCGGGGTTCTGGGCGCGGGCGTATCCGAGTTTCACCTCTACTACAACAGGGGTAAGAAGAGCCTGGCCGTCAACCTGAAGTCTGAGGAGGGACGTAAGGTCTTCCATGATCTCCTGAAGAAGTCTGATGTGGTCTACGAGTCCTCAGTGCCGGGCACCCGCAAAGCCCTGGGGGCTGACTACGAGAGCTGCAAGAAGGTCAAACCTGATATTATCTACGCCTCTTTCCCCGGCTACGGGTTTACCAGCCCCTATGCCCACATTCCCGCCCACGGCTGGGGCGTCTCCGCCTTCAGCGGAGTCTCCCGGCCGGAGCGTTTGCCTGACGGCCGGCTTAAGGTCAGCTCCGAAGGGGCCGGGGGTGCCTCCTCAGGCTCCCTCATGGCTGCCCTCGCCATCGTCTCAGCCCTCAACTACCGCCGTGCCACGGGCCAGGGGTGCCTCCTCGACGTGGCCATGTCCGACGTCAACATCTGGAATCAACACTCCCGGGCCTTCAGGGCCCTCAACGACCATCCGGTCCTTGCGCCACAGCACCCGGACAGCCCCACTACGCCGGTGCGCTTCACCTTCTTCGAATGCAAGGACGGCAAGACCATCGCCTTCCAGGCTGTGGAGAAGAAGTTCTGGGACAACTATTGCCGGGCCGTTGCAAGGCCTGATTGGCTGAACAAGGGTAACTGGAGCGGCCTTGTCAGCCTGGACTACGGCTACGACCAGCCCGAGTTGGAAAAGGAGATGATCAAGCTGTTCAAGACCAAGAACCTCAAGGAGTGGCTCAAGCTCCTGGGTGACGCCGATGTGCCCGTCATACCCGGCTACTCTATCGAAGAGGTGGTCTTCGACGACCATGTGCGGCTCAGGGAGCAGGTCTACGAGTATGACCACCCCGGGCTCGGCAAGGTGCGGCAGGTGTCGTTCCCTGTCCTTATGTCGGGAGTCCACTACACGGCCAACCCAGCCCCCAGGGTAGGGCAGCATAACGAGGAGCTCATCAAGGAGTTGGGGTACACCAGGGCTCAAATTGACGAGCTCCGGGCCAAGAAGATTATTACCTAACTTTTGAGTACGTGCCTCATCGGAAGTTGGGACGCAGGCTCTTTGCGTCCCAACTTTTTCTGCCCCTAGCAAATTGACAGGGCTCTCTTGGCGCTCCTATGATGTAGCAAGCCCTTGCCACTGGGCTGTGGAGATTCATGACAGACCTGCGGAAAGCTGCTGCCATCGTAGGCGCCTACGAGCACCCCATCCGCTACGCCCCGGACAAGTCCGAGATGCAGGTCCAGGCTGAGGCCATTATCGGTGCCCTGGAGGATGCCGGCCTGGAGAAGAAGGACGTGGACGCCTTTTTCTGCGCCTCCTCCAGCCCAACGGGCAACCTGATGGGCCTCCTGGACTACCTGAACCTGAACCCGCGCTACTTCGACAGCACGGGCATTGGTGGCGCCAGCTTCCTCTCCCACACCGGGCACGCCCTCTCGGCCATCGCCACGGGCAAGGCCCGGTGCGCCGTCATCGTCTATGGGGAGCTCTCCCGCTCCCGCGGTGTGGCGGTGGGAACGGGAGGCGCCTTTCGGCGAGGCGTACCCACTGTTCATCCCTATCCTGACAGCTTTGAGGAGCCCTACGGCACCACCGTCGTTGGGCTGTACGCCATGGTGGCCCAGCGCCACATGCACCAGTACGGCACCCGTCCGGAGCAGCTTGCCGCCATCGCCGTGGCCTGCCGCAGGCACGCCCAGCACAACCCCCACGCCATGTTCCGTGACCCCATCGCCATAGAGGATGTCCTCAGCTCCCGAATGGTCTCCTCGCCCCTTCACGTGCTGGACTGCTGCGTCATCTCCGATGGTGCTGGCGCTATCATCGTGGCCTCTCCAGAGGTGGCCCGCAGCGCCAGGAAACGCCCCGTCTGGGTCCTGGGCCACGCCGAGCACATCGCCCACACGGGGGGAGGCCTTCGGGACCTCACCACCATCGCCGCCGCCCACACCGGCAAGGCCGCTCTAGAGATGGCGGGCGTCACACATGGCGACATAGACATGGCCATGATCTACGACTCCTTCACCATCACCGTCCTCTGCACCCTGGAGGACCTGGGCTTCTGCCAGAAGGGCGAGGGCGGTGCCTTCGTGGAGGGCGGGCGCATCGAGCTTGGGGGCAAGCTGCCAATCAACACCGACGGCGGCGGCCTCTCCAGCAATCACCCGGGCCACCGCAGCATCTTCCTGCTTATCGAGGCGGCGCGCCAGCTTCGCCATGACTTTGCGGGCACGCCCCGCCAGGTGCCCGACTGCAAGCTAGCCCTTTGCCACGGCACCGGCTACACCATCGGCACCCGCCACTCCGGCGTCACCCTGGTCCTGGGGAGAGACTAGGCCCTTTTGTAAGGGATTCCAAAGGGGGCATAGTCCCCTTTGGCAGGGTACTAGGGGTGTCCCCTAGCCTTTTTATGAAATCCCCCTTCCTGGAAGGAAGGGGGACACAGGGGGATGGGCAAACCCCAGTCCTGG
>JACPCK010000002.1 GCA_016179845.1 Chloroflexota bacterium | reverse complement strand
TTGGCGGCTGGCTCTTTGACAGGTTCGGGCCACGGCCACTGGTCTTCCTGGGCGGCGTCATCTCCGGCCTTGGTCTTGTTTTGCTGGGCCGGACCGAGTCCTTTCTGGCACTGCTACTGGTCTACATTGGGGTGGTATCCACAGGGTCCCAGTTGGGAATGACGGGGGCGTTCATCGCCGCCATCAACCTGTGGTTCATCCGTCACCGGACCTTTGCCATGTCCATCTGCTTCACCTGTTTCAGCGCCGGCGGGGCTATCGTGGCGCCCCTCCTGTCCCTGCTGATCCAGCGGACCGATTGGCGGTTTGCCTCCACGGTCTGCGGCATCGCCGTACTGGCTGTGGTGCCGCCCCTGTCGCTGTTCGTTCGGCGCTCGCCGGAGTCCATGGGGCTGCGGCCCGACGGCGGCCCTGCCACGGACAGAGGTGCTGTCGAGGAGGCTGCTCCGCGCCGGAGCCTCATGACCAGGGACGAGCCCACATCCGTGGACTTCAGCGTGGGCCAGGCCCTGAAAACGCCCTCCTACTGGCTGCTGACCCTGGGCACGACCTTCCGGCAGGCCAGCCAGGTGGCCGTGGGGGTGCACATGGTGCCCATAGCGGTGTGGAAGGGGCTTTCCGAGCAGGAGGGGGCACTTCTGGTATCGGTGCTGGCCTTCTCTGCCATGAGCACCAAGGCCCTGGTGGGGTGGTTCGGCGACCGGTTTCGCAAGCAGACGGTAATGGGCCTAGCCCTTCTGCTGAGCCTGGCGGCCCTGGCCATCCTGCTGCTAGCGCAGGAGAAGTGGGCCCTGTTCGTAGCTGCGGGCCTCCTGGCCTCATCGGAGAACGCGGGAGTGCTGACCTGGTCTCTGCTGGGAGATTTTTACGGGCGGAGGTACTTCGGCACCATCCGGGGCCTCATGAGCACCCTCATCAGTGTGGGGCTTTTCGCGATGCCCTTTCTGGCAGGCCTTCTGTTTGACTGGTTCGAGAGCTACGCGCAGGTGCTCCTCATCTTCATGGTGAGCTACGGCCTGGGCGCCCTCATAATATTTAACCTGAAGGCTCCCAGAGCGCCGAAGCGTAAAGACGTCGGTAGCCCTGTGCCCTAATCTAGAGCTGGTGACAAGGCCATATAGGCTGAAGCTCCAGTACACGTGCCTACTTGTCCCCAGTACGGCGGGGTAGCAGCGACACGGCTGTTGCCAAGACTAGAGTGAGGAAAATCAACGCAAAGAACACTTCAGAAACGAAAAGGATGGGGCCAATTGCACCCAATACGCTTGCCTCTGGCCCAAGGAGAGCTGCTACCTGGATGCTGTAATTCGAGGCATCCCAAGGGGAGTCTAATTCAGGAGAATACGAACTTCCATTCAGGTAGGCCAGGATAGCGAAGACTACTATGACTTCCAGGTAGTTGAGACCTGTCAGTACCAGCGTTCTCTGCGGCGAGGCTAGCTTAGGCAGAGGCCTGCCCTCAATATTGCTTCTGACCTGTTGGAATATGAAAACGCTCAGAACAGACTGCATTATGTCAACAAGTCTGTAGCCGAGAATCAATTGCAGGGGAATTGAGAAAAACAGGTTATCTTTGGAGCGTGGGCAAAGGAACAACAACCCCAGAAACCACCCCTCCACTAACGCAAAGAGAAGGATGCCAATCTCTATTCGCCTTAGCCGGACACCCTGTCTCCAACAAGGGACCCTTCGCGCCCACCAATTGATCAGTGAAAGACCCTCGAGGTGGTGGAAAACTTCCGCAAGAAACGGTACAAGCCAACCGTGGCGCTGGTGGTGCATCTCCTTACCTCCGGGACCGTGGACTAACGCCTTGGGGCTTTTGCGGTCCTTTGGAGTTTGGTCGATCCACATATCCGCCAATAATGGCCCAGAACCAGCCTGCCTGGGTATTTGCCACCCCCCACCGTACAGATATCACCTGCCCTCCTACGGTATTACCGGCAGAACGATGTGGGAGGGGTGGCGGGCATCGTGGTGGACGGTGTTAAGGGCCACCTGGGTGCGGCGGGCCAAGGCGGGGTGCTCGCCGGTGTTGGAGTTGACATCGAAGCGGGGGAAGTTGCTGCTGGATACGTCCAGCCGGATGCGATGGCCGGCCTTGAAGAGGTTGCTTGTAGGGTAAAGGTTGATAGTGACCTCCACTATCTCGCCGGGCTTCAGGAGCTCCGGCCTCTCCCAGGAGCTGCGGTAGCGGGCGCGGATGATGCTGTCGGTGAGGTTCATGGCGTAGCCCTCAGGATAGTCGTCGTTGGGGGGGTAGAGGTCGATGAGCTTGGCGGTGAAGTCGGTGTCGGGGGCCGAGGAGGAGACCCACAGTTTGACCTGGATGGGGCCTGTCACCTCCACGTCCTGCTCCAGGGGCTCCGTCTGGAAGAGGAGGACGTCGGAGCGCGAGGCCAGGGGCAGGTAGGGAGACTTGCAGCCGAAGAACTGGGGCCCCTCCCGCTGATCGAAGGCGCCGGCAGATACAATGGGCTCCGTCCGGGCCATCGTAGGCAACTGGGATGGGTCTGTGATCTCAGGCGGCAGCTTGCGCAAGGTAGCCAGGGAGGAGATGTTGGCGCCAATGGTAGGCACCGGGTTGGCAGGGTCGAAGAGGTAGGTGGTGCTGGCGTCCCGACCTGTCGGGACCTCAGGCGGGGCGGTGCTGAGGGAGCCGCTGCCGTGGAGGTAGAAGGGGGTGTAGCGGGTGCGGGCGAGGGGCCACTCCCTCTCCCAGCGCCATCGTCCGCCGTGGAAGATGCGGCCCTCCCTGGTCCTGCGGCCGTCGCCACCGCCCATGACGAAGATGCGGACGGGGGGCTCCTCGTCGATGCCGTTGCTCATGCCCTTGAGCCAGCGGTCGAACCAGCGGAGGTGGAGCTCGTCGAAGCTTTGCAGGGCAGCCTCTGGGCCGAACTCGGCGTCGCCGGCGTAGGAGAGCTCCAGGGTGCGGGCGCCGTGGGTCCAGGGGCCCATGAGGAGCTTAACGGGTCCCTTCTTGAGCCTGGAGAGGCCCTGGAAGTTCTCCAGGACGGCGCGGGTGTAGGAGTCGTACCAGCCGCCGGAGAAGAACATGGGGACGTCGGCGTGCTGGGGCCAGTGCTCCTGGATGGCGAGGCCGGGCTGCTTCCAGTAGGCGTTGTACTCGGTATTGGTGAGGAGGTCGAAGACCCAGCGCTCGTAGCTGGGGACGAGCTTGAGCTGGGTCTGGCCACGGCGGATGGGCCAGCGGAGAAGCCAGTCGCGGAAGTCGGCGGAGTTCAGGGCCCTGTCGACGTAGGGGCTGTGCTTGAGCCTCTTGCTGGTGTTGAGGGCGGCGTGCCAGAAGGCCCAGGCGATGAAGCGGAGCTCCATGGCGCCGCCGTGGCGGACCGAAGAGGTGAAGGCGTTGGCACCACCCATGTTGAGGAACATGCAGGCCAGGTGGGGTGGGTTCTGGGTAGCCAGGGCGCTCTGGGTCCAGGACATGTAGGAGGTTCCCATGGTGCTCACCTTGCCGTTACACCAGGGCTGACGGGCGATCCACTCCACGGTATCGTAGCCGTCGTGGGGCTCCTGGGCCAGGAAGTAGAGCTCACCCTCGGAGGCGTGGCAGCCGCGGACGTCCTGGGCCACGAAGATGTAGCCCCGCTGGGCGAAGTAGCGGCAGCGTGGCACCCGATCGGGCTGGCTCTTGCCGTAGGGGGTGCGCTCCAGGATGGCGGGCAAGGGGCCAGGAAGAGGAACGCCGTCCCTGACGGGCCTGAAGACGTCGGTGGCCAAGCGGACGCCGTCTCGCATGGGGACCATGACTTCTTGTGTAACTACGACGTCGTACTCCGGCTGGGACTGAGGCATGTTGGGCCTCCTTTCCGAAGGGGGTTAAGGGTAAGGCACCCGCTAGTTTAGCAGGCCAGGAACCAATGCACTCTCTCGGCAAAGCCGGCAGGGTCTTCGACGGCGCAGAAGTGGCCCAGGCCGGGGAGGACCTCCAGCCTTGCGCCCCGGACCCTCCTAGCTAGCTCCTGGGACAGGTAAGGCGGAGTCAAGATGTCCTGCTCTCCCACCATGACGAGGGTAGGCTTGCGGACGTTCTTCAAGAGGGGGCGGGAGTCGAACTGGCCAATGCCGTCCACGAGCTGGTCAAAGGCATGAAGGGCCTGGGGGTAGGGGTTCTCGGCAGCCCTTCTGGCGAAGGCATCGGCGAAGCCCGGCCTGGCAAGGGCATCGGGCCCGAACATCCAGGCCGCCAGGGCGTGGAAGTAGTCGTAGCGAGCCATCTGCCGCTGCATGACCTTGCGGGAGTTCAGGACGTGCATGAGGCGGGCGTCGGCCCTGGCGAAGCTGCCTACCAGGACCAGGCTGGCGACCGTTTCCGGCCACTGCAAAGCCATAGTCTGGGCGACCAGCCCACCCATGGACATGCCGAGGACATGGGCCTGTGGAATGCCAAGCCTGCGGAGGAGCCCCGCGGTGTCCCGGGCCAGTTGGGTGGCCGTGTAGCCGCTCCTGGGCCGGGAGCTCTGCCCTATGCCGCGGTTGTCGAAGGTGATGCAGCGGTAGCGGTCTTTGAGCAGGGCCACCACAGGAGTCCAGAGGGCGTGGTCGGCGCCCAGGCCGGAGATAAACAGGAGGGGATGGCCCCTGCCCTGGCGCTCGTAGCAGAGGCAGATGCGGGCTACATTGAGTATCGGCAAGGCGCCCCCTCTCCCGATCAAGAATCGGCGGCTAGAGCTTTGGCCCGCCGTCGGCGGGGATGGTGACGCCGTTGACGTAGGAGGAGGCATCGGAGGCGAGGAAGAGGATAACATAGGCCAGCTCCTCGGGCCTGCCGGGACGGCCGAGGGCGTTGTCCACAGGGGCGTCGGGGTCAAGACTGGCCTTGAGGCGGGCGCGGATGTACCCCTCCGACTTGGTGGGGCCTGGGGCCACGCAGTTGACGCGAATGTTGTATTTGGCCCACTCGCCGGCCATGAGGCGGGTAAGGTGGACCACCCCCGCCTTGGCAGAGCCGTAGGCGGCCACGCCTGGGGCGGCCTGGATACCCATGTTAGAGGCGACGTTGACGATGACGCCGCCTCCCTGGCTGGCCATGACCTTGCTCACGGCCTTGGCGCAAAGGAAGGGGCCCCGCACGTTCAGGTGGGCGATCTTGTCCCAGAACTCGGCGGTGGTGTCCTCGATGGGGGTGAAGTAGTTGCCGCCGGCACAGTTGACGAGGATGTCTACCCTGCCGAACTCCGCCACCGTTCGGTTCACCATGGCCTCAATCTCTTCGGGGACACGGACGTCGGCCTTGACAGGGAGGGCGTGCCCGCCCAGGGCGCGGACCTCCTGGGCCACCGTCTCGGCGGCAGGGAGTCGCAGGTCGGCCAGGACGACGCGGCCACCGTATCGTGAGAAGAGGAGAGCGGTTGCCCGCCCGATACCGCTGCCGCCGCCAGTGATGATGGCCACACGGCCGGTCAGGTCAAAGGCCTTGTCGAGCATGCAGAACCTCCTCCATCAGGATGAGACGACGGCGATGGCCTGAGATAGCGAGGTCGCAAGGGCATCTCCCTGGAGGCAAGTGGGCTCCGTTGGGCTACAGATTGGGCTACGACGAAGGGAAAACCAGGGTTACAGCCCAATTGTAGGATGGCTGGAGCTCAAGTCAAGGCTGGAAACGTGGCCACCCGGTGCGAAGACGTTTCACTGACCAGTCTTAAGTAAGATGACTTCTTCTCTTGCGCCCGCCCGGAAGTCATCGGTCACAGGGGCCGTCCGGGTAGTGTATCAGTTTGGATTTGACGACGCGGGAAGGCCTTGTTAGCATAGAAGCATGGTTAAGCGTTCAAGCAAGAAGAAAGGGGAGCACGATTTCAGCGTCAGAGCCTTCCGTGTCGTCCAAGAGGCAACTTCTGAGCCTAGCGAAATCCTCGCCATTGAGGAACAGCTCATTGACACCGACGGGAAGAATCCCAATGCAGTCGCACTCGGACGGCTGGGGGGGAAGAAGGGTGGCAAGGCGAGGGCTGCTAAGCTGACACCAGAGCAAAGGCGGGACATTGCGCAGAAAGCCGCAAGGACTCGGTGGGAGCGGCTGAAACAGGAACGTCACAACGAGATGTAATACCGCCTTCCTGCATGGTCTAAGCCAAACCTAAATTGGTCAAAGAATCCGCCCATACCTAATAAGCAATTTGGCCAACCGTCAGCGAATGCTATAGGAACAGTGGTTTCTCGACCCCACAGATTCATACGCACAGGGTGGATGTAACCGATACCGGTGCCGCCATTCGCAGCCGTTAGAGGTTGGAGTGTTCCCGTAGTAATATCAGGAATTCCGATAGATGCCGCTATAAAGCCAGGGAATACAGACATGAATGCGCCAGTATCTAGTATTGCAGAGACTGAGTATACCAGCGGGCCACCCAGGAGTTCCAATGACACGCGGATAAGGGGGTCAAGATAGGTATGCTCTTGGTCGAATGTCAGAGTAGGCATTATGCCACGAGAGTATCGTCTGCACCAGGGTATGACGGTACGAATTGCACAAGTGCATTGTTAATTTTCTCGTTCACTAAGACCTGGTACACCTGCTGGAAAGACGTGCCAGAGGCTATCACTGCCTGATTCCGGATAGCAATCCAACGGTTCTTGAAGCTACCGCTTAGTTGCTGCCTATTACGTAGATACCAAGCCAGTTCCCGCTCACCGCTGGGTATGTCTACATCCCAACGCTGGTTGTCTGGATTGGATGATACAGACTTGATCCAAGAGTGCAGCTGCCCGTCGAATAGAAACAGCGCCTTCCAGGTGTAGCTAGGAGCAGGCAAACCGATAGGTCTATGTCCCGCCGAGGAGATAGGTGGCCCACTTGGTTGAAAATCCAATACGGCTGTGGAGTCAGTCATGTTAGTCTCCCTAAGATATGCCAAGGCCCTTCAAAACATCTGCCGGAAGCGCAATTGGTCCAACGTTTGTTTCATACGCTTGGACGTTCTTCTGAAGGAGCTTAGAGAGAACATACGCATGCTGTGGACTCATTCTCACTATAGCTAATGTCTTGATTCGCGGCGGCCCAGCGCCAGGCGGACTTGATATTTGTTGAAGCCCTAACTCAAAGGCGAAATCAAACAGACCTACCGCCATTCGAATCGAGTCGACGTATATCTCTGGTATGTCCCCAGTGTAATTTGTAATGGTCATTGACACAGGCGACTCTCCCACGCAACACGTTGTTCTTGTCTACACGATAGATGGGGATTTGTCAATCCCCATAACACAGTATACCACATGCGGAAAACCCATTGACAGTGCCTACTCGCTCAAGTATAATGTAGTCATTATGAATAAGCTAACTAATGAGCGCCGAGCAGGAGTGATCCTAGCCCTGTGCGAGGGGAACTCAATCAGAAGCACAGCCCGCATGACTGGCGTTGCTATCAACACGGTGGTCAAGCTGCTGACCGACCTGGGAACCGCTTGCCTGGACTATCAGGACGCAAACATGAGGAATCTACCGTGCAAGCGCCTACAGGCCGACGAGATTTGGAGCTTCATCTATTCCAAGGCCAAGAACGTTCCCTCGCAACACGAAGGCGAGTTTGGCTACGGCGATGTGTGGACATGGACGGCCCTGGACGCAGATACGAAGCTCATTCCTTGCTGGCGGGTAGGCAATCGCGACGGGCGAGAAGCGTACCATTTCATGAGGGACTTGGCTGCTCGGCTGTCCAACCGTGTCCAGTTGACGACTGACGGTCACAGGGCCTACCTGGAAGCCGTGGAAGGGGCCTTCGGAGCCAACATTGACTACGCCATGCTAATCAAGCTCTATGGGGCTGAGCCTGATAGAGAATCCAGTCGCCGTTACAGCTCGGCGGATTGCATCGGGACTGAGACTAGGGTGGTCACTGGCAAACCTGACAAACTCCACATCTCTACGAGCTATGCGGAGCGCCAAAACCTTACGATGCGCATGTCCATGCGCCGGTTTACCCGCCTGACCAACGCCTTCTCCAAGAAGCTGGAGAACCACATGCACGCCTTGGCCCTCTACTTCATGCACTACAACTTTTGTCGCCCTCACAAGAGCCTAGCAAACCCCTACCATCGGACACCGGCAATGGCGGCGGGCCTCACTGACCACATCTGGACGACTGAGGAGTTGCTTTCCCTGCTTGACCGGCCAAACTGATACACTACCGCCGTCCGGGCATAGTTGCGATTTTAGCAAGGTCGTGGTATTATGTGCCAGTTGGCAACTGTTCAGTCCCCCTCCTGGGATGCCCATCAGTGTCCTCGGCTAAGGTGACCGGACCCTTGCCCCAGTCTCAAAGAAAGGAGGTCACCGATGAGCTACCAGGAGAGACCCCTGACCTGCCAAGATTGCGCGCAGTCGTTCTCCTTTACCGCTGAGGACCAGGCGTTCTTTGCGGAGAAGGGCTACACGAACGATCCCAAGCGCTGTCCTTCATGTCGGCTGGCTCGGCGCAACAGGCGCCCCACCGATGGTTTTGGCAGCCAGGGGCAGAGTCGCGCAGAGCGACAGCTTTACCCTGCGGTCTGTGCTCAGTGCGGGAAAGGGACTCAGGTCCCCTTCCAGCCCAGTGGCACTAGGCCGGTCTACTGCAGCGACTGTTACAGCCGCCGCACAGCCTATTCCGGGCGATAAAGACACCGTAGGAAGGGGGGCGGCATTGCTGTCCCCCTCCCTGTTCTCGTTCTTGATTCCGTTGCGAGAGGAGCACGTGTGCCTTACGTCGAACTCCGAGATGGGGAGAGCGCTGAGAGCCTAATCACGCGATTCCGCGTATCTGTCCAGCGTTCGGGGATCCTACGGGAGCTCAAGGACCGCCGGTTCTTCCGCTCCAAGGGAGAGAAGGCCCGGGCAGCAGCGCAGCGTGCTCTCCGCGCCATGCGTCGGCGTCAACGGCGGCAACTGGACCGCTCGCCAAGTCGGCCCGAAGCGCGCCCCGTCACTGCGAGAGCGCACTGGTCTGCGCCTACCCCGCC
>JACPCK010000045.1 GCA_016179845.1 Chloroflexota bacterium | reverse complement strand
TAGTGTAGCGGGCCTTCATCCGCTGAAGAGGATGAGGCTGGTACGCGACACTCAACTCTTGCTACCGTCGGGCTGCACACTTTCGGCCAGGAGCTCCAGCAGGTCCCGCTCACGCTTCTGGCCTGTCAGGCCGCGGCTCTCGATGCCCTCCTTGAACATCTGGAGGCAGTAGGGGCAAGACACACCCACCGTATCGGCCTTGGTCTCAAGGAACTGGTCGGTGCGGACGCGGTTGATGCGCTCCTTGCCACCCACCTCCTCGATCCATAGATGGCCGCCGCCGGCGCCGCAGCACATGGCCCGCTCGCGGCAGCGGGGCTGAATCTCCACGAGCTTGAGGCCGGGGATGGCCCTGGCGATCTCCCTGGGGGGGTCGTAGACGTTGTTGTGACGGCCCAGATAGCAGGAGTCGTGGTAGGCCAGGGTGGTGTCGATGGTACGTACGGGCTTGAGGCGGCCCTCCCTGATGAGCTGGCTGACGTACTCCGCGTAGTGGACTACCTGGAAGGAGGCGCCGAGCTTGGGGTACTCGTTGCGCATGGTGTTGAAGCAGTGGGGGCAGATGGTGACCACCTTCTTGACATCGTAGCGCTTGAGGGTCTCGATGTTCTGGCGGGCCATGACCTGGAAGAGGTACTCGTTGCCCATGCGGCGGGCTGGGTCTCCGGTGCAGGTCTCCTCATTGCCCAGGATGGCGAACCTGACGCCGGCCGCCTTGAGAACGGCGGCCATGGCGCGGGCCACCTTCTGGCTGCGCTCCTCTAGGGCCGGCGTGCAGCCTACCCAGAAGAGGACCTCCACATCGGAGTCCTCGGCCATGGTCTTTATGTCAAGGCCCTGGGCCCAGTCGGTGCGAGAGAAGGTGGTGCCCCGCCAGGGGTGGCCCCGCTGCTCCATACTGAGGAGGGCGTTCATGGCCCCTTCAGGCATCTGGGATTTCTCCATGACCAGGTGGCGGCGCATGTCCACGATGCTATCGATGTGCTCCACGGTGACGGGGCACTCGTAGACGCAGGCGCCGCAGGTAACGCAGTCCCACAGGGCCTGCTCAGGGATAGCGGTGCCTATGAGGGGCTTTTCAGGCTCCTGGCCCTTGATAAGGGTGGCACGGTTTTCCAGTAGATAGGCCTTGGTGTTCTCCACGATGTGCATGGGCGATAGAACCTTGCCGGTGAGGTTGGCGGGGCAACTGTCGGTGCAGCGGCCGCAGACGGCGCAGGCGTAGCCGTCGAGGAGCTGCTTCCAGGTGAAGTCCTGAACCCGCCCGGCGCCGAAGTGCTCGGCCTTCTCCAGGTCTGGTGTGTCGGGAAGGGTGCCCCTGGGCTCCAGACGGCGGAAGAAGGCGTTGATGGGGGAGGCGATCATGTGCATGTGCTTGGAGTAGGGGATGTATACGGCGAAGCCCAGTATCACGCCCAGGTGAAGCCACCAGGAGAGGCCCTGGAGAGTGTTGGCTGCGTCCCTGGACAGGCCGAGGGAGATGAATGTGCGGCCCAGAGCGCTCCCTACAAACCCTTCGCTGGCCGGGCCGGCTCCCCCGGCGGCGACGTAGAAGGCCTCGGCGAGCAGTGTGAGAAGCATGAGGCCGGCGATGAGGCTGACGATGATGATCGCATCGAAGCTGCGGGTGAGGTCAAAGGTGAGGCGGTGAGGCTTGCCGAGCCAGCGGCGCAGGAGAGCCCAGGCCAGGGCGCTCAGAACCACCAGGGCTGCGACATCCAGGTACATGGTGTATACCTTTACGCCGGCGGGGGTCAGGAGCTTCTCAGAGAAGGGACGCCAGGCGGAGTCGGCAAAGATAAAGATGAGGTAGCTAAGGAGAAAGGAAAGGAAGCCCAGGAAGATGGAGGCGTGGCCGATACCTGCCAGGTCTCGCCAGCGGAAGGATAGGCTCTGGAGGACCTTTCGCTGCCCCAGGACTATGAGGAGGGTATCAACACCGCGCCTGAGCCACTGTCCACGCCGGTCTGGTGCGGGTCTGCCCAGACGTATGAGGCGGAGGAAGCGCTGGTAGAGGAAGTAGCCGTGAAGGCCGAAGGCCACCGCAGCGGCCAGGTAAACGCCGACCGACAGAGGGATTAAGCCGAAGATGTCGCCGGGTGGCACCATGGCGGCCTCCTTGGGCTGAGAGTTGCGGGCAGGTGCGGCTCAGACAATGATAGCGATGGATTCTCCTAGAGGCAATCTCCATCCGCCGGGGCTTCATGGCGACCGGTGGTCGCAAGAGACGGCAAGGGCAGGACTCTCTCGAGGAGACGTCGTACAATACTTGCTTAAGTGAAGCAGGAGGGCAGATGCCATGAAGGTTGTATGGCGGCCTGTCATTGCGGTGGTAGAGATCTCCGGGACCATCGGAGGGGCCGTGCGGACCAGCCAGTACGTGCCGCTACTGGAGAGGCTGGAACGAAGCCGGAGGGTGCGGGCGGTGGTCCTGGACATCGACTCCCCTGGTGGCTCGGCGTCAGCGTCGGATTACCTGCACCGGGCCGTCTCCAAAATAGCGCAGAAGAAGACGGTGGTGGCCTTTGTGCGGAGCGTGGGAGCATCGGGCGCCTACTTCATTAGCTGTGCGGCCCACAAGACTGTGGCCCTGCCGACGGCCCTGGTAGGCTCCATCGGGGTCATCCATGTAATGCCTGTCGTCGAGCAGCTCCTTCAGAAGGTGGGCGTCTCAGTGGCGCTGAACAAGGGTGGCAGGTTCAAGGACATGGGGGCGCCGTGGCGGCAGCCGACGCCGGAGGAGGAGCAGAAGTTCCAGGGGCTGGTCGATGAGTACTACGACTGTTTTGTCCGGGTGGTGAGCCAAGGCCGCGGGCTGGATGAAGCGAAAGTCCGAGAGCTGGCTACGGGGGAGGTGTTCACGGGGCGACGGGCCAAAGAGCTAGGGCTGGTGGACGAGACTGGGGACCTGGATACAGCCCTGGAGATGGCGGCGGCGATGGCGGGCATCAGGAAGCGGGTGGTGTACGTGAGGCCGCGGCGTCCGTTCATGCAGCGGCTCTTTGGCCGCATGGGAGAGGCTATGGTAGCGGCGATGGTGGAGGAGGTGGAGAGCCGCCTGGCGGGGAGGGTCTTGTTTATCTACCCTTCGTAAAGATGACCCGCGCGAGGTTGCCCAAGCTCGACACCTCATCTTGAGGTCGAGTACAATTGAGGTCTGCCGACAGATTCATCCTATGCTCCTGGAATATGCTGTACACAGAAACTGTCAAAGTCATCGCCGACTTATTGAAGGAGTTTGACTCCGAGCGCCCAGTACACAAGACTTTCAGACCAGGAATTGGGCCTTTCGGTGAGCCACAGATTCTTGGCGAGATCGCGAGGCGACTATTGCGTCGAGGAATCTCTGCGCAGACCAAAAGAACCCCCGACTTGGACGTACAGCACGAGTTGGCCATAGAGTTCAAGATAGTTCGGCCGTTCGGAGACAATGGCCGCGAAGCGGAAAACTGGAGTGTCAACCTACTGCACCCGTACGCTGGCAACGTCAGTCTCATTGGCGACGCCATCAAACTGTCTGGGCTAAATCGCTATCGGTCCAAGGGGCTCTTCGTGATTGGTTATGAACACGATACACCGAAGATACCGTTAGATCCATTGCTCTCCTCATTTGAGCTGATTGCCAAAACAGTGATGAATATCCCCCTAAGTAAAAGAGTCGAAGAAAGAAGAGACCAACTGGTACACCCCGAACATCAAGTGCTACGCTGCGTGGGATGGGAGTTGGAACAATACTAGGTGAGGCGCCGACAATTCTTAGATAGTTTCACGCGTTACCTGCTTAAGGCGCCTTAACCCGCTCTGAACCCTAATCCTTGGGACCAATTGTACTGCAGGTATTGCCCGGCTTATCCCCCCTTAAGCCGCCCAATACCCACTGCCCCTCAGAAACGATGCAGGTATTGTCTTCTGGGGGTCTTAGGTGCTCCCGAGGTTCGATATCTACGATACTGGGTTGCCAGGCTACCCCCTCTCCTGCTTTTTGGCCTCCTGCCACAGGGACTCTTTCTCCGCCAGGGACAGGTCCTTGAGGGATAGCCCGCGCTGCTGGCAAAGCTTCTCCATGTGGACGAAGCGCCTGTAGAAGCGGTGGTTGGCCTTGCGGAGGGCACTTTCAGCGTCTATTCCCATCCAGCGGGACACGTTGACCATCGAGAAGAAGACGTCGCCCATCTCGGCCTCCTTCTCGTCGGGGGTGCGGGCGCTCTCCAACTCCGCCACCTCCTCGGCGAGCTTGTCCAGGACGCCCTTGAGGTCCTCCCACTCAAAGCCAGCCCTGACGGCCTGGTGGGAGATGGCCTGGCAGTAGGCCAGGGCCGGCATGTCCCCTGGCACGCCGTCGAGAAGGGAGGCTGCCTTTTTCTCCGCCTGTTTCATGTGGGAGGTCTCCCTCTGCTTCTGAGATGGCAGCTTCATTGCCTCTCCATTTCCCATTCGGCTACTGGGCATTATACTGTCATAGTGCAGTGAAACACATACTGGGGTTGATCCTGCAAGGGTTGTTCCTGCTGGCGGTCCCCGTTGTCCTGGTGACGACGAGCGTCCGCTGGGCGATCAACGACCTGCGTCTCTACTCCTACGCCTTCGAGAAATACCAGATCGCCAGGGAGCCTCTTTTGCTGGGAGAGACCGGCCTGGCCGGCACACTACCCAAGGAGCAGCTTGTGCAGGTGGCGCGGGAGTTCCGCAGCTACTTCTACTCCGGCGAAGCGAGGCTCAATGTCAGGGTAAACATCGGAGGCGTTGAGGGGCCCCTGTTCAAGGAGCGGGAGATTGACCACATGGTGGATGTGAAGGGCCTGGTGCGCCGGGTGTACCGAACCCAGGAGGGCAGCCTGGCGTACGTCGTGCTGTACGTGCTGGCGGGCCTGATTCTATGGAGGAAGGGGTTTCTTACGGTGCTGGCGCGGGGCCTGCTGAGGGGGAGCCTCCTTACGCTGGCCTTCCTGGCCGTAGCGGGGGTCACCGCCGTGGTAGCGTTCCCCTGGGCCTTTTATCTGTTTCACCTGCTGGGGTTCCGCAACGAGTTCTGGCAACTGGACCCGGCGGTCTACAACCTGACCCGCATCTTCCCCGAGGGCTACTTCCTCGACGCCACCATGTTCATCGCTCTCGCCTCACTGGTGCAGGCGTTGATAGTGGCCGTGGCTTCGTGGTGGTACCTGCGGTGGAGAAAAAAGAGGGACGAGCAGCCTGGGGCTCTCGGCCTGAGAACGAAGGGCCCGGGATTGCCTAGTTCATAGAGCAGGCGCAGGAGCCGCCGGAGGCGCAGGCACAGCCGCCGCCACCGGAGACCGGCTCCACGTCGCCGCCGGCGCTTCTAGAGAAGGATGCGAAGACCGAGAGCACACGGCGTCCGGCAGCTCCGCAGTGGGGACAGACGGCGGGCTCTTCCGCCTTGCCCATAGGGCGCAAGACCTCGAACCGGTGGCGAGGGCCCTGGCAGAGATACTCATAGAGGGGCATGGGAGACCTCCTGGATAGGATTGTATCCACAGCTTGGAAAGAGGTCAATGCCCTAATTCTTACCTCTTTATGACCCTATTCTTTGGTTACACCTAATCTGAGGCACGTATAATGTTCTCATCCCGTTCCGTGGTTCGCCGATAGCTAGGAGCACAAGAAATGAATGAGCGGCAAGCCGGAGATATGATCCATGTCGCCCTCGAACGACTGGAACTTATCCTACGCTGGGTATATCCAGGGCTATTGTTTTGGCTTGTGATCCCCTTGGCTATACCTGGAACAAAGATCGGGCCAGGCGGGAAGGACTTCTGGGCCTTGTATCAGAACCTAGACCCGTGGGTACATTTAGCAATAATTCTTGCTTCGGGTACGATTATCTATCTCGCGGAAAGGCTGGTCTTGGACGAAATAGCACTGTGGCTCCTGTTTGCAATAGGCATTGGTCAAGCCAGGGTCTTCCGAGATGATCAGGAATGGTACCCAAGTGCGTCAGCAAGGGAGTTGTGGCACAGATTTGGAGTCATGCCGCGGAATGCAGAGAGTGCGGAAGGACGATTTAGCCTGTACTTGATCAACCGCTGGGCGTGGGTCCATGCCCTCGGCTCTACTTGGTTAGTAGGCTTAATCCTATATCTTGCGGGATTCTTGCGTTGGCCATGGTATTGGCAACTACTATATGTCTTCATCTTGTTAGTTCTGGTGATCGTATGGTGGCTTCAAATCTACATACTCGCAAGGACAGAGCAGTTTTTCTTTCAAGGTAGGCAGCAACAACCACCGTCTTTGGGGAATCCTTGACAACTGTGCCCACACTATGACGGTTTTTCCACTTTTCCTCTCCCCTGGCACCTGGGGCAGAAGTAGGCGCTGCGGCCCCGGATGACCAGCCGCTCAATAGGGGTGGTGCAGCGCCCGCACGGAGCACCTTCGTGCCGAAGCACTGTCAGCAACTGCAAGCCCTCCGCCGACTCGGTGGGTGGGCCTGACACCGGAAAGATGGACCAAAGCTTCTCGGTGGCCGCGGCGAGAACGGTGCGGGTGGCCTGGTGGATGCGCTGGACGTGGGCCCTGGTGAGGGAGCCAGCAGGAGTGAGGGGGTGCAGCCTGGCGGTGAAAAGGATTTCGTCGGCGTAGATGTTGCCGACGCCCGCCGCGATGTCCTGCTCCAGCAGCAGGGCCTTGACGGGGGCCTTCTTTCCCTTGAAGCGGTCTGCCAGGAACCGGGCCGTGAACTCCGGTGAGAAGGGCTCCGGGCCCAGGCCGTCCAGGAGGGGTCTGGCGTCCTTGACGAGCCACAGGTGGCCCAGCTTGCGGGGGTCGGCGAACCAGAGGGCGCGCCCGTCGTCGAGGTGGAAGAGGTTGCGAACGTGAGGATGTAGAGGGACACCGGCAGGGACGACCTGTAGGGAGCCGGTCATGCCCAGGTGGAGCACCAGGGTATAGCCCGACAGGCGGAGAAGAAGGTACTTGGCCCGCCGCTCCAGGGCCTGGATGGCCTGGCCTTTAACGCGCTGCTGGAAGCGGGCAGGCGAGGGCTCCCGAAGGGCTTTGGCCCACATCAGCTCTGCCTCCACGATTCGGCGGCCCACCAGCCCCTGGGCTAGCAGGTAGCGGCGGATGGCCTCAACGTCGGGCAGCTCAGGCATGAATCATTCCCAACGCTCTAGCATAAACAAGCTGGCGAGCGAGACGACGGCCATGAGTAGACCAACTATTGTGGGAAAGCTGTCCGCCCATTTGATCACGTTGAACAGCGAGAGCCACGGTTCCGGTAGGTCAGGAGGGATAAGGCCGAATATGGACGATATGCCGAATACAAGGAGGACGAGGGATATGGCAAGGATCCCTGCTAAGTATTCCTTCATTCCAGGTCACCCCATGATGGCCCCACTTTGACGGCAACCTTGAGGGGGACGGCCAACTGGATGGCGCCGGGCATGACCTCCAGGATGAGGGAGCGCATCGTCTCCAGCTCCTCCGGCGGCACCTCGAAGATGAGCTCGTCGTGGACCTGGATGGTCATCATGCTCCTGAGGCCGATGGCGTCCATCCGCTCCTGGAGGCGGACCATGGCCCGCTTGATGATCTCGGCGGCGGTGCCCTGGATTGGCATGTTGATGGCCTCGCGCTCGGCGGCCTGGCGAGCCACGAAGTTGCTGGAGTTTATCTCGGGCATGTAGCGGCGGCGTCTCAGGAGGGTCTCCACGTAGCCGAGGCGGCGGGCCTGCTCCTTGGCGCCCTCGATGTACTGGCGGATGCCGGGGAACTTGGCGAAGTAGGTCTCGATGAACTGGGCCCCCTGCTCGGGGTTCAGGTCCGTCTGCTGGCTGATGCCGTAGGGGCTGAGGCCGTAGAGGACGCCGAAGTTAAGGACCTTGGCGATGCGGCGCATGTCGGGGGTGACCTCCGAGAGAGGCACGCCGTAGACCAGGGAGGCGGTGGCGGCGTGGATGTCCTCGTCGCGGGCGAAGGCGGCCAGAAGGCCCTCGTCTCTGGAGATGTGGGCCAGGACCCGCAGCTCTACCTGGGAGTAGTCGGCGGCCATGAGGAGCCAGCCGGGCTGGCCAGGGACGAAGGCCTTGCGCACCTGCCTGCCCAGTTCCGTGCGTATGGGGATGTTCTGGATGTTGGGCTCGCTGCTGGAGACGCGACCGGTGACGACCCCTGCCTGGTTGTAGCTGGTATGCAGCCGGCCAGTCCGCGGGTTGACCATCTCAGGGAGGGCGTCCACATAGGTGGACTTGAGCTTGCTGAGCTGGCGGTACTCCAGGATCAGGTCGATGACGGGGTGGGCGCCTTTCAGGGCCTCGAGGGATGCGGCATCGGTGGAGTAGCCGGTCTTGGGCTGAAGCCGCTGATGCAGCTCCTGGGACATCTGGCGCAGGAGCGGGACGTTGATCGCCACGCCGTTGAGCTGCATGCGGACCAGAACGGGAACGAGGGGCAACTCCTCCTCGGCGAAGAGCTTCCACAGGCCATCCTTCTCCAGCCCGTCCTTAAGCAGAGAGCGGAGGCGCCAGGTCATGTCGGCGTCGGCGCAGGCATAGGCCGACGCCTCCGGGATGGGAACGTTGTCCATGGTAGTCTGCTTGGCACCCGTGCCGATAAGGGCCGTGATGTGGGTCATCTCCTGGCCAAGGAGGTCCAGGGCGAGGGCCTTGAGGCCTATGGCCTTCTTGCCCAGGAGGTGGGCGGCGATCATGGTGTCGAACTGTAGGCCCGCAACCCTGAGGCCCCAGGCGGCTTCCAGGACGGTCATGTCGAAGTTGGCGTTATGGCCCGTCTTCAGGAGGGACGGGTCCTCAAGCAGGGGTTTGAGGGAGGAGGCCACCTGCTCCGGCGGGAGCTGTGGGCCCTCCCGATGGCCTACGGGAACGTAGTAGGCTCGTCCTGGGCTGGCGGAAAAGGAGAGGCCCACGAGGCGGGCCTGAACGGGGTCCGTGTGCCACCAGTCGGTAGGTGCTGGCTACCGGGCCGGTGGCAATAAGGGGAGGCTGAATCTGAGGCGTTGGCCTTCTCCCCTCGGGGACGCGGGAGAGCAGGCTGGAGAACTCGAGCTCTCGGAAGAGATCGACGACCTGCGCGCGGTCATAGCTGCCGAAGCGGCTGGCCTCCAGGTCTAGCTGGACCGGTACGTCGGTGACCAGCAGGTTCAGGTGCCTGGCCTTCAGGGCACTCTGGCGATGCTGCTCAAGGGCTGGGCGCAGCTTAGGGTCGACGCGGTCGAGGTTCTGGTATATCTCTTCGACGTTGCCGAACTCGAGCAGGAGGCGGGTGGCTGTCTTATCGCCGATGCCGGGAACGCCGGGGATGTTATCGGACTTATCACCGCGCAGGGCCTTGAAGTCGGGAAGCTGGTGAGGTCCCAGGCCCCCGTAGCGCTCCCTGACGGCCTTCTCATCGTAGACCTTGCGCTCCTGGATACGGTAGTGGACGACCCTTACCAGAGGGGAGACGCACTGAAGGATATCGGTATCACGCGTGAGGATAATGGTGTCCAGGCCTATCTCCTGGGCCTGGCGGCTAAGGGTAACCAGGATGTCGTCGGCCTCGAAACCGTCCAGCTCGAAGACAGGGATGGCGAAGGCCTCCATGAGCTGCCTGACCCGCACGAACTGCTGCCTCAGCTCTGGGGGCGCCTCCGGACGCGTAGCCTTGTACTCCTTGAACTCGATGTGGCGGAACGTGGGGGTGGGACGGTCGAAGGCGATAGCGCAGTGGGTGGGCTGCCAGTCCTGAAGGGCCTTGAGGAAGGTGGAAGTGAAGCCGAAGGCCCCGGTGATGATCTCGCCGGTCCGGCTGATGCTGAGGGGCGTTGGAAAGGCGTGCCAGGACTGGTGGACGAGGGCATGGCCGTCCATAAGCATGAGGAGAGGGGCTTGATGGGGGACTAACGAGGGAGTCTCTGCCTTCTGTTTTGCCAAATTGACGGCCTCAGCCCTGCTCTTAGATTCAGGTGAATTATACAACACACGAAAGGCCCAGGCCGGGTAGTGTATCAGTTTGAACGGTCAAGCAAGGAAAGTAACTCTTCAACCGTCCAGATGTGGTCAGTCAGACCCGCCGCCATTGCCGGTGTCCGATGGTAGGGGTTTGCCAGGCTCTTGTGAGGGCGGCAAAAGTTGTAGTGCATGAAGTAGAGGGCCAAGGCGTGCATGTGGTTCTCTAGCTTCTTGGAGAAGGCGTTGGTCAAGCGGGTGAACCGGCGCATGGACATTCGCATCGTAAGGTTCTGGCGCTCCGCATAGCTCGTAGAGATGTGGAGCTTGTCAGGTGTGCCAGTCACCACCCTAGTCTCAGTCCCAATGCAGTCTGCGCTGCTATACCGCCGTTGTGATTCGGTCGGTTCCGGCCCATAGAGCTTGATTAGCATGGCATAATCAATGTTGGCTCCGAAGGCCCCTTCCACGGCTTCTAGGTAGGCCCTGTGGCCGTCAGTCGTTAGCTGGACACGGTTGGATAGCCGAGCAGCCAGGTCCCTCATGAAGTGGTACGCTTCTCGCCCGTCGCGGTTGCCTACCCGCCAGCAAGGAATGAGCTTCGTATCTGCGTCCAGGGCCGTCCATGTCCACACATCGCCATAGCCAAACTCGCCTTCGTGCTCCCCTGGAATGTTCTTGGCCTTGGAATAGATGAAGCTCCAAATCTCGTCGGCCTGTAGGCGCTTGCACGGTAGATTTCTCATGTTTGCGTCCTGATAGTCTAGGCAAGCGGTTCCCAGGTCGGTCAGTAGCTTGATGACTGTGTTGATGGCAACGCCTGCCATGCGGGATGTACTCCGGATGGAGTTGCCTTCGCAAAGGGCTTTCACTATTTGGGCTTGGCGATCTCGGCTTAGCTTGTTCATGTCAGCTTCCTGTCTTAAACTGATTATAGTCTACCACATCGCTCAAGCATTGTCAATAGCTTTCTTGTCAATTTGACTGGTGTCCAATTGACTTTTGCAAATACAATATGCTAGGTTGAGAAAAGGAACACCCCCGTCCGTAGCTGGTGACGGTGCCAGGTGGCTGCACTGGCTGTGCAGCCGTGTAGAGGCTCCGTAGGTCGCTTAGCGACCCGCCACGGCGGGGGTGTTGTTTCCTTTGATGGGGTCTTCTTTATCCCCAGAAGGTGTAGCGGCGCTCCGTAGAATTCGGAGCGCCTTTTCACTGAGACGCCAGCCATTGGCGTCCTTCTGTGCGTAGCCGTTTCTCTGGAGACCAATCAGCGCAAAGTGCAAAACCCGTTTGGCATTCTTGCCTGCGAAGTCCATTCCTCTAGCTTCCGCTATCTGGCTAAGCGCGTCCAATTGGCGAGATGCAGCATCGCCAAGAACTTCAACCAGCAAGCGGCTCACGGGGGTCCGCCCTATGACATTCTGGCCATTGCCATTCTTACCGGGGAACAAGACCAATTGCTGAGCAGCAGCAACTTGTTCCTCGGTTATGAGCAAGCGTATCGCCCGTTCAACGCCATCAAGGTATTCAAGGCGTCGGCGGAGGGTCTGTCGCTCCAATGCCACAGCTTGGAGTTTAGCATCGAGGTCAATCTTCATACCTAAAGTATAAAGACCCATTAAAGACCCTGTCAAGGGGCATTGGGAAGGAAAAAGCTGGCAGTGGCATATTATTTGGACAGACTGCCAACAGGCCTATGACTTCCAGCGGGCTTGGGCAGCCTTCCGTGCAATCTCTCGGCGTTGCTCTGGCGTCAACTTTACAGCCCTAGCCTTCCCGCCCTTCTGGCCACCTTTGCGTCCCAGCATGACTGCGGCCCTGTGGCGTTCCTCAGCCGTAGGCTCTGGCTCCGGTTGGGCCTGCTCTGCCTCCCCCGTCGCCTCTTGGACCACACGGAAGGCTGTGACCGCGAAGTCGTGTTCTCGCTTCTTAGCCCTTGGTCGCTTCTCCATGCTCTCACGATACCATACCGCTCAAGCATCCGTCAACTGCCCTTCGGCTGAAATTGATACACTACCCCAGGCCGGAGTCCTGCCGGGTGGTACACTATGCGTCTGGACCGGGTGGAGAAAGAGTGAAAGGAGACCTATGCGCGCTATTCGAGTCCACGAGACGGGAGATCAGCGGCGGCTGGCGATAGAGGAGGCGCCTGCGCCGGTGCCGCGGGAAACCCAGTTGCTGATACGTGTGAAGGCTACGAGTGTAAACCGCGCCGACCTGGGAAGGGGCCCTGCGGGGGACCGGGGGCGCGAAGGCCCATTCATCCCGGGCCTGGACGTAGCGGGTACGATAGAGGCGGTGGGCTCGCAGGTGCAGGGCTGGCGCGTGGGGGACCCGGTGATGGCCCTGGTGTCCCAGGGGGGCTACGCCGAGCTTTCGCCTGCCAGGCTGCCTCTGGCCCACAGACCTCCTGAAGGGATGAGTGCAGTGGAGGCGGCCTCTATCCCCTGCGTGTTCCTCACGGCCTGGTATGCCCTGACCGAAGCGATGCACGCCAGACCTGGCGAGACGGTCGTGATTCATGGGGCAGGCAGCGGGGTGGGCACAGCGGGCATCCAGCTCGCGCGGCTGTTGGGGGCGCGGGTGATAACCAGCGCAGGAAGCGACGTACGGGTGGCGCGCGGAATGGAGCTGGGGGCTGAAGCAGGCGTGAACTACTCCAGGCAGGACCTGGCCAGTGAGCTGATGCGCCTTACAGGGGGCAGGGGTGTGGATGTGGTGCTGGACTCGGTGGGCGGGCAGGTCTTCGATGCGACGCTGCGGGCGCTGGCTGAGGGCGGGCGGATGGTGACCATTGGTGGCCCGGCGGGCCCCAAGTCGGAGCCCGACCCGGAGGAGCTGAGGCGGAAAGGGCAGGTAGTGCAGGGCATGGGGGTGTATGGCTATGTTCAGGCCGATACAGAGGGAAGGGGGTGGGCCCAGCTCAACAAGTGGTTTGAGGAGGGGGTCCTGCGGCCGGTGGTAGACCGGGTCCTCCCCTGGACCCAGGTAGAGACGGCCCACCGGCTACTACGGGAGAGGAAGGTCTTCGGCAAGGTTGTGATGACCCTTGAAGGCTGAGGGCCGCGTGTGGGCACGGATTCTTCGCCTCCGTTTCGCTGCGGCTCAGAATGACATCCGAAAGACCCTGAATGGAGGCTGGAGCGGTTGACAAAGGGGTGCAAAAGGGGTACTTTTCAGGTGTACATCGTGTTGGGGCGGGCCTTTCCTCGGCACCCTATTTGAATCAAGCACGTTAGCCTAGCGGCTTTCCTTTTCGTATTTGACCCCTCCTCCTGGGAGGGCAGGCCTTCGTTGAAGGCCTGCCGTTGAGGACGGGGATCAAGGTTAAGCCAGGAAAAGGGGAGGTGACCCATGTACCTCAAGGTCCTCGTGCCTCTGGACGGCAGCAGGGAAGCGGAGAAGATGCTGCCAATTGTGGAGAAGGTGCTAGCCCCGGAAGCCAAGGTGATCCTCCTTCACGTGCTCCAGCCTCTCAGGACGCGCATGTCCTCGGAGGACTTCCTTCATCTCAGCCCGGCGGCCATCCTGCACCAGCAGGAGAGGGAGCGGTCCCGGATGATGGAATACCTGGAAGACCTGGTGCGCCAGCGGGGAGAGGTGTCCGCACGATACCGTTGGGACGTGGTTCTCCATGACTCAGTGGCTGAAGGCATCGCGGAGGTGGCCAGCCGTGAGATGGCTGACCTGATAGCCATGTACACCCACGACCGCAAAGGGCTGGCCAGGCTTATCCGGGGAAGCGTAGCCGCGAAGGTTCAGCGGAAGGCGTTGATGGAGGTCCGGGTGTTCAAGCCTGTGGAGCTTGCCCAGTATCCTGCCGAGGATGGCCCATTAGCGGACCTGGCCCAAAGGGTTCAGGTGCTGAGGAAGGTGGAGATCTTTAAGGGGCTGAACGACGAGCAGTTAGGCAAGATGGCCGCCCTGGCCAGCAGGGTGCAGGTCGCCGGCGGGACTGTCCTGGGCAAGGTAGGGGAGCGAGGAAAACAGCTCTTTGTCATCGTCCAGGGCGAGGCGCAGGTCAACGTCAAGTCGGTCGTGGGGGAGCTGACGGTAAGAATTACCGGACCAGGGGAGTGTTTCCCGGTGGCGGCCCTGGTTGGCTCTGGCACTCTTGTGTCCTCTACCCGGGCCCTCACTGACATGGAGATGCTGGCGATTCCGCGGGCTCGACTGGTAGACCTGTTCTACGGGAGCCCAGAGATCGGTGTGCGGGTGTACGAGCGCATAGCGGATCTGCTGGCCCTGCGGTACAGCACTACCCTGGCCCACCTGGTCATCACCGAGGAGAGGGTCCTGAAGGCCCTCAAAGAGCCCGAGTTCCTGGCCAACGTGTAGGCCAGCCCTGAGCGGGGGCGAGGCGTCCAGGTGGCGCAGCGGCCCCTATAGAGAGCGGCTGACGGCGGCCACCAGCTCCAGGGTGCGCTGAATGGAGGCTCGAGCGTCCCTGCCGGCGCCTATGGGGTGGGCAATGATCTCGGTGGCTCCCCAGTCGAAAAGCTGGCGAAGTCTGGCGCCTACCTTTTGCTCGTTTCCCGCCAACACGACGGCGTCGAGCATTCGGTCGCTCCAGGAGCCTTCGGTGGCCTCGGGGAAGCCGGCGGCGACGAACATCTGCTGGTACAGGAAAGACCTGGGATAGTTACCCAATTGCTCTCTGGCAGCCGCGTGGGCCTCCTGCAAGCTGTCGTGGACGCAAACTGGGGCGTGCACAATAAGCGGGGGAGTAGGGCGACCAGCTTTTCGGGCGCCGGTGACCATGGCCGGCAGGGCTACATCCCGCAGGTAGGCGCCGGGGCAGACCCAGCTAATGGCGCCATCGGCCAGCTCACCGCATAGCTCGTAGGACTTGCTACGGAGGGCAGAGGCCATGATGGGGATGTCTGGCAATGGAGTGGCAAGCTTGGCGTGGGCGTGGAAATGCTTGCCGTCGAAGTCCACAGCTCCTTCATGAAGGAGCTTTTTCACGATATGAATGTACTCGCGTAGGTGGGTGAGGGGGGTATGGTACTTGAAGCCGTATAGTTGCTCCATGCTGGCTTTGTGGCTGGGTCCCACGCCGAGGCGGAAGCGGCCGGGCGCCAGGTGGGCGACTACCTGGGTCTGCTGGACTGTTACCAGGGGGTGGCGGGGCCAGGTCGGCGTGATGCAGGTCCCCAGTAGTATGCGCTCCGTGCGGGCTGCGGCGGCGGCGAAGAGGGTGATGCCATCAGGCATTGTGCCTCCGGTAGTGAGCCAGGCGGCAGGTATTCCCATGCGCTCCAGCAGGATGATGCGGTCCAGGACAGCCCGGCTGTCGCCACCCATGGCGGCTACCCCGATGCGCTTTTGAGCCATTGCTACCTCCTTGACGCACTGCTGGGCCGTGAGGGCCATTAGTGGATAGGCCCCATGTAATGTGATGGAACAGGAGGAGTGTAACAGGAGACGCGGAAGGCTTCAACCAAGCGCGCAGGACGGCTCCCCGACAAAGGGTCTGTGGTGTCCCCGGGAAAGCCGGAAGGCGCAGGCTGTGGCGGCTTTGACGCTACTTGACCTCTAGCTCTTCCCGCTCCACATCCAGGACATCCAGGCCACGGCGGATGCTGCCGAGTAGGTTGGAAAGCTGCTGCTCCAGGCTGTAGAGGACGTCGCGGGCGTAGTTGTTGGAATCAGCTATCCGGTCCTGGGCGTAGGTGTTTGCATCCTGGCGGACCTTCTGAGCGTGGTCCTGGACTGCCTTCACCATCTCGTCGGCCTTGGCTTTGGCCTCAGCGAGGGTCTGCTCGGCGCGCCGGTTGGCCCCTTTTACTATCTCGCTCTGGTCCACTCGTGAGCGGGACTCCTCTTCGGCGGAGGTCTTGATGCGCCGAGCCTCCATGAGGGCATGGTTCAGGAGGGTCTCCTTCTTGGCCAGGATCTGCTCCGCGTCTTGGACGTCCTTGGGGACGCCCAAACGTAGCTGGTCGACCAGGGAGAGGACACGCTCCAGGTCCAGGATGACCTTGTGGGTAGCGGGGACCCGTGATGCCGAGGTGACCAGGTTCTCCAGGCGGTCTATGAGGGTAAGTATCTCCATGGGGACTCCTTTCATCTAGGGCCTTGCGGCCTAAGTTTGAAGCTTCTCCCTAAGCGCACGGGCCACGTGGGCCGGGACAAGGCTTTCAACGTTTCCCTTGAGGCGTGCCACCTCTTTCAAGAGGGTGGAGCTGAGGAACTGGTACTCCAGACTGCTCATGAAGGAGACGTACTCTATCTCGGGAGCCAGATGCTTCGTCATGAGGGCCATCTCAAACTCGTATTCGAAGTCGGCTCCAGCCCGGAGCCCGCGGACGATGACCGCGGCTCCGAGGCGGTGTGCAAGATCAACGGTAAGGCCGGCGTACGGCATGACCTTGACATTGGGCAGGTGTTCGGCGGCCTTGGTGAAAAAGGCTACCCTCTCCGTAGTGTCGAAGAGGAGGGTCTTGGCGGAAAGGTCATAGACAGCCACGTAGAGGGTGTCGAAGATCCTGGAGGCCCGGTTGGCTATGTCAACGTGGCCGTTGGTCACCGGGTCGAAGGTGCCCGGGTATATGGCGATCACCATAGGATGGCGTCCTCTGCGTAGATAGACAGGGAGGTATCGCCGTGTCGGCGGCGCTTGGCCAGCACCAGCTTGTTGAAGGACTGTTCCGGCTCCGTCCTTGAGGAGTGCTCCAGGACCACCCAGCCGACAGGGGCGAGGAGCGTGCTTCGGGCCAGACGTTCCAGCACAGGTGCTGCTGGGTAGTCGTATGGAGGGTCTAGAAGCACCAGGTCGTAGGGGCCGGAGAGGAGACCCAGGGCCTTCTCCACGCGGGAGTGGAAGACTCGGGCCTGGTCGCGGTAGCCCGAGTCCTGGAGGCGGGCCTGGAGGGCGGAGCAGAGCCTGGCGTCTGATTCCACGAAATCGGCTCTGGAGGCGCCTCTGCTGAGGGCCTCAAGGCCGAGGGCGCCGGTACCGGCGAAGAGGTCCAAGACCGTGGCCCCCTCCACTTTTGCTCCGATGATGGAGAAGAGAGCAGAGCGCACCCGGCTAGAAGTAGGCCTGAGGGAAGGCCTGTTCCGTGCGGAACTGGGGGTATGCCTTTGACGGGGCATGACTGACAGCAACATAGTGCCTTTTCGTACTTTGACCTGTCGGATGCAGTTTCAGGCCACCTATGAAATGGCGAGGCCGATTGTAACATAAGGTCAAGCTGTTAATAACCCCAAAACATGAACATTTCTCAGAGTTTTCTCACACTATTCCTAATACTTTTGACAAGGTTCTGGCATCCAAAACGGCCTCCAGGTGGAGTCCGCACTGGTTGTGGGCGGCGGTCTCTAAGGGTGTCCTGGGGATGCTGGCCCCACACTAACCTGGCAGGCTGCTGAAAAAGGGGAGGCAGAGCATACTAGTTTGTCCTGAGAAGAGACTGGGCCGCCTATTCCAGAAAATCGCGCAGCCGCTTGCTGCGGCTGGGGTGGCGGAGCTTGCGCAGGGCCTTGGCCTCAATCTGGCGGATGCGCTCGCGCGTGACACTGAACTCCTTGCCCACCTCTTCCAAGGTGCGGCTGCGGCCATCTATCAGGCCGAAGCGGAGCTCCAGGACGCGCCGCTCTCTGTCGTTCAGGGTGCCGAGGATGTCGCCTATTTGGGACCGCAGGAGTTGGTACGAGGCGGCGTCTATGGGAGCGACGGCGGCGCGGTCCTCAATGAAGTCGCCCAGGTGGCTGTCCTCCTCCTCGCCTACGGGCAGCTCCAGGGAGACTGGCTCCTGAGAAACCTTGAGGATCTCCCGCACCTTCTCTGGAGGGACTTCCATGGCCTTGCTGATGTCTTCGCTGCTGGGCTCGCGCCCGAACTCCTGAACCAGTCGGCGCTGCTGACGCATCAGCTTGTTGATAGTCTCCACCATATGGACCGGGATGCGTATGGTGCGAGCCTGGTCAGCGATGGCCCTGGTGATGGCCTGTCGGATCCACCAGGTGGCGTAGGTGCTGAACTTATAGCCCTTGCGGTAATCGAACTTCTCCACGGCCCGGATGAGGCCGATGTTTCCTTCCTGGATGAGGTCCAGAAGGGACATGCCACGGCCTATGTATTTCTTGGCCACGGACACTACCAGCCGGAGGTTCGCCTCGGCCAGGTGTTTCTGGGCGCCATGGCCGCGGTGCTTGGCTGAATCGAAGTGGGCCTGGAGTTCTGGCTGGTGCCTCTGCAAGAGAGCTATGGTATCGGGGGTTTCCAGAGCCTCCTTCAGCCGGCTAAGGGTTGCATGGGGGCCAAGGGCTTTCTGGACGGCAGACATTGGTAAGAGGCGGGTCTCCAGGGAGAGGGCCAGGACCTCCTTTTGGACCTCCTCTGGAGTCATGTTGAGGGCTTGGGCTAGGGCGGCATACATCTCCAGGTTCAGCACGCCGCCGATGGCGCTGTGCAGCCGCTCATCCTTGACAAGGGAGGCGAGGTCCTCGCGGTTAGGCGGGCTTTCCAGGTACTGGGCCAGGGCTAATAGGAGGCTGGAGTGGTTGGAAATCCTATGGAGAATCTCCAGGGCTACCATCTCTGGGGCAGGAGGACGGCCTTCCTTAGCAGCAAGGAGGTCTTCGATCCTCTCGATGAAGCGTCCTTCCTCCATCTGGCGAGCCAGGTTCTTTTCGTCCTGGGCCTTGAGAAGGGTGACGCGCCCGATCTCTCTGAGGTAGAGCCGGACGGGGTCGTCGATCATCTCGGCAGCTTCCAACTCCTCTATCTCCCGCTCGGGCTCAGCTTCTACGTCTCCGGGCTGTGGTTCTCCCCACTCCTCTACAGGGGCGGTGGCCCCTGTCCAGGGCTCACCGGCCAGAGGAGGACGGAGCGGAGGTGCACCGGTTTCCTGTAGGTCACCCTCCCCTACTTCAGGGCGTGCCCGTGCCTCGGGAGCTACACCGACGATCTCCAGGACCTGGGTGATGTCCGATGGTGTGGTGGCTAGGTCTTCCTCCACCTGCTCCAGGTAGGAGTCGTCACGCCTTCCCTTGATACCCTTTCTTCCTCTAGGCATTTACTTGTCACCCGCCTCTAAAGCTCTTACTTCTGCGTGCGAATACCTCATGTAGCCGCCTGTTTACGGACAGGATGACCTCCTCAGTTGGCGGACCCAAAGGCTCTGAAGACAGGAGATGGTGCTCCTGGAGCTTCATCTCCCTGAGGTGCCTCTCGTCGAGCCGACGGGCGCACTCATCAAAGGCCTCTTCCCTCTCACGGGAATCGAGGAGAAGGTGCTCTCTCTTGAGGAGGAGCTCCAAGTGCTCCTGCAACGTCTTGTCCAGGGACTCCATATCAATCTTAGAACAAGCAATCGCTGTGGTAAAGAGTTGGCGGTTCTCCTCTTTTTGGAAGCATTCGGCCTTGAGGGAAGCGGCCTTGTCCCGCAGGTCTGGATAGCGCAGCAACAGGAAAAGGCAGAACTCTTCCAGCGGGTCTCGCGCAGCCTGTGGCAAGGTAGCCAGGGAGCCTGTCGGCGCCCTATTCACTGCGCCTGTTTCGGCGTCACGAGAAGGGGGTCTCCGGCTCCTGGGTCTGGCGACTGAAGGCACCCTGGTAGGGAGCGCAAAGGCAGCCTTCAAAAGGGTGGGGGAGACCTGCAGGAGGTCTGCCAGCTTCCTCAGGTAGTGGTCCTGCTCGAAGGGGTTGGTCATGGAGGTGATGAGAGGAAGGAGTTGCTGGCTGGCCTGGAGTTTCCCTTCAGGGCTCCCAAGGTTATAACGGGAGGGCAGAAGATCCATGAGGAAGTCCAGAACAGGGCGGGCTTCCTGGACGGCCCGTTGCCATACTGCCTTATCTTCTAGGATGATCTCATCGGGGTCCTGACCCTGGGGGAGAAGAGCTACCTTGAGGGAGGGCCTGGAAGGCTGCTCGAAGAGGGCAGGCCTGCCTGCGGGCTGGGAGAGTGGGGCTGGCCGATCAAAGAGCCTCCAGGAAGACTCGATGCTCCTGAGGGTCGCTTCCTGGCCGGCGGTGTCTGGGTCCAGGGCCAGGACGACGACCTTGGCGACCTCGCCGATGGCAGCGGCCTGGTGTTCGGTGATGGATGTGCCCATAGAGGCGACGACGTTGCTAAAACCTTCCTGGTGGGCCACGATGACATCCATATATCCTTCTACTATTACACCTGTGCCAACGTCGCGGATGCTTCTGAGGGCCCGATCCAGCCCATAGAGGAGGTGGCCTTTGTCGAAGAGAGGTGTCCTGGGGGAGTTCATGTACTTAGGCTCGGAGCCGTCCAGGGAGCGGCCGGCGAAGCCGACAACGCGGCCACGGGCGTCCCATATAGGGAACATGAGACGGCGGTGGAAGAGTTCCCTGGTGGTATTGTCGGGGCCCTGGACTAGAAGCCCTGCCTGGAAAAGGACCCCCTCGGAGAGGCCTTGGTCTATGAGATGGCGTTTCAACAGGTCGCCTGGAGCCGAAGGGCTGAGCCCCAGCCTGAACTCGCTGACGGTGGCTGGCGAGAGGCCGCGGTGTCGAACGTAAGCCAGGACCTCCCTGCCTTCTGGGGAGGTGAGCAGGTGCTGGTGAAAGAACTGGGCTGTGGCATCATTGGCCCGGAACAGCTCCTCATAAGGGTCCCTGCTCCTGGTGGTGAGGCTGATGCCAAGGCGTCGGGCCAGTGACTTCAGAGCCTCGGCGAAAGGGGCTCCTTCCGCCCGCATGACAAAGGAGACGACGTCGCCGCCTGATGCACAGGCGCCAAAGCATCGCCAGGCCTGGCGGTCGGGGAAGACGTAGAAAGAGGGGGTCTTCTCTGCATGGAAGGGGCAGAGGGCCTTGAAGTTCTTGCCAGAGGGATGGAGAGAGACATAGGAGGAGACCACCTCCACCAGGTCAGCCCGGCCTTTGATCTCCTGAATAAGAGCCATCACCCCTGCCACCCTAGATTATAGCAGCCTGCCGCTGAAAACTCTGTCTGTGGAGCCGGGCCAGGACCTCTCTGCCAGAAGAAGGGCAAACTGGTCTGTCATACTGGCTACGTGGTCTACGACACGCTGCTCCAGGGGTTGGTCTTCTTTAGCCAGGGCGGACGGCAGCTCCTGCGGGTGCTGAAGGAAGTGATGGTACAGGAGGTTGATGAGGCGGTTGGCGACCACCCCTTCGGGGCCGCTGCTGGCAGGGATGTAGACGGCCTGGAACATGAACTCCCGGAGGAGGTTGACAGCCTGGGCCACCGGCGGGCTCATGGTTATGGCCGGGCGGGTCTCGGGGGAGAGGGGGACCTCTCCGGTGGCGGCCCATGAGCTTTCCACAATGTCCACCACCAGGGTGTTGATCCTTTCGGAGTGGCGCTGGCCGAGGAGGGCTACAGCCTGCCTGGGGAGGTCTTCCTGCTGTATCAGACCTGCCCTGAGGGCATCGCCGATATCGTGGTTGATATAGGCTACCGCGTCGGCAAGGCGGCAGACCTGGGTCTCCAGGGTCAGGTCATCGGACTCCAGCCGGAGGAGGTCGTCGCGGGGCTTGGAGTGGTTGAGGATGCCCTGCCTGGTCTCGCGGGTCAGGTTCAGGCCCTCTCCCTCCTTCTCCAGGAGGTCCACGACTCGGAGGCTCTGCTGGCTGTGGCGGAAGCCGCCGGGGGAGAGGTGGTCCAGGGCCTGCTCCCCAACATGGCCGAAGGGTGTGTGGCCCAGGTCATGGCCGAGGGCCATGGCCTCTACCAGGTCCTCGTTGAGGTTGAGGGCGCGGGCGATGGTGCGGCCCACCTGGGCCACCTCCAGGGTGTGGGTGAGGCGAGTAACGAAGTGGTCTCCCGCGGGCGCGATGAAGACCTGGGTCTTGTGCTTGAGGCGGCGGAAGGCCTTGCTGTGAACGATCCTGTCCCTATCCCGCTGGTACTCTCCCCGCAGGCTGGGGGCCTCCTCGGGCAGGGTGCGGCCCAGGCTTGTGGTCTCCCTCATGGCGAAGGGGGAGAGCGCGGCGTCACGGGCAGCAAGCCGCTGGCGGACTGCCTGCTGAACCATGTGAGAAAAACGGGGCAAGGTCACCTCTTTCAGGGCCAGGGCTCTGGCGAGCTACCTATCCTTTTCTGCGGAGGCAAGGGCGGCCTGGGCCGCAGCCAGGCGTGCCACCGGCACTCGGAAGGGAGAGGCGCTGACGTAGTTCAGTCCCAGGCGATGGCAGAACTCGATGCTTGAGGGGTCCCCTCCATGCTCACCACAGATACCCACCTCCAGGTCTGGCCGGGTCTTGCGGCCCTGGCTCACAGCCATCTCCATGAGCTTTCCTACGCCCTCACGGTCCAGGACCTGGAAGGGGTTATCCGGAAGGATCTTGCGGTTCACGTACTGGAGGAGGAACTTTCCTTCGGCGTCGTCCCGGCTGTAGCCGTAGGTAGTCTGGGTGAGGTCGTTGGTGCCGAAGCTGAAGAACTCAGCGTACTGGGCAATGGCATCGGCGGTGAGGGCAGCGCGAGGCACCTCAATCATGGTGCCGAACTTGTAGGGGACCTTTATACCCATCTCCTCCTGGACCTGGGAGGCCACCTTATCCAACTGCTGGCGGATAATCTGCAACTCGTTGGCGTGGCCAACGAGGGGGATCATAATCTCAGGGTGGACATCGACGCCTTCCTTGGCCAGGGCACAGGCAGCGATCATGATGGCCCGCACCTGCATCTCGTTGAGGCCTGGGAATATGAGGCCCAGGCGGCAGCCCCGCAGGCCCATCATGGGGTTGGCCTCCCGCATGCTGTCTACGGTTCTGAGGAGGTCCTGGCGCTCCCGTATGAGGCCTGTATCGCCGGCTCGCAGGCGCTGGACCGTCTCCTGGTCCAGGAGCTTTTCGTCGAGGAACCAGCGGTATGTCTCCTCCTTGCGCAGCTCAGGATACCGTTCCAGGAGGCGAAGTACGAGGGTCTCCCGCAAGAGGTCATCAAACCTGGGGAGGAACTCGTGGAGGGGTGGGTCGAGTAGGCGGATGATGACAGGCCTGTTACCCATGGCCTGGAAGATACCTTTGAAATCTGAGACCTGAAACGCCAGAAGCTTCTCCAGGGCTATCCGGTACTGTAGTAGTGCGGGGGTCTCTTTTCCCCGGGCGATGGCGCTGGCGGCCTCAGGGGCGGCCAGGATCATCTGGCGGACGATGGGGAGGCGCTCCTCCTCGAAGAACATGTGCTCGGTACGGCAGAGGCCGATGCCTTCGGCGCCAAACTCGACAGCCCGTTTTGCGTCCCTAGGGTAGTCGGCGTTGGCCCAGACGCCGAGCCGCTTTACCTGGTTGGCCCACTGCAGGAGGGTTACCAGGTCTTTCTGCTCCGTGAACTGGGTGGCAATGGTGGGGATGGCGCCCTGGAAGACCTGACCGCTGGTGCCGTCGATGCTGATGATGTCGTTCTCACGGGTTATCTTGCCATCGACGGTGAAGAGGCGTCTCTCAGGGTCTACAGTGATGGACTCACAACCGGCCACACAGGGCTTGCCCAGGCCTCTCGTTACGACGGCGGCGTGGCTGGTGGCGCCGCCCCTGGCGGTGAGGACGCCGCTGGCCCTGATGATGCCGTGGACATCGTCAGGGCTGGTCTCGGGCCGTACCAGAACGACGTTTTCGCCCAGGAGGCCCATCTCCTCGGCGCGAGAGGCGTCGAAGACGGCCTTGCCGCTACAGGCGCCGGGAGAGGCGTTGAGGCCTACGGCCAGGAGTCTACCCTCCTGAACAGCCTTCCCCTTGGCGCCCTCGTCGAAACGGGGAAGGAGCAACTGGACAACGTGGGTGGGCTCGACCCTTTGGAGGGCCTCCTCCCTGGAGATGAGGCCTTCATTGGCCATATCCACAGCCATCTTGACGGCGGCAGGCGCGCTCCTCTTGGCGGAGCGAGTCTGTAGCATGTACAGCTTGCCCCGCTCGACAGTGAACTCCAGGTCCTGGGCGTCTCTGAAGCGGGTTTCCAGGCGCTTGGCTATCTCAGCGAACTGGTGGTAGACCCGAGGCATATCGTCGGCAAGCTGGGACAGCTTCTTGGGGGTGCGGATGCCGGCCACAACGTCCTCTCCCTGGGCGTTGATCAGGTATTCTCCGTAAAGCACCTTCTCCCCTGTGGAGGGGTCCCGGGTGAAGGCGACTCCGGTGCCGCTGTCTTCGCCCAAGTTCCCAAAGACCATGATCTGCACGTTAATGGCAGTACCCAGGTTGTGGGGGATCCTGTTAAAGTTGCGGTAGTCGATGGCCCTCTTGTTGTTCCAGCTAGCGAAGACGGCCTTGATGGCCTGGCCTAGCTGCTCATAGGGGTCCGTGGGGAAAGCCGTTCCGGTCTTCTCTTTCACCAGCGCCTTGAAGCGGAGAACTATGGCGTCCAGGTGCTCTGGAGAAGGCTCCTCATTCCGTTTCACACCCGTCTGACTCTTGTACTCCTCCCAGACCCTCTCAAAGTGGCTGGCGTCGATGCCCATGACGATTCGGCCAAACATCTGGATGAAGCGCCGGTAGGCGTCGTAGGCAAAGCGGCTATTCTGGGTGAGCTCGATGAGCCCCTTCAGGGTGTCGTCGTTGAGGCCCAGGTTGAGGACGGTGTCCATCATGCCGGGCATGGAGAACTTGGACCCGGACCGGACAGAGAGCAGGAGCGGGCTAGCTGGGAAGCCGAGGGTCTTGCCCGTCTCCTTCTCTACCATCTTCAGGGCCTCCAGCGTCTGGTCCCACATGCCGGGTGGGAACTCTTTTCCGGCGCTGTAGAAAGTGTTGCAGGCCTCCGTGGTGATGGTGAATCCGGGAGGGACGGGCAGGCCTGCCCTGGTCATCTCAGCGAGGCCGGCTCCCTTGCCGCCAAGAAGGTCCCTCATGCCGCCGTGGCCTTCGCTGAAGGCGTACACCCACTTGGTGCCAGCTTGAGGCTTACGCCTCTTGACAGAGGGACGGGGCTCGGTGGTCCTTTGTTTAGCCTTGCTCTTTACCTTCTCCATAGCTTGCCGCCTGGACACAGATTCAGCGGATGCGAGGTCGAGGCAGGTTGTCGAGGGGTCTGAAACGGGCTACTCATTATAACGTCCGTAAGCTCGTTGTGTCTATTTTATCAAGATGTGGTCGTCCCTGGGTGCCCAATGCTTGAACGCCAGCCATGTGCTAGACTCTAACCGAGCGGACGGCGGTCATTGTATGTATATTAAGCACCTGTCCCTTTTGGATTTCCGCAACTACGAGTCTCTGGAGCTTCCTCTCTCGCCTGGGGTGAGCGTCTTTCTGGGGGCCAACGGTCAGGGGAAGAGCAACCTGCTGGAGTCGATCTACATGCTCTGTCTGACCAAGTCTCCCAGGGCTGAAGGGGACAGGGAGGTGGTCCGCTTTCAGGCCATTGCCGACGGTGGTCTGGCCCAAGTCACGGGCCTCTTCCAGGGGAGCGAGGGAGACACAAGGGTCCAGATGGACCTGTTGTGGGATGCGTCGTCTGGCGAAGGCGATGGATTTCATATCAAGAAGCGCCTGAGGGTCAACGGGATATATCGAGCGGCATCGGAGACTGTTGGCAGGGCAATGGCGGTGCTGTTCCGGGCGGAGGATATCGAGGTGGTGACCGGCCCGCCTGCCGAGAGGCGTCGCCTTCTGGATGTTCTTCTGTCGCTGCTGGACCGGCGCTACCTGCGCTCTCTACAGCGGTTCCAGGCAGTGCTGGAGCAGCGCAACCACCTTCTGCGGATGATGCGGGATGGGCAGGCGCAAAGGGGAGAGCTGGACTACTGGGATGGTGAGCTGTGTCGTGAAGGGTCTTATGTGCTGGCGAGGCGGCTTGAGGTGGCGGCAAGGCTCAGTGCATTAGGTAGGGAGTGCTACGAAAGGCTGGCATCGGGCGAGAGGATGGATGTCAGCTACGTGTCGACAATCCCTCTGAGGGGTGGCGAGGGGGAGGAAGATATAAGGCAGAGCTACATAGAGAGCCTCGTCTCCCATCACGATAAGGATGTGGCCGCCGGGGCTACGACCGTAGGCCCGCATCGGGACGACCTGAGGCTGCGGGTTGAAGGCAAGGAGCTTTCTGCCTACGGCTCCCGGGGCCAAGCCCGCCTGGCAGCCGTGGCTGTGCGGCTGGCGGAGGCACGGGTCCTTCACCAGGCTCGTGGGGAGTGGCCCATCGTGCTTATGGATGACGTCTTTTCGGAGCTAGACCCCTCCCGGCGCCGCCAGGTGATGGGTGTGGCCCTTGAGGCGGAGCAGGCCATCATAACCGCGGTGGAGGGCACTACATTAGACGACCTGCTGCTAGAGAGAAGCCTCCGCTTTGAGATAAGGAGTGGGAGGGTGTTTCGGGTGGGGCAAGGGCCGTCCTAGCCAAGGGTCTGGAGACGGTGGGTGCTATAATCTCCTTGCGGTGCGAAAGATATATACCAAGCGAGGGGACCAGGGGGACACGGACCTCCTTTACGGCGGGAGGGTGTCCAAGACGGACCCCCGGTGTGCAGCCTGCGGCAGCGTAGATGAGGCTGTGTCGGCCCTGGGGCTGGCAAGGGCCCTCTCGGTGGACCCCAAGGTGCAGGTAGCTCTGAAGGATGCGCAGCGGGAGCTTTTCCTGGTTGGCGGAGAGCTGGCTACGGACGTTAAGGAATACGACACTTACAAGCGCCACTTCGCTCCTGTGACATCTCAAATGACGGAGCGCCTGGAAAAGCTCATCGACGGGATCGAGGGCCAGGTGCATCTCCCAGCCTCTTTTGTTATTCCGGGCGCTTCTCCGGCCTCTGCTGCCATTGACCTGGCCCGCTCCATTCTGCGACGGGCTGAGCGAGAAGCGGTGGGCCTGAAGGAGCGAAGGCTTCTCATCAATCCCGAGATCCTGCGCTATCTGAACCGGCTATCAGACTTATTGTTCATGCTGGCCCGTTACGAGGACAGGGAGCAAGGCTACGAGGCCCTCTCCGACGAGAAGGGGTAGAAGGCCCTGCTGCACAGGAGCGCTGGTGTGAGACCCGTTCGCATCGTGATTGTCGACTATGGAGCAGGGAACCTTCGGAGCGTTGTGAAGGCCCTGGAGTACCTGGGCCAGGAGCCCAGGGTGGTGAACAGCCCTGGCGACATAGTGTCGGCGGACGCTTTAGTCTTCCCGGGCCAGGGTGCCTGCCACTCGGCCATGGCCAGCCTCAGAGCAGGTGGGCTGGATGTGGCCATCCGTGAGTTCATTGCGAAGGAGCGGCCCTTTTTTGGGGTGTGCCTGGGGCTGCAACTCCTGCTGGACTGGTCAGAGGAGGGCGATGTGGCGGGGCTGGGGGTCTTGCCCGGGCGGGTGCGCCGGCTGCCTGGGGGGCTGAAGGTGCCTCACATGGGGTGGAACCAGGTCCACTTCAGCAGAGAGCATCCGGTTTTTCGGGGCATACCTGATGGGTCCCACTTCTACTTTGTCCATAGCTACTATGCGGACCCAGATGAGCCCGGGGTGGTTGCTGGCACAACTGAGTATGGCGTGCGGTTTTGCAGTGTTCTGGCCCGTGGGCATGTGGTGGCCACTCAGTTCCACCCGGAGAAAAGCGGCGCCACGGGCTTGAAGATGTACGAGAATTTTCTTCGCCTTGCGTCAGGTGAGGGGGCGTAGGGGTTATGGAGGTTATCCCAGCAATCGACCTGCGTGATGGCCGATGTGTCCGGCTCTATCAGGGTGACTACACTCGTGAGCGGGTCTTCTCGGAGGACCCTGTGAGAGTGGCTCAGCAGTGGCAAGAGCAGGGGGCGCCGAGGCTCCACGTGGTTGACCTGGATGCCGCGCGGCTGGGCCGACCGGGGAACCTGGACACAGTAGCCCGCATCGCCTCGACTGTAACCATCCCTATTCAAGTAGGGGGTGGTATTCGGGACGCCAAGACGGCCGCCCAGGTGCTAGGGCTGGGTGTGCAGCGCATTGTTGTAGGCTCCGTAGCGGTAGAGAAGCCGCAGGTTGTGTCCAGAATGCTTGAGGTTTATGGGGCAGCCCGGCTTGTGGTGGCGCTGGATGCCAGGGATGGCCTGGTAGCAGTACGGGGCTGGAAGGAGCGCGCCTCCGTAAGCCCGGTGGAGCTGGCCCTGAAGATGAAGGAGTTGGGGGTACAACGTATCCTTTACACAGATATTGGGCGGGACGGCACCCTCAGCGGGCCGGACCTTCGGACTACAGCAGAGCTGGTCACAAAGACCGGGCTGGCGGTGCTGGCCTCCGGCGGTATCTCCACAGTAGACCACCTGAGGGCTCTGGCCGAGGTGGGAGCTGAAGGGGCTGTTGTGGGGATGGCCCTGTACACGGGCGTGCTGACGCTGGGACAGGCGCTGAGCAGTCTCAGGAGCTGAGGTAGGCTGACCGGTGGCCTCTGGGCTGGGCTTGCGCTGCCTTGTGCTGACTGGACCGTGCGTTACCGTTAACCATTTGCCTCGCTACTTGGACTCCGTCTTGTAAAGATGCGAAGGGGATGGTGGCCCGCCAAGAGAGTGCGGGCTGCCTTGTATAATTGAGGGAAGCTATCTCTGGAGAGTGGGAGGAAAGATGAAGATACGTACTGCCTGGGCCTCCATGGCTCTAGCTCTTGGGCTGTTGCTGGCGGTTAGCGCATGCAGGGCTACGGAGGCCAGACCTTCCCCTACTCCGTCCGCCACTGCGACCGCGGTTGCACCCGCTCCCACCACCACACCCGCAGGGGTTGTGCCTGCAGGGCAGACGCTCACTGTGCCCGCGGTTGTGAATATCCTACGGCCCTCGGTGGTCCACGTGCAGACGGAGGCCTTTCAGCTTGGGTTCTTCAACCAGCCGGTGCCGGTAACGGGCTCTGGGACAGGGGTGATTATAGACGGACAGGGGCACATCCTCACGAACAACCACGTGGTCGAGGGGGCCAGGCAGATTGTCGTCACTGTCTACGATGGTCAGACCTATGCTGCGAAGCTGCTGGGAGGGGATGTTTTCACAGACCTGGCAGTCCTGAAGATCGAAGCCACGGGGCTACTGCCTGCTACGCTGGGCGACTCGGACCGGCTCCAGGTGGGCGATGATGTAGTGGCGATGGGCTTTGCCCTCGATCTGCCTGGCGGGGCTAGCGTCACGAAGGGGGTGGTGAGTGCAATGGGCCGCTCTATTGAGGAGAGCGCTGGCATCACCATCGATAACCTTATTCAGACGGACGCCGCCATCAATCCGGGGAACAGCGGCGGTCCGCTGGTGAACCTGCAGGGCGAGGTGGTGGGCATAAACACGGCCATTCTGGAGGGCGGCCAGGGTATCGGCTTTGCCCTTGCCATCAGCCAGGTGAAGCCCATAGCGGCCCAGCTTATCGAAAAGGGGTTTGTGAGCCGGGGGTACATGGGCGTCCGTACGGCGAGTGTGACGCCAGCCCTAGCGACCAGCTACGGCCTATCTGTCAGTGCAGGGGTCATTATCCTGGGGTTGGTCCGGGGTGGACCTGCCGAAGCCGCTGGCCTGGGGGTCGGGGACATTGTAGTAGCCATGGACGGCCAGCCCATCAGCAACACGGCGCGCTTCACCGCTTTTTTGGCGTCCCACCAGGCTGGGACCAAGGTGAAGGTGGAGTACTACCGGGGGGGTCGCAAGCTGTCGGTGGATGTGACCCTTGGCGAGCAGCGTCGCTAGGGGTCTACACGCACCGGGGCGTGTCCGTATAGCCTGCGGTAGCTAGCATCAACAGGTACTAGTGCCCTGAGTCAGAGATTCGCTGCATAATGTGAGACTTGCATTGTCATGCTGAACGAAGTGAAGCATCTGGCGGGGAGGCAACCTCACCACCAGATTCCTCGCTGCCGCTCGGAATGACATATGTAGCGGTTTTCTGATTCACTACACTGGCTAGTGTGCTTTGTGAAGGCCACAGCAGGGGCGACTGTTGAGTTCGCTCCTGAGCCTGAATCCCCTACGGGGGTGTTGGGGACTTAGCCAGAGGGGAGGGTCGGCCCAGGCCAGGCGTTGACGCTAGGTCAGCGCGAGGAAGATAATCGCGGCACTGCCGTGGAGGCCGGGCATTAGGTATCTTGGCCAGGTGAGAAGGGGGATTGCTGTTGAGAGAGGAAGTGCTACTCGGAGGCGTGTGGAAGGTTGAACGAAGAGACGACAGGAACTAGCGGCCCAGGTGCGGGAAGCTCCGAGAGGAGCGATAGCCCTGCAGTGGGTGCAGCGCCGCCGGCAGAGACGCGGGAAACTACGCTGCGCGGCAGAGCCTCTAAGATAGGGACCTTCACATGCCTGGGGGTTCGTGATTTTCGTCTGTTCTGGATGGGCAGTGTAGGCTCCAGCGTGGGCCAGTGGCAGAACAGCGTCACGATTGGCTGGGTACTGTATGACCTGACGGGGTCCGCCACTCTCCTGGGGCTCATCAACGGGATGCGCTCTTTCGCCATGCTGGGGATAGGCCCTATTGCGGGTGTGGTGGTAGACAGGATGGACCGTAGGATCCTGCTTATGGCCACCAAGGTGCTGCTGTTCACTGCGAGCCTAGTGGTGGGTCTTCTGCTGGCCCTTGACCGAATGGCGATGTGGCACCTGTTTGCCTTTATGTTTCTTTTTGGCGTGGCCCAGGCCTTTGACCAGCCCCTGCGGCAGACGATCGTCTTTGACCTGGTGCCGCGGCGTCTTATTCCCAATGCCATAGCCCTCATGACGGTAGCCATGAACAGCACCCGGCCCTGGGCACCGGCCCTGGCAGGGTTCATGATCGCCTGGTTTGGGCCCGAGGGCAACTTCTTCTTCCAGAGCGCGGCCTATGTGGGAGTGCTGGTCACCATCCTCATGATGGTCTTCCCTCGGCGAGGCGGTGTTGCCAAGGGAGGGAGTGTGCTGCACAACTTTCTGGAGGGCCTGAGCTACGTGGTGAAGGAGCCGACCACCAGGACCTTTGCCCTGCTAGGGCTAGTTCCCTTTATCCTGGTCATTCCCGTCTTCAACACGCTGATGCCCATCTTTGCCAAGGACGTCTTTCACGGCGGGCCTCAGGCCCTGGGGATCCTGCTGGGGGCAATAGGGATAGGGGGAGCCCTGGGGCCTCTCGTTAGTGCCTCTCTGGTGCGGTTCCAGCGCCGCGGGCTGCTCCAGATCGTCACGCTCTTGGGGATGTCTATTACGCTGGTTGGCCTTGGCCTAACCAACTCCTTCTACGTGGCGATTTTTCTGATGGTCCTGGGGGGATTTTGCGAGATGGAGTACATGACGACCAACATGACGGTACTGCAACTCTCGATTCCTGATGAGCTGAGGGGGCGGGTCACGAGTGTCCTGATGCTGCGGATGGGGCTGATGTTCCTCGGTGCGCTGTTCGCTGGCGTGGGGGCAGATCTGTATGGAGTCAAAGAGATAGTGGTGGCCATGGGAGGGCTAACTGGTGTCATCGCGGTGCTGGTGGCTTTGGCTTCGCCCAGGGTGCGACACCTCAGGCTCAGCGATGTGGCCCCGTCAGCAGGCGCCGCGGGAGGCCCTGTGGTCCCCGCAGCGGTAGCAGGGTCAGGAGCAGCACCCCCAGCCTAGCTTGCGATGGGCCCGGGCTATTGGTGCAAGTTGGGCAAAGTGGGTTCCGGCTCCTTCCAGGGCCCGTGCCACGGGGGATAGAGGAACCTCAGCGTACCCCATGAGGGCGTATCCAGGGTTTTCACCATGTTCTGGAGCTGGGCCTGGGGATGTTTGAAGAGCTGCTCGAGGTTGTTGTAGGCGGGGGCAGTGAACCCGTTCTTGACAGCGATGTCCACGATCTCTTGGGTGGTCTTGCTCTGGGTGTGCCTTTCCCAGACATCTCTGGTGTCGAAGCGCATGGCGCGCCTGAGGCCTCCTGGGGCTTTGGCCAGGTTCTGGAATCGTGGGTCTGTGTCCAGGACCTCCTGCATGCCCATGTCGCCGCAGAAGGCGTGGAGCTGCTGCTCGGTGGCCTCTCGTCCCAGGTTGATGATGACGTGGCCGTCCTTGGTGCGATAGCCCCAGTTAGGGGGTGTGATGGTGGCATCGCAGTAACCGCCCACCCAGTCGTCGGGGTCGAAGAGGTTGGTGTGACTGTAGCTGAGAAGGATGTTGAGGCTGCCTAGCTGGCTGGTGGAGATGCGCTGGCCCTGCCCAGAGGAGAGGCGGTGGAACAGGGCAGCCAGGATGGCCTGGTAGGTGAAGACGGCGGTGCTCAGGTTGGCCACGTCGGCCCCGAACCTAACCGGATGCTCACCAATCCTTCCGGTGAAGTTAGGGGCACCGGCAGCGGCCTGGACTACTAGCTCGGAACCTGGGAGGGCGCTCAGAGGCCCCTGCTCGCCAAAGGGGGAGATGGCACAGCAGACCAGCGAAGGGTTGAGCTTCTCCAGGGTATGAGGGTCCAGGCCCAACTCTTGCTCCACGGTGGGGGTCCAGTCTAGCAGCAGGACATCGGCGTCACATACGAGCTCGTTCAGGGCAGCGCGTCCCTCCGGAGAGGCCAGGTTCAGGCGCACAAGCTTCTTGTTCCTGTTGAGGACCAGGAAGGCGGCGCCGACCCCGCTCTGGTGCTGGGGGGCAAAGCTCCTGGCGAAGTCGTCTTCGGGGGGCTCGACCTTGGTCACGGAGGCCCCTGAGTCGGCCAGGAGGAGGGAGACGTAGGGTCCGCACAAGCCCTGGGTCAACTCCAGCACCTTTATGCCCCTGAGGGGGGGCTCGCCGGGCTGGAGGTGCTCTTCTGGTTTGAGGCGGCTCGCCCTTGAGGGTGCGCCGAAACCGCTGGTGGAGATTTCCTGGTGATGGTCGTCTGGCAGAGCGGGAGGCTTCACGGAGGGAGGGGTATGGCTGAACTTCCAGGGGAGGGCGCCGAAGATGACGTGGCCCTGTTTGGGTATGTCCATCTCGGCAAAGAAGTCGTTGGCCAGGGTCTGAGGGTGGTCTGGATTCTCCAGGTGGTCTGAGAACTGGGATACGGGCACCTGGTGGCGGGAGAGCAGAACACACCACCAGTGGCCAGGTTTGCTGAGGAAGACCTTCTCCAGGACGGTTTGAAGGGCCTCCCTGTTGTCCACGCGGCGAGGGTTAGTGGCGAAGCGGGGGTCCTCGGCGAGGCCCTCTTGGCCGATGGCGCGGCAGAGCCGGAGCCACTGGGCCTGGCTCTCTACGCCCACGGCTATGTACATCTTGTCCTGGCAGAAGAAGGCCTGGTGGGGGGCAGTGGAGGCGGAGGCGCTGCCAAGGGGCAGTGGGGCCCTGCCCGTGACGAAATACTCACCGATGCGGCTTATCTGGACGGCCATCCCGGCGGCGATCTGGCTCAGGGTCACCCGCTGGGGCTGGCCGGTGCGCTCCCTGGCGTAGAGGGCGAGGAGGACGGTGGAGGTGATGTAGGCGGAGGCGTTGGGGTCCATGTAGGGGTAGCGGGTCATTTCCTGACGGTTGCCGAGGGGGCCGTTGAGGCTGCCGAAACCGCAGAAGGCCTCAGCCTGGCCGGCGGCGCAGAACCAGTCCCGCATGACGCCCTCCATGCCCCAACCGGGACAGGACACGTAGATGATGCGAGGGTTCTGCTCCAGCATGGCCTCGTAGGTGGCGCCCAGGAGGGCCAGCCTATCGGGCCGCTGGTTCTCCATGACCACATCGGCCTCCTTCAGGAGGCGCTGGAAGAGGGGCCAGTTGGCCTTGTCCCTGAGGTCCAGGACGATGTTCCTCTTGCTGAGGTTGCTGAAGGTGTAGGCAGTCGATACTCCTCTTTGAGTGGGTAGCTGGTAGAAGAGCATGTCGGGAAAGGGGGCTTCCACGCGGATGACGTTGGCTCCCAGGTGGCCGAGCAGCGCGGCGGCGTAGGGCCCCACGCCCGCGGTGCCCATGTCTATGACGTTGACGCCGTGAAGGGGTCCTTTTGTGTTAGGCCTGCTGTTGCTCCTTCTAACCATTTCTCGCCTCCTCAACTCCTGGTGGCGTTGCCTGGAATCAATGACAGCTCAGACATGGGCGTATCAGCGATCGAGCGGCTTGAATCTAGGGAGGGTTATCTCGGGGGTCACGTCGTCGAACACCACCTCCACATGCATGTCGCAGAAGCGGGTGTAGTCCGGGATACGGCTGACGATAACGCCGTCGACGTCGCTCTTGGTTAGACCGGCGTCGTCAAGGGCCATCTTCAGGGCTGTCATGCCCAGGTCGTAGAGGCTGCGCTCAGGGTCCAGGTTTCTGCAGAGGGCGCCGAAATCCGTATTGCCAACGCCGACGATAGCGGTCTTATCGCGAAGCTCCCTGAGCTCTGCCATTTTCCTCCCTCCAGGCGGAGCCTGAGCGGCCCGAACCGTTAGTGGCCGGGGCCATTTTACTATACGGACGCAACTTCACCAAGGTCTTCTCTGAGAAGGGCATAGTCCCAATGGCTATCGGGACAAGGAGGGAAATGGCGACCCGGGGGGGATTCGAACCCCCGATCTCCTCCGTGACAGGGAGGTATGTTTGGCCGCTACACCACCGGGCCGATCAGGCAATCGCCGTAGAGGAACCACCTTGATTCTACTTTAGCTAGCTTTCGTAGTCAACGACGCGGCAGCTTGCTCTGGACGCAATCCCTTTGAGAGGGTACAATCGCCTCCTGCTTAGGGACTGAGAGGGATGTTCGTCACCGCGGCCGTTGTTCTGGGACTTACGTACCTGGGCGTGGCTTTCACCCGGCTTCCCCGTGTCAATATAGACCGGCCTTCGGCGGCCTTCACTGGGGCTGTCCTCATGATCCTGCTGGGGGTCCTGTCCTTTCAGGATGCAGTGAGGGCTATCGACTTTCATACCATTGGCCTTCTCCTGGGGATGATGATGCTGGTGGTGGTGCTGGAAAGGCTGGGGTTCTTCACGTACCTGGCGGGGCGGCTCCTGTCAGTGGGGACATCGCCGTTGCGGTTGCTGGTTGTCGTGGTGGTCTCTACGGGTGTCCTGAGCGCCTTCCTTGTGAATGACACCGTAGTGCTTCTTTTCACTCCTGTGGTAATACGGGCCTGCCGGCTGCTCCGTGCCAATCCCGTACCGTATCTCATAGGGGAGGCCATGGCCTCAAACATAGGCTCCACGGCTACCATAGTGGGGAACCCTCAGAACATGCTTATCGGCGTGACGTCAGGCATCTCCTTTGGGCGCTTTTTCCTTCTGCTGGCCCCTGTAGCGATAGCGGGCTGTATCGCCCTCGTCGTTCTGCTACGGTTCGTGTACCGGCGGGAGTTCCACAACGTTTTCGTGAGGGACATGGCCCACATAAGGGAGGCCGAAAGACTGCATCCAGCCAGAATCGGGCTGGCCTTTCTTATTGTTTCTGGCACCGTCATCGCCTTCTTCCTCTCGTCGACGCTGGGGGTGGAGATATCGGTGGTGGCGCTGGCTGCTGGAGCAGCGGTCCTGCTCGTGAGCCGGGTGAGGCCCTCGGAGATCATTCGCGGGGTGGACTGGGTGCTGCTCCTCTTTTTCGCCGGGCTGTTCGTGGTCATCGGCGGAGCCAGGAATGCAGGGGTCCTGGACGCGCTGCTGAGGCAGATAAGCGTGACGCCTGACCTGGGTGGTATCGTCTCCCTGCATGTGGTGAGCACCGGAGTGAGCCAGTTGGTGAGCAATGTGCCTCTGACCATGCTGGTGATCCCGCTAATAGAAGGTGTACCAGGCAATGTTTTGTGGTTGAGCTTGGCCGCCGGCGCTACGCTAGGCGGCAACGCTACCCTCATAGGAGCCGTGTCCAACATCATAGTGGCTGAGACGGCCGCACGCGAAGGGGTGACCGTGCCGTTTGGCGAGTTCCTCCGGGTAGGCCTGCTGGTGACGGCTGTGACGCTGGCCATCTCTATAGGCATCCTGACGCTGGAGTGGAAGGCTGGTTTTCTCAGGTGAGGTTGTTAGGGGTGCTGGGGCCCGTGGTAAGATATGGAGGGCCACCGTAGCTCAGAGGCAGAGCAGCGGTTTCGTAAACCGCGGGTCGTCGGTTCGACTCCGACCGGTGGCTCCAGAATGTGAGACAGGAGAGGGCTCCGCTTCCTTATATCTTTACGAGGAATACCGGAGGAAGCAGGAGTTCCCATTCCAGGCAGTCCCTGGGAGACACAAGGGGCGAAGAAGGAGGGTTGACGGTGCAGACCATGAAGCCTTTGAATCTCAAGCACCGCAGTAGGGAGGTTACCGAGGGTCCCGAGCGGGCGCCGGCGCGGGCCATGCTCAGGGCTATGGGGCTCACCGACCGGGACCTGGAGAGGCCCTTTATAGGGGTGGCCAACATGGCCAGCGACGTGACCCCCTGCAACATGCATCTGGGCCGCCTGGCCCAGCGGGCCAAGCAGGGTGTGAGGGACGCCGCGGGGACGCCCTTCGAGTTTGGCACCATAACGGTCAGCGATGGCATCTCGATGGGCACCGAGGGGATGAAGGTCTCCCTGGTCAGCCGGGAGGTTATTGCCGATTCCATCGAGGTGGTGGCCTTTGGCGAGAGGCTGGATGGGCTGGTCACCATCGCTGGCTGCGACAAGAACCTGCCTGGGGCTATCATGGCGGCGGCGCGTCTGAATCTGCCTACCGTATTCGTGTACGGGGGCACCATACTGGCAGGCAGCTATCGAGGTCAGCCGGTGAACATCCAGGACGTCTTTGAGGCGGTGGGTGCGTACTCTACGGGCGCCATGGGCTTGGAGGAACTGAGGGAGCTGGAGGCCTGCGCCTGCCCGGGTGAAGGCTCCTGTGCGGGCCTCTTTACCGCCAATACCATGTCCTCTGCCATTGAGGCCCTGGGGATGTCCCTGCCTGGCGACGCCTCGGTCCCCGCGGTAGACGGCCGAAAGCTACAGATAGCGTACTCGGCGGGACAGGCGGCGGTACGTCTTCTGGGACTGGGCATCAGGCCCAGGGACATCATTACAAGGAAGGCCCTGGAGAACGCCATCACGGTAGTGGTGGCCATGGGGGGCTCTACAAACGCCGTGCTCCACCTTCTGGCCATCGCCCACGAGGCGGGGGTGTCCCTTAGCCTGGACGACTTCGACCGAATTGGCCGCAAGACGCCGTACATAGCGGACATGCGGCCCGGCGGCAGGCACGTGATGGCAGACCTGGACCGATACGGCGGCGTGGCCCTGGTGATGAAGCGTCTGCTGAAAGGCGGCCTGCTCCACGGCGACGCCCTGACAGTGACCGGCAAGACCCTGGAGGAGAACCTGCGGGAAGCCGGGACGGTAGATAGTCAGCCGGTGGTGTACTCCTTGGAGGCGCCCATAAAGCCTACCGGTGGACTGGCTGTACTCAAAGGCAACCTGGCGCCAGAGGGGTCTATTCTCAAGGTGGCGGGCACCCAGCATGAGCGGTTCCGAGGGCCAGCGCGGGTCTTTGATAGGGAAGAGGACGCCTTTCAGGTCATACAGAGGAGGGGGATCCGCCCGGGAGACGTGGTGGTCATCCGCTACGAAGGTCCCAAGGGCGGCCCCGGAATGCGGGAGATGCTGGCGGTAACGGCGGCCCTGGTGGGCCAGGGGTTAGGTGAACAGGTGGTGCTCATCACCGACGGCCGCTTCTCAGGGGCAACCCATGGCCTGATGGTGGGCCACGTGGCCCCGGAGGCTGCCGTGGGCGGCGCCATCGCCCTGGTGCATGACGGGGACATGATAACGCTGGACATCCCGGGGAGGAGGCTGGAGCTAGAGATTCCGCAAGGGGAGCTGGAGAGAAGACGTCGGGCGTGGCAGCCACGTCCGGCTCCTTACACATCAGGGGTGTTGATGAAGTACGCCCGGCTGGTGGGCTCAGCATCTCAGGGTGCTGTGACTGGATGAAGCGGCCTGATGTTATGTCAACTGGCATAAGGGGTTGTGCCGGACTCGATAGAGAGGAGCGGAAAGGCCTAAGGTGAGTAAGCTAACGGACCGCATCGAAAGGGCTAATAGGGAGGCGCCAGCCCGCCTGGGTTTCGGGCCTGCTTCCCAGCAGGAGAAGGTCTGCCCCATGGTCCTTGTAGGGCTCTATCAGCATCCCACCAAGGACCCGCCGAACACGGATGGCAAGCCGGACGCACTCGTCTTCCGTTTGGAAGCGGTGAAGAAGCAGAGCCTGGAGAAGGTAGCCTCCGCCCTCTCCGGGGAGGCCTGGGGAGTATGGGCCAACTCCCTGGACGGCGAGCAGGCTGCCTGGCTCAAGGAGAAGGGGTGCGATTTTGTTGTTGTGCCGGCCCAGGGCACGCCTCTGGATGCGCTGAAGGATGAAATGGGGCGCTTCCTTTACGTTGCAGGGACTCTGGACGATGAGCTGGGGCGCACTATCGAGGACATGCCAGTGGATGGAGTGGTCATGGAGTCGGTGGAGGAGACGCCCATAAGCCTGAAGACTCTCATGTTGATCAGCTCAGTGCGGGGATTCACAGGCAAGCCGGTGCTGCTGGCCCGATCGAGCCCGGTTACCTCCTGGGAGATCCAGTGTCTCTGGGACATAGGCATCGATGGGCTGGTGATTGACGTAGAGAAAGCCACCCCAGAGGCCCTGGGCGCGACGAGGAAGAAGATGGGGGAGCTGGCGCGGCGTCGACCACGGCCAGACAGGTCATCGGCCCTTATTCCTAACGTCGCTCCCCTTGCTGCTCGGCCACCGCACAGGCACGAGGAGGAAGAAGAAGAGGAGGAGGAAGAATAGCCTCGGCCCGCCGAGGTGGTCTGCCAGTGCCGTCAGGGGGTGAGAGACCGGTGGGAGCTGAGGATAGACGGGTCCCGGGGACACTGAGGTGTTCTAGCCTATGATTTTCGCCAACTACGACCTTCTCTTTCGGGACCCCGTTGCCTTCTTTCTCCTGTTGCTCTCCGTGGCTGCGGGACTCATCGTTGGAATCACGGTGCACGAGTTCAGCCACGCCCTGGTCTCCTACCGACTGGGGGACTCCACGGCCAGGAGGCAGGGACGCCTTACGCTCAACCCGCTGGCCCACCTGGACCCCATGGGTACAATCCTCCTGTTCCTGGCAGGCTTTGGCTGGGGAAAGCCTACTCCCGTCAACGCCCTCGCGTTTGGGCGGAATGCGGTGCAGGGGATGGCCCTGGTCTCGCTGGCAGGACCTCTTTCGAACGTAGTTGTGGCCGGTATTGTGGGGCAGCTTTTTCGGGCAAACGTGGGCATCCTGGAGCCGGGAGGCTGGCCGGATCTCTTTCTCTCTTCCATCTTTTTCTACAACCTGATGCTAGCCGTGTTCAATCTTCTGCCCCTGGCGCCGCTGGACGGCTTCAAGGTGCTCCTGGCCCTTCTGCCCAGGGCCTGGGCCAGGAGCTTCGCCCGGCTGGAGGCGTGGGGGCCGGGGATACTCCTTCTCATAATAGCCATAGACTGGCTTCCCAGGTTTGGCGGGGCGTCGTTACCCAGGCTCAACATCCTGGGCCGCATCCTGTTTCCTCCTATCAACCTCCTGTCGGAGGTGTTGACCGGTGCCCGGGTGATAGGCTGACCCGGGGGTTAGGGAACGTCTCCATAGACCAGGCGGAGTCGCGCGCTATAATGAGTGCTACTCAGGAGAGGAGGGCAGGTGCGGTGCAGCGGGTAGCTATTGTGGGACTGGGGCTAATAGGCAGTTCCATTGGGCTTGCCCTGAGGAAGGGGAAGCTGCCCAATACCGAGATAGTAGGCTACGACAAGGACCATTCTGCCCTGAGCAAGGCTTCCAAGATGGGTGCGGTGGACAAGGCATACTCTCGTCTAGACGAGGTCGTTGATGGGGCGGGGATGGTAATCCTGGCGACTCCCCTCCTCGCCATGAGGGAGCTGCTTCAGGCCCTTGGGAGCCGCCTACAGCCCGGCAGTGTGGTGACAGACACGGGGAGCTCCAAGACCACCGTTCTCTCCTGGGCCAGTGAGCTTCTTCCCTCGGGCGTGAGCTTTGTAGGGGGGCATCCGATGGCGGGGAGAGAGAGGTCGGGGCCTGATGCAGCAGAGGCGACCCTTTTTGAGGGAGCTTCGTGGTTTATCGTGCCGGGGAGAGGGGCCACCTCCGCGGCGGTCTCCTCGGTCGTTCGGCTGGCGGAGAATGTCGGCGCGACGCCTTGCTTCATAGATGCCTACGAGCACGACGCCTACGTAGCGGCAGTAAGCCACCTGCCCATGGTGATCTCCACAACGCTGGTGACTGCTACGGGCACAAGCCCTGGCTGGAAGGAGATGTCCAAGCTGGCCGCTACAGGGTACAGGGACATATCCCGCCTGGCCTCCGGGGACCCCGAGATGCACAAGGGGATACTGCTCACCAACAAGGAGCCTATAATCCACTGGATTGATGAGTTCATAGCTCGGCTCCACGACATGAAGAGGATGATGGTGGAGGACGAGGAGGCCCTGGGCAAGACCCTGGTGAAGGCGTGGGAGGCCCGGGCCCTCTGGCTGACGGACAGGGATGGACGGAAGGCCAGGAAGGCCAGGAAGGCCGATGACCTCGGCACCGGGGAGAGGTTCCTAACCCTAATGGCTGGCGAGTCCCTGGTTAGGAAGGGCAAGGAGTTGCTGGGTCAGGATAGGGAGGAGCCCTTCAAGGAGAGGAAAGACCAACCGGGAGGCCCGCCGGCGTGGAAATAGCCATTGCTCCCCCTTCTCGTCTGGAGGGGGAGATAACGCCGCCTGGCGACAAGTCCATATCCCACCGGGCCGCTATATTCAACGCCATCGCCCAGGGCAACGCTACGATACGGAGCTACTCCCCGGGCGCGGACTGCTCCTCCACCCTACGGTGTCTGAGGTCTCTGGGTGTAGGGATTACGGAAGACAGTCAGCATGCGACGGTGCGGGTAGAGGGGGCCGGTGCCGCCGGGCTGAGAGAACCGGCCAATGTGCTGAACGCCGGCAACAGCGGCACAACCATGAGGCTGCTGGCAGGGGTTCTGGCCGGCCAGCCCTTCTTTTCTGTAATCACAGGGGACTCCTCCCTCCGAGGTCGGCCCATGGGGCGGATCGTGAAGCCTCTTCAGCAGATGGGGGCACAGATCTCAGGCAGGGGCCAGGGCAGCCTGGCGCCACTGGCCATCAGAGGCGGCAACCTTCACGGCATCTCGTACAAGCTGCCGGTGGCCAGTGCGCAGGTGAAGTCCGCCTTGCTATTGGCTGGCCTTTTCGCTGAGGGGGAGAGTGAGATACAGGAACCGGTAGCCACGCGAGACCACACGGAGCGGATGCTCCAGGCGATGGGTGCCCAAATCGCGGCGCATGGCGTCGTGGTCCGGGTGCAGAGGAGCACCCTGAGAGCGACGGACGTGACCATTCCCGGTGATATCAGCGCGGCAGCCTTCTGGCTGGTGGCAGGTGCCCTGCACCCCTGCGCGCGGATACGCTTGAAGCACACGGGTGTAAATCCCACCAGGACGGGCGTCCTGGACGTGCTGAGACAGATGGGGGCGCGTATCACCGTGGAGAACTCTCGGTACGAGGGCGGGGAGCCGGTGGCGGATATCACAGTGGAGTCCAGCAGCCTGGCGGGGACGGAGATAGGCGGAGACATCATCCCCCGGCTCATTGACGAGATCCCAGTCATAGCGGTGGCTGCCTGCATGGCTAAGGGCACAACCGTGATCAAGGACGCTCAGGAGCTGCGGGCCAAGGAATCGGACCGCATAAGGACCACGGTGCAGGAGCTGAGGTGCTTTGGGGCAGTCCTTGAGGAGAGGCCGGACGGGATGGTGATTCATGGCACCGGGAGTCTGAAGGGGGCCCGATGCAGCAGCCGCGGGGACCACCGGCTGGCCATGAGCCTGGCCGTAGCCGCGTTGGTGGCCCGTGGCAAGAGCGTGGTGCAGGGTGCTCAGGCGGCAAGCATCTCCTACCCAACCTTCTGGGAGGACCTGAGGGCCGTGAGCGGATTGTCGGGGGAGGCCGTTGCCTAGCCCCCTGGAGACCATCAGCCAGTTGGGGAGGCGGCCTCTACTGGTAGTTCTGTCGGGGCCTTCGGGGGTGGGCAAGGACGCGGTAATCAGCCGGATGAAGGAGATGGGCCGCCCCTATCACTTTGCGGTGACGGTCACTACCAGGCCGCGGCGCTCCGGGGAGGTAGACGGGAGGGAGTACATGTTTGTCAGCAGCGGAGTATTCGAAGAGATGCGAAGAGACGGCGAGCTTCTGGAGCACGCCTCCGTCTATGGTAACTCGTACGGTGTGCCCAAGGCCCAAGTAAAGGGGGCCCTGGAGAAGGGGCAGGACGTCATCATGAAGATTGACGTCCAGGGAGCGGCTACGATAAAAGGCCTGGTGCCACAGGGTGTGTACGTATTTCTGGCGCCCCCCTCGATGGAGGAACTGGAGAGGCGACTGAGGGGAAGGAAAACGGAGACCGAGGAGGCCCTCAGGCAGCGCATGGAGACGGCCCTCCAGGAGATGGAGAGGGTCTTTCTATTCGAATACATAGTAGTGAACACCACTGATGCACTGGACCGGACCGTTGCCAAGATCGATGCCATAATTCAATCGGAGAAATGCCGCCTGCCCCTGAGGTGGGTAGCTCTCTAGGGCCACAGAGGACAGGAGACTATTGATGATGCGGAGCAGCAGGGAAATCGAAGTGAAAGCGCTACACATGGCCAGGCCCCTTGTGTCCCGCGGGACGGTCCTGGAGCGGGTAAGGGCCAGGCCCATCACCGCCACTCATGTGGAGGCGGACGGCAGTGGAAGGGGTCCAGTGCTGGAGGTGACAGTAGACCCGAAGGTTATCAATTTTCTCTGCCAAGAGACGGATGGTGGCCTGCTCCCCCTTCGGGGACGGCGGTTTTATGTGGAGGTCTTGGAGCTTGACTGGTGGTACGACGCCAGCCGGACAGAGCTGTCCCACGTGGACCGGACCTATGGGCTTGGCTATCCAAGGAACCTGGTGTGGCTGTGGCTCATAACGGAGATGCCGATCTATGGCCTGCTCGTGTGCGGTGGTGAGCTGCTCGAAGAGGGGGCGGCCTGGCGTCTAGATAGCTACTGCGACTCGCGCGTGTTCCCTGTGGAGCTTACTTTTCCTGAGCCGGTGCATCTAGCGGTGTGCGTCAACGACACGCTGGCGCCGGGCCATTTCGAGGATAACAACGGCCGCATTCGCCTGCGGATCACGTGCCTGGACGCGTAGACGATGCAAATGGTTTGAGACGAGTCCGGTCAGAGAAAAGGATGGCCGGTGTAGGAACGGCGGTCCGAATTCGTCAGGCTCTGCTACCCCTGTGTGCCAGAAGTTGCCCAGCGGGGCCCTTTCGCGTATAATGCATCGTATAATATATCTACAGCGAGAGCTTCGAAGGTAGGGGGCCAGCCAACCTTCATGTATCATAAGCGAGGAGAGGTGTGAATGTCGAGTCGAATGGTGATGGCCGTGGCAGTCTTCTTCATCATCGCTGCGCTGGTATGGGTCGGGTTTGGCTCATATCTGCTGGTGAAAGACGTCTTCCTCAGGCCTGCCTTTCCGGTTGCATTCAGAGTGATATTACCGTTTGCTGGTGCCATTGTTCTCGTGCTGATGGTGGCATCCCTGCGGGGCGTGTACCGTGACTGGAAGAAGCAGGTCATAAAGGAGGCGCAGCGGCAGTAGGGTCCTCGCAGGATTGGGGACTCAGGCGGGAGCGGCGTCTATAGACTGACCCAGGAGGACGGGGTACGAGCCAGGCGCTGTAGATAACTAGCGATTCTACTCGCCTTGTGGTAGTCGGCGAGATTGGGACCATATCTGGGAGGTGGGCTCCCGAGGGAGACTGATGTACGGGCCTTCCCGGACCAGGCGTCCAGGGAGGGATCAAGGGCTGAGGCCATGGGTAGATATGTGAAGTGGATTGATTGGCGGTGGCTGGGGAAGAGCCAGCGAGGGTCCACCCTTGTCGAGCTTGCCGTTAGCATGCTTATTATTTCAGTAGTGGTCTCGGCGTTCGTGGGAGCGACCACGGTCGCCCAAAGGGCCACCAACGAGACGGACACCACCACTCGCAGCGGAGTGACCATTGGCTCGCAACTGGAAGCTATTGCTGCGCAGCCCCTGCGGCCTTCCTATGATGTGGTAGTAGCTGTCCCTGAGGGTGTCAGCCTGGAGATGGCGGTGACGGAGGTCCGCGCTGGGGCCTTACAGCAGGTACGTGTACGGGCCTTTGAGGGAGGCCAGTTGCGGGAGGAGCTAGAGACCCTAAAGGCCAACCGCTTTCAGCCGAGCGCTCTGGTGCCGCCGTCGGGAGGTCCGCTGAAGGTTTTTCCCATAGGCGTTGCGGGCTTGAGCCGGGCCACCGGCATGTTCCAGGTGGTGAAGCAGGTCCCCTCGGCGATGAAGGCCGATATCTTTGCCCGCTGGCAGATCACCGGCGATCCTGTCGACGCTACCCTCGTGGTATACAGAGGCAGGCCCTTTGGGGCGGCCAACAGCGGCGTGTCGATAACCGATCCCACGCTGGTGCAGGCGCCGATAGTGGCACTGGGGAGCCTGGCGCCGGGCACCACTACCATCGCCGTACTGGGTCGCGAGGCACCGGCGGACGACTACACGGTGTACTTTTACAACTACCGTGCCAAGGCGGGAGAGCTGCCCAGCAGCACGGGTGAAATAGGCTGCCTCTGCAAGGCTGTTCTCGAGGCCCTTCCTACTCCCACTCCCACCCCTACATTCACTCCGACAGCGACGCCGACGGCCACGCCGACGCCCACGGTGACGCCGACACCCACGGCGACACCCACGCCGAGGCGGACGCCAACGCCGACGGCTACTCCACTAGCTACGGCCATACCCACAGCTACGCCGTTGCCCACGGCCACGCCCACACCCGTGCCCACGGCTATACCCACGGCCACGCCATTGCCCACGGCCACACCAACGGCGACGCCTCTACCGACGGCCACGCCCACGGCGACTCCTCTGCCTACGGCCACGCCGACGGCGACTCCTCTGCCTACGGCTACACCGACGGCGACTCCTCTGCCTACGGCTACACCGACAGCGACGCCGTTGCCCACGGCTACACCGACAGCGACGCCGTTGCCCACGGCCACACCCACAGCTACGCCGTTGCCCACAGCTACGCCATTGCCGACAGCTACGCCCACAGCTACGCCGTTGCCCACGGCCACGCCCACAGCTACGCCGTTGCCCACGGCCACACCGACGGCGACGCCATTGCCTACAGCTACGCCCACAGCTACGCCATTGCCGACGGCCACAGCGACCGCCACGCCCGTGCCCACAGCTACGCCATTGCCGACAGCTACGCCCACAGCTACGCCGTTGCCCACGGCCACACCCACGGCGACGCCATTGCCTACAGCTACGCCCACAGCTACGCCATTGCCGACGGCCACGCCCACAGCTACGCCATTGCCGACGGCCACAGCGACAGCGACTCCTCTGCCTACAGCCACGCCCACAGCTACGCCATTGCCGACGGCCACGCCCACAGCTACGCCATTGCCGACGGCCACGCCCACAGCTACGCCATTGCCGACGGCGACCGCGACAGCGATACCATTGCCCACTGCCACGCCAACGCCTCTGCCTACGCCGACGGCGACGCCGGTGCCCACTCCATTGCCTGGGTGGCTGACGCTGGCGGATACTCCTGCCAATGTGAGAGGCGGCGGCGCTCTGGCATCCGACGGGACGAAGGTCTATGCCCTGCGCGGCGCAAGCACCAAGCAGTTCTGGGCCTTTGACCCTGGGTCAGGCAGTTGGAGCACGCTGTCGGACACCCCGTCAACGATAGGCGGTGGCGGCGCCCTGACGTACGGGGATGGCTATATATATGCGCTACGAGGTAACGGCTCCAAGGACTTCTGGCGCTACAACATAGCTACTGGAACCTGGGGGGCGCTGGCGAATGCCCCGCTGAATGTGGGCTGGGGCGGCGCCCTGGCCTGGGACGGCGGCAACACCGTCTATGCCCTGCGGGGCAATAACAGCAAGGCGTTCTGGAGCTACACCATCTCCACCAATACCTGGACGACCCTGACCACCGCGCCGTCAACTGTTAACGCTGGCGGTGCCCTGGCCTACGCTTCCGGCATCGTGTATGCCTTCCGCGGTGGCAACACCAACACCTTCTGGCGGTACCACGTGAGCAGTGGGGTGTGGGGTAACATGGCGACGGCTCCCACCCTTGTCGGGCAGGGAGGCGCCCTGGCCTGGAATGACGAACAGCACCTCTATGCCCTGCATGGCAACGGCACTCAGGCCTTTTCCCGCTACAGCATAAAGCTGAACACGTGGGCCAGTCTGATACTCACGCCAGCCCCCGTAAGCGATGGTGGAAGCCTGGTGTACGTGAACGGCGTTTTCTACGCTCTGCGTGGAGGCAACACGAATGCCTTCTGGAGGTTCCTGCCGACGCCATGAGGCAGTTGGACCCTCCAATGTCATTGCGAGGCCCGACGAAGGAGGGCCGTGGCAATCTCGCGGCGGGGTCTGTCCCACCGCCAGATTGCTTCGTCGTCCCGACGCGTCGGGACTCCTCGCAATGACAATTCGTAAGCGTATTTCAGGGACGGGACACTAGAGGGTAGCAGTAATGGGAACAGCATACATAAGGCTTAGAGCGAAGCTCTTACAGGTTGCAGGGAGAGAGCGCGGCGTCACCCTGCTGGAGCTGGCGGCGAGCATGGGGGTGAGCGCCCTGGTGCTGGCGCCGATGCTGGCCATAACCTTCCTTCTGGTGGTGGCTCCTGCGGCTACGGCTACCGATGCGATGAGCCTGAACCAGGTGACCAACGTAAGCCAGTGGTCAGGCAATGACTTTCGCTCCGCCCAGCTAGGGGTGGGGGCCAAAGGAAACACAGTCGGCAGCGCTGGGGGCACCGATTTTGGCGGCTCCCAGACTATCTACAACCAGTCGGAGCTGAGCTGGGACCCCGCGGATGACTCTATGACGCGGACCGCCAGCGTTGACGGGGAGCAGGGCTTGGTTGTGCGGGCCTCACGCTTCATTGAAGACCCCAATAACGTTTCGATCACGAGTGTGGACACTGTATCGCCTGACCTGGTAAAGACCCAGGTGCGTTGGGATGTGGCTGTGCCGGGCGGGCGCACTATTACGCGGGAGGAGTCCATCCTGAACTTTCTGAGGGGCCCGGCGAGGGAGCCCAGCGCCGGGGGATTCGCCTTCTTCGCCACGGGGGACGTCAACTGGAGCGGCAGCAAAGGGGTCATCATCGGGAACGTCCACGCCGATCGCACAGTGGTGAGCGGCTCAGATCACCTGGTGGCCGGGCTGGTGGAAGGGGTCGGCGCGGCGGTAGGTGGCAGCAACAACGTCTTCGACTTTGTCAACACGCGGGGGACATCGCGGCCGATGCCGGTGAGCTATGACAAGGCCGAGTTCCTCCCCTATCAGTTCAGCTTTGAGGGGGACGTGAACCTGGACTCAGTGCCGGAGGTATGGCAGGACGCCGAGCGGAAGATTCTGAGGCCGGGGGTGTACAGTGCCACCGGCCGGCTGGAGGTCAGCGGCTCCCACGTCTCAGGAAATGTTACCTTTATTGCCAATGAGGTGAAGGTTTCAGGTTCAGAGGTCAAGCTTACGGCCTTTCGGAAGGGCGTGCTCATCCTGGCCGAAAGCGCTGGCCTGAATGCCGTGCACCTGAGCGGTAGTGAAGGCTTCTTCAGAGGAGTTATCTACGTCCCTAACGGCTATGCCCGAGTCAGCGGTTCCGAGGTAAGGCTGGACGGCAGCATCTTTGCGGCCAACATCGTGGTCTCCGGCAGCAACGGGTGGTTCGCCTATGCAGCGGACCTGTTCCCGAATCCTTCTCCCCTGGTGGCGAGGCCATGACGAGGGCTCTCAGGGCGCTTCTCCGCATGATGGGTGAGTCGGGCCAGGTGATGGCGATGACGGTGATGATGGTGGGCCTGGGTGCAATGGCCACCGGGGCGAGCATGGCTACGGTGGTCGCGGTTACGCGAGGCTCCAGCGGTGTGGCAGAGGACATGGGGGTGTACTACGCCGCTGCCTCAGGCATCGAGGCTGTGATGGCGGACCTGCTGGAGGGGCTGGACCCGTTGGGCCCCTCCTACAGAGTCCCTGAGGTGCTGGTGAACGGCATTCAACCGACCATCGTGGTAGGGACGCCGCCCAGCCGGGATGCCTTCCCTCGCAGCACCTACCGATACCTGAACCCTGGTGTTGCGGGGCCCCTCTCGGCCCCTTTGCCAGGACAGGTCCACAGAGTACGCCTGATCAATGTGGAGCCCTTCAGCCTGCTGTTCGTGAACTGGTCCTTCTCTTCCCCCGAGGAGGAGGGCGAAGTCAAGGTGCTGGACTCCCAGGGGCATGAGCTAGCGGAGGAGGACGCCGACGACGGAGACCCACTCACAATGGCAGTGCGCCTGACTAGCGACGATACTTACATTGTGGAGTTTAAGAACGATGAGAACCTCTCCATAGTGTCCTCTCCGTTCAGCGACACGGGTGGCTCTGACAAGACCTGGATTTACGCCAAGATGAAGGGGAGAGAGTACGTGGTGACATCCCGCGCCCAGGCCGTTGACAAGTCCCCCATAGTCTTGAGAGCGTATCTAAGGCAGTTGCCCGGCGCCCATCCGGACAACGGGTCGATTCGGCACACAGTGGTGGTGGAGGCCTGGCAGAGGGTAGAGTCGCTGGGGGCCACGCCATAGCGCCAGGCTGGCGGAACCTTCTGGGGGAGATTGCCTGTGGCTCAGGGCAGAAGCAGGTCCCGGGGAGAGGAGCGAGTCCTGGCTGGGTGTCGAATGACCCTTTTAACTATCCGCTCTCATCAACCTGCTAGTGTGGTGTCTCCGAAGTTCACCTCCAATGTCATTGCGAGGCCCGACGAAGGAGGGCCGTGGCAATCTCGCGGCGGGGTCTGTCCCACCGCCAGA
>JACPCK010000044.1 GCA_016179845.1 Chloroflexota bacterium | reverse complement strand
CTGCAAGGGTGTGAGGGAGACCTATCTGAGCAACGGGCTTGCTGCCCTAGAATGACACCGGTCTTCCCACCACCCTCTTCAAAGATACAAGAATGACAGATCAGCGCGCCATAAACCTGCCGTATCCCTTCTGGCCCACTAGCTTGCCGTCCTGCATCACCACTTTCCCTCTTACCATGGTGAGCACGGGCCATCCCTTGAGGCTCTGCCCCTCGTACAGGCTGTAGTCGGAGTAGGAGAGCAGGGCCTCGGGCTCAACCACCTTCTCCAGGCCCAGGTCCACCACCGTCAGGTCGGCGTCGGAGCCCACCTGGAGGGCGCCCTTCCTGGGGTACAGGCCAAAGATTCTGGCCGGACTGTAGGAGGTGAGCTGAACAACGCGCTCCAGGCTCAGGCCCCTCTTGTTCACCCCCTCGCTCAGCAGCACAGGAAGGAGGGTGGCGGTGCCGGGAAAGCCCGCCGAGGCCTGCCAGATGTTGCCCTGCTTCTTCTCCCGCCGGCGAGAGTTGTGGTCCGACCCTATGGCATCTACGGTGCCGTCCAAGACCGCCTGCCACAGGGCCTCCACATCACTCTCCGAGCGAAGAGGGGGGTTCACCTTCCCCATCACGCCAAGGGGGGTGTCATTGGTGTGGGTCAGATAGTGGGGGCAGGTCTCCAGGTAGATGCCGTCATAGCGCGCCTTCTGCTCTCGGGCTATCTCCATAGCCGCGCGAGAGCTCACGTGGACCACGTATATGCGGGCGCCGGTGAGGCGGGCAAAATAGCAGGCGGTGTGCAGGTCATCGGCCTCCACGAAGTCGGGGCGGGAGGCGTCCCAGGCGGCCAGGTCTGCGGCGCCGGCCTCCTGGAGGCGCTTGCGCAGACGCCACACCACCTCGATGTTCTCAGTGTGGATGGCCGTGAGAGCCTGGGGGTGCCTGCCCAGGGCCTCGAAGAACTCCCACAGCAGGCCGTCGTCGGTGCCGGCGACGCCCAGGTAGAGGCCCTCCTCGCCCTTGAAGCTCATGAAGTACTTGAAGGTGGGCACGCCCATCCCGATGTACTGGGGAATGCGGGCCACATGGTGATCGTTCATTACGGTGAAGTGCAGGAAGAAGTCCACGTATGCCGAGGCCTCATCCTTCTTCAGCTCGGCCTCGAAGAGCTCCTCGTAGGGCCGGGCGTTCATGAGGAAGTTGCCCACGGTGGTGACGCCGCCGACCGCGGCGGACATGGTCTCAGTGGTGTAGTCGTCGGGGGAGCCCAGGCCGTAGTGGACGTGGGGGTCGATGACGCCAGGCAGGACGTAGCTGCCGCGGGCATCGATCACCAAGTCGGCCTGCAAATCGTGGGGCCGCTGGAGGAGGGCCGAGACCCTTCCCCCGGAGATGGCGACGTCCACCTCCTGGACACCCTCGAAGGGGGTGACCAGCCGGCCGTTGGCGACCAGGGCGTCTAAATGCATGTTGCACTGATTTTACCCCAGTAATGGACGCAGGCCAACCACAGGGCAAGGGCACACAGGGTCTTTTCATTGTCATTCTTCGGTCGTCCCTCCTCTATCGGGACTTCCTCAGAATGACGGGACGCGACTCGAGGCCAACGTGGAAGCATGTTCCGTAGCCTGCTCACACGACGTTGCGGAACAATGAAATGACCCTGCAAGGGCACACCGGTCTCGTGGGCGGCGTAAGCCCGCCCCGCCTCGCTCTTGGGGAGACATTTGGGTAGAATAGCAGCATGGCGGCCAACACCCTCTACTACGGCGACAATCTTGACATTTTGAGGCGGTACATCGACGACGAGTCGGTGGACCTGATCTACCTGGACCCGCCCTTCAACAGCAGCGCCAGCTACAACGTGCTGTTCCGGGAGCCCAGCGGCGAGGGCTCCGCGGCGCAGATAAAGGCTTTCGAGGACACCTGGACGTGGGGGGATGAGGCAGAGCTAGCCTACAGGCAGCTTCTGGGCAGCCCCCTGGCCTCAGCTATGACGAAGGAGATTGTCTCCTCTCTGCGGAAGGCCCTGGGCGACAGGAACGCGATGACGGCCTACCTGGTGATGATGGCGGTACGGCTGGTGGAGCTGCGGCGGGTGCTGAAGCCCACGGGCTCCCTCTACCTCCACTGCGACCCCACGGCGAGCCACTACCTGAAGGTGGTGCTGGACAGCATCTTTGGCAAGGAAAACTTCCGGAACGAAATAGCTTGGCAGAGAACAGGCGCGCACAATGATGCAAAGCGGTACGGAGCGGTCTCAGACCGATTGCTCTTCTACAGCAAATCGAACAAATGGACTTGGAATCCACAATACACAGAATATACGCCCGAATACATCAAGGAACGGTATCACTATGTAGAAGAGAGTTCAGGCAGACTATTTTGGCCCAATCAAATGACGGGTGCAGGACAAGGACCTGCAAGGATGATAGGGGGCCAACTTAGAGAACCCCCAAGCGATCGGCATTGGGCCTATACACAAGAAGATATTGACCGCCTAGAAACTGAAGGACGAATCTATTGGAGTACAAACGGTGCTCCCTACATCAAGAACTACTTGGATGAACGCAAAGGAAGACCTCTTCAAGACGTTTGGACTGACGTGGTAATGACTAAGAGCGGCCAAGAGCGGCTCGGGTATCCCACCCAGAAGCCGCTGGCCCTGCTGGAGCGCATCATCCAGGCGTCGTCCAACGAGGGGGAGGTGGTGCTGGACCCCTTCTGCGGTTGCGGCACGGCGGTGGCGGCGGCCCACAAGCTGGACCGCCGCTGGATCGGCATTGACATCACGCACCTGGCCATCGCCCTGATGAAGAGCCGTATGAAGGACATGTTCAACCTGGAGCCGAAGAGGGACTACCAGGTGGTGGGGGAGCCGGTGGACGCGGAGGGAGCCCGGCAGCTCTGGCTGGAGAACCACTACCAGTTCCAGTACTGGGCCGTCTCGCTGCTGACTGGGCAGCCCCGCCAGCAGGACAAGAAGGGGGCCGACAGGGGGATAGACGGAGTCATCTTTTTCCTGGATGGTCCGCGACGCTCGGCCCACAAGGCGATCATCCAGGTGAAGGGCGGGCACGTGACGTCGTCGCAGATACGGGACCTGAAGGGGGTGCTGGAGCGGGAGGGGGCGGCCCTGGGGCTGTTCATCACCCTGGAGGATTCCACGCGGGACATGAGGGTGGAGGCGGCCAGCGCCGGGCTCTTCCGCTCGGACCTGATGGAGCGGGACTACCCCCGGGTGCAGATACGGACCGTAGCGGAGCTGCTGGAAGGCAGGGGGTTTGAGATGCCCCTGCGGCCAGCCCAGTTCAAACAGGCGGAGCGGGTCAGGCGGCCGGAGGGAAAACAGGGGGTCCTGCCGGAGGCGGATGTCCATCCCTGAGCATGGAGAAGGGTAAGCGGGGAGAATCCGCTCATGGTTCGACGGGCTCACCATGAGCGGAGAAGGGCCTGCCAGCGGATTCTTCGCTACGCTCAGAATGACATTAGGTCACTTTGTCACCCTGAGCATGGAGAAGGGCCTGGTAGCGGATTCTTCGTCCCGATACGTCGAGACTCAGAATGACAAGAGGGCACTCAGAATGGCAAGAAGGCAGATAGAATAACAAGGAAGGGGGGCCTGCGCCTCATGACAAGCAGGCGCAGCCTACGCCTCTCCCTCCTCGCCATACTTGTCCTTGAGGGCCTGGACAACAGCGGGGTCGGCCAGGGTAGTGGTATCGCCCAGGGCTCGGCCCTCGGCCACGTCTCTCAGGAGGCGGCGCATGATCTTGCCGCTGCGGGTCTTGGGCAGCTCGGCGGTGAAGATGATCTGCTCCGGGCGGGCGATGGCGCCTATCTTCCTGACCACGTGCTGCTTCAGCTCGTTGATTAGCTCCGGGGACTGGTTGACGCCGTTCTTCAGGGTGACGAAGGCCACGATGGCCTCTCCCTTGACCTCGTCGGCCTTGCCAATCACCGCCGACTCGGCCACGGCGGAGTGGTCCACGAGGGCGCTCTCTATCTCCATGGTGCTCAAGCGGTGGGCCGAGACCTTGATGACATCGTCCACGCGGCCCAGGAGCCAGAAGTAGCCCTCCTCGTCTCGCTTGGCGCCGTCGCCCGTGAAGTAGAGGTTAGGGTAGCGGCTCCAGTACTGTTTCACATAGCGGTCCGGGTCGCCGTAGATGGTGCGGAGCATGGCGGGCCACGGCCTGGTAATGACCAGGTAGCCTCCGCCGCCCAGCGGGACCGAGTTGCCCTGCTCATCGACCACGTCCGCCTCGATGCCAGGCAGCGGGAAGGTGGCCGAGCCCGGCTTCAGGGTCGTCAGGCCGGGCAGCGGGCTGATGAGGATCATCCCCGTCTCCGTCTGCCACCAGGTGTCCACCACCGGGCATCGCTCACCGCCGATGTGCTTCCAGTACCACACCCATGCCTCAGGGTTGATGGGCTCCCCCACAGTGCCCAGGAGGCGCAGGCTGGAGAGGTCGTGGCGCTTAGGGTACTCCTCGCCCCAGCGCATGAAGGTGCGGATGGCCGTGGGCGCGGTATAGAAGACGTTGACCCGGTACTTCTCGATTATGGCCCAGAAGCGGTCGCGGTCCGGGAAGTCGGGGGCGCCCTCGTACATGATGGAAGCAGCGCCGCTGGCTAGGGGGCCGTAGACGATGTAGCTGTGGCCCGTGACCCAGCCGATGTCGGCGGTGCACCAGTAGGTGTCCTCCTCCTTCAGGTCGAAGACCCACCGGGTGGTGGCGTAGGTGCCCACCAGATAGCCCGCCGTAGTATGGACAACACCCTTTGGCTTTCCGGTGGTGCCGCTGGTGTAGAGGATATAGAGCATGTCCTCGCTATCCATCTCCTCTGGAGGGCAGGTCAAGGGCTGTCCCTGGACCAGCTCGTGCCACCAGAGGTCCCGGCCTTCCTGCATGGTGGCCCCGGACTTGTCCCCCACGCGGCGCACAACTACCACCTTCTCGACGGAGGGGGCACCCTGGACGGCCTCGTCGGCGCTGCGCTTCAGAGGGACAATGGTCCCCCGCCGGTAGCCGCCGTCAGAGGTGATGAGAATCTTGGCCTGGCTATCGTTGATACGGTCGCGGAGGGATTCGGCGCTGAAGCCGCCGAAGACCACGCTGTGGGGAGCCCCAATGCGGGCGCAGGCCAGCATGGCGATGGGGAGCTCCGGGATCATAGGGAGGTAGATAGTGACGCGGTCCCCCTTCTTGACCCCCAGGCTCTTCAGGGCGTTGGCAAACCGGCAGACCTCTCTGTGGAGGTCCTGGTAAGTCAGCACCCGGTCATCTCCCGGCTCGCCCTCCCATATGATGGCGGCCTTGTTCTTTCGCGGGGTGTCCAGGTGCCTGTCCAGGCAGTTGTAGGAGACGTTCAGCTTACCGCCCAGGAACCACTTGGCAAATGGAGGGTTCCACTCCAGGACGCGGTCCCACTTCTTGAACCAGTGGAGCTCCTGGGCGACCCTGGCCCAGAAGGCCTCTGGGTTCCTTGCCGCCCTCTTGTAGATTCCAGGGTCCCGGACATTGGCCCTCTTGCCGAACTCCTCAGGGACTGGAAAGCGCCTCCTCTCCTCCAGGAGTGCTTCTATGCTTGCGCTTCGCTCTACTACCATGAGACCCACCTCCACGCCCTTCTGCGGCGTACTTCTGTGTTCTTATCACACGCGGACACCTTTGAACAGGCCCGACTCCGCGCGAGTTGCCGCCATAGTAGTCAAAAGCCATCAGCCCAGTCAAGGGAGCGCTGATTGACACCAGGGTCTTTCGGTTGTCATTGCTAGGGGCATAGCCCTGAAGCAATCTCAAGAGAGGAGGAGAGATTGCTTCGCTTCGCTCGCAATGACAGTGGGGAGAACCGAAAGACCCTGTGATTGACACAGGTTGACGCCGGAGGTAGAGTAAACTCCGATTACGGCTCAGCTCAGGAAGCTACCGGCCAGTGACATTGGGCGATACGAGTTGGCCGCGAGCAGTTGGTATTCGCATCGAGGGTGAGCCCCGGAACCGGAAAACGACACCGAGCCGGAGGCAATGAGGGAGGAACAGAGATGGCACGAGCCAATGCGCGTAGAAAGGCCCAGGAGCAGGGGCTTGGACCCCTGGCCGGAGTAAACATCGTAGACATGGGAGTGGCCGGAGTGGGGCCTTGGGCCGCCACCATCCTTGCCTGGCTGGGAGCCAACGTGGTGCGTGTTGAGCCGCCCTTCGGCGACATGCTCCAGAACCGCCAGTCCCCCTACATAAACAGCATCTCCACCGCCTACACCATGTGCAACCTGAACAAGCGCTCCGCCATCCTGGACCTGCGGGATAAGAGCAACTGGGCCAAGTTCGAGAAGATCATAAGAGAAGCTGACGTAGTCATGGAGAATCACCGGGCGGACCGCCTTGCCACCCTGGGGGTGACCTTCGACTCTCTCAAGGCCATCAACCCACGGATCATATACTTTTCCTGTCCCGGCTACGGCTACGGAGGGCCCATGCGGGACTGGTTCTGCGCCGACCCCCACGCCCAGGCCCTCAGCGGCTTCGCCAGCCTGGCGGGGCCCGAGGGCAGCACCGGCGAGATGTTCCGCCTGGGAGGCGCCCTGGACTTTAACGCCTCCGTCTACATTGCGGCTGCGGTCCTGCTGGCCTTGCTGGCCCGCGAGAGGACGGGCCTCCCGCAGCGGATCACGATGAGCCAGCTCTCCGCCAGCATGTCGATCCAGATAAGCCGCATCGCCGAGTACCTGATCGCCGGTGTGCCTCCCGTGGCCATTGGCAGCGCCTCCTCGCAGACCGCTCCCCACGAGGCCTTCCTATGCGAGGACAAGCGGTGGCTGGCCGTGGGATGCGAGACCCAGAAGCATTGGGAGGGCCTGTGCAGGGCCCTGAAGCGGGAAGACCTGCTCCAGGACCCCCGCTTCGCCACCAACGCTGATCGGGTGAAGAACCGAAAGGAGCTGGCCTCCGTCCTCCAAGAGGTGTTCAAGAGCAAGCACAGCCGCTGGCTGGCCCTCCAGCTTGAGAAACAGGGGGTACCCAGGGGCTACTTCTTAGACTACGAGAGCCTCTGGAACCACGTTCACTTCCTGGAGAATGAGTTCTTCGCCATCGTGGACCACCCGCGGCAGGGGAAGATGCGCTTCGGCGGGCTGCCCTGGCGATTCAGCCGGGGCCAGCCACCCCTAGGGCCGGCCCCCATCCCCGGACAGCATACGGAGGAGGTGCTGGCAAAGGGCATGGGCTCCCCTGCCCACGGCGCCGCCATTGCTCCCCGGGACGGGATAGACCCTGCGGAGCCTCCGCTCAAGGGCATGAAGGTCGTCGATGTAAGCCAGGGCCTCTGCGGGCCCTACGTCTCCCTTCTGCTGGCGGACCACGGCGCCGAGGTCATCAAGGTGGAGCCACCCGAGGGCGACTACGCCCGGACCTTTGCCCCCCAGCACAAGAAAGGGGTGAGCGCGGCGTTTGTGCAGTTGAACCATAGCAAGAAGAGCGTGACCATGGACCTCTCCACGGAGGCTGGCCGAGCAGACCTGAAGGCCCTCCTCAAGGACGCCGATGTATTCATAGAGGACTGGGGCCCGGACGTGGCTGAGGAGATGGGGTTTGGCTATACCCAGCTATCCAGGGCCAACAAGGGACTGCTCTACTGCGCCCTCAGCTACTTTGGCGAGAAGGGGCCCCTGTGCTCGATGCCGGGCTCGGAGCTGGTAGTCCAGGCCACAGCCGGGGCCCAGATGTTCCTGGGCAGGGCGGGGGAGCCTCCCCTGCGCCACGGCTGCGAGATGGCCAGTCTGGACTCGGCGGTCTTCGCCTTCCAGGGGATCCTGGCTGCCCTCTTCCGAAAGATGCAGGACGGCCTGGGGCAACGGCTCTCCGTCAGCCAGTTGGGGGTGATGACCCTGCTGGAGACCAACAACTGGGCCGCCTACTCTAACCCAGCGGAATGGAACGGCCACTGCCTTAATGAGATGACAGAGCCGAGGGGCGGCATCAGGACCAAGGACGGCATCCTCTACTTCTCCTTCAACAGCACCACGGAGGAGATGTTCAATGACCTGATCAAGACCCTGGGCATGGAAGAGGCCCTTTCAGATCCCCGATTCATGGACCCCTCTCTGCCCTTCGAGGCGCGCGCCTTCAGCTCGCCATTCCGGGCGCCTGATATATGGGAACGCTACTTGAAGAACTACCCCACCAGCTATGTAACGGATCTCATCATGAAGGCAGGAGGGTCCCCTCCACCATTCAACTCCACCGCTGGGGCCATCAACCATCCTCAGATCCAATCCCTGAACATGGTCAAGGAGATAAAGGACCCCTATTGGGGCCGTCTGAGACTCCTGCGTCCTCCCTGGAGCGGCTCCTGGAAGGATACGGGGGTGAAGGCGCCTCCACGGCTAGGTCAGCATACCAGGGAGGTCGCGGCCACCTCGCGGGCTCCAATGCCAGCAGGGCGAGGAGCAAGCTAGGCCCGCGCCTGTGCCGTTGATGGTGTTCACTACAGGGCTGTCAGACGGCCCTGTAGTATAATTGGACCAGAGCGCGGGAGTAGCTCAGCGGTAGAGCTCCGCCCTTCCAAGGCGGTTGTCGCGGGTTCAAATCCCGTCTCCCGCTCCACCCCTTGCCTGAGCGGCTTCGGTTTTCGCAGTCCGCAGGCCGATTGTCCGTCCAGTAGAGTTATGCTATACTTCGTACCTGCACGGTCGAGGGTAGCGTCCCTTGGTCTAACAAGACCGTTAGCTATGTCAAAGAAAGGGTTGCCGAAGGTTGATTCAAAAGGAACAGATGCAGAAGACGGATGAGAAACCCCAGCCGGTGAGGGAGCCTCTCTCCATGAAGGCCCTTCTAGAGTCAGGGGTGCACTTTGGCCACCAGACGCGGCGGTGGAACCCCAGGATGAAGACCTACATCTTTTCCGAGCGCAATGGCATCCATATCATCGACTTGCAGCAGACGCTGGGCATGCTGGATAGTGCGTGCAGGGCGGTAAACCGCCTGGTGGCAGAGGGTGGAACTGTCCTTTTTGTAGGGACCAAGAAGCAGGCCCAGGAGACCATAAAGACAGAGGCGACCCGATGTGGCATGCCCTATGTAAACTCACGATGGCTCGGGGGTACGCTCACCAACTTCCAGACCATCGAGGCCCGCATCGACTATTTGATTCGTCTGGAGGAACAAACCTCAAGGGGCGACCACCGAAACATGTCCAAGAAAGAGGCCAAACAACTCGATGAGGAGATAGCCCGTCTAAACCGCTACTTTGGCGGCATGAAGAACCTGACCCGCTTGCCCGACGCCCTTTTCGTCATAGACATAGGTAAGGAGTACATTGCTGTAAACGAGGCCAGAAAGCTCCACATCTCCGTAGCGGCGGTGGTGGACACAGACTGCGATCCTGACAAAGTGGACTGGATAATCCCGGGCAACGACGACGCCATACGTTCTATCCGCCTGGTCACCTCGCGTGTGGCCGATGCGGTGCTGGATGGCCTGGCTCGACGACGGGCGCAGGAGATTGTCCGGATAGAGGCTGAGGAAGAGAAACCCCAGCCCGAGGCAGTGTTAATGTCTGCCTCTGAGCATTCTGTCTAGGGGACCCCTGTGGCGGTAAACCTGGATTCAATAAAGGCCCTCCGTGAGCTGACGGGGGCAGGCATAATGGACTGCAAGGAGGCATTGGAGAAGGCAGCCGGTGATCTGAAGATGGCTCAGGACATTCTTCGGGAGAAGGGCTTTGCCGCGGCAGCCAAGAAACTGGGCAGGGAGACCAAACAGGGGCTTGTAGAGGCCTACATCCATAGTGGTGGGCGCATTGCTTCCCTTGTAGAGCTGAACTGCGAGACTGACTTTGTGGCCCGCACTCCGGAGTTCAAGGACTTGGCCCATAGCATAGCCATGCAGGTAGCGGCTATGGATCCCAAGTATGTATCTCTGGCGGAGGTGCCGGCGGAGAACGGCCTCAAGCCCGAGGAGGTGGCCCTTCTAGCCCAGCCCTTCATAAAAGACCCGACCAGAACGGTGCAAGACCTGGTGACAGAGTTCGTATCCCGCGTGGGTGAGAACATCCGGGTGCGACGATTCATCAGGTTCAGCCTGGGGGAGTGACCACCGCCCATGAGCGCTCAGTATGCCAGGGCTCTCCTGAAGCTGAGCGGAGAGTCCCTTAAGGGCAAGAGAGATCATGGCATAGATCCTGAGGCAGTGTCTTTCCTCTGCCAGCAGGTCAAGGAGGCTGTTCAGACCGGCGTACAGCTTGCCATTGTCGTGGGCGGAGGCAACATCTGGCGGGGGCGCGATGCGGCCGCCCAGGGCATGGAAAAGGCCGCCGCCGACTATGCAGGCATGTTGGCCACGATGATCAACTCCCTGGCCCTCCAGGACGGACTGGAGCAAGCAGGCCTGGCCACCAGGGTCCAGAGCGCCATAGTCGCCCAGTCCGTGGCTGAGCCCTTTATCCGCCGCAGGGCCATCAGACACCTGGAGAAGGGGCGAGTGGTGATCTTTGCTGCTGGGACTGGAAACCCTTTCATGTCTACTGACACGGCGGCGGCTCTACGGGCCGTAGAGATCGGCTCCCAGGTCCTTCTGATGGCCAAAAACAAGGTAGACGGTGTCTACGATTCAGACCCATTGAAGAACCCCAAGGCGCGCCGATTCGATCGGATAAGCTACCTGGAGGTCCTCAATCGACGGCTGGAGGTCATAGACAATACCGCCCTCTCTCTGTGCATGGACAACAACCTCTCCATCATCGTCTTCGACATCTTCGCACCGGGCAAACTACGCAAGATCCTGGAGGGGGAGCGTGGAGGGACTCTTGTCTCCCATACACTGTCACAAGAGACCCCTGTACCCGCCTAGGAAGGCTTTCCGCCAGTGATAGAGTCTGTCCTTTCCGACTGCGAGACCCGTATGAAAAAGGCTATTGAAGTCCTGCGGAAGGACCTCGCCACCGTGCGCACCGGAAGGGCGAGCCCAGCCCTGGTAGAGAACCTCCTGGTGGACTATTTTGGCGTGTCCACGCCCCTCAATCAGCTAGCGAGCATCACAGCCCCCGATGCTCGCCTCATCGTGATCCAGCCCTGGGACCGAACAGTCATTCAGGCTGTCGAGAAGGCCATCCTGAAGTCTGATGTAGGCCTAACGCCGGTCAGCGACGGGACTTCAATACGCCTAGGCATACCATCCCTAACAGAGGAGCGCAGGAGAGAGCTGAGCCGCCTGGTGGGGAAAAAGGGAGAGGAGTCCAAGGTCGCCGTGCGGAACGTGCGTCGCGACGGGCTGGAGCGCCTTCGGGCGATGGAGAAGAACAAGGAGATATCCCAGGATGACGAACGCCGCGCCCAGGGCCGCCTTCAGAAGCTGACCGACTCCCACATTGAACAGGGCGAACATGTCATGCAGGAGAAAGAAAAGGAGGTAATGGCGGTTTAGCCAGTGGCCGAACCTGCGGGAGCCATCTTCCTTTCGAAGGACCGCAATCGCTTAAGCAGGTAGGGTCAAGACAGCGTCAGCATACTAAATGCCAGGTAGGGAAGGAGCAGACCCCTCTTTAATGGCCGTCCGGAGCACTACGGCTCAAGAGTCAAGGGTACAGCTTAATGGCCACCAGGTGAGTCTGGAAGCCATACCCCGTCATGTGGCCGTAATTATGGATGGCAACGGCCGCTGGGCGCAGAGGAAGCATCTGCCCCGCCTGGCGGGCCACCGGGCCGGGACCGAGAACATCAGGAGAGTAGTGAAGGCCCTGAGCAAGTACGGGGTCAAGGTAGCAACCCTCTACGCCTTCTCCACAGAGAACTGGAGCCGCCCGAAAGAAGAGGTGCGAGGCCTCATGGAGATCATGGGGAAGGTCATCCACCGCGAGAGCCTCGAGTTCCACAAACAAGGTGTGCGCCTTCAGCACCTAGGACGATTGGAGCGCCTGCCTCAGCAGCTCCGGGAGGCGGTGATGAAGGCCATAGAGCTGACCCAGAAAAACGAGGTCTTCACCCTTTGCGTGGCCTTCGACTACGGAGGCCGCGACGAGATCATCGGCGCCATCCAGAGGCTCATCGCCGACGGGGTTCCTGCCGAGGCGGTCACGGCGGACCTGTTGAGCGGGTACCTCTACACCGGCAACATACCCGATCCAGACCTTATCATCCGCACCGCTGGCGAAATGCGCCTCAGCAATTTTCTGCTCTGGCAGTCGGCCTACTCGGAATACTACTCCACGCCTACTCTCTGGCCTGACTTCAACGAACGGGAAGTAGAGAAGGCCCTGCTGGAATACCAGCGACGCCAAAGACGCTTCGGGGGCCTCACCCCTGTCCGCTAGGAGCTGGAGCCCCCGGAATCTACCTCTGCTAGTACCCAGTTCCATGAATCCGCGTACATAAGGCCCACTCTAACCCCGCTCACCATGAGCTTGTCGCAAGCAGGTACTAGCTCGCACCAGGCAGAGCCACAGACAGCTTCTCGCCGAGTGACTCGAAAAGGGAGAGCCACCTCCTGGACTCGGGGTCTCCCTCCCTGGCCCTTTGTTGAATAGAAGGGTACAGGGTCACCAGCAGACGATAGTACAGGCCCTGTGTCCTACCCAGGTCTAAAGGAAGCGGCACAGCCCGCGCCGCCGTCACATCGGCAGCCACGGCTTGCAATATCAACAGGTCTCCAGGACTAGCAAGCAGCCTGGCCATCTCCCTTTCCAGGCGCTTTTCTAGCAGGTAGATAAGCTCGCTCCTGTCGACCTCCAGGCCAAGCTCCCTGGCCTCCTCCAGCAGGCTACTAATGCGGCCCGGCTCCAGCCCTTCGCTGCTAAGGGCCTTGCGCAGCGTGCGGTTAAGGAAGAAGGACCTCTCTAGGAATAAGGTCCTTGGGAGAGGCATTCCCATGGAAGAGAGGGAACGCACAATCCGAGCTTCCTGCGCCAGCAGGAGACTGTGGGCCGCTTCAGCCTTGGTCAGAGCGGAATCCTGAAGCTGACGCAGGATCTTCCGGTGCTCATCTCGCAGGAGTGACGCCAGAGAGAAGCTGGACACCCCGAGATGGTGATCCATCAGACGGACGACCTGCTGCAAGTCCTGCCCCTGGAACGCCTCCGCCATAGCGTATACCATTGAGTCGTAGCTATCTTGGGCCTGGAGACGGCGTGCTCTGCCCATTACGTCATAGTCCCCCACCCGGAGGACGGCAAAAAGCCAGGCAGCAGCCTCTGTAGTAACGGTGTTGTGGGCCAGGACTTGGCCAACGGCCAAAAACGCCCTCTCCGACCGAAACTCCCGGCGCTCTTCCAGGTCGAGGGTGTAGCAGTAGACCTTGGCTTGCTTCGGGTACGTCTCGAACAACGAGCCTACGGCACAGTGAGCCACAGCATCCTGCATATCCGCTACGGTCGATGTCACAAGCTCCTGGTAGATGCGGCGGCAGTCGCCGTAGGCGGGCACATTGCTTTCGGCACGCCCCAAGAGAGCCAGAAACTCTTCCTCCAGGTCGACTCCGAAGAGCTCCTGACCAAGTTGGACGGCCCGGGCGGCGTATTGTAGCACCTGAACAGTCTCGATACGGGACGGCTCCTCAAAGAACCAGCCGCAGCTTGTGTACATGAGCATGGTATGACGCTGGAGCTCCAGCAGCTTCAACGCTGTGACCCGCTCTTGGGCATCAATGCTATTGGCCCCGTATCGATGCAGGAAGTGCTCCACGTTATGTAATGAGCGGTCCAGAACCACCTCGATATAGGCATCGCGGGCGGCCCAAGGGTCTTTGAAGAAGGCCCTGGCCTTTTCCTCATATTGAGACGCCAGCGTATTCCTGAGCCAGTCCATGGCCTGTCTCAAGGGGGCACGCCATCCCTGGCTCCAGCCGGTCCTGTCTCCCTTTCCGCAACCGCAGTCGCTACGCCATCGCTCAACGCCGTGAGAACAGCTCCAGGAAGTGTTGGCCAAGACCTCCACCTCATGGGTAGGCTGGTGTCTCTCCAGGTACTCGCCGTAGTTGGTGAGGCGGGCCATACCGTTGGCCTCGATATACTGGAGGGCGTAGGCCAGGGCCATCTCCCCGAACCGGTGGTGGTGGCCGTAGCTCTCGCCGTCGGTAGCGATGTGGACAAGCCTGGGCCCTGTTCGAGCAGGGGAGAAGGCGCTCACCAGCCGGTGGGCGAAATCTTCTCCTCTATCAAGGAGCCTTTCGAAGGCGACCGCGCTGGATATGGCGCCATCATAGAAAAAGAGCTCCAGCCTCGCGCCTGACGGCAAGAGGCAGAGATACGGCATGGCCGGGTCAATGGTACCGGTGCTTACATCGTGCCACTCCCGCTCCCCTATCCGGCGGACTCGCTTGGCCTGATGGGGCGCCAGAACTGTAAAGCGGATGCCTAGCCTCGCCAGTATCTCCAGGGTTTCCAGGTCCACTGCCGTCTCCGGAAGCCACATGCCCTCCGGCCTACGTCCAAAGCGATGCTCAAAGTCTCGGATGCCCCACAGTACCTGGGTGTACTTGTCTCGGGCATTGGCCAGGGGCAGGATCATATGGTTGTAGGCCTGGGCCAGGGCAGAGCCGTGGCCGGAGAAGTTCTTCTGGCTTTCCCTGTCCGCGTCGAGAATGGCTTGGTAGACGTCAGGGGCGTTGGACTCCAGCCACGCCAGCAACGTGGGGCCGAAGTTGAAGCTTATCTTGGAATAGTTGTTGACAACCAGAGCCACCCTTCCCTTGCCGTTCAAGATGCGGGCGGCGGCGTTAGGGCCGTAGCACTCTGATGTGACCCGCTCGTTCCAGTCGTGATAGGGATGAGCCGAGTCCTGGGTCTCTACCGCTTCCAGCCAGGGGTTTTCCCTGGGAGGTTGGTAGAAGTGGCCGTGAATGCAGATGTACCGTTCCACAGCTCCTACCTGTCCCTGCTGGTCAGCGGGGGGGCTCGCCTTTGAAAACGAGCACAGCCAGGGGAGGTACGGTGATGGTGATCGAGCAAGGGCGGCCGTGATAGGAGAATGGAGCGGCTTTTGTTCCGCCCTGGTTACCCAGCCCGCTGCCACCGTACTCCTGGGCATCGCTGTTCAGCAGCTCAAGCCAGAAGCTCCTCTCAGGCACCCCCACCCGATAGTCGAACCAGGGGACAGGCGTGAAGTTGCACACCGCCAGCAGCAAATCCTCACCGAACCGCTCCCTCCTCATAAAGCTGACCACACTGTTCTCTACATTGTTGCAGTCCACCCACTCAAAGCCTCCAGGGTGGCAGTCCGTCTCGAACAGGGCCTTCTCCTTACGATAGAGCCCGTTCAGGTCCTGGACCCACCTCTGAAGGCCATGGTGAAGGGGATGGGAGAGCAGGCGCCAGTCCAGACTAGCGTCATGGTCCCACTCCTGCCACTGGCCCGTCTCGCCACCCATGAAAAGGAGCTTCTTGCCAGGCTGCATGTACATGTACCCCAGGAGCAGCCTCAGATTGGCAAACCTCTGCCAGTCATCCCCAGGCATCTTGCCCAGAAGGGAGCCCTTGCCATGGACCACCTCATCATGGGAAAGGGAAAGCACGAAGTTCTCACTGAAGGCATAGAGCATACGAAAAGTGAGGTTGTTGTGATGGTACTTGCGATAGACCGGGTCTTTAGACAGATACGACAAGGTGTCGTGCATCCAGCCCATGTCCCACTTCAGACCGAAACCCAGGCCCCCTGTGTAGACTGGCCTCGAGACCATGGGCCAAGCCGTCGATTCCTCAGCTATGGTCTGTACATCCGGGTAGCTCCTATAAACCTCCTCATTGAACCGCCGAAGGAAGGACATAGCTTCCAGGTTCTCTCGGCCTCCGTACTGGTTGGGCAGCCACTCCCCTTCTCCCCTGGAGTAGTCCAGGTATAGCATAGAGGCCACCCCATCCACCCGCAGGCCATCGGCATGGTACTTGTCGAGCCAGAAAAGCGCGCTGCTGATGAGGAAGCTACGCACTTCGTTCCGGCCATAGTTGAAGATGAAGCTGGTCCAGTCCGGGTGGAAACCCTTCCTGGGGTCGGCATGTTCATAGAGGTGGGTGCCGTCAAAGAAGCCAAGGCCGTGCTCGTCCGTAGGGAAATGGGAGGGCACCCAGTCAAGAATGACGCCCACGCCGTGCTGATGAAGGTAGTCGATCAGGTACATGAGGTCCTGGGGCGCCCCGTAGCGGGCCGTGGGAGCAAAGTACCCGAGGGTCTGGTAACCCCAAGAGCGGTATAAAGGGTGCTCCATGACTGGCAGGAACTCCACATGGGTAAATCCCATCTGGGTTGCGTATTCAGCCAGTTGAGGCGCCAACTCCCTATACGTCAGGGGACGGTTGCCCTCTTCGGGGACCCGTCTCCACGAGCCCAGGTGAACCTCGTAGATGGCCATGGGAGCGTCGATGGCGTTTCTCCGGCGGCGGTCGCGCATCCACTGGTCATCGCCCCAGTTGTACTCCTGACTCCATACAATGGAGCCTGTCCTGGGCGGCGTCTCCTGCCGGAAGGCGAAGGGGTCTGCCTTGTCCGCCCGGTATCCGTCGTAGCGAGAGACGATGTAGAACTTGTAGAGGGCTCCATTCCCTACCTCCGGCACAAAGGCCTCCCATATGCCGGACTGACCCCTGGGCCATAGAGGATGGGCCTCCCTATCCCAACCGTTGGAGTCCCCCATAACGGAGACCCTCTTTGCATTGGGAGCCCAGACGGCAAAGTAGGTTCCATTGGACCCCTTCTCTGACAGAGGATGAGAACCCAGCTTCTCATAGAGGCGGAAGTGGCTGCCCTGATTGAAAAGGTAAAGGTCCTCTTCGGTCAGCAGGGTAATACCTGGCCCGCTACCCCGGGGCATTACCGTGTCCTCCCCTTGCGGCACTGGTCCACCTGCTGCAAGGCTGTCAGAACCTGAGGCAACTGAGTCAACTCCTCCAGGGAGCAACGCATGGCACGCTTCCAGTTGTCACGGCCATCGGCAACACCTGGCACGTTCTGAGGCATAGTCTCAAGCCACAGGTCCTCCAGATTGACCAACAAGAGCGGAGCACGGCTCCCCGCCAGAAAGGCCAGGAGAGCTCTGAGGACCTCACCTGGCTCCTGGGAAACCTCCCTGGTCAGCTCATCACCCCGCAGGAACCCCAGAAGGGCATCTCGCAGAGTGCCCCGAGCCTCCTGCTCGCGACGGGCTTCGTCAGGGGTCAGCAGTCCCAACTCCTGCCTGTACTCTATGTCAAGGCCCTGCCAGAAGGCGGCGAACGTCGGGGTGTCATGAGTGTTCAGGGAGACCACAGCCCCATCTGGAACCGGGCCAACGGCGTCCCGAGGCTCAGGCCTGAAATTGAACTGGGCCACGTAGGTCCGGTGGACTCCGTGGTGGGCCATGGCCGGCCTTACTTCAGGGGACACGGTCCCAAGGTCTTCGCCCACTATGTCCACCTTGCTTCGGAATGACTCCAGGGCCAGGATAGCATAATACTCCTCCGCAGGGTAACGGACATAGACCCCCTGGTTGGCTCCGGCTCCCTGAGGGATCCAGAAGAGCCGGTGAAACCCCATCACGTGGTCGATTCGCAGGACGCCTGCAATCCTCATGTGGTGCCGCAGGCAGGCGATAAAGTAATCGTAGCCCTTGTCACGGGCCCTATGGGGGTGCATGGGCGGAAATCCCCAGTCCTGTCCCCTGGCGAAGAAGTTGTCCGGAGGTGCCCCTACCGAGACGTCCTGTACGAAGAGGTCCTGCTCCCGCCACACGTCAAAACCATCGGGATGGACGCCTACGGGCAGGTCCAGGTACAGGCGCACGCCCTTGGCGGCGGCCTCCCGCGATAGCCCCTCCAGTTGTTGATGGGCCAGCCACTGGACATAGACATGATATCGGCGGGCCTCCTCCCCGTAGTCCCCCTCTCTCAAGACGCCGCCACGAAGCCGCTGGGGCCAGGAGCGCCAAGGGGTGCTCTGCCTCTCCAGAGTGGCGCGAAAGGCCCCATAGTGCTCAACGGCTGAATGGGTGCGAGCAAACTGGTGCAGGTCTTCGAGGCGATTCCCGACCCCTTCAAAACAGCAGCGGCAAAGCTCCTCCAGCACCTGCCGTTTCAGGGCCATAAGCCGCCTGTAGTCCACTACAGGGGAGGCAAGCAGGCCATCTACGCCTTCCCGGAATGCTGCGGAAGCGATCAGTGCCTGGGCTCGCGGCGATCGGGAAAGCTCAGGGGCCCGGCTCACGTCCACATAAAACTCGCTCCACATAAGGCGGCTGGCAGGCCTGTATGGATTGGGTTCAAAGGGCTCTTCCAGGAAGGTGTCCAGGAGCGGAAGAGTGGCCACGACCTGACCGCCTAGCTGTGCCTCCCATGCACACAGCGCCTCCAGGTCCGAGAAGCTGCCGCTGCCCCAACCCCGCCTGGAACGGAGGGCGTAAGGAGGAACAAAGAGGCCCCATGCAGCCTCATCTCGCAGAGAGTGGCCCTTCAAAGGAGCGCTGACGATGAGGGCCTCCCAGGGGTGCCCATCAGCCTCCAGGGTCAAACGATGATACCCAAAGGGAAGAGACAGGGGCAGAGAAAGAGCCCTCAGTGTATAGGAAAGGCCTTCAACCCCTTCCTGGCCCAACACCGGCAAGTCTTTCGCCCGCCACTGCCAGCGGTGCTCCTCCCCTGTCTCAAGGCGGAGGTGGCCGAAAAGGGGCCCATCGGCACTCGAAGGGGGCAGCCGAACCTGAACCTCGGGAAGGTCGCCGTTCCACGCCAGCAGCACAGGCTCCAGAGTCCTCTGCCACAGAGCCTTTCTCTCGTGTCGAAGAGCCTCTTGGGCTTCCCTGAGGCCTGTTAGCGGTGCTCCCAGGGCCCGAAGCGCAGCCAGAGCAGCCTCCCACGACGCCTGGCGCCTGCGGCCTGTCTGGTCATAATAGGCTGTCTGTACACCGTACAGCCGGGCCAACTCCCACAGGGTGGAAAGCTCAGAATGCATCCCCATGACCCAACAGAGGCCGGACTGGAGAACGCGGGCTGGTCGGGAGGAGGTCACCTTTCTGCACAGCAACTATCTCCGATACGCAGTGAGCCAGTGACTATGATAGCACGGCAACCGCCCAGGGTGGGCATACCTCTGCTGTATCTGACCCCTGGCCCACCTGTTAGAATGGCGCTACACTTACTTCCCGTAGCCATCGCCCGTGGTGACTGTGAGGTAGAGCCATAGACTCTCCAAGGCCTGGAGCCAGGCTGAAGACACGTCTCTTTAGTGCAGCGGTAGCCATGCCCATCCTTCTTGGGCTGGTCTGGGCGGGGCTGCCCTGGCTCTCTCTTCTTGTGGGCCTTGTAGCTGTGGTGGCGGTGCGGGAGTTCTACCGGTTGGGCCACGCCCTGGGCGCCAAACCAATGGTCCCCTTCGGAATGGCGTGGACGCTGGCTATGATAGCCAACGGCCACTACGGCGCCTCCTTCACGGTCCCGGTGGTGGGCGCAGGTATTGTGGCTTCCCTCGTCTTTCTTCTATGGCGGCGTCGTGCGGACGGAGCCCTGGCTGACTGGGCGAGCACCCTGACGGGAGCCCTCTACATCGGCTGGCCCCTCTCCCACGCCCTGCTCATAAGGGAGCTGGACTCCGGGCGGGCCTGGCTTCTCTACGCCATCCTGGTGACCTTTGCCACCGATACCGCCGCATTTTTCGTCGGGAGGGCTCTTGGCCGCCGCAAGATGGCCCCATCCATAAGCCCGGGGAAGACCTGGGAGGGTGGGCTTGGGGGGCTGACCGGGGCCATCCTGGCCTCCCTATCTCTCTATTACATCCTCAGCCTTCCCATGCACCTGTGGGCGGCCCTGTTGATGGGAGCGGGAATAGGGGTTGCAGCCCAGGTGGGGGACCTGGCAGAGTCCCTTCTCAAGCGGTCGGCGGGGGTCAAAGAGGCTGGCACAGTAATACCAGGGCATGGTGGTGTCCTGGACCGCCTAGACAGCCTCGTCTTCACCCTGTTGCTGGTATACTATGTAGTTGCATGGGCACAGGCATGAAAGGAATCGTAGTCCTTGGCTCAACGGGATCCATCGGCCAGCAGACGCTGGACGTGGTCCGACGCTTTCCGGAGGAGCTTTCCGTCGTCGGCCTCTCAGCGTGGAGCAACAAGGGGCTCCTCCTGAAGCAGGCCCAGGAGTTCAGGCCTGCCTTTGTATCGTGCCAGGACGGACCCCTTCCCGGGCCTCTGCCCCCTGGGACCCAGCGTGCCTCCCTGGGAGAGATGCTGGCCGACCCGAGGGTAGACCTGGCTATGGTCGCAACCGTGGGCGCCGCAGGCCTGCTGCCGATAATGGAGGCCATCCGCAACGGAAAGAGTGTGGCCCTGGCTAACAAGGAGCCGGTCGTAATGGCGGGGGATATCATTACCGCCGAGGCCCGTAGGGCGGGTGTCCAACTCCTTCCGGTAGATAGCGAGCCCAGCGCCATCTGGCAGTGCCTGCAGGGCGAGGAGAGGCCCCCTGCCCGACTTATCCTGACGGCATCAGGCGGTGCTTTGCGAGAGATGCCCCTGGAAGAGCTAGAGAAGGTCACACCTGAAGAGGCCCTCAAGCACCCCACCTGGAAGATGGGCAAGAAGATAACAATCGACTCGGCCACCCTGATGAACAAGGCCTTTGAGGTAATAGAGGCCCACTGGCTTTTTGGCATCCCATACGCCAAGATCGATGTGGTTATTCACCCGCAGAGCATCGTCCACTCCCTTGTGGAGTTCCCTGACGGCTCCCTCAAGGCCCAGCTAAGCTATCCGGACATGCGCCTGCCCATCCAGTACGCCCTGTGCTACCCCAGGCGGCCTCCTAACGATGGCCTTCCACATCTGGACCTGATAAGGACGGCAGCTCTTACCTTCGAGCCCCTGGATACTGGCCGATACCCTTGCTTTACCCTTGGCCTAGAGGCGGCCCGCCTCGGAGGCACCTATCCAACAGTGCTCGCCGCCGCGGACGAAGTAGCGGTGGATCTGTTCCTCAGGAGAAGGCTCCCCTTTACCGATATCCCGAGGCTGGTGGAACGGGTCCTCTCCCAGCACGTCCCTCGACAAGCCCCGGCCCTGGAGGATATCCTGGCAGCCGACACCTGGGCGCGCAACGAGGCACTTGCCCCGGCTGAAGTGTAGCTATGCTTCTCACCATATTAGCCTTCATTGGTGTACTGGCAGTCCTTGTGCTGGTCCACGAGCTAGGCCACTTCTTGACGGCCCGAGCCCACAGAGTCCGAGTCCTGGAGTTCGGCTTCGGCTATCCGCCCAAGCTCTTGTCCTTCCGCAAGGGTGAGACCATCTACTCGCTGAACCTCCTGCCCCTGGGCGGCTTTGTCAAGCTGGAGGGTGAGGAGAACCCCACCAGCCCGCGCAGCCTGGCCAGTAAGGGCCTCCCCACGCGTTTCAACGTGCTCATCGCCGGTGCCGCCATGAACCTCCTGCTACCCCTGGCCATCTTCACGGGGCTCTTCATCTGGCCCCAGGAGACCCTCGTGGGCCGGGTAGTCATTCAGAAGGTAATGCCAAACTCCCCCGCGGCTCTAGCAGGGCTCAAGCCAGGCGACCGGGTCCTCACGATAAACGGCCGGAAGATCGAAAACAATCGGGACCTGGCCTACACAGTGACCCTAAAGCGTGGCGCCACTACAGATTGGCTAGTCGAGCGGACCGAGGCCCCGCCGATAACGCTGCCTTCCACCATAGACCCAACCATGTACCAGGGGAAGACCGAGCGCCTCACCCTTTACCTGGTTCCTCGCTGGCGCCCCCCTGAAGGGGAAGGACCTACGGGCATCGTCATAGGCACCGTGAACCCCAAAGTGATTGCCCGCTCCTACCCATTCTGGCAGGCGGTCCCAAAGGCCGTGCAGCATACCGGGGAGGTGCTTATCCTGGCCCGCAACGAAGTCGTCGGCTGGTTCATAGGGCGGTCGTCGCCCCAACTAGCAGGCCCCATTGGCATCGCCCAGATGACGGGGGAAGTGGCCCGGGCAGGGTGGCTCCCCCTGTTGGAGTTCACGGGCCTTCTCAGCCTCAACCTGGCCATACTCAATGTCCTGCCCATCCCCATGTTGGACGGAGGACGCCTCCTCTTCCTGGCCATCGAGTTTGTGAGGCGGGGCAAGCGGGTGCCGCCCGATAAGGAGGCCCTGGTGCACATGATAGGCTTCGCCGTCCTGGTAGGCGCCGTGGTAATCATCAGCTATTTCGACATAGCCCGTATTCTCAGCGGCAACAGCACCCTTAGATAGGTGGAATTGTTGCAAAGGGGCCAATCCGATATGATTTACTGGTCGCCATCGGATCATTACCCCGCCATCAAGGCCTGAAGGAAGGGAAAGAGATGCAGGTGATGACGAACCGCAGGCCCACATTGCCGGTAATGGTCGGCAGCTTGCAGGTGGGGGGCAGCGCACCCATCACCGTGCAGACCATGACTAAGACAGATACCAGGGATATTGCAGCCACCGTCCGCCAGATCAAGGAGGTGGAGGAGGTAGGCTGCGACATAGTGCGTCTGGCCGTTCCCGACATGGAGGCCGCCCGTGCCCTGGCCGAAATAAAGCGGCAGGCCAAGATACCGATCATAGCGGACATCCACTTCCACTACCAGCTAGCCCTGCAGGCCATCAACTCCGGTGTGGACGGCCTGCGTCTGAACCCTGGGAACATACGGGATGCGGAGAAGGTGAAGCTGGTGGTCCAAGCCGCCAAGGAGAGGAGCATCCCCATCCGGATAGGCGTCAACTTCGGCAGCTTACCCCCTGTAGGTGCCATCGGTATGACCAGGGGTCTCTCCCGCCTGGAGGATCAGGTCAACCGACTGGCCAAGGCAGGAGAGGCAAAGGAGGGCCAGTACAACGTAGTTGATCACATGGTGGATACGGCCCTATGGGAGATCAGCATCCTGGAAGAGCTGGACTTCAACCTCATAAAGGTGTCTCTCAAGGCCTTTGATGTGCCCACCACGGTGGAGGCCTATCGCCGCCTGGCGACGATGGTCCCCTACCCCTTGCACATCGGCATCACCGAGGCGGGAACGGTCAAGGCGGGCTCGATCCGGAGCGCCGTTGGCTTCGCCATCCTCCTCTACCAGGGCATCGGCGATACGATCCGGGTCTCCCTGAGCGGAGACCCCACGGAGGAGATCCTAGCCGGCTACGAGATACTGAAGTCCCTCAACCTGCGCCAGAAGGGCGCCACCCTGGTGGCCTGCCCATCCTGTGGGCGGGCCGACGTGGACGTCATCAGGCTGGCCAACCAGGTGGACCAGCTCCTCAAAGGAATGGACACGCCTATCAAGGTGGCGGTGATGGGCTGTGAGGTCAACGGCCCCGGGGAGGCCAAGGATGCTGATGTAGGGGTCGCCGCTGGAAACGGCCGGGCCGTCATATTCCGCAAGGGACAGAAGGCGCGTATAGTGCCAGCCTCGGAGATGCTTGCAGCCCTCATGGAAGAGGTCAACAGGGCTGCGGCCAGCCAATAACAGGGGATCTCTCCACGCTGCGGCCCTTCACTCATTGTAGAATCGGAACCACAAGAAACTTGACACTTCTCGGCAATATCCACTACAATCTTGCCTTGTTTATGCAAGAGGAACAATGCGTTTCAACGTGGCCCAACTCTTGAAAGAGCCAGTTGGTTCGACCCGAAGCTACAATGTTGAGGAAAGCTTCGGCCCACTAGAGCACATCACCATCTCTCACGTTCGGGGCTCTGTACGGCTCACCCGCACTGACAAAGGTGTGTGGGCCAGTGCTTCCCTGGAGACAGATGTACAGTGCTCCTGTGGCCGATGCCTCAAGGAGTTCAGACAGCCCTTGACGCTCAGTTTTGAGGAAGAGTATCGTCCCACTGTGGACGTGATCACCGGCGTGCATCTGACGCCTGCCGATGAGGACGAGGAGGAGGCTCCAACCATCGACGAGCGCCACGTCCTGGACCTGACAGAGGTGGCGCGCCAGTACGCCATCACCACCGTGCCCATGAAGCCCCTGTGTCAAAGCGATTGCAGGGGGCTCTGCTCCATGTGTGGCGCCAACCTGAACAAGAAGGCGTGCCGCTGCGCGGAGTCCTCTACAGACCAGCGATTGATAGAATTGCCTGTACTGCTTGAGCAGTCGCCAAAGGAGACCTAATGCCACCGCTACCCAAGCGCAAGTCTTCCAGAGCAAAGCGGGGACACAGCTCCAGCCACTACAAGATGAAGCTGAAGTCTCTGGTGCCTTGCCCCCAGTGTCGCAGCCCAAAGCTGCCTCATCACGTCTGCCCCCACTGCGGCTATTATCGGGGCCGCGCTGTGATACCAGTGGAAGACAAGGAAAAGGCCTCCAGCTAATGGGACACCTCGCTGTCCCTCGATCAGCGCTCCCCGGAAATTGCCTTAAGGAGCTGTTATGACTTTGGCTGAGAACCTCCACCCCGGTGTCGCCTACGTGTTTCCGGGCCAAGGCTCTCAGGTAGTGGGGATGGGAATGGACCTGTACTACAACTCCCCTGCTGCTCGCCAAGTGCTGCAGGAGACAGAGGAAGCCCTCCAAGTACCTCTTAGGCAGCTCCTCTTCAAGGGGCCGTCTGAGGAGTTAAACAAGACCAGCATCGCCCAGCCTGCCCTTCTGGCGGTGAGCCTGGCCTGTCTTGCGGCCTACCGGGAGGAAGCCGGGTCCAACGGTGGAGTGAAGCCCGCCTTTGTCGCCGGCCACAGCCTTGGCGAATACACAGCACTGGTGGCTGCGGGTGCCCTTCGCCCCTTCGACGCAGTAAGGTTGGTGAAGGCAAGGGGAAGGCTGATGCAGACTGCCGCCGAGATCAGGCCAGGGGGCATGGCTGCTGTCCTGGGACTGGACGAGGAGACCGTGGAGAGTATCTGCCGGGAGACCGGCACACAGATTTCCACAGTGAACTCCGAGGACCAGATTGTCATCTCTGGTGAGCGTCTTGCTTTGGCCCGGGCCCTGGACCTTGCCACAGCCAGGGGAGCCAAACGAATTATGACACTACAGGTAAGTGGAGCCTTCCACTCGGAGCTTATGGAGCCAGCACGGGAAGGTATGGCTATAGCCATAGAGGAGAGTGAGATCCGCACCCCAGAGACGCCCATAGTTGCTAACACTACGGGGCTGCCCCTAACGTCACCTCAGGCCATTAAACAGGAGCTTATCGATCAGCTCTGCCAGCCTGTGCAGTGGCACAGGTCGGTCAAGTTCATCACGGGCTCAGGCGTATCTACATTCCTTGAGTTTGGACCTGGCCGTGTTCTTACAGGCCTGGTCAAGAGGACCTGCCGAGAGGCCAAGGTCTACAATATAAGTGACATAAAGTCTATGAGAGAGGCCGTTGCCGCTATCCCCTAGTCCGGCCCCAATGATAGAAGAGACTCTGGTCCTCGACCCCACCCTGCCCCTTCGGCGGAGGAGCCGCGTCATAGCGCTCCAGACCCTCTATGAAGTGGACCTGGTTGGCCACTCGGACAGGGACGTGCTCCTGTGGATATTGTCCGAGAACTCTGTCCCACCTGATGCCGAGCAGTTCGCCCGCTCGCTGGTGCAGGGAGTTATTGCACAAAAAACCCTCCTCGACCAGTGGATCGGCGAGCTTGCGCCGGTCAGGCCTGTGAGCCAGCTTGCTGTCGTGGACCGAAATCTGCTACGCATGGCCCTGCACGAGATCCTTATTGAAAGGTCGGTACCCCCCAAGGTGGCTATCAACGAGGCAGTGGAGTTGGCCAAGATGTTTGGCTCTGAAAGCTCCCCCCGCTTTATCAACGGCGTCTTGGGCGCGGCCATGGAAAAGCGACCGCACCTGCGCCCGACCACCCTATCCACTTCAGCGAGGTGAACGATGGCAACCGTCTATGAGCGCGTGAAGAAGGTTATTGTTGATCGTCTCGGCGTTGAAGAGTCTCTGATCAAGCCAGAGGCCGCCTTCGCCGCAGACCTAAAGGCCGACTCCCTAGACCTGGTTGAACTCATCATGGCCCTGGAGGAGGAGTTCTCCAGTTCAGGTAAAATACTAGAGATATCGGACGAGGACGCCGAAAAGATAGCTACAGTGCAGCAGGCCGTGGACTACCTCAAGGCCCGCGGCGCCACAGACGGGCCCTAGCGGTCAGACGAAAGTCCCTAGAGGGCCTGCCAGTAGCGCTTCCCCTGGAGCCTGACCAGCTTTCCTATCCCTGGTACGGGGAAGTGGCCAGCTATCATAATCATTCCCTCCCGCTCGATGCGGTCGAGCAGTTGACGGCGAGTCTCGCTGGCCATCTCCGGAATACCGTCAAAGGCCGTGTTCCAGTCCGTCTCCGTCACCTGGGCCGCGTGAACGCTCACATCCCCTGTAACAATGGCCCTCTGGCCTGCAGAGGCTATCAGAACGCTCATGTGACCGGGTGTATGCCCCGGCGTCGGTAGAGTAGTCACCTCACCCGTAACTGCCCTTTCCCCTGTCACCAGGTCCAGCACACCCAGGCGCTGAAGAGGCAGCACACAGCTCTCCACGTAGGGATAGGGCAAGAGCTTCCAGTTGTCCCGATTGGTGAAGAACTCCCAGTCCGCCCTATGCACCAGATATCGGGCCCTGGGGAATGTCGGCCTTCCCTGGGCCGTCAGGTTCCAGCCCACATGGTCTGGATGGAGATGAGTGAGGAGTACCACATCGATCTCCTCCGCCTTCACGCCCTGACGCCTGAGCTCCTGGGGCAGGTTGCCTCGTACACCGCCGAAGGCCTCAATGGGGCCAGGCCCGATCCCCGTGTCCACAAGCACCGTCTTACCCTGCGATCTCAGGACATAAAAGCCCATGGGGTCCAGGATGTTACCCTGAGGAGAGACGGTCTGCGGGTATCGCTGGTTGAATGGGGTCATGGCACCGGCGGCAAGGGTGGGGAAGACCATCTGCACAGGGAGCTCCAGCATGCCGTCGTTGCAGGCCAGGATCTCCACATTTCCTACCCGGGTCCTGTCACCTGCCATAGGCCACCTCCTTCCTTGAAGTAAGATCTTGAGCACGATCTCACGCTGCCCGTATGTTATTTCATAGCCGAAACGATCGTCAAGGCGCTCTTTTCAAACCCTTGACCTTTCATGTGCAGACTGGTAGTCTATTCGCTCAGCTTGCCACTTACAGGAGCCGATATGAGTGCCTCACCGGAACTATTCGGCGAGTTGCAACCGCCTCAGAGGGTCCTGCTGGGCCCTGGGCCCAGCAACGTGCACCCCAGGGTGATGCGGGCGATGCAGCTCCCCGTCATTGGCTATCTGGACCCCGACCTGCTCCAGATAATGGATCAGGTAGCGGCCATGCTGCGGCAAGTCTTCCGGACGAGGAACTCAGTCACCTTCGCTGTTCCAGGGACCGGTTCCGCCGGCATGGAGACCGGCATTGCCAATCTCCTGGAGCCTGATGACGTAGCCGTCATAGGAGCCAATGGCTTCTTCAGCGAGCGCATCGCTGAAATGGTAACCCGCCAAGGAGCCAGGCCTATCATGGTGCCTGCTGAGTGGGGCAGCCCTGTTGACCCCGGCGACCTGGAGAGAGAGCTGAAGAGGCATGCCAACAAAGTCAAGCTCCTGGCAGTGGTTCACGCTGAGACGTCCACAGGGGTGCTCCAGCCCATGCAGGACATCTCCCGCCTGGCCCGGAAGTACAACGCCCTGCTGCTGGTAGATGCGGTTACCTCTCTAGGAGGCTGCTCTGTGGAGGTAGAGTCCTGGGAAGCAGACTTTGTCTACAGCGCCACCCAGAAGTGCCTGGGCTGTCCCCCGGGCCTTTCGCCGATCACCGCCAGCGACGCCGCAGTGAACGTCATACGTGAGCGCAAAAGCAAGACCCGCACTTGGTATCTGGACCTTTCTCTTCTGGAGAACTACTGGTCCGGCCCACGCCGCTACCATCACACTACCCCAGTGACGCTGCTGTACGCCCTCCACGAAGGTCTACGGGTTGTCCTTGACGAGGGCTTGGAGCAGCGGTTTGTCCGACATGAGAGGAACGCCGAAGCCCTGCGGCGTGGCTTGGAGGCTCTTGGGCTGAAGCTCCTGGTGGCCCCGCCGTACCGCTTGAACCAGCTCACGCCGGTCTTCATTCCCGATGGAATCGATGACCAGACATTCCGACAAGCCCTCCTCAGGGAGTTCAACATCGAGATAGGGGGTGGGCTGGGCAAGCTTCGGGGCCAGATATGGAGAATCGGCCTCATGGGTGAGTCCTCCCAGGTGGCCTACGTTCTCTCTCTCCTCACAGCGCTTGAGACCTTATTGCCACGCTTCGGGTATGAAGTAGCCCGCGGAGAAGGCGTTGCCTCCGCCGCCAAGGCCCTGGCATGCTAGCCCCTCCTTAGCCGTAGCCAGAGCCTGCTATACCATGGGAATAAACGCTTGAGGCAGTAGGCCTCACCCTGGGAAGTGGGCCAGACGCGGTATGTGCCCTCCCTGGCGCTAATCTCCGCCCTGATCCAGCCACGGGAGCCCATCTCTTTCATGACCTCTAGCATGCGCCATCGCCTGTCGATGGAGTAGAAAGGCGCCTCGATTTCAGCCGGGGTGAGCAGGCCTGAAGCCACTGCCACATCTCGCTCATCCATGCCCCTGTCCTTGATCCTTCCCTGCCAGGGCCCTTGGAAAGCCTGTATGAGTGCAACGAGGGCCTTTCGGACATCCTTCTCCGTAACAGGCAAGCCGTCAGGAGAGTACGGAGGCCGTCGCTGCCGCAGGGGCCCCGTCCTCCTGAAGGGAGACTGGTAGCGCCCTAGGTGATGATAAACCGTGAGAACACCTCGTTGCCCAGGATCCGCCCTCGGTCCGTGAGCCGCAAGTACCCCGCCACCAGCTCGAGCAACCCCACGGTAGCAAGCTCTTCTATCAGCGCCCTGTATGTCTGCGTTATGTCAAGACCAAAGCGCTCCTTGAAAGAGTGAAGGCTGATACCTTCGGCGAGCCTCAGGCCCAGCATCATCGTTTCGGCCATGGCCAAGTCGGGGCCAATTTCCTCCACGTCCTCCACAGGGCCAGCGCCCGGAGCAGGAACGGTGGACATGGAGCTACCCTGCTTCGCCGCCATCCAATCGCCTACCCTTTTGATGTATTCCGCCGGGGAGGCCAGGTTAGAGAACCTACGGCCCAACAGGTACGAATGAGCGCCTGGGCCCACGCCCAGGTAGGGCATGTTGCGCCAGTAGGTAAGGTTGTGACGGCTCTCGAATCCCCTTCGAGCCCAGTTGGATATCTCGTAGTGGCCGTAGCCTGCTCCCGCCAACCGCTCATGGGCCCAGAGGTACATATCAGCGGCCAGGTCCGGGTCCGGGTCCGGCACACTTCCATCCTTTACCCATCGCGCCAGGGGCGTACCCTCCTCTACGGTCAGGCAGTAGAGGGAGAGATGCTCAGGAGATAGCTCCAGGGCCTTTCCCAGGGTGGCCTGCCACTGCTCCATGGTCTGCTGGGGCAGGCTGTACATCAGGTCCAGGTTCACGTTGGCCATCCCTGCCTCTCGAACCATCCAGTAGGCCTCCACCGCCCTGGCGGCGGAGTGCCTTCGGCCCAGCAGGTGCAGTAGCCGATCGTCCAGGCTCTGGACCCCGATGCTAACCCTGTTAACCCCGTGCCTTAGATAGGCCCTGACCCTGTCCACGGAAAGGTCATCAGGGTTGCACTCCACGGTCACCTCGGCATCTCCGGCGATGGAGAAGCTGCCGTGGATGACCTCCATCACCCGTGCCAGCTCTTCTGGCGTCAGAAGCGATGGGGTGCCGCCTCCCAGGAACACGGTGTTGACCCTGGGCTGTCCCAGGTGGCTGCCCCACAGGGATACCTCTGTACAGAGAGCACCCAGATAAGCCGGGAGCAGGTGCCTGATCCCAGCGTAGGTATTAAAGTCGCAGTAGGGGCACTTGGTCTCGCAGAAGGGGATATGCACGTACAGAGCAATCCCCTCGCGGAGGCCTTCAGAGGCCCGCTGGATAGCAAGTGGCTCTGCCTTGGCCATGCCCTAAAGCCTAGCATCCTGAGTTAAAGGAGGCAACAGATGACAGACGGGTGTGCCGTTACGTTGTGGTAACTAATCAGGTTGCTTTGTCGCTTTTTCGCCTCTATCGTATTCCGCTGTATGCAACAAGGCAAATACTGCATATCCTTGCCATAAAACAACCATCAGGATGGCCAACACCATCCTGTCTCTGCCAGTCATGAGGAGTATGACGGTGAAGAACGCCACAAACACCAAGCCAAGATTCAAGGCTGCAAGGCCATTCTTAGTTTTTGTGGCAACTAGAGCCTTGATGACTTTGTGGAACGGAGATGGGCTTACTGGTGATTGAGCCATAGCTTGCATAACACCGAATAAAATATCAACCACATGGAAACGCAACTATCATGTGCATTCTTGTTGAAAGATCACTCTCCCCGTGTAAGGTTTTTTATTTACGGAATCATCTGTAGAAGTGTTAGACGAAATTCTAATGAATATGACCCGACCGCCAGCCGTGGCTCTTATGACAAGACCCAGCCCGGCCTCTACGCTATCTTCAATGATATCCCACTGCCTCTGTTTAAATTGCGCCTTGTAAAAGGCCGCTAGAGTCTCAGAACTCACCCCGGGGATATCAGCAGCGTAGTAGACCTGTTTACATCCGCTGACATTGGATTGTTGCAATACCCTTGTCCCAGGATACGCAGCAATCGAGCTGTAGGAACTAGCTGAGTTTGCTACTGACTTGGTCGGTGTTTGTGTACACCCCACCCCCACGATTATTACCATTACAAGTGTTGCGAGACATGCTAGCCAGCGGAATTGCGGATGACGCATCAATAGCGATTTAATGCTTTTCTCTGCGGTGCAAGACAGGGCCCCTAATCCATTGAGCCAGCACACAAGTGCCTCCGCCTACGAAGCAAGCGACCACCGCCTCAATTATACAATTTTAGGCTTCCGGCGTAATCCGTCCCCCAATGCTCCGAATAATTGTGCTTCAACCATTCGCGCCAAAGCCTATAAGGATCAGGTCTCGTGCAGTTCTCGTTACCTCAGGGCAAACACAGTTCCGTCGGTAGTGGCGCCATACACCACGTCGCCCACTACAGCAAGGCCTTTGCTCAAAGGCCCTGGGAGGGATAAGCGCTGTAGCACCGTCCCGGCCTGAGCATCTAAGGAGTAGAGAAAGCCGTCCATCGTCCCCACAAATATTGTGTCCCCTATTACAACGGGGGAAGCCTCTATGCGGGAGCCGAGGATGGCCTCCCATTTGAGCTCCCCGTTGGAACGGTGAACTGCATAGAGACTCCCCTGCGATGTACCGAAGTAGACCAGCTCCGAGGTCACTGCCGGGCTACCCCTGATAGCCCCCTTCGGCGGGCGAAAGACCCAGGCAAAGCCCTTCTGTTTGGGCTGCTCTTTCAGGAACCCCCAGAAGTAAAGCTGGAGCTTTGTTCGAAGAATGAAGCGCTTCTCCAGGGGATACTCCACCTTTCGCCAGTCGATGGCCAGGAGGCGCCCATCCGCCACGGCAGCGTAGACATACTCACCGTCGATGGCCAAGCTACTGTGAACCGGTGAGACGACCAGGTAGGTAAGCCTGCCCCTCCCTATCTCCCTGTTCACTATGTGGATCTGCTGGTCGGAGGAGACTATGGCCACCACTTTGTCATTTACCGCAGGGGGCGAGTTGACCAGGAAGCCCGCCTTGTAGACCCACAGCTTCTTACCAGTAACGGCGTCAAGCGCATAAAGGTTGCTGTTCCCCGATCCTACGAAAACAGTGCCTTTGTACACTACCGGCGAGGAGATTATTGGCCTTCCTGTGTGGAACTCCCACAGGGTTTTCCCATTGCCCGTGTCAAGGGCCATGACCCGGCCATCCAACAGCCCTACATAAAGAGTATTGTCTACAATTGCAGGGACTGAACTGACGGGCCCGGTGGCAGGGAACTCCCACAGAGGTTGCCCGTCAGCAGCGCTCAGGGCTATCACACGCCTGTCCTCCGTAGATATGAAGACCCTGCCCTGGTCTACCACCGGAGCCGTCGTCAGGAACTCTCGTGTCTTAAAGGTCCAGATGAGATCGCCTTTCAGGCGAGGCGGCTGCGCCGCCATGTAGCCCGACCGACCGGGGTCGCCCTGGAACATAGCCCAAGACTGAGGGCCAGAGACGGACGTCAGGGTCGATTCAGGCTCCGGGACGAGGAGATAGGGCCCGCCCATATACAGGGCAAGCGATGCTACAAGGGCCAGAAGCACCAGCACTACGATGCTAACGTAGAGACGCCGCCCACGCTGTCTGCTGCGCCTATCAGCCTCCAGTATGAGCCGCCCCTCCTCAGCCGTCACGGTGCGACCTTCCAGACGGGCCCAACACCCGGAGCAGAACCGGGCCGTTGGTTCGCTGCTGACGCCACAACTACCACAATAGACCCTGGACCCAGGGTCATAACTCGGCATAGTTGCCCCTCTCGGGTCGCGCCATTTCATCGGGGTAGTCTGTCGGCAAGATATCCTGGTATGATGTATACCAAATCCAATGACATAGTCCCGTAACGGTATTGATTGCTGTCCAAATGATATACCTTTTTTATGGCGCAGACACCTTCTCACTTTTCGAGGCCCTTAGGGCACTGAAGGAGGCCGTTGGTCCGCAGGATGTTCGGGACAGCAACATTATCCATCTAACGGGACCGGACATCACTATAGAACGGCTGAGGAACGCCTGCCACACAGTCCCCTTTCTTGCCGAGCGGCGTCTGGTGCTGGTGGAGGGCCTCCTGTCCCAGTTCCAGCAGGCACCCCGGTCCAGCCGGAGACGCGCCAGTTCACCGGCGCCCAGGGCAGCCCCAGTAGACAGCACCGCGCTCCTAGGGGTACTGAAGGCCATTCCACCGACGACCGACGTGGTGTTCGTTGACGGGGCCCTGCAGAGGGAGAACGCTTTGCTGGAGGTTCTTGGCCCTCTGGCCCGCGTGAGAACCTTTCCTAGCCTGCGCCACGCAGAGTTGAAACAGTGGGTCAGGGCCCGCAGCCAGCCAAAAGGCCTATCTCTGACCGCCGAGGCCCTGGACTCGCTGGTCTCTCTCACAGGTCCCAACCTCTGGGCTATGGACAACGAGCTGGAAAAGCTGGCCCTCTTCTGCATGGGCAGACCAGCGGAGGGAAAGGACATCGGGAGGCTGGTTAGCTCCGCCAAAGAAGCCAACATCTTCGCCGCCGTGGATGCCGTGCTGGAAGGGAACCCATCCTTAGGTGTCAATCTGGTACACCGTCTCATGGAAGAGGGCCAGGGGGCTACGGCCATCCTGGCTATGCTGGCGCGCCAGGTGAGCCACCTGATCCAGGCCCGAGAGATGGTTGCCCAGGGCGTAACACAGTCCGAGATAGGAAAACGCTTGGGTCTCTTATCTGAGTACCCTCTGAGGAAGACCCTGGAACAGGCCTCCCGCTATCCACCGAAGCGTTTGGCAGCCCTGCACAGGCTCATCCTCAAAGCCGACGTGGCCATCAAGACCGGACAGCTTGAGGAAGGACTCGCCCTGGACCTCCTAATCACCGAAGCCCGCCCTGCATCAGGCTGACAGGCTCTCCTAAAGCAACTGAATACTCGCAGTCCCCTGATTGCGTTGCCCAGTGTAGACTAAGCTAACCGCTGGTCGTGGCGGACGGGGTTGTAGCAGGCTGCCCGGTGCCCGTCCATGTCTACCCTGTCCAGGGAAGGCCTGGAGTCGAGGCGGCATACCGTTACAGCCTTGGGGCAGCGGGGCAGGAAAGGGCACTGGTCAGGGAGGCTGGTGAGGTCCGGAGGCATACCCTTGATTGGCTCCAGCCTCTGGTCCGAGTTGTCGATGCGGGGAACAGCCCGCAAGAGGCTCCAGGTGTAGGGGTGAAGAGGGTAGTCCAGGACATGCCTGACCTCACCTTCCTCTACTATGGAACCGGCGTATATTACAGCCACCCTTTGGGCCATCACAGACACTACCCCTATGTCGTGGGTGATGAGCAGGACGGCAGTCCTCGACTCCTGCTGTAACTGCTGTAGGCGGCTGAGGATCTCGGCCTGGAGGGTGACGTCCAGGCCCGAGGTAGGCTCGTCAGCAATCAAAACACTGGGCCGCAAGGCTACCGCCATAGCCAGGACGACCCGCTGGGCCATACCACCGCTTAGCTGGTACGGGTACTGCCTCATCATCCTTTCTGGGTCCGGAAGGCCCATGTCGCCAAGGGTCTGTACGGCCTGGCGCTCGGCATCGCGGCGTGAAGAGGTGTCATGGGCCGTTATGGCCTCCACAACTTGGGCCCCTATCCTCATGACCGGGTCCAGGGCTGAGGAGGCGTTCTGCATGACCATGGATATCTCTTTCCCCCTGATGCGCCGCAAGTCTGAGATACGCATCTTCAGAAGGTCCCTGCCACGGTAGAACACCTGGCCGCTGGTAGTTCGTCCTGCATAGGGGAGAACGCGCAGGATGGAGAGGGCCGTCATGGTCTTTCCTGAGCCGCTTTCCCCTACGAGCCCCAGCACTTCGCCCTCGTGAAGCGTGAGGCTGACCCCATTGACAGCCTTTACAACCCCTCGCCGCGTGACTATCTGGGTGTGGAGGTCTCTTACTTCAAGGAGGACCCTGGAATCCATAGCTCGCCCTCTCATGGAAGCCTAGGGAATAACTAGGCCCAGGTCAAGCCCTTGGACTGGGTGGAAGCGAAAACAAGCCTGTCTCTAGTTTAGTTTGCCCCCTGACTCCTTTGTGCTATGCTGGCGTCTAGACATGGGAAAGGTGACAAAGTGACTGCTGCCGTCGGCGCAGTCCCTTCCAAGTGGGTAACCCTGGGCATAGTAGCCATCGGGAGCTACCTGACAGCCTCCGAACTGGAGGTAGTGGTAACGTTCCCCGCCCTGATACAGGACTTCAATTCCACGCCTTCTGTAATCATATGGGTTCAGCTCGTCTACCTGCTAGTGAGCGCCAGCATCATCTTTACCACAGGGAACCTGGCGGATGCCCTTGGCCTTGGCCGTGTCTATACCCTGGGCTTTGTGGTCTTCATCGCTGGCCTGGCCGTCTCCAGTCTGGCCCAGAACCCGGCCCAGCTTATCGCTTGCAGGGCCTTCCAGGCCGTGGGACATGCCATGCTTCTCTCTTCCGACGCGGCCCTAGTCATGAGGGCCTTCCCTCCCGCCGAGCAAGGACGGGGCCTGGGCCTGCGCGCGGCCGTAGGAGGAATCGGCCTCACCTCGGGGCCATTCCTGGGGGGCATATTGGTGCAGGTCCTGGGATGGCAGTCCGTTTTCTATACCCGCATACCCCTAGCCCTTCTTGGGTTCCTGCTCTCTTGGCGCTACCTCAGGCTCTCTGCCCCTGGGCGGAGGGTCCCCGGCCGGTTTGACATCCCCGGTGCGCTGTTCCTTTTCTTGAGCATAGGCGCCTTTCTTCTGGCAGTGAATCAGGCTGGAAGGGTAGGATGGGACAAGCCTATAGTGTGGGCTGCCGGCCTGGCAGCCTTGACCCTGCTTCCCACCCTTATACTTATCGAACGCCGATCGGTACAGCCCGTCCTGGACCTCAGTCTTTTCAGAAACAGGAGCTTCCTGGCAGGTCAGGCAGTGCTGGCTCTCAACTACCTGGCGCAGGGACCAGTGATGTACTTCTCTCCCTTCTACTTCTCGGGCTCCCTCGGCATGTCCTCCTTCGGCATAGGACTCATGCTGGCAACTTTCTCAGCAGCCCGGCTCGTCTTCTCTCACCCGCCAAATCATCCGTTCCCTCCCGCGCCAACGCTGGGGGACGGCCACCGCCTCTGTTTCGTGGGGCCGCCAGGTGTCCAGCTCTACGGGAACGGCGCTGCTAGGAACCGTATACCAGATCCGCGAGTCCGCCCATCGAGGGGCCCTGGCCTCTCAAGGGCTGCCCGCCCAAGTGATAGAACAGCGATCCATAGGGGCCGCTTTTTCAGATGGCCTGGTGCTGGCCATGGGTTTCGCCGTCATGGGCATGCTTTTTTCGGCCCTTCGGCCTGTCCGCCAGGCGGACGAAAGCGACGGCCCAGCCTAGGCCTTGTAGAATCATTCCCCGCCAAGACGGTCAGGGCCTGCCCAGAAAATGGCCGCTCATGGTTCGATAACCTTGCTTGTTATCATACGTACCCATTAACAAGGCCACAGCCCGATCCTGAGGGCCTCAATATGCACTACCGCCCCCCTGCTGGGCGGCCTGCAAAGTACCATCCTCGCGCTGCTACAACAGCGGCGGCGGCTTCAAAACTGCCAGGTCAGCAAAACAGGTGGGTTGGAGCTTGTTGTATTCGGGTTGAGGAATCTTTAGATACTCCCACCGTGTACTCGTTAGAATTGTTGCGTTCTCGCACCAAAGTTGTGCAGCCCGGTCTTTGTGGGCCACGTCTACATCTTCCCGGCCCTTGGTCTCCACAACGTAATGCACTCCATCCGTGGTGACAACCACAAAGTCCGGCTCGTAGTAACGCAGATTCGCCACCGAGTCGGTGTACTCTATCGTGAATTGAAACCTCTCAGGTAACTTAGCGAAGGAAGCTACATCATCAGCCTTTTTCTCCAAGAACATAGCGAATTCTTCCTCAAACTTATTGCCACAGGGAACAAGGTTGAAGACGGTGTTCTTGGCCTCGGCCGTCAGGCCAGACCAGGGGAAAGCCGGCGTCTCAGACAGCTTCCTCCCCGCATTGACAAGCTGCGGCTCAAGCGGTTCTACCACCACGGCTCGCAAGGCTTTCACAAAGGTCTGGACCGTTACATACTGCGCCACGTTGCTGCTGATGGCTTTCACCATCGCTGGATCGTCCAGATTCACAGGCTCGCCAAAAGCTCTGGTTTCCAGGAACTCCCGTACCTTCGGGACAAGGGCTGCGAACTGCGACGGCAGCTTCACATCTTGGGCTATGCGTTTCGCATAGTAGGCAATGACTTCTTGGGCAGTCTGAGCTTCTGGGATCGTGTAGTCCCGCTCAATAAGCTTCTGAAGGGTGATGATGTCATAGCCCTCATAGTGGAACGCCTTTGCCGCCGCATCGTTCTCCTTCTTGGGTAGTGGTGGGCATTGCATGGCTTGCACATCTAGCGCCCCAATCTCTTCCGCCAGGCTCTTCTTGCGCGCTAGGATAGGGCTGAGAACAGGGATGGCAATGTCCTTTTCCAGTTTGCTTGCATCTGGCTCAATGGTAACGATATGGAGCTTGTCAGCCCCTATTGTAAATGTGCCTAGTTCAAGCTCTTCGTCCTTCTCCAGTTGCTCCACAAACTTAATGAAGGCGTCATTGCCTATAACGTCTACCCGTTCTGTGTAGAGTGGCTGCGCGGCCAAGTCCCGGAACATCAGACGCAGCCCACGGCCAATAGTCTGCTCCGGCAAGATATTCGCCTTGGACGTGTATGGGCGCAGGCCAACAACAACCGTAACGTTTTGCACGTCCCACCCTTCGCGCAGCATCAGCACACTGACGATGGCGTTCACTGGACTCGTCGCCTCATCCACCTCTCGCGCTGTCACACGGGCCTTTTCCACGTCTCTCTTAGAGACCTCCCCTGAATTATCCGTGTGGATAATGAGAAGCTTGTCGCCTCCAAACTCTGAAGGATACTTAACCTGTAGATAGTTCCCAACATCATCGGCATCTTTCGTCTCATTCATCATGATGAAGAGGATCGGCTTTTTGCCCAGCCTCGCCAGTTGGTCTCGGTACTCCCGCCATCGCTCTACGCCAGCAGTCAAATACGCCGCGTAGCGAGTGCTTGCCACCTCCGTTGGCTGTTCCTTGATGCCCTTTGCTATGCCCTTCATCGGTCGTTTCACAATGCCGTCAATAATGGCCTGCTTCAGCGGGTAATCGAAAACGGTCCAGGTGAACAGCGCCCCCTTGCTGAACCGAGGCGTAGCGGAAAAGTCCAATTGCGCCGCCAGACCGCTCTTGACCCCTTGGTGCAACCCTCGAATGACCTTGTTCCATTCGCTATCGTCTTGGTGGGTATGGTGCGCCTCATCATTGACCACAAGCACCGGCCCGCCACGGGCAATGATGCGTCGGTCAAAGTCTTCTATCTCCATCTTCTGGGCCGGAGGCTTTGCCCCCATCAGCGCAGCTACCGGCTCCGGCATGTCGCCGTCCTCGTCGCCTCCACGCTCATACATCTGCTGAATGTTGGTGAGGTACAGCGCGCCCTGGGAGCTTGCCCGCTCCCCATCGCCGCGCACATAGCAGTCAAAGTCCCAGAAGACCTCCAGCTCAGGCGGAATAACTGGGTCAGCCTTGAAAATCTTCCCATTCGCAAAGTCCAGTTTCAGACGCTCAAAAACAATGACGTTGGGCGCAAGGATGAGCGTGGCACGGGCATAATCGTCCTGCCCTTCTGCGACGGCATTGAAGTATTGCCACGCAACAGCCAGGGCCATCACCTTGGTCTTGCCGCTGCCTGTGGCCATCTTGACCCCATAGCGGGCGAAGTCGTCGTATCGGGAAAGGCGCAGGTTCGGCAATGCTTCAGCATAACGCTCCACCATCTCTTTCTGCCGCCGTATCCCTGCCACCTCGTAAAGGTAGATCAGCGTTTCCATCGCCTCTTGCTGGGCGGGGTGATAGTGGAACCTCCGGCCATCTGGCCGACGGTGGTCCGTGTAGAACCAGTAATTGAGCAAGATGCGGGTAGTGCCCGTTATTCCTTTGTAAGCCCTGCCTTCCTTCCATGCCGCCACCGCCTTGCGGACCGCTGGCACGCACGGCGCGGTCTTCACCCTGGCCTCAAGCAGGCTGGCTTGTTCGGGAGGTGGGCGCCTTGTGCGAGGCATAACCTATCGCACCGTTACTTTCAAAGTTTTCGTCGTATCGTTGCCCAAAATGTCAATGACCTTGACCACCACCGCATATTCGCCGGGAGCGTCGTAGGTGTGGGCAATGGACTTCTGAAGGTCCGGCGACTTACGCGTGCGGTACGCCTGCCACTGGTTGTGGAACGTGTCCCCCTTGTTGTCCCAGTCCACCGCCCAGTAGTCCACCCACTGCGCCCAGTGTTTGATCGCCTGTCGCACGTCCTCCGGCACATCATCCGGCGGGATAACAAAGTCTGTCAACGTCAGGGTAACGGCGCGCCCTTTGGTCGCCACGTCTACGGAAAGGGCGGCAAGCTCAAAGAAGCGGATGTCCCCCTGCTCTACCGCCTTCTTCTCCAGCACCTCTCGTGGGATACGCAGGAACCGCAGGTTGATGTTGGCCTGCTCCGCGTGCTGCTTGGCCACCTCGTTCAGCTCGAAGGCAAAGTCCCAGCCCAGCACGTCCACGCCGTTGGTGGTGGGCGCGTCCTTTCCGGTTCCGACAGCCCGGCGGAACTCCGCCGCGATCTGGGTGATGTCCCCAGGGGACACGGGCGAGTCCACCGCGCCCACGTGCACCATGCGCCCCGCCTTGACGCCGTGCAGCCAAGCGTAGCCGGATATAGGGGTGGCATGATAAAGCTCCAGGATGAAGCTGCGGTACGCCTGGACTTTTGCCGTGGCCTCGTCCCCAAACTCCGCCGCCTGCCACAGTTGCCGCTCGTATTTGCCCAAGTTCTGGACGATAAAGGGCTTGGCCCCTATAGCCAGCAGGCGCTTGCGAGTCGTGTGGATGGCGAACCGCCCCAGGTCGCACGCAATCCACCGCCTACCCAACCGCTCCGCTACGGCAGCAGTAGTGCCACTGCCAACAAAGCAGTCGAGAACAAGGTCATCTTCGTTGGACGAGGCATTGACGATGCGCTCAAGGATAGCTTCACGTTTTTGCGTAGGGTAGCGAACGTTTTCGGTCTGGTCTGCCGGTTGAAGCATCGGAATTCGCCAAACATCGTCTACAGTCTGGTCTACTACATCCTGGTACATCACGTGCCCTTCCGCGTCCTTGGCATTCACAATACGTCCTACTTCTTTGTCCCAGGCTCTCTTAAGCTGGCGGGTAGGAGCTTCTCGTTGTTGCTTCTGCCTGTAGAACGTGAAGTCACCTGACTTACGATAATAAAGAATCACATCGTGATTGGATGCGAAGCGGTTAATGTTACCTTGGAATTTGTTGTAGTAATACCAGATGATTTCATTCGTGAAGCTCGAAGTCCCAAACACTTCATCAAGGACTGTCTTGGCATAATGACCTACGTGCCAGTCCAAATGGACATAAATGCTTCCCGTCTCAGCAAGCATTTCACGCAATATGACGGCAGTCTCATAGAACCAATGGAGGTATGAATCTAACCCACCGCCCCACGTATCCCGGTATGCCTTCTGCTCAATGATGGACGGCTCTTTCGTAAAGCCCTCACCGTCCACCTGTACTTGAAAAGAGAAGTCCGCCCCGGTGTCAAAAGGCGGGTCAATGTAAATCAGGTCCACCTTGCCCGCAAACTCAGGCAGCAGGGATGGCAACACATACTTCTTGTCCCCCCAGATCAGGCGGTTGCGCCACTCCGTCGTTCTCCCACGCGCCCACGCATCCAGTCCCATCTGGCGCTCCTGGGCAGACTCGTTCACCGTCTCAACTGTCTGAAAGGGAAGGGCAACCCGCAAAGGGGCTACCTTCTTGCCTTCTTTGTCGTACTTGCCGTCCCAAACAAGCTCGGCCATAGACTCCTCCATGCATGTTCTACCACGTCCCTCCCTGGCAGGCAAGGGGCCTGTTACCCTGAACGGCCAGGGACCTTCCCGCCCGCCACTTCTCACCCTGAGCGGTAGGCGCAGCCATTTTCATTCGGGGAAGAGGAACCTATTAGAAACCTGGCCGAGGCCTGTGGCGTTGGCTAGGTGTTCAGCTTTTGCTGAAGAAACGCCGTGGCGAGACGGGCAAACTCCTGGGGCTTCTCCCTGTGAGCCGCACCACTGGCGCCGGGGACCACTTTAAGGACGGAGCCCTCGATATCCCTGTGGGCCCGCTCCTCCCCACGGCGC
>JACPCK010000043.1 GCA_016179845.1 Chloroflexota bacterium | reverse complement strand
TGGCGTAGTCCAGGGTGCATATCAGGTTGGGGTCTACCTGGGGTGTGAAGGCGGCCCGCGCTACCCTGGGGACCTGGCGGGTTATGGAGCGGCCCTCCTTGAGCCACTTGTCCCAGCCGCCGTTGAGGACCTTGACGCGAGTGTGGCCGTAGTAGCTCAATACCCACCACATCCGGGCCGCGTACAGGCTGCCGAAGCCGTCGTAGGTGACCACCAGGGTCTCTGGACCCACACCGAGTTGGCCCATAAGCTGGGCGAACTGGTCCGGCGGCATGACGTAGACCGAGTTGCTGGCGTCCTTGATGTAGTGGTGGACCTGTATACCGACCGCGCCGGGGATGTGGGCGCGCCGATAGGAGTCGTAGGGGTCACAGTCGATGATGCGTACACCTGGATCGTTCAGGTGCTGGGCGAGCCAGTCCGTTTCCACCAGTAGATCGGGCCGGGCATAGGAATCCCTTCCGTGGGTCATAGCTGGCCTCCTTCTGTGGCTCAAGCGGGCCTGGCAACGAGGCTCGTAATCATCATGTTTGACCGGTTTGATAATCAGGATAGGGCGGGTTCTTCAGCACCCGCCCTATCGGCAAAACGAGCCCGTGGGAGGTCTACCCCTTGGTCAGCAGAAGGGAGAGGACCTGGGGCAAGACCATCTCCGCCCTGGTCTTCAGCTCTTCGTCGTTCAGGCTGCCGACAGGATGGGGTATGACGACGAAGGGATAATCGGGAGCGCCTCCAAGGCGAGCCATGGCCTTGGCGCTGGTGATGAAGGGCTCGGTGCAGATGACCGCTGAGGCAATACCCCTCTTCTCGAAGGTCAGGCCATCGTGCAGACTGCACGATGAGCAGGACCCTCAGTCCCCTGTGGCAGTGATGACCACACCGCATTGACGTGCTAGCTCGTCCACAATGGGGGCTGGCGCAGGACGAGAGGCGTTTCCTTTGTTCCTGGCTACCAGCGCGCTGATCTGGTAGCGCTGCTGAAGGAGCTGTCCTACAAAGTCCAGGAGCTTGTCGGAGTTGGGCTTGCCGTTAGCCAGAAGGCCGACCGTGACGCCATTCAGGGTATCGGGCCGTCTGGCTATGAGAGTGCCCGAGGGGATGGCCTCCACAGTAGGGTCCAGGATCGTGACAGACCTGGCGACGATCACCATAGTAGACTCCTCCAGTCAGATTCTCCGGGCTAGCGCCTGACCTCCACCGTGACGGAGCGGGAGTTGGTGCCGCCACCCCAGATGCCTATTATAGCAGAGTTGCCCCCGGCGTCGCCCCCGGCGACGATAACCGTCAGGGAGCGCGGCTCCCGCAGCACACCCAGCATGTCATCGGCCCGTTTCCCAGCAGGCACATCATCCAGCTTGCCTGTCTCTATCCACTCGTGGACGGTCCTCTGGGCCTTTCGGAATACGAACTCCTTGACCTGGCCTTTGCTCCACCCTGTCTTCCTGATGTGAAAGAGGTGCTCAGGCGACATGACCAGGACCACCTCCCCCTGCTGAGGACCTATGCCTTTCATGGTATCGGCGATGCCGCTGAGGATCACCTCGGGCGAGCTGGCGGTGCTATTGGAGAACTGCCACGGCGAGAGGGCGGCAAAGACGCTGACGGCGCTGCCCCCTCTTGGCAGCCCTCTCTCCACGTGGAGAGGCTCCCAGGGGCTCGCTTCTTCCCGCTCAGCGATGCAGTAGCTGTACTTGCCGGGGTGGCCCAGGGTGGCCTTGTCCAGCTCTCCGGGACGGGCTCCCGTCACGTTCATGATGACCAGGCGCAGGGCCCGGCCTATGCAGGCGTTGGGGCGCGGGCCCGCCCCGAAAAGGCTGACTGCCGCGTTCATCCCCAGGTCGCGGGCTATGGGGCCGTTGACCACGGCCAGCACCGCCGCTCCTGCCGTGCTTACGGAGATAGCGTGCAGGTTGAAGGAGTCCCGGGCCATGGCCTCCACCGCGGCCAGCACCACGGGGAGGTACTCGGCGAGGCAGCCCGCCATGACCGCGTTGATGGCCACCTTCTCCACAGTGATCACTTTTCCCTTGGTAGGCTCTACACCTATTACGTCCGAAGGGGAGCGGCCCGCGTAGTCCAGGAACTGCCGGACCCGCTCCTCCGTTGGCGGAATGACAGGGAGGCCGTCAGTCCAGCCCATGCGGTGGCAGAACTCGATGGCCTCGTAGGGGTCCTCGATGGTGTACTGGCGGGAGGCAAGGGGCTTGGTGGTCATGGCTTACCGGCCTCCACAGGGGACTTGGCCACCAGGAGACCGAGGATACGTGGGAGGAAGCGCTCCACCAGGGAGTCTATCTCCCCTTTACTGAGGCTGCTTACGGGGTGCGGCAGCGCAATGAAGGGATAGTCAGGGATACCGCCCAGCTTGGCCATGCTCTTGGCGTTGCCAACGAAGGTATCCGAGACCATCACGGCCGTGGGGATACCCCTCTTCTCCAGGTTGATGCCGTCGTGCAGACTGCACGTCGAGCAGGACCCTCAGTCTCCCATGGCGGTAACGGCCACCTGAGCCCGCCGCACTACGTCGTCCATGACCTGAGGCGCAAAGGGCTTGGAAGCCGTGCTCTTCGCGTACCTGATGACACCGGCCAGGGCGTAGCGTTCCGCGAGGAGGCGATAGGTGGCCTCCAGGATCAGGTCCGCGTTGCGCTTGCTGTTGTCCAGCAGGGCCACCACCAGCCCGTCCAGGCTCCTGGGCCGGGGCGCCGTGGACACCAGCGCCCCCTGCGTCTTCACCGTAGGGTCTAGAAGGACCATGGGGCTCGCTACTGTGGTCACCTCACACCTCCTGAGTGCCTTTCAGTTGGACCTCCCGAGTGATGGACCTGGAGTGGATGCCGTTTCCGTACAGGGCCACTACTAATACAAAGGCGCCGCCCTCTCCGCCTCCGGCCACGATGTCCAGGGCCTCGGGCCGGTCCAGGACAGGCAGCATATCCTGGTCCCCGGCAGCCTGGGCGTGGTAGGAGTAGCGGAACTTGTGGGCCCGGCGCACCGCATACCCTGGACGGCGCGCCTCCTGAAAGAGGAACTCCCCCACGTCTGCCTTGCTCCACCGGGCCTTGTCGAAGTGTCTCAGGATCTCGGGGGAGACCACCATCAGAAGCTCCTGGTTCCAGGGAGGCAGCACCGTCATGGTATCGGCCACGTTTATGAGGATCTCCTTGGGATCGGGGCTGCCGTGGTATCCGGCCTGCAGGGGGTGCGCTGCGGTGAATACGGTCACCGCGGAGGAGCCCGCGGGCAGCCCCCTCTCGACGTGGAAGGGCTGCCACCCTTGCGGGAGAGCCTCCTCTCGCTCGGCAATGCACATGGAGTAGCGCCCGCCGTGCCCCATGACGGTCTTGTCCAGCTCGTCGGGCCGGTTGCCGGTGCAGTTCCAGAGAACCAGATGGAGGGCCCTTCCGATGGTGGCGTTGGCCCGGTTGCCGGGGCAGAAGAGGGCCACGCCGGAGTTCATGCCTATCCTCTGGACGATGGGCCCGTTGACGACGGCCATCACGGCGGACCCTCCGGTGTTCAACGTGGCCCCGTGGAGGTTGAAATCGGGGTCGCTCATGGCCTCCAGGGCAGCGAGAACCACAGGGAAGTGCTCGGGGAGGCAGCCCGCCATGACCGCGTTGATGGCCGCCTTCTCCACGGTGACGATCCGCCCCGTGACCGGCTCTACCAGGACTGGCTGAGAGGGCTCCCGCCCTGCATGTTCCAGGAACTGCAGGACCCGCTGCTGGCTGGGCGGCACGACAGGGAGGCCATCGGTCCATCCCATGCGGTAGCAGAGCTCAATGGCCTCAAGGGGGCTTTCTACCGTGTACTGCTGGGACGCTAACGTGGCCACACCCGCCCTCCAGCCCGAGGATGGCTCAAATCTAGCACAAAGGGGGGAGAAAGGAAAGTCTGGGTCCAGTTTAGGAAGAACAAGCTATTGACACGGTGAGGCCTTTCTGCTAGCTTCTATCTGAAGCATAGAACATACGTTCACTAGAGGAGTTTGTATGCCGAGAGAGAAGCTGTCCGACAAGCAGCAGCGCATCCTGGCCTACATTCGGGAGTTCCTGGAGGAGCATGGCTATCCTCCCACGGTAAGGGACATCCAGAGTGGGTGCGATATCAGCTCCACCTCCGTGGTGGACTATAACCTGCGCCTGCTCCAACGGTACGGCTACCTGCGACGCTCCCCGGAGGTATCCAGGGGTATTGAGCTGCTAGCGGGAAGAGAGCGGGCCCGCCCGCTGGTTACAGTTCCGGTGCTGGGGTACATCGCCGCCGGTCAGCCGGTGCCCGTTCCTTCCGACGAGTCCTGGGCCGGGCAGGTGACCGAGTCCGTGGAGCTCCCAACGTCTCTAGTCGGCCAGGGGGAGCGCGTCTACGGCCTGCGGGTCAGGGGCCTGTCCATGATTGACGCCCTCATCGGCGACGGCGACATAGTCCTGCTGAGGCCCGCTGCGGAGGTGAGGCAGGGAGACATGGTGGTGGCCTGGCTCAAGGAGGAGAAGGAAGCGACCCTGAAGCGCTTCTTCCGTGAGGGCGACAGGGTGCGGCTCCAGCCTGCCAACACTCAGATGGAGCCTATATACACGAAGGCACGCAACCTGGAGATCCAGGGGAAGGTTATAGGCGTCATCCGCCTGCTCCAGTAGGTCCGCCTGTGATGTGAAGCCGACCGGGGAGTTGAACGCGCCGCAGTGGTCTCTAGCATTGCGGACGGCAGGCGGGCCTGGTATCTGAGGGCTTGAATGGGAAACCAAGAGGCTTGCGATCTGGGGGCAGAGCGCCCTTCAGAGGCTGGATAGCTCTACTGGATAGCTCTAATCGGAAGAGGGCAGCTTGCGCGGCTGCTGAACCTGCATCTCCTGCCCGTCACAGGCTATGGTGCCGGAGCCTGCCTTGGTACACAGAATGGTGGTCCCGCAGACTGTACATTCATACCTTCTGCCAAGCTGGTTGGGCATTGAACAACCCCCGCGAACTGAGAAGATTGGCCTGAAAACGGATCTCTGCTCTGAAAGAGGCTACTTCTTTACCATGGCTACGCCGCAGCATACGAGTTCGCCGGTGCCGCCCTTGGTCACCAGGAACTCTGAGCCACACTTGGTGCACATGTATCGTTTCCCAGTCTCGTTAGCCACCCTTTTTTCCTTTAGCCTTTTGATTGCGGGCGATATTATAGAGCAGGACGCTGAGAATCGTCAACCTTCACATGGTGGCTCTGCCCAATCTATGGTGGAACTGACATCCTGGTAGACCCAAAGGAGATCATGAAATGGATGGTCAGGGAGGCCAGTCTCTGGCGATTTGACGCCCGCTACGCAGGCTTGGCTGCTTTCCGGTAACGCTGCGGGCACTGGAGAGATTGGCCCGTGCCCGTGTGCCTCTGCGCCTAGATGGTAGTCGCCTTCTTCCTGATCTGGGGTGGAGTGACTATGCCCCCTGATAGGACCATTTGGAGGGCTACCTGCACGGATAGGTCCGTGTCAAAGACATCCTCCACAGGGACCAGGGCCACCCAGCCGGACTGGGGTGTGGGCGCCGTAGGTATATATACCAAGGCCATGCGCCTGCCGTTCTCATCAGAGGTCACTCCCGTAAGAAAGCCGACAGTCCAGGCCCCCGCCCTTGGATACTCGATGAGGACCACCCTCTTGAATCCGGTAGCCTTGATGTCGGAGAAGGACTCGATAAGCTGCTTGGCTGGAGAGTACACAGCCCTGATCACGGGGATTCTGAGGAGGATATTCTGGCCCAGCTTCACAGCCTGTTTTCCCAGCACGTTGACGCTGAAAAGGCCAGCCAGGTAGACCAGGAATGCCAGGACCAGGATTCCCAGTCCCGGTATCTTTCTCCCTAGAATGGCCTCCACACCTGGCTGAAGAAGGCTATCTATGCTGGTAAAGAGGAGCCTGAGCACCAGATAGGTGATGACCACAGGCACCAGAAGAAGCAGGCCCGCGACTAAGGTGCTTCGGAAGTGCCTGACAAGAGACTGGCCTACAGAGGGTCTCTTCTGGCTGGTGCTGTTCACGTTCTCACCTCCGGTTGGTAGCCTTCTGCCAAGGGGTACAGTCCACCATTATCATGTAGATGGTCGCCGAAGAGAAGCAGGCGCCAGGGCACCCAGGAATAAGCTGGCCCCTTCATCACGCAGTATGCTAGACTATCGCCCTGGCGGGAATCCCAAAAATGGCCTGGGAGCAGGACAGCGTGGCGCGTTTCAAGGTGGCTGTAACGGACCATGTCTTCCCTTCCCTGGAGGCTGAGCGGGAGAGGCTACGTCCCTTGGATGCAGAACTTGTAGAAGGCGGCTGCCGCACTGAGGACGAGGTAATCCTGTTGAGCCGCGATGCCGATGTAGTTTTTGTTACCTATGCCCCGGTAACGGCTCGGGTTATCGAGTCCCTGGAGAAGGCCCGTGCCATCATCCGCTGCGGCATTGGCGTGGACAACATCGACATGCCAGCAGCCACACGCCGGGGGATCATGGTAGCCAATACTACCAACTACTGCATCGAGGAGGTAGCCGACCACACAATGGCCCTCCTCCTGGCCTGTGCCCGTGGGCTGCTGGTAGGCAACAGGACCGTACGGGACGGGCGGTGGGACCTGAAGGGGCTGGAGCACGTCACCCGCCTCAGCACCCAGACCCTAGGCCTCATCGGGCTGGGCCGCATTGGCTCTGCCGTCGTGTCTCGGGCGCTCAGCTTTAGCCTGCGGGTCCTGGCCCATGACCCCTACGTGGCTGCCCGTGTGGTGCGAGAGCTGGGCGCCCATGTAGTGGACCTGGACATGCTCCTTGCCGAGTCCGACTACGTCTCGATCCACATTCCTCTGACGCCCGATACGCGAGCCATGCTGGGGGAGGAGTCCTTGAGGAGAATGAAGCCTACGGCGTTCTTGATAAACGTCTCCCGCGGCGGCATCGTGGAGCAGAGGGCTCTCTGCAGGGCCCTGGAGCAGGGCTGGATCGCCGGCGCGGCCCTGGACGTCCTGGACAGGGAGCCGCCTGATCCCCAGGACCCCATTCTCAAGCTGCCAAACCTGATTGTCACCCCTCATTCAGCCTGGTACTCGCGGCAGGCCCGGGAGGACCTGCGTCGCATGTCCATGGACCAAGTAGTGAGCGTGCTGAGGGGTGAGGTGCCCTACTCCCTGCTCAACAGGGAGGTCCTGGAGAACAGGACGGGCTGAGCTACCGTTGGGGCACTGCTGGCCCCTCAAGAACAGCGTTACCTGTACTGTCAAATAACGAGAAGGGGGTGAAAGAAAGTGGCGAACTACGGCACCGCCAACTTCGGCCTGGTTGGGACCGACTGGCAGGAGCGCATCAACTGGGACCGGCTACGCCGGTACCGCTTGCAGCGGGCCAAAGAGGCAATGTCAAGGCACGGGCTGGGAGCCCTCCTATGTATGTACGATGAGAACATCCGCTACACCACGTCTACGCTGACCCCCAACTGGAACAAGCTCAAGCCGGGCCTGCGCTATGCCCTGCTCTGCCAGGGGGCCGAGCCAATCCTTTTCGAGCAGGGCGACATAGGGATGCAGGTGCAGCGTCACTGCCCCTGGATCCCCAGGGAGAACGTGCGTCACTCCTATTCCTGGATCAAGGGGGCAGCAGGCCCTGCCTCCCGCGCCCAGGTCAAGAAGTTCACTGACAGCATTCTGGCGGAGATGAAGCGGTACGGCGTTGACAAGGCCCCTCTGGGGGTGGACTTCGTTGACATCAACATGATTAACGCCTTCCGGGAGGCCGGAATTAACTGGACCGACGGTATGACGCCCATGGTGGAGGCCCGCTCTGTAAAAAACGGGGACGAGCTGGAGGCAATGCGCATTGTGGCCGCAATCTGCGACGGCTGCCACTGGGCCATGGCTAACTTCATGCGGCCCGGCATGCGGGAGCATGAGGTCACAGCCTTCGCCATGAACTATCTGTTCAACGTCCCCGGCGTGGAGGATGTGGAGGATGTCATCGTTGGCTCCGGCCCAAATAGCTGGCCCAACTGGCGGAACTTCTCGGACCGCATTATCCAGCCGGGCGACCTGGTGATCATCGACCTGGCGGCCTTGACATGGAACGGCTACAAGAGCTGCCACTACCGGACCTACTGCGTGGGCAAGAAGCCGACCGCGGAGCAGCGGGAGTACTACAAGACGGCCCTGGACTGGCTGTACCGCTCTATCGAGGCGGTAAGGCCCGGTGCCACCACGAGAGATATCGCCCTCCAGTGGCCCTCGGCCCAGGAGGCCTGGGGGTATAAGGAGGAGGACCAGGCGGCTGCCAACCTTTGGGGCCACGGCCTGGGCCTGGCCCAGTACGATATGCCGGTGATATCGCGCATCTTCTCCCTGGAGCACCCTGTGGAGATCCAGCCGGGCATGAGCTTCGCCCTGGAGACCCAGCATGGCAAGCCCTTTCAGTGGGGGGTACGCATCGAGGAGATGATGGTGGTCACCGAGAGGGGGGCCGAGATCACCAGCCAGTTCCCCGTGGAAGAGATAACGGTAGTGGACTAGCGATGAGGCAGGCCGTCCTTCGAGGCCCCCGGCAGCTACTCCTCGAAGATGCGCCACGGCCCAAGGCAGGGCCCGGCGACCTTCTGGTGGAGGTAAAGGCCGTGGCCATCTGCGGCACGGACGTGCAGATCTACTCCGGGCAGACAAGGGTGAGCTTCCCCCTGGTACCCGGCCACGAGGGTGCCGGCCTCGTAAGGGAGATGGGGGAGGGTGTTGTCGGGTTCAGCCCCGGCGATCCCGTTGTGCTGAATCCCAACGTGAGCTGCAACCGCTGCTCCCTCTGCATCGCAGGAAGGGAGAACCTATGCCCATACGGCGGTTTCATGGGCCGGGAGGTGGACGGTGTCGTGCGGGAGCATCTGGCGGTCCCCCAGGCTCTCGCCTTTAGGCTGCCGCCAGACCTTCCTCTGTGCGAGGGTGCCCTGGTCCAGCCCTTGAGCACGGTGGTCCATAGCCAGCGCCTGGCCCAGCTCAGGCCAGCCGAGTCCGTAGTCGTCCTGGGGGCGGGCGCGTCTGGCCTGATGCACGTTAAGCTCGCCAAGCTGGCCGGGGCTTTCCCCGTCATCGCCGTGGGGCGCAGCAGGTGGAAGCTGGAGCTGGCCGAGCAGATGGGGGCCGACCGGGCCCTTCAGGCTGATCGAGAGGGCCTTGTGGACCAGGTAAAGGGGCTCACGGACGGACTGGGCGCTGACGTCGTAATCGAGGCAGTAGGCAGTCCCGATACGGTGCAGCAGGCCCTGGAGATGATCAGGCCGGGGGGGCGCGTCCTGGTATACGGCATATCTCCATCGCCTCTCCCGCTCCTGGATCTTTACCGGCTGTACAGGAAGGAGGCTGTGGTGGTCTTTCCCAGGGCCATGACCAGGGCCGACTTCCAGGTGGCCATAGGCTTGATGGCCTCGAAGCGGGTGGACCTGAAACCCCTCATCAGCCGGCAGTACCCTCTGGAAGAGGCGGGAGCGGCCTTTCACTTTGCCGAGGCGGAGAGGGCTCAGGCCCTTCGGGTGGCCATAGAACTCTAGGGGCTAGCGGAACTGGGGTGCTTTCTCCCTGGCGGTCTGCTTCGCATCCCACGTGCTCTTCGTGGACGGCTGGCGGCCCGATGTCTTCGCCATTGTCCTGGCCGTCCTGGGATTCGTGGCCCTGCGGCGGCTGCACTGGCAGATCCACACGGTAGTGGTCCTGGGAGCATCATCGGCCTGGGATGGGTGTTCGGGCGGAGCGCACTGGGACTCTAACGGGAACAGCACAGGAAGGAGATATGACATGAAGTGGGTGACACGCGAGCATGCCAAGGTCGACCGGGTAGCCTGCCCCTGGCTGATCAGGAAGTTCATCGACCGGGAGGCAGAGTTCCTTTATGTGCCCACAGACCAAGTGCTGGAGGTGGCGCGGCGGGAAGTGGCTCACTCTTTCGACGCCGAGGGTGCAGAATACGGGCATCGTGAGGGTAAGTGTACCTTTGAGACCTTGATGGAAGAGTACCGCCTAGAGGATCCGGCCCTCAAACGACTCGCCCTCATCGTGCACGGGGCGGATATACCTCAGGACATTAATATCGTGCCTGAGGCGGCAGGGCTAAGGGCAGTGGCCGACGGTGTTGCCAAGCTCTGCCCCGACGACCATCGCAAGCAGGAGATCCTCTTTCCGGTCTATGACGCCCTCTACGCCTACTGCCAGGAGCAGCAGTAGAAGGCCGCTCGGGCATGCGGACCTTGCCTCGGGGCACCGCCTGGCACCGGCGGAAGGTCTACGGCTCAGTGGGAATCCGCTCCTTCGCCTCGACCAAGGTATTTGTAGGCCAAACGGGCTATGCAGCCGCCTAGCTCTTGTGTGGTTGAGAATCAGACGCGCGCACCCCGAGAAAGGTGGGTATCGCTCCCCGGAAGAGAGCCGCCTGAGGGGCTACTCTCTACCGGACACGAATGCTGGAGACGCCCACCCGAAACTGGATGGCAACCCGGTTCTGGACGGTGTCGAAGTCTGGGGAGGTGTACGTGCCGCCAGCCTCTGGGAAGCGGGCCATGTCTATGTGGAAAGAGGACAGGCCGGCTATGGTGGCGGCGTCATTAAAGGCCTCCAACAGAAAGGGCCATGTGCGCGCTGTTCCTCGGAGGAGTCCTAGACGATTGCAGATGTCCCAAGGAACGGCATCACAGGTCAAACTATCACAAAGGCTCGACGTGCCGCCTATGCAACCACTCTACACAAGGCGTAGCATGTCTAGACCGTAAACACCTCATCGGAAGGAGAGAGGATGGCACCCAAGGAGTTTGACATCGAGGGACGGACAGTCATCGTGACGGGAGCCGCCCGGGGTATCGGCAAGGGCATTGTAAGTGTCCTGGCGGAGGCTGGGGCCAGGGTGCTGGCTACAGCCCTTACAGACCGCTATCTCGGCCCTCTCGCATCGGAGATGGCCGTGCGGGGCCACCCAATCGAGACCCTGGTGGCCGACGCCACCAAGGCCGCGGACATGGACCGAACCGTGCAAAGGGGCCTTGAGCTGTGGGGCCGCATCGACGTTTTCATAAACAACGTAGGGGACTCGGTAACCAAGCCCGTGGTGCCCCTGCCGGGCTCCCAGGGCGGCCTGCCCATAACTGATGAGGAGTGGCGCTACGTGCTCGATGTAAACCTGACCCAGGCCTTTCTCGGCTGCCGTGCCGTGGGGCCCCACATGCTGTCCAGGAGACGCGGCAAGGTGATCAACATCTCCTCCTTCGCCTCGGCCAAGGTATTTGTAGGCCAGACGGGCTATGCAGCCGCCAAGGCAGGCCTGGCCCAGTTCACCAGGGCACTGGCCCTGGAGTGGGCCCCATTTGGCGTTACCGTGAATGCCATTGCTCCGGGTTTTTTTCCTGATCCTGAGACGAGCACGCCGGAGCAGATGGAGCGGGCCAGGGAGAGGGCGAGGAGCCTGGCCCCTCTGGGCCGTTCGGGGGAGACGCGGGAGGTAGGCTTGCTAGCACTGTACATGGCCTCGGACGCCTCCAACTACTTGACGGGAGCCGTTGTCTACCTGGACGGTGGCATGACCCTAACCTAGGGAGGGAATCATGGCTGTGCTGGTGTACCTCAAGCTGTTCATCAAGGTGGAAGCCAATTCCAGGTTTGAGCAGGACCTGGCGGAGCTGGATAGGCTTGCCCGGCAGCAGCCGGGGTTCACGTGGTCCGAAATCCTGAGGCCTGTCAGCCAAGGCGATGAGTGGGTCATCCTCAGCGAGTGGGAGAGCCGGGAGCACTCGAGGGCCTGGGAGCACTCACCCAGGCATGAGGAGATCATGAGGGCCTGGGCAGGCCACTATGCCCGCCCCTACTTAAAGCGGCGCTTCTCTACCGCTTGATGGTCCGTGGTCGTTGAAGGCCCCTCGCTAGGGACGGGGTGCTCGGCTTAGCTTCTGCTGCGAAGCGGCTTTCTGCTGCTGGCGCTCTTCCTGCTGGAACCAGGCGAAGAAGAGGACGGCGAGGGCTATGAGGTACATCATCTTTCCGCCTACCCACATGATAATGCCGCCCAGATGCTGGTCCGCGATGGGGTCGATCCCCAGGGCCGCTGTGCTGGCGCCGTAGGAAGGGAACCACAGGGCGTTGGAGAAGGTGAGCATAATGCCCAGGGGGATGGTCTGGACGGTGGCCAGGAGCAGGTAGGCCCACCGCATGGGGTAGGAGAGGCGGGAACGGAAGGGCGCAGGCCCAATGATAGGCCACCAGAACAGGGCGGCAGCGCTGAACATAGTGAGGTGCTGAAGATAGTGGACGGGCCTGATACGCAAAGCAGCGTCGTAGGCGTCAGGGATGTGCCATGCCCAGGTGACCAGGGCAAAGGTAAGCCAGGCCACTTGGGGTTGGGTGAGGAAGCCCAGGAGGCGGCGCAGGCTCCCTCGCCTGGTGAGGAGGCGGCCGAGTGCATAGCGCCAGGCACGCGGTAGGCCCCACAGGAACGCCGGCATGGGGCTGGCCAGGAGCAGCAGAGGCGCGGCAACCATCATGAGAAGCATGTGCTGGGCCATGTGGATAGAGAATAGGTCGTCGGCATAGGAGTCTATGGGCGAGACCAGGGCCAGGATGAGGGTAGCGAAGGCGGCGAGCAGGTAGCCCTCGCGCACTGGCCTGTGGGCCGGGCGCGTGCGGCCGCGGAGGCGCCACAGGCCGGCCGCGAAGGCGGCCACCAAGAGAGCCAGGGCGAGCAGGACGAATGGATCCCGGCTCCACTGGCCAAGGAACAGGCCCATGCTCAGGCCATCGGGAGTTTCCCCGTGCTGCAACGGTGACAGGAACACGTGTCTTTCTCTGCCTTTCAGCCTGGGAAGGGTCTGGCAAGAAATAATACCATGTCCCCCTTACTTTAGGGGGTCTAGCCTGAAGGTCCTTCTGCTAGACGATGATCTGAAAGAGCGCCAGAAGGGCGATGATGACTGAAGCGGCCAGGAGGAGCCCGCCGACAAACAGGCCCGAGAAGAGGCGGCTGTCGAACCTCAGGTGCATGTAGAACATGGCCACCAGGGTGAACTTAACAGCCGAAAGAACGATAAAGGCCGGGAGAAAGATAGGCCGCAAGGACTCCATATAGAATATTGCGACCTCAACTGCGGTCACAAGGGCCAGCACTATCGCTACTTTGGCGTAGGTCAAGGGTGTCGGGTGGGCGTGCTCCGGTGGCTGGCTGTGCAGGCTCACAGTGCTCCTCCTCAGAGGGCTACTCCAATGAGATAGACAACGGTGAAGATGACAATCCAAACTATATCCACAAAGTGCCAGTACAGCGCGGCCAGGTCCACGCTGAGGCCGCTCTCCCGCGTCAGGTCACCTCGGAAGGAGTACCCGAAGAGGGAGAGGAGCCAGATGACCCCCACTGTAACGTGGGCACCGTGAAAGCCGGTGAGGGTGAAGAAGGTAGAGCCGAAGAGGTTGGTGCGGGGAGTCAGGCCTTCCAGGGCGAAGTGGCGGAACTCAAAGGCCTGGAATCCCAGGAAGGTGGCTCCCAGGATGGCCGTGCACATGATCCAGATGCGGAAAGCCTTCACTCTCCCGCGGGTGATGGCGGAGTAGGCCATCACCATCATCAAGCTGCTCAGAAGGAGGACGAAGGTGCTCACCGAGGTGACGGGAATGTCGAGGATCTCCTTGGGGCCCGGACCGGACAGGCTCTTGCCGTGGTACACCAGCAGGGTGGCTATGAGGGAGCCGAAGAACATGCACTCGGACGCCAGGAAGGCCCAGATAAGGAGCTTCCGGTGGCTGAGACCGGTGGTGGTCTCCTCTATGGCAACGTGACCTGTGGCGGGTGCGTGCTCCACTTACTGTCTCCTAGTGGCCCAGTGGGTGCCCAGCCGGATCTGAGACAGGCTCCAAAGCCCAGCCGTAGATGCTCAGGACTGCGAGGGCGGCGCCAGCGAAGAGCAGGCCAAGATTGTATATGAGGCCGAATCCGGCCAGGGTCAGGCCGATGGCCACCAGTATCGGGAAATAGGAAAGGCCTGGCAGGTGGATGCTCAGGCGGGCTGCCTCCGCAACGTCAGAGTAGCTGCCCTGGGGCCTTCTTCCTATGGGGCCGTTGCTGCTGTGTTCGTTGTGGGAATTGCTCCGTGGGGAGTTCGTCGGCGGATCGCCAACCTCACCACGCTTCTGCTCCCAGTAGGCGTCCCGGCTGTTAACCCTGGGAATGGCAGCGAAGTTATAGAGAGGTGGTGGCGACGGCATAGACCACTCCAGGGTGCGGCCGTCCCACGGATCGCCGCCAGAAGGCCGGCCGCGGCGCAGGCTGGAGAAGAAGTTCCACAGAAAGACCAGGACCCCCAGGATGACGATGCCCACCCCTACGGTGGAAACGAAGTTCCACAGGCCCCAGCCCATTTCACCAGAGTAGGTGTATATCCGCCTGGGCATGCCGTCGAGGCCCAGGAAATGCATGGGGAAAAAGGCCGTGTTCATCCCGATAATCATGAGCCAGAAGTTCAGCTTGCCCAGTCCCTCGCCAAGAAGGTGCCCCGTGACCTTGGGGAACCAGTAGTAGATGCCTCCGAAGAGGGCGAATATGGCGCCTCCGAAAAGAACATAGTGGATATGGGCCACCACGAAGTAGGTGTCCTGCTGCTGGGCATCGGAGGGTGCCGCAGCGTGCATGACGCCGCTGAGGCCGCCTATGATGAACATGGCTATGAAGCCGATGGCAAAGAGCATGGGCGTCGTCAATCGGACGGAGCCTCCCCACAGAGTCCCTATCCAGTTGAAGATCTTGACCCCAGTGGGAACGGCAATGGTCATGGTGGTCAGGGCAAATACGGAGTTGGCTACCGGGCCTAGGCCCACGGTGAACATGTGATGGCTCCAGACGGCCCAGCCCAGGAATCCGATGGCGATGCCGGAGAAGACCACCACCGGATAGCCGAAGAGGGGCTTGCCGGAGAAGGTGGGCAGGATCTCAGAAACGATCCCCATGGCGGGAAGGATAAGGATATACACCTCTGGATGGCCGAATAGCCAGAAGAGGTGCTGCCAGAGAATGGGCTGGCCGCCGGCCGCCGGGTTGAAGAAGTTGGTCCCGAACATCCGGTCAAACATAAGCTCAATGAGGGCGACGGTGATGACGGGGAAGGCCAGAATCATGAGGAAGGATGTCACCAGGGTCATCCAGACGAACACGGGCATCCGCATGAGGGTCATCCCCGGAGCCCGCATGTTGACGATGGTGACGATGAAATTGAAGGCCGCAGCCATGGAGGCCACGCCCAGGACCATTAGGCCCAGGATCCAAAAGTCGATACCGTGGCCCGGGTTGAAGGCCTTGGACGTGAGGTTGGCATAGCTAAACCAGCCGGCGTTGGGCGCCCCACCGAGGAACCAGCTAGAGTTCAGGAGAAGGCTGCCGCCGAGGAAACACCAGTAGCTGAAGGCGTTGAGGCGCGGGAAGGCCACGTCGCGGGCGCCAATCATTAGAGGGATCATGAAGTTGAAGAAGGCTGCGCCGAGAGGCATGACTACGAGGAAAACCATAGTAGTGCCATGCATGGTGAAGAGCTGGTTGAAGGCCTCAGGGCTCACCAGGCTTTGGTCCGGCCGGGCCAGTTGGAGGCGCATGAGGAAGGCCTCAGTCCCTCCGAGGAGCAGGTAGATGAAGGCGGTGACGCCGTAGAGCACACCGATCCTCTTGTGGTCCACCGTGGTGACCCAGCTCCACAGGCCGGTGTAGCTGGCAGGCCTTCTCAGGACGCCCGGCACGGTTAGCGCGGCCATTCTGCTCCTCCGGTCTTCCCGTTCATCCTTGGGCTACTTGAAGCTCTCTTTTCGCTGTTCACCATATCTCACCTTACTGGAGGCTGTGAAGGTAGGCCACCAGGGCCTCAATCTCTCCTTCTTTCAGCCTCATTGTAGGGTCCCTGTAGAAAGGCGCCAGGGCCGCCATAAGGTTGCCTCGCTTCACCTCATCCGGGTCCCGCAGCCAGCGGGCTACGTTGTACTCGGTGTTATCCAGGATGCCAGCGCCCACCGTTGAGCGCGAGGCAAATAGGGTGAGGTTCGGCCCCAGGATGCCTACCGCCGCGGTGCCCTCGATCTTGTGGCAGGCGATGCAGCCCTTCTGGGTGAAAAGCCTGGCCCCCTCAGCTTCAGCGTCGCTTCCGGGCGGAGGGGGGGGTGCTTTCATGGCCTTGACCCAGGCCTCGAAGCTTTCGCTAGCCTCGGCCTTGACCCGGAAGCGCATCTTGGCGTGAGCTATGCCGCAGAACTCGGCGCACTGGCCGTAGAACTCGCCTTCGCTCTCAGCCCTGATCCACATGATGTTGGTGCGGTTAGGGATCAGATCCACCTTCCCTGCCAGCTTGGGTATCCAGAAGCTATGGATAACGTCCTTGGACTCCAGGGTCAGGACTACCACCTGCCCGACCGGTATGCGTAGCTCGTTGGCTGTGACTACGTTGCCGTACTCCTGAGGGTACCTGAACTCCCACCACCACTGGTGACCAATGACCTTGATGCGGAGAGCCTCGTTCTCCGGGACATTGCCCGTCTCAAAGACGTATCTCACAGTAGGCACCGCGATCACAGCCAGGACAATGGCGGGGGCCAGGGTCCAAGCCCATTCTAGCCGAGAGTTGCCGTGGATAGGCACAGGGTGGGCCTGGTTGGGCCGACGGCGAAAGCGGATGACGGAATAGAGCAGGATGGCCTCCACGACGACGAAGACGAAGACGGCGGCCCAAAATATTACCCGGAAGAGGAGTAGCTGCTTCTGTGCCACGTCGCCCAGGGCATCGAAGGTGGACTGGGGATGAGAGGGCGTACAGGCTAGGAGCAGGGCAAGGAGAGGAAAGAGGAATAGCAGAAGAGATAGGTAGCGTCGCCCATTTTGGTGACTCATGGGGTCTTTAGAAGGGGACACTCTTGAGCGCCACGCCGGCCTTAATGCAGTTTCATCAGATTGATGCAAATTCATCAGCGGATCGCTCAATTTATCACAGGGTTTCCCCAAGAGTCAAGGGGCCTCGGATCGTCATGGAACAAGAGTATCGACCACCAGGGCGGCGAAAATAGCTGACAGGTAGACCATCGAATAGTAGAACACCGCACGGGCTCCCCTGGCGCTGTTGGAACGCAACAGGTACCCGGCCAGAGCGAGGAAAAGGGCGCCCAGGAGCAGAGCTGAGGTGAGGTATATCCAGCCTGTCCGGCCGGTCAGGTGAAACAGAATGGTGACCGCAGTCAGCAGCAACGTGTAGAGAAAGATCTGCCGACTGGTCTCCTCCGGGCTTGTGACCACGGGCAGCATGGGCACGCCCGCCCGGGCGTAGTCGTCCCGGAGCAGCAGGGCCAGGGCCCAGAAATGGGGTGGAGTCCAGAAGAAGATGATGGCAAATAGGTAGAGGGCCGGCAGAGAGACCCCTCCAGTTACCGCGGCCCAGCCCACCAGGGGGGGCACCGCGCCCGCGGCTCCTCCGATGACGATGTTCTGGGGCGTGGAGCGCTTCAGCCACACGGTGTATACCAGAACGTAGAAGAGGGTAGCCCCCACAGCAATGACGCCGCTGAGGGGGTTGACCCACAAGGAGAAAATGAGGAGGGCCAAAAGGTTCAGCAGGATGCCAAATATGAGGGCACTGTGCGGCCCTATGCGCTTGGACGGCACTGGCCTGTGGCGCGTGCGGTGCATCTGTTGGTCAATGTCCCGGTCCAGGTAATGGTTAAGGGCGTTGGCCCCACCTGCCGCCAGGGCCCCAGCCCCCAGGACCAGGATCATGAGAGACAGGGGGGGAACGCTCTGGGCGGCCAGGAACATGGCGGCCAGCGCCGTTACCAGCAGAAGAAGCACGATCCTCGGCTTGGTCAGAGTCACGTAGTCCGAGACCTTGGCGAAGGCACCGTAGCATGTCTTCACCGACTAGCTTTCCCCGGCTCCAGGATCGCCTTGGGTGAAACCCGGCCTGAAGGTGTTCTCCGGGCGGGTGTCAGGAAGGCCAGAACAGTCAAGGCCACCAGATTCATCCACACTGCGGTAGCCACCGACAGGTGAAGGGCCTGGGCTGGCGCTGGGAAGCGCAGCCACACCAGGGCAGCCCCCACGGCTACCTGGCCGGCAAAAAGGGCTGCCAGGCAAGCGGCGGCCACTCTTAGATCGGGTCGAAGTCGCCAGGCTGTTACCGCCGTGACTACCACGAGTACGCCGAAGGCGGCGGCAAAGAAGCGGTGGGCCACATGCACAAGAGGCAGGCGTCCCACTGGGAGAAGGGACCCCTGGCATAGGGGCCAGTCAACACAGGCGGTAGTGGCGCCGGAGCCTACTACGTAGGAGCCGGAAAGGAGCAGGATATAGCCAAAAAGGAGGGCGCCCAGGTACAAAATCCGGTCGGGCTCCCGTCTGCTACCAATGACCAAACGCCCGGTCGTCAGAGAGGCTGAACGCCACGCCACCAACCAGACGACCAGAATGGAGGCCAATAGGGCCTCGGCCAGGGCAAGATGAAGGGTCACGGTCTCCGGCGGCAGCTCCCCAAGGACTGCCAAGCCGCCTACTACTACCTGTATTACCAGGAGCACCAGGGCCAGGGTGGCTGGGGCCATGACCCGGGGCTCCCGCCTGTGGGACCTCCAGGCCAGAACGGCTGTCGCCAGGACAAGGAGGCCAGCCACGGAGGCCAACAGCCGATGAGAGTACTCAATGAGTGTAGGTGTATCCAGGGGAGGGATCAGCTTGCCGTGGCACAGGGGCCAGTCGGGGCAGCCCAGGCCCGAACCTGTCACTCGTACAACGCCGCCCATAGTCACCAGGGCGAAAAGAGCAATTACCGTAGCAAAGCTAACAAGGACGAGGGAGCGACCTGGCCTCGTGCCAGCGCCACTTTCCAGGGGCCCCGCTGACATGGCCTTACCTACCCGGTGCCAAAGGCCAGAAGGATTGAAGGCTCTGAGGATGAAGATGTCCGAGCATAAAATAGCCGCACAGTCTTTTCGAGCATACCAGATTTTACGCCTGGCGGCTCTGGCAGGCAAGGAAAGGACTGGCTCAAAGAGAAGGCGGATGGAAGGCGCATGGGAGGCCGCGGGGCCTCCTTAGTCCTGGGTTGTTGCGGGCGCCTACACGAGGGTGTTGACCTCCATTACGTCGCCCTTGCCCAGCTTGAGTCCATAGGCCTCGTGAGCCTTGCATATCGTATCTACGTTAGGGGCCTCAGCAAGGCACCACATCTCGTTCTTGGCGATAAAGGCGTTGAGGGGCTTGACCCCCGAGCTATCGGCTCGTCCTGCCTTTATGTCGCCGATCATCTTCTGGGCAGCCTGCGGTGGCATCTGCACTACCTTGTGGTGGTCCAGGTACTTAGCCATTGACCCTCCTCTTTCCAAAAATACCTAGGAACCGATCCTTCCTCCCATCCGTCTCTCCTGTCCCACGCCGTGGCCTTCGTGGGCAGGTAAGAATAATATACTCTTTCTTTTTGACACTTTCAATAGCTATGTACCATGTGCAGCCATTGTCTCCTTCATCGCCTATGGGGATGCTCTTCACCCGGCGCCTTCATCCCGGCGCCCGCCAGGGCTGCCTCATCGGGAGGCCGCACGCCCCGGAAGGTGACGTAGACCAGGAGATCGTAGACGATCTTTATGCCCGCGCCCAGCAGCAAAGGGGCAGCCAGGGAAAGGGCACCGGTGGTCAGGCCAGCCAGGTACGGACCGATAGAGGAGGCACCGTTACGGGACAGCGTTGTGATGCCTGCCGCTGCCGTACGCGCCTCTGGAGCTACGACAGCGACGGTGTAGGACTGGCGTGTGGGCACGTCCATCTGAGAGAGGGCCTCGCGGCCCAGGTAGAGAGCCACCGCCAGCCACGCCGAGGGAGCCAGCGCTGCTCCGATCAAGAAAAGGCTGGATGGTATGTGAGTCAGGACCATGGTCTTGAGAAGGCCCACGCGGTTGGCCAGCCACGCCGCCGCCACCTGGGAGAAGGTGTTCAGCAGTCCTGCCGCGAAGAAGACCGCTCCCAGGGACCCCAGCTCCAGGCCCCATCGGACGGAAAACCAGTAGGCCAGGAAGCTGTGGACGATGAAGCCCCCGCCCAGGGCATCTATAGCGTAAAGGCCCGCCAGCTTGAACACGATAACCCTGGATGGACCGGGCACGAGCAGGGTGTAGCGGCCCTGCTGGGGCGCCTCGGTGGCAGGGGTGAGCCTGGTGTACAGTCCAGCCGTCAGGGCAGCTATCCCAGCGTAGAGGAAAAACATAACTCTGATAGGGTCTCTGTCCCCCAGGGCGGGGAGCAACAGTGCCAGCAGGATGGGGATGCCGCTGGATAGGTTGCCCAGGGCGGAGGCCAGGGAGGCCAGAGCGTTGTAGTACCCGAAGGTCATGTTGCGGTGGCGGGGAGAGGAAGCCTCGGCCAACATAGCCTGCTCCAGGGAGGAGAAGGAGCCGCGGTCACGGGCGGTGGCCGTCAGGTTGCCCAGGGCGGCCACCGCCATGATGGCCCAAAAACCACCCACCAGGCCCAGGGCTATGCCGCCTGCTATGGAAAGGAGGCTCAGGGCTACCAGGGAGCGTCGCCGGCCCCATCGGTCCGCCAGCAGGCTGACCAGCAGGGTGAGAGCGGCGCCGCCCACCTGCATTACGGCCAGGATGGCCCCTACCTGCGGAGCGGTAAAGCCCTCCTTGCCCAAATAGAGGCCCAGGAGGATGCTGAAGAAACCGTAGCTGTAGGAGCGCAGGCCCGATGTGGCGAAGATAATCCTGATGTCGGCAAGGACCCAGGTGAAGTGGCGAGGCATGGACAAGGGCCCTGGCGTCCTTTCACTCCTGGTCCGGGGGCGTCAGATGCACCCCCAGGACCGACTGGGCCCAGTGGGCCACCGACAGAAGGCGTCCTTCACTGAAGCGAGGTGTGGCCAACTGCACCCCCAAAGGGAGGCCGTCCCGGCTCAGGCCGGAGGGAATGGATATGGAGGGAAAGCCCCCGTGGGTCCAGGGCACCTGGAAGGCAGGGTCTCCCGTAGTGCTCAGGTCTCTGGGGGCAGGCCCGGGAGTAGAAGGCACAAGGATGGCATCGGCCTTCTGAAAGAGGGCAAACATCTGCCTGGTATAGAGGCGCTGGTGCTGGAGAGCCCGCAGGTACTCGCTAGCCGGCACCACCATCCCGGCCATGATGTGGGTCCGGAGGATGCGGGAGTAGTGGGCCCCGTACCTGGCGTAGAGGCTGCGGTGCACCGCCGCCGCCTCTACGTTGATGATGAGGCGGCTGACCTGATGGAGGGAGCGGAAGCTCTCGGGAAGTCGCAGCTCCTCTACAGTAGCTCCAGCCCTGGCCAGCTTCTGGGCCACCTGCTCAGTATGCTGCCTGGTCTCCTCATCGGCGGTGTCGAAGAAGAACTCTCGCACCAGGCCCAGGCGGGGAGGTCTGGGAAGCTCCTTGAAGAGGAAACGGTAGTCTGGCACGGGGTCTGAGGAGGTAGCGGGGTCTTTTGGATCAAAGCCAGCGATGGCCTGGAGCAGGATGGCGGTGTCCTCCACGGAGCGGGCCATGACACCCACTGTGTCCAGGGACCACGCCAGCGGGATGACTCCATAGCGGCTGATCCTTCCAGAAGTAGGCTTTAGCCCCACGATGCCGTTGTATGAGGCGGGCCTACAGGTTGACCCAGCGGTCTGCGAGCCCAGTGACCCGAAGCACATGGATGTGGCCACGGCTACCGCCGAGCCACTACTTGAGCCACCGGGAGTGTGGGCCGGGTTCCAGGGGTTGCGGGTAGGCGAGGGATCCGAGTAGGCGAACTGGGTGGTGACCGTCTTACCCATGATGATGGCGCCGGCTTCTCTCAGGCGGGAAACAGCAGATGCATCGTAGGTGGGGACAAAGTTGACCAGGGGTGCAAAGGCTGCCGACGTCGGCATATCCGAGGTGTAGAAGATGTCCTTCACGCCGATGGGGATGCCGTGGAGAGGCCCCCGATAGTGCCCCGTGGATATCTCTTCCTCGCACCGGCGGGCCGCAGCCAGCGCCTTCTCTCGGTCCAGGTAGGCCCAAGCCTTGAGGTGTGGCTCTAGCCGCTCTATACGTTGGAGGAGGGACTCCATGAGGTCCACTGGTGAAAGGGTCCTGCTCTGGACGAGGGAAGAGGCCTGCGCTATCGTCATACGAAAGGGTTCCATCTATCCCTCCTCTGGACTGAGATGCTCCGCCAGTTTCTGCTTTCCGCCTGGTCAAACTCGCGAAGGTAGCGTATGTGGAGCAAGGATATATCCCGTGCTGGGGCGAGTCAACGGGCCCAGGGGCCAACTCTCCAGTCACGCACCTCTCAGGAGACGCCGGTGTACTGTGGGGTACTCTGCCGTCCAGCGCCCAGCAGGCGCTGATGCTATAATATTAAGAGCAAGAGCAAGCCTGGAAAGGGTGAATAAGGAATGCGTGAGCGAGCTACTGGCCGTGACTGGGAGCTGACCGTCCGTATGTTCCTGGTCATGTTCCTCTTGGCCCTGGTCTACTTCTTCTTTGTCACGGTGCTGTGGGCCTTCGGTGTGCCCTGGATTTTCCTGGCGATCATCGCGGCCATCATGCTGGGCCTCCAGTACTTCCTGTCGGACAAGCTGGTGCTCCGGTCCATGGGGGCCAAAGTAGTGAGCCCCCAGGAGGCGCCTGAGCTCCATGCCATGGTGGACCGGCTGTGCGCCCGGGCGGGGCTGCCCAAGCCCAAGTTGGCCATAGCCAACATGGATATTCCTAACGCCTTTGCAACGGGCCGCAACCCCAAGAACTCGGTGGTGTGCGTCACGACGGGCATCATGAGGCGGCTGGAGCCGCAAGAGTTGGAGGCGGTGCTGGGCCACGAGCTCACCCACATCAAGAACCGGGATGTGACAATCATCACCATGGCCAGCTTCTTCGCCATGCTGGCGGCCATGCTCATGAACTCGCTGATGTGGATGGGGCTCCTGGGAGGCTTCGGCCGGGGCCGCCGCGAGGGCAATGGCATGGCCGGGCTGATGGTGGTGTACCTGGTCACCGTCCTGGTATGGATTGTGAGCAACCTGCTGATCCTGGCCCTGTCACGGTACAGAGAATATGCGGCGGACTGGGGCGGGTCCTTCATTACGGGGATGCCCTCGCGGCTGGCCTCGGCCCTCACCAAGATCAGCGGCGCCATCGCCAGGATACCGACCGAGGACCTGCGTAAGGTAGAAGGGGCCAACGCCTTCTTCATCGTCCCTGCCTTGAAAGGCAACTCCATAATGGAGCTCCTGTCCAGCCATCCGCCGGTGCAGAAGCGGGTGGAACGCCTGCGCCGTCTTGCCAAGCAGATAGAAGGCATCTAGCCCTTGGGCCTCCTCCGGCCGCTGTTCGGTCAGCGAAAGGCTCCGTTCGGTGGCCTGGCCGCCTTGGCCCGTGCCGAGACAGCTCTCCGCGAGAAGCTGAGGCTTGTATCTGATAGAAAAGGGGGGCTTTCATACAAGCCCTTGCAAACTGCTTTCTTCGACGGGCTTCAGGGAGAGGTGGACCGCCGTCTCAGGGCAGGGCGCTTCACAGTCTGGACCCGCTTTTCCTTGGAGAAGGACAGCTACGGCTTCGGGTGGGTTCTCCTGGACGACCGGAGCCTGGAGAACGTGGTTGAGGCAGTCCAGACCCTCGGCAGCTACTTCGCCGAGGGCAACCATACCAAGCAGCTACTGGCCGCCGTCTTCCCCTTTCAGGGGCGCGAGCGACAGGCCTATTGGATATACAGCTTCAAGAGGGACCGCTTCTACCCTTTTGTGCCCCTGCCGGACGAGAAGCGGGATAGCCCGGAGGAGCTGCGCCTGGCCGAGGCCATGGAGAAAGAGCTGCCCCTGGAAAGCGCCCTCGAGCGATGGTACCCCCTCTGGGGGATGCCTCTGGAGACCCGTTCCTGATCCGCTGACCTAGGGGCTCGCACTCCAGATTTTTCCTGCCTTGTCAATGGCGAACACCCTCTGCCCATCGGCATTGTAGAAGTCCCACCCCCCTTGGCTGTTGACCTTGATGGCATTGAGGAAGATGTCCCCCTCCACTGTCCGCCCCTGCAACTCAAGGGCGTAGCTCTCGGCGGCCAGGGTCGAGGGCACCGGGTTGATGTGAATTCTCACGGCCCTCTCATCCTCCCGCACCGAGAACATCCTGTTGGTGCCAGTGTAGCCCTCCACGGCAAATAGCCGCCCACGAAACATCCAGGCCCCGCCACTGCCATTCTGGGGTATCTCCGCCTGCATGTAGCGGCGGTTGACACCGTCCAGTGGCTGTAGGTTCAGGTTGAACTCTACAAGACCCTGGTAGTCCTCTTCCAGTGCCAGCCAGTAGCCATGCCGGGTGGGATCGGGCCTGGTTTCCCCGGCTGGCGTAATCTCGATATTGTTGCCGAAGACCAGGAGATCGTCGGGAATACCCCCTGAGGCTACCCTGTTCCCCTGGGGGTCGAAAAGGTAAAGGGGAGCATTAATCCGCCAGCCACGGCCCACATCCAGTTCGCCTGCCAGTGGGCCGCGGCGCACCGAGCTGACCCAGACCCACGCGAGGATCCCTTGTATAACCAGGAGGACGACTACAGCCGCCAGCAGGTACCTCATGGGTCACCTCCAAGTATTCGTCAGCAACGGACAGGGTCGTCCTAGCCAACCAGCTCTTGCAGAATATCTGACGCCCGCCACTACTTCAATAGGCAAGGGCAGAGCCTTTTAGTTGTCTGCTGCCTGCCCCGTCACTCCATAGCCCTCATCCCCCCTGGCCCCCTTCTCCCAACCTGGGAGAAGGGGGTGGTTGTTTGTCTCCGAGGGGGCTGACGCCCCCTCAAACTCCCCTGTTTCTGTCGGATTTGGAACACTAAAAGGCCCTGAGGCAAGGTCGGCCTTTTCTTGTGGCTCCAGATACGTTCTGCTAGACTACATGACAGGTGTCCCTGTAGCTCAACCGGACAGAGCACCTGCCTTCTAAGCAGGTGGCTGCGGGTTCGAGTCCCGCCAGGGACGCCACCAGGGACCAGTCCATCCCGTTTCTTGCCGGTTCCCTGAAGCCACCATCGGCGCTGGAAAACCCGTCACCTGGACTTCCGCAGGGCAGGGAACATCACTAGAGACACGCCCATCAGTCCGAGCCCCGCTCCAGTAGCGATGGCCACGGCAGGAGGGGCGGTAAGCAGGCTCGCCAGGTAGCCCACCAGCATCGTTCCTACGGGCCCTGCACCGATCGCCAGAGTCAGCATGCCCATAGCACGACCTCGCATCTCGTCGGAGGTGGAGACAAGGATAAGGGTGCTCTGAAGGACGCTGAAGGCGGCCTGGCCCAGGCCCGAAAGAACGAGGAGTAAGAAGGACAGGCCAAACCAGGGGGAGAAGCTGAAGAGGAATAGGCACACCAGTATTGCCAGGCAGCCAGCGCCGAAGAACGGGCCACCACGCCTCCCTGGTGGAGCTACTGCGAATGCTAGCGCCCCTGCTAGCGAACCTATACCACCCGCTGCGAATAGGAGCCCAAGCTGGACTGGCCCGCCGCCGAGGACATCCCGCGCGAAGACAGGCAGCAACTGCTGGAACGGGAAGGCCAGAAGGTTCATGACCACTGTCCCTGCCAGGACAGCCCTGACCATCGGAACCGAAAGAGCATAGCGGGCGCCCTCCCACAGGCTTCGCCACACGGTCAGTTGCGCAGCGGCCCTCCGCTCCAGGGCAGGGAGAGTCAGAACAAGAATGAGGGCGAGGACGTACAGGGCCACCACAACGGCATAGGCAAGTCCCGCGGTATTGCCAGCCAGGCTGATAAGGGTGCCAGCCAGCACTGGACCCACGATGCGACTGATGGTAAACCCAACGGTGTCCAGGGACATGCCGTTGGCCACCCCCCTTGGCCCCAGAAGGTCATATACATAGGCAGGCCGGGCAGGGAAATCGATGGTGAAGGAGACGCCCGAAAGCAACAGCAGCAAGGCCATGCTCCACGGGCGGATCAGGCCAGTGGCGATCAGGACCAGAAGCACGCTGCTGGTGACCACCGCACCAAAGCGGGCTCCTATCAGGAGGTGCTTCCGGTTGGCCCTGTCTGCTAGCAGGCCGCTGAAGGCCCCCAAGAGGGGCAGCGACACACTGCGATAGAAGCCAACCAGGGCCACCTGCAAGGGGGAGTTTGTTAGCTCCAGCATCAGCCAGCCAAGGACAGTGGCCTCCATCCACATACTGATCATCACAGCCAGGCTGGCCACCCACAGATTGCGGAAGGCAGGGTTCTCAAGGGCCACAAAGGGTTGCAGCCGCCCGCCGCCTGCCCCGCCGGAACGTGCTGGCGCACTCATACTGGTCAGATATTGTACTCCCCGGGGCAATAGCGTTGGGACATAACAAAGTCCTTGAGCGTCTTGCGTATTTCCCCCATCAGTGCAAAGGAGGCGTAAAATGACATCATCTTCTGAACGGAGGAGCTACGTGCCTAACGTCAACTGTCTCGGATGTGCAGAAGTAATTCAACTAGATCGGGACACGTATCAGAACTATCGCGGTCCTGTGCCGTGCCCGAAATGCAAGGCGCATACCAACGTAGTCATCAGGGCTGGAGAACTGGAAAGTGCCCTCGGCGGAACGAATTGGGCTGCTCTAGTTATGGATTTGGAGTCATACGACATCCCCGTCCCGATCTTAGAGGACGTTCTGGAGGCGGCAGCAGTCTTTTCGATAAATGCCCGGAAGTCATGTGTCGTGATGTGCGGACGTGCCATGCATGGAGCACTACTAGCCAAGCAGGTCAAGGACGGGATGCTCGGAGCGATGCTGAAGGAAGCCGCTGCCAAGGGTTTAATCACTGAAGACCTGTTGAAGACGACTCAGGCAGCGAACTACTTCCGGGTTACTGGGGCGCACCACAAGGAACTAAGAGAGGTTGACCAAACAAAGGCTCTGCTGACTTTCGAGGTAACGAAGAATGTGCTGAAGCACATCTTCCCGCAATCGCTGACACCTGCATGGAAAGCAGCGAGAGGTAGCAATGCACCGTAACCTTTCGCAGACCTCGTACCGTAATCCGATTCAGAGAGCATTGGCCCTTCAAGCGGGAGAACACCCGCTCTACCGCCGTGCGTTGCTTCTTCAGGGCCATGTACCCAGGAAGCGTTGTTTGCTCCCCGTAGGTGGCGAGCGCCCTCTTGTGAGAGGCGGGGATGTCTATGACAGGCGTGGCACCGTATTGGCGGGCGATGAGAGTACGAAGCTCTCTGGAGGAGTATCCTTTGTCTGCCATGACGTATGCAGGTTGAAAGCTGCCCTTCGTCCCGAAGCGGGCCTCTCGCAGAACGTTGGAGGCACGGGCTACATCATGGGTGTTGCCGGGCGAGACGTTTGCAGCGATGGCCAATTCGTATTCGCAATCTACCATAAGATGCAGCTTGTAGCCCAATATGAATTCCTCTTTCCCATGCGTGTTCTTCTTGACCGACCATTTAGCCTGCTTGTCCGAAGGGGCAGACTTCCCACCATTGACCCATCCCTTCAAGGTGGTGCTGTCGATGGCGACCCGCTTCCCAAACCCAGGCTTGTCCTCATAGAAGCGCCTCACAAGAGCACGGGATACATCCTTGACCTTTGCGGCGGTGTTGTACTTGGAGAGCCGAGCAAAGAAGCGAGAGAAGGTGCTTTCGTGAGGGATTGCATCTGGGGAAGAGATACCACACGCCTCTGCAATGAAGGGGTTGTTGTGAAGTTCCCGAATCAGCGCAGCCGTGGAGGCAAGGCCCAGAACGTACTTGGCAACGAAGCAGCGCCAGAGCGTGTAGACAGGATGCCCTTTGGGGCCACGGCGGGTAGGGCCTATGAGAGCTTCGAGAAGGGGAGCATCTTCGAGGTTGCCAAAGAGCCTTTGAAGCTCTTGAACGATGGGCGGTTCTTGAACCGTTGCGTCGAGAGGAGTAACATCTGTGTAGACCACGGGAAGATACGACCTTTCCGTTGGTTAGGGGCCGTAGGCGCTGCTAACGTCTGCGGCTCCATCTTTTTGTTAGCTGTGATTATATCTGGCATAGCTACGAAAGTCAAGGCAAAATGACGAAAGAACACCACCAGTTCCCTAGAGATACCTACACTATCGGGAGGTGAATATGGTATTTGAGACGAATGCCAGCCTACTCATTCGTCTGCTCAACGAAAAAATGGCTGAGGTCTGGCCTATCAAAGGCGAAGGAGAGGAATTCCTGTATCGTAATGACGGCTATGTTGCCGAATTTCGCCTTATATATCGGCTGTGGCGTCCCCTCTACCATTTCAATGGTAGGGTCTACAAACTCAGGGTGCGCCGCGACAATGCGCTCAATCATACCGTTGATGCCAGCAGGAATGAGTTGCACAAGAACTCCAATAAGCTCTTCAATCGTCTTCGCATCTTCTGGCATAAGACCTTCCACAAATCAAATAAGTCGGCGCAAGTATAGCAGCCTTGGAAATATGCAAGACGCTCTCCTTGACTCCCCTGTCCTGCATCACTACAATCGCCTCAACAGAGGAGTTCCCTTAGGGGAAAGCGTTACGCTCAGCTCCTCTGCCATTCAGAAAGCTCTGCCACTGAAGGACGACTACGCAAGGGAGGGCAAGCAATGGCGGATACTTTGGCTCGCAGACTGGCTCGCTTTGCCACCAGCGTGACCTACGAGAGCCTGCCTGATGAGGTGCAGGACAGGGTGAAGGCCCGCATCCTTCACGCCTTTGGCACCGGCCTGGCCGCCCACGAAAGCCCCCAGTGTCAGAGGGAGAAGGCTTTGGTCATCGCTCAGGAGGGGCTTGCCAAGGGAGGCGCCACCATCCTGGGAGATGGGGCCAGGGTCACAAGGGTGGGAGCTGCCTTCGTGAACTGCGCCTACATGGCCCATCGAAACCAGCACGACTCCTATCGAATGCTGACCCACCCGGGCTGCCAGGTGGTGCCCGCCGCCCTCTCTATAGCAGAAGGCAGGGGATGCAGCGGCAGGGAGTTTATAGCTGCCGTCACTGCGGGCATAGAAGTCATCACACGCCTGGCCAGCAACCCGGACTACATCTCAGCGGTCCAGGCCCACGGCTTCAGGTCCAGCCCTGTCTTCGGCATTTTCGGCGCTGCTACAGCCGCGGGAAAGCTCCTGGGCCTGAACGGAGACCAGATGGTCAGCGCCCTGGCCCTGGCAGCTACCTTTGCCAGCGGCACTGTGGAGGGCGCGCGCGCCGGGACAGGCGAGACCTCGCTCCAGGACCCCACTGCGACCCGGAACGGGGTCTGGGCTGCCTTGATGGCCAGCACAGGGGCTCGCACGGCGGAGAGCGCCCTGGATGGAGAGGCCGGCTTCTACTACGCCTTCACCGGAAAGAGGGACTGGGACTTCTCCTCGGTGACGGAGGGTCTGGGCCAGCGGTACGAGCTGGTGTACATGACCTCAAAGCAGTGGCCCATGACCGGATACATCCAGACACCCATCTGGCTTGCCATCTCCATGGCCCAGGAGCACAACCTTCGCCCTGAGGAGGTGGAGCAAATCCGCCTGGAGATGTACCATCTGGAGACCACCTACCCCAGCCCGGCCTTCCCCAACCCGGCCACCAGAGGGGTTATGTCAACCGCCTTTGGCGTGGCGATGGCCCTGAAGAACAGGAGCTACCCCCAGTACGGCCCTGCAATAGGCAGCCTGGAGAACCGCTCCCAGTCCCCTTCCCAGCAGCAGGAGGACCCTGTTGTCTCCCGGCTGGTGGAGCGTATCGAGCTAATAGGCACCAAGGAGAGGCCGCCCTATTTCCCCAGGATGACCGTCGTCCTCAAGGACAGCAGGACCTTTGTGGGGGAACTCAACGGCCGCGAGGTGCTACGGTTCAGGTTGAAGGAAGAGAACTCCCTCATGAAGCTCCTGGCGCCGGGGCTAGCCATACCAGAGGGCCAGTTTGACCAGCTTGTCAAGGCCATAAACAGCCTGGAGGCGGAGGCCAACGTGGACCGCCTGGTGGCCCTGACCATACCGCCGAAAAGGTAGGCTGCTCTGGGAACGCAGAAGGAGCTAGCTGGCTGGTGAGGAGGCACCGGGGAAAAACTCCCCCCTGGGCGTAAGAGAAGCAGCCAAGGGAAGGTCCACAGAGATAGTGGTGCCCCTTCCAGGCTCGGAGCGGACGGTGAGGCTGCCACCCAATAGCCGGGCACGCTCCTGCATACCCATAATACCCAGCTTAGCCTGACGAGGAAGTTCCCGCCTCACTCTCGCGGTGTCGAAGCCCTTGCCATCGTCAGTGATGGTCATCCTAAGGCGATGGCCATCGCCCTGAAGGGATACAAGGACAGCACCGGCCCTGGCGTGCTTGGCCACGTTGTGCAGGGCCTCCTGGGCGATTCGCCAGAGGAGCAACTGGGCCTGGGGGGATAGCTCCGGCAAGGCCCCGTGGACCTCAACCCGTCCCCTGGTGCCATGCTGGCGTAACAGCTCATCGGCAAGCCACTCAAGGGCAGGTAGAAGGCCAAGGTCATCGAGGATGCGGGGGCGCAGGTCTTGCAGCACCCTCCTCAGGTCGCTCCCTGCCTTGAGGGCTATCTCTCGTACTCCTAACAGCTCCGTGGATACCTCCTCGCTGACATAGGCACTGTCTCCCCGGGCCAAACGGTCCAGCCTTTGGGAGAGGATATAGAGGGACTGCACGGTCTCGTCGTGGAGCTCCCGCGCAATACGCTGGCGCTCATCCTCCTGGGCCATCATTACGCGCTGAGTCAGGGCGTTGGCGTGCTCCACCCTCCTGTGCTCGGACACCACGAGCCATATGAAGAGGCCACCCGTCACCGAGATGCCAGCTACCTGGAGAAGGGCCTGAACCAGGTCCCCTGGCCCCAGCACAGCCCTCGGGACCATGAGGGCGATGGCCAGGGCCAGGATGGTAAGGCCTCCTCTCTTCCCATAGATCACACTGCTGTATATCACTGGGAGCAGGAACAGGATGCGCTCCAGGGACTGCCGGTTGGTTAAGGGGATGGGTGTCCGAGCGGCCGCGGTCGAGAGGAGTGGAAGGTCGTCGCCGTAGTGCAGAAGAAGGCCCGCAGCCATGATCCCGGCCAGAAGCCAAAGGTGTGTCGCCCTCCTGGTGCCGGGTCGACGTGGCGAGAAGAGGGCCTCAGTGAGCCTTCCCCATATCCTTTGGGGGGGCCACATCCTCCGTTGCGGGATTGCGTCTCTGATCATTGAGCCCTGCCTGAGTGTTATGGGCCTCATTCCCAAACGCCTTCTGAACGGGCGCTACATCAGCAGTTTCGCCTGAAGCAGACTCACCTGAAGGGGTTTGCAGGTCCACCCAGCCGCGCCGGAGGGCCTCCAGCACTGCCTCCGTCCGCGAGGCCACACCTATCTTGCTAAAGATGTTGACCAGGTGGCTCTTCACCGTCGAAAGGGTGAGGGACAAGCGGCCAGCGATCTCCTTGTTGCTCAGCCCCCGCGCAGCGAGCGCCAGGACCTCCAGCTCCCGTGAGGTCAACGCATCGCTGCCGCTATGGAGAGAGTTAGACGCCGGCGCCCTAGCGGCTCGGCTCAGCACCGCAGCAGCCACCGTGGGAGAAAGCACCGTCTCCCCGGCCCGGATGGCCCGGAGAGATTGGACCACCTCATGGGCAGAGGCGCTCTTGAGGAGGTAGCCGGCAGCCCCTGCCTCCAGCAGCCCCACTATGTAGCGGTCGTCGTCATACGCCGTAAGAATCACCACAGCGGTGGTCGGGCTCACCTTCTTGATACGCCGTGTGGTCTCAATGCCACCCAGGCCAGGCATGACCACGTCCATCAGCACGATATCCGGCCTGAGGGCCTCCACCACCTGCAACGCCTGGAAGCCGTCTCCCGCCTCGCCCACGACCTCTATGTCAGGCTCGTGCTTGAGGAGGTTGCGCAGGCCCTCCCGGAGCACCGGATGGTCATCCACAAGAACAACCCTGGCTACATCCATCTTCCCCCTACCTTTGATGGATGGCTCTGTAACTCTATTGTACCGTCTCGTGAAAAACTTCTCAAATGCTTCGGACATGCTCCTGCCACATCTCATACCAAAGGCTGAGCCCCCCGACTCAAGGACTAGAGCCATCGGATGAGGCGCGGACTCGACCAGAGACTGAGGGGCAGGGAGCCGACGCCCGATGTGAAGACGTGTCAGACGTGCCACACTGGAGCCAAGAAGGGAAAACTGGACGGGGGAAGACAAGATGAAAGAGAAGATGCTGGTCTACCAGGGCGACCCCTGCACTATGCGTCTGGACGACCCGGAGATCCAGACCGTGGAGGACGTGAGGGCCCGCGGCATCGAGCTGTGCCCCTTCTATGCCGACCGCAGGCAGTGCTCCCTGCCCCGCTACGGCTGTGTGCGAGTCGCCGGGCTGAAGGTGGCGCGCTACGTCCTTCTTTTCTACGCCGAGGCTGCCGAGAGGACGCTGGCCATGGAGATAGAGGAGTTCCGCCAGCGGGCGCCCCTCCCACCCACCCAAGTGGAGGCCTATGTAGATACGCCCCAGTACCACTACCGCCATGTCGCCGACCCCAAACTGGTGGTCCAACGAGTGGGAGACTACGCCCGGGCAGTCCTTGACCTCCAGCCCGGGGAGAGGATCTTCCGCAGCCCGGAGGAACCCACACCGTTGATCAAAGAGCCGGGCATAGAGCTCCCCCAGGGGGAGGCGACAGAGCCAAAAGAGGTGGCGGCGCTCAGGTAAAAGGCAACACCGCACCGACGATACGCCCTATCTGAGATAGGCTCGCAAATCATAGGCCGAGAAAGGGGATGCTGCGATGTCGATCCATGGTCGAAGGCTCCCGCAGCCGGGTGCCAGTCGAGGTGCAGTGCCTCGCTCCGACGGCGCGACCGCCGAATGGAGCGTCCGCACCGAGCCTTGGCCCGCCCTCACACAGCCTCGCCGGGCCGTGGCCGTCCTGGAGCTCGCCCTCAGCCTCACGGGGGTTGGCCTGGCCGTCTTCATGGTTATGCACATGGGGCTCCTCTTTAGCGTCCTGATTGGGACAACGGCCATGGACACCCTGGCTGGCTTTCTGGAGCGGTACTACCTCCTTCAGATAGGCGTGGTCTTCCTCCTCCTTTTCCTCTTGGGCCACATTTTCTTGTCCGTCCGCAAGGTGCCGGCCTCCTTCAGGCAGCAGTCGACCCTGCTGCGGCACATTCGCTCCACGCGGCATCTGGATACCTGGACCTGGGCCTTTCAGATCGTGAGCGGGGTGGCCCTCCTGGGCCTGGTGGCCATTCACCTGTGGGTGATCCTGACAGACCTGCCCGTCCAGGCTACCAAGAGTGGGGCGCGGGTCTTTCAGATATACCTCTGGCTCTACATACCCTTCATTCTCATAGTGGAAAGCCACATGTCCATCGGTATATACCGGATGGCGGTAAAGTGGGGGATTCTGTCCAGGCGCCTGGCCCACCCTATCCTTCTGGTATGGACTGCCCTGGTGCTGGCCCTGGGGTTTGCCATCCTGGTGACCCTGTACCGTGTTGGAGGCAGGCTATGATGATCTCCACCGACGTCCTGGTGATCGGAGCGGGGCTGGCCGGCGAGCGCGTGGCCATAGAGGTAGCCTCCCGTGGGTTCAAGGTCATCCTCGTCTCTCTGGTGCCCCCGCGGCGCTCCCACTCAACGGCAGCCCAGGGAGGCATGCAGGCTGCCCTGGGCAACATGACCAAGAGCCACGGCGATTCACCCGACGTTCACTTTGAGGATACGGTGAAGGGGTCCGACTGGGGGTGTGACCAGGATGTGGCCCGCCTTTTCGTGATCCTGGCCCCAGTGGCCGCGCGGCAGACGGCGTACTGGGGGCTTCCGTGGAGCCGCGTGGTGGCGGGCAAGCGTCAGATGCCCGACGGCGAGGTAGTGGAGGAGCTGGCAGAGATGGAGGGCCTTATCGCCGCCCGGAACTTCGGCGGGACCAAGAAGTGGCGGGCCTGCTACGCCTCCGACGGCACGGGCCACGCCCTCATGTACACCCTGGACAACGTGGTGCTCCAGCTAGGGGTGGAGGTGCACGATCGGGTGGAGGCGCTGGCCCTTGTCCACGACGGGCAGCGCTGCTACGGCGCCATCGTGCGTGACCTCCGCAGCGGCCAGCTACGGACCTACCTGGCCAGGGCCATTGTGATAGCCACAGGCGGCCACGGCCGCATCTATGGCCGCTCCACCAACGGCATCATCAACGAAGGGACGGGCATGTCCCTCGCCCTGGACACTGGGGTCGTCCCACTGGGCAACATGGAAGCGGTCCAATTCCACCCCACCGGCGTGGTCCCTGGGGACATCCTGGTGAGCGAGGCCTGCCGCGGCGAGGGAGGCTACCTGCTGGACAAGAACCTGGGCCGCTTCATGCCAGAGTACGAGCCGGCGAAAAAGGAGCTGGCCTCCAGGGATGTGGTCTCCCGGCGCATGGTGCAACACATCCGCCGGGGCTTCGGCGTCGACACCCCTTATGGGCCCCACCTGTGGCTGGACATCCGCCACCTGGGCAAGAAGCACATTGAGGCCAACCTCAAGGAGGTGGCCACCATCTGCCGGGATTTCCTGGGCATCGACCCCATCGATGAGCCTATCCCAGTTCGCCCCACCCAGCACTACAGCATGGGGGGAGTCCGCACAGACATTAACGGCCGCACCTACGGCCTGGCGGGCCTATACGCCGCGGGCGAGGCTGCCTGCTGGGACCTCCATGGCTTCAACCGCCTCGGGGGCAACTCCGTGGCGGAGACCCTCGTGGCTGGCATGGTGGTAGGCAAGAGCGTCACCCAGGACCTGGAGTGGCTGGACATCCCTTACTCCGAGTCGGTGGCTGCGGCCCTAGCCACTGAGGCCCGCTTCAGGGTGGAGGAGAGGCTAAGACGGCTCATGGCTGGCGGGCCGGAGTCTGTCCATGCCCTGCGGAAAGAGATGTCCGATACCCTGATGGAGAAGGTAGGCATCTTCCGCAACAAGAAAGACCTGACCGAGGCCGTTGACAAACTGGTGGAGCTGCACCGGCGGGCCAAGAGACTGGGGCTTCGCTCCAGTGTCGTGGGGCCCAATCCGGAGCTAGCGGCAGCCCTCCGCCTCCCTGGAATGATCCGCCTGGCCATCACCATAGCCTACGGCGCCCTCATGCGGACCGAGAGCAGAGGAAGCCACTATCGGGAGGACTATACCTACCGGGACGACGTCAACTGGCTGAAAAGGACCCTGGCCACCTGGCCCTCGCCGGCGGACCTCCCCAGCCTAAGCTACGAGCCCGTGCGCATCACGGAGCTACCGCCCGGAGAGCGCGGCTACGGGGAGGGCAAAGTCCTTACAGAGAAGGAGCATGTCCGTGGCTAGCAGGAAGCTCACCTTCAACATATTCCGCCACAACCCTCACGATCCCGGGTCCAAGCCCCATCTCCAGGAGTATCACCTGGAAGAGACTCCCAGGATGACCCTCTTTACCGCCCTCACTCGCATCCAGGAGGAGATGGACCCGTCCCTTAACTTCGACTTTGTCTGCCGGTCGGCCATCTGCGGCTCCTGTGGCATGTTGGTCAACGGTCGCCCCAGGCTGGCCTGCCGTACTCGCACCGCTGAGCTACCAAAGAAGATAGCCCTGCTCCCGTTGCCTTTCTTCCGACTGGTGGCGGACCTGTCCGTCGACACGGGGAGTTGGTTCAGGGAGATGGGGGAGCGGGTCCACTCCTGGGTCCACACAGACCGCCCATTTGATTCCCAGACACAGGAAGAGCGGATGCCCAACGAAAAGGCCCAGGCCATCTACGAGCTGGACCGTTGCATTGAATGTGGCTGCTGTATGGCTGCCTGCGCAGCAGCACAGATGAATGGCAACTACCTGGGCCCCGCGGGCCTGCTGCGGGTGGCCCGCTTCCTGGCCGACCCACGGGACCATCGCCCCGATGGGGAGGTCTACGAAGTCGTAGCCACAGAGGACGGCGTCTTCGGCTGCGTGGGCTTCCTGGCCTGTGAGGACTACTGCCCCAAAGGCCTCCCGTTCTCCACTCAGCTTGCTTACCTGCGCCGCAAGACGGCCCTGAAGGGCTGGCGCTCCGCTCACAAAGACGGGCAGGCAAGCATTGCTTCAGAAAGCTGAACTAACCTAGGCAGGGCTGAGCCAGGCCGTTTTCGGCCTCTCAGTGTTAGTGTGGAGTCTCCTTAGTTCTTTACAAAAGTGGACGCTGCTTCCCGAGAAATCACGTCCTCTCTGGAGACAGATACCTCACCCTCTGGGCCCCTCTCCAGCAGGAGAGGGGGAAAAGAGAAACCTGGGGGACACCCCTTCGGCTGACCCTTCGCAGGCTCAGGGCTTCGGCTCAGGGCAGGCCCCAGACCCCTGGCATCCC